>OMIN01000158.1 GCA_900299145.1 Betaproteobacteria bacterium | reverse complement strand
CTCTGTATGTATCAATCGACCAAGGCATCGTTTAGACCACTGTGTATCAAGTAAAATGACCTTCCCGAATAGTCTTGTAACTTTAAACTCGTAAGGAGATACAACATGTCCGTCACCATGTCCCAGATTTCCCTGCCCGTGTTCACGCGCCACCTAGAAGGCTTGTCCATTGTGCTAAAAAAGGCGCAGGCGATGTACGCCGAGAAGAAGTACGACGAAGCCACGCTGCTGAGTTACCGCCTGTTCCCTGACATGTTCAGCCTCGCGCGTCAGGTGCAGGCCTCGACCGATCACGCGCGCAATTGCATCGCGTTGCTGGCTGGCGTGGATGCGCCCAAGGTCGACATGAATGAGAAGAGTCTTGCGGACCTCGCCGCGCGCGTCGATGGCACAGTGGCGTGGTTAAACGGCATCAAGCCAACGCAGGTGGATGGCTCTGAAGGCAAGAACGTGACCGTTAAGATGGGCGATCGCGAGATGCAATTCACCGGCATTGATCTGCTGTTGAAACGTGCACTACCGAATTTTTATTTCCATGCCACCACCGCATATGACATTTTGCGCCACAACGGCGTGGAAATCGGCAAGCGGCATTTCATGGGCAATCCCTAAACCCGTTTTGGTCACACGAGTCTGGAGTCAGCGATGTCAGAGCCACAGCAGGAAGTGCATTACAAGGTGGCCCCGGTGCGGCTGGGGGACATCCCGGTGGCGCAAATGACGCCAGCGCAGAAAGCCGCGTACGACGGCGTTATGGCCGGCCCGCGCAAGCACATGGGCGGGCCGTTCATGGCGCTCCTGCGCAGCCCGGAGCTGATGGGCCGCGTGCAGAAAGTGGGCGAGTATCTGCGCTTTATGTGCCCGATTGAAAAACGCCTTGGCGAATTTGCAGCCATCATCGCGGCGCGCCACTACAACCAGCAATTTGAGTGGTGGGCGCACTACCGGCAGGCGGTCGAGGCAGGCTTGAAACCGGAAATCGGCAACGCTGTGCGCGAAGGCCGCCGCCCCAGTGGGATGGCCCAAGACGAGGAAATTCTCTACGACTTCCTTACCGAGGCGTTGAAGAACAACGGCGTGTGCGACACCACCTACGCGCGAGCCACAAAACAATACGGCGAGCAGGGCGTGATCGACCTACTCGCCGTGGCGGGCTATTACGGGCTGCTCGCGCTGGTGATGAACGTCGCGCGCACTCCGGTGCCGGAAGGCCCTGCGTTGCCGCTGCCGGGCCTGCCAGTTAGGACAACGTAGAAAACGTTGTAGAGAACAACTAGAACTTACTCGAACAACCGCTCGGGCAACGGCAACCCGGCCAGATCGTCCGCCGTCAGCGGCTGATTGGGCTTGATGCCATTGCGTTCGAGCACGTGGATCAACTGGCGGCCATGTTGCGCGGAATGCCAGGTGGAACGCTCGAACACCACGTGCATCGGCTGCTTGCCGTAATACGTGGGGATTTCCGCTTTCAGCGATTTATCGGCAACACCAGCCCACCATTTTTCGAGACGCGCGATGACGCCTTCACCGTATTGCGCGATTTGCTCACCGGTTGTGCAGGTGCCTTCCGCAGGTGGCTTGTTGGCGTCACCCACCGCGTAATCGACACCTTTTTCCACGCTGTCGAGGTACGACTCGCATATACGGAAAATGTGGTGACTCATGATGCGTATCTTGCGCGGCCGATTCGGAATCACGTCGCCGTCAAGCTGCTCAGGTGAAAGCTGGCGCACATAACGTTGCGCCGCGCGCAGCGCGATGATCCACTTCCTGACCAACTGCTCCGGTGGCAGCGGCGTGTGGCCGGTGCCTTCAAGGCCGACGAATTCGGCAACATCTTCGAGCTTTTGCCCGAACACGTAGTTCTTGCCCTTGGATACCACGGGCACATTACGAAGGCCCAGCGCCAGCAGCCGCTCACGGCCGCCCGGATCGTTCAGGATATCGACGACTTCGTGATCAATCTTCTTTTTCGAAAGAAACTCTTTCGCTCTGAGGCAGGAACTTCATCCCGGCTGCAAAAACAGGATGAATTTTTCGGCGGGTGCGTTCATGGGATTACTCCGGTTGGTAAACCCCGCGAGACTACTCCGTCACGGGAAAAATCGTCAAGTTTGTTTACCGCAGCCTTACCAGCGCGGCGCGAACACCCTTAATCGCAGGCCTGCTGGCGCAAGCGTATGGCTTCAGCTGCGGCGCCCGTCAGCGCGGTGGATTCGATGATGCCGCCGCCCAGACAAACGTTGCTTTCGTACACCACTACCGACTGGCCGGGGGTGGCGGCCCATTGCGGCTCGGCGAATTCGATGGCGCAGCTTTGTTTTGTGGCCGCCGCGATGACACACGGGCCGTCCTTCTGGCGGTAACGCGTTTTGGCGCCATAAACCCAACCACATGGCGGCGTCGCGCCACTGATCCAGTTCAGATTCATCGCCGTCACGCGGTCGGCAAAGAGCTTCACATGATCGTGCCCCTGCACCACGATCAACCGGTTATTCACCATGTCTTTTTCCGCAACATACCACGCATCGCTATCACCGCTGCCGATGCCACGCACCCCGCCGATGCCCAGCCCCTGCCGTTGCCCCAGCGTGTAAAACATCAGTCCGTTGTGACGGCCCACGCGCATGCCGTCGGGCGTGCAGATGTCGCCGGGATTCGCCGGTATGTAACGGTTAAGAAATTCGCGAAACGGCCGCTCACCGATAAAACAAATGCCGGTCGAATCCTTCTTGTCGTGCGTCGCAAGCCCGGCCTTGCGCGCAAGTTCACGCACCGCGGTTTTGTTCAGTTGCCCCAGCGGAAACAGCACCTTTGAGAGTTGCGCCTGATTCAACCGGTACAGAAAATAACTTTGATCCTTGGCGCCGTCATCCGCGCGTAGCAGTTGAAAGAGGCCGTCGCATTCGCGCACCTGCGCGTAGTGGCCGGTGGCGATGTGATCGGCTCCCATGGCAATCGCGTGATCGAGAAACGCCTTGAATTTGATTTCGGCGTTGCACAACACGTCGGGGTTGGGCGTGCGGCCGGCTTTGTATTCGGTGAGAAACTCGCGGAACACACGCTCTTTGTATTCGGCAGAAAAATTAACCTGCTCGATTTCTATGCCCAGCGTGTCGGCCACCGACACGGCGTCGATCAAATCCTGGCGCGACGAGCAGTAATCATCCGTGTCGTCGTCTTCCCAGTTTTTCATGAAAAGGCCAACGACGTCGTAGCCTTGCTCCTTCAGCAGCAACGCCGCGACCGAGGAATCGACGCCACCGGACATGCCCACTACGATGCGTTTATTGCTACTCATGATTTAATCGAATTGTATGGGATGCAATTGTAACGCCAGCGATTTGCAAAATAAAAAAGGCAGGGCCAGACGGCCCTGCCTTTGCTGCGACAATCCTGCGAAATTACTTGTCGGCTTTCTTGGCGTCGGCTTTCGGCGCGTCAGCTTTCTTGGCATCGCCTTTGGCATCAGCTTTCGGCGCGTCAGCTTTCTTGGCATCGCCTTTCTTGCCGTCTTCTTTCTTGGCTTCCGCTTTCGGCGCGTCTTTCGCGTCAGCAGCGATCACGGGGGTCACGGTGGCAACAGCAAAAACGCCAGCCAGCAGGGTTGCGAACAGTTTGCTCATTTCATTTCCTCATTTGGTTAGTGAAAAGCCGCTTTCATTGATGTTAGGCGGCTGACCAAAACGTGCGGTCAGAACCATTAACGGGCATATCGCGGCTTGGTTGACGAACGCCGTGACATCATAAAATAATGAATTAAATCAAATACTTAAGTATATTCTATTCGTCATTCGCCAGCCGCCAATCACCCGCCGGTAAGCCATCGATGGTCCAGCTGCCAATGGCAAAACGTATCAGCCGTAGCGTGGGGTACCCCACCGCTGCTGTCATGCGGCGCACTTGGCGATTTCTGCCTTCGCGTATCGTGAGTTGCAGCCACGCAGTGGGTATATGCTTACGATAGCGCACCGGTGGAACGCGCGGCCATAGCCATACCGGTTCTCCGGTAAACACAATATCGGCAGGCTTCGTCAATCCATCGTTAAGCGTAACGCCCCGGCGCAAACGGGCGAGCACACTTTCATCCGGCGTGCCTTCTACCTGCACAAAATATGTCTTCGGCAGCTTGTGTTGCGGATGTGAAATGCGATGCTGTTCAATGCCGTCGTCAGTCAGCACCAACAGCCCTTCGCTGTCGGCATCAAGCCTTCCAGCAGCGTACACGCCGGGCTGGTCGATATAGTCTTTCAGCGTTTGCCGCCCGGCGACCGGACGAAACTGGCACAACACCCCATAGGGTTTATTGAAAAGAATGATCATCGGTCAAAACAACAACGCCCGCCAGATAACCCGGCGGGCGTTGTCGAGAGTGATGCTCAAGAAGAACGAAGGCTAATTCGTGCCCCACGGCTTGATCGCCGCTTTCAACGCCTTGTAGCCGTCGATGTAACGCGGACGCTTGCCCGACGAATAAATCTTGTCGAACGTCGCCAGTTGTGCGTCGAGCCAGTCGGCGAGTTGCTTGTTGCCGGGATTGGCAGCCTTGTAAGCCTCGTTGATCAGCACGAAGTGAATACGCGGATCGTACGGGTCTTTGGTGCCGCCGACGGTTTCGTCGCCTGCCAGCAAGCGCAGCAACATGGCATCGGCCGAGCCGAGCGTCTGTTCGTAAATCGGCGCGCCTTCCATGCGATACATCACCGAGGTCATATCCTTGCCGTTGGTCATGGTGAAGCCCATGTCTTTCCACACCTGCTTCATATCCTTGCCGGCCTTGACATGATCCAGTATCAGCTGGCCCCAGGCGCGCAGCACGTCCGGCGCATCAGCCATCAAGTCGGTCAAACGGTCGCCGTCGAGGTCAGTCGCGTACACGATGCACTCACGGTGATTAATCATGTCGTGCAGCAGAAGACCGAAGTTGGTGTCGGAAATGTGCTCGTAGATGTCGCCAGTCCAGTTTTCCATGCCCGCTTTAAAATCCTTCGGCAGCAGGGCCACGATGGCATCCACGTTTTCCTTGTGTTCCTCGTAAGCGTCCACCGCGTACTGGCGCTTTAGTTTGAACTTCGTGCCTTGCAACAGCCAGCGCATAATGCCGGCGTTCACCGCATCTTCTTTCGCCTGCGTGGGCTTGGTAGCGACACGGCCGATGCACTTACGCTCGTTCACCAGTTGCAGAAACAGGCGTGCGGCGTAGGCCATGCGCACGCCCGGGGTGTTCATTTCGGAGTGAATATTTCCCGTGGCTTTTTCAACCACGAACTTCTTGTTGTCCTGCGAATACGGCAGGCCGGGCATGAAACGCACGTTGGTGATCGAACCATACGGCCGCACGTTGCAGTACACACCTGCGGCAGTGCGCAGCGGCGCGTTGGCGGACTTGCCCGCCACCACGACTTTTTTACCGCCGTCGTTCACCATGAAGTCACCCGCGGTGGACCACTTAAGACACGTGTAGTCCATTTTGCCGAACCACTCCAGCGGCTTTAACTTGGTATCGTGGCGATACTGCGCCATCATTGGAATGCCGAGGAACGGCAGACCCAGCACGTCCAGCGCCATGATGGTGCCGTTCAACGCGAAGGTATCGGTAAACGCATGCGCCACCGGCTTGACACCGCCTGCGTTATTTCCGCCTTCCCAGATCACTGCGTCCGTCATGCCGCGCGGCTGAATCTTGGAACGCTTGAAAATACTGTCCAGATATTTGAAAAGGTCGCCGTCCTGCTCTTCTTTGGCGATTTTGAATAGATCGAGTGTGCCAGTCATGGTCCTAAGTCTCCGGGATTATCGTTAACGCGGGTTGTTGCGCGGCACAATTATCGCATTGTTTGGAAGGGCCATAAATGCCCAATGTACCTTCGAGGCAATGCACGCATGGCCGTAAAATGTCGTTCGTATTGTGGGCGACTAGCAAATCGGCTGTAACACCCCCATGCGGCACCCCATACCCAAGGAGAACTCGCGATTTCGTTCGACGTCAGGTTGTTGAAGCCGGGCAGCGCATCGCACCGCAGGCGCCGATTTACGCCGCCTGAATATTCGAAGCCTGTTTGCCCTTCGGGCCCTGCGTTACTTCGAACGAGACTTTCTGGCCCTCTTTGAGCGTTTTGAACCCGCCCATTTGAATGGCTGAAAAGTGGGCAAACAGGTCTTCACTTTTGTCGTCTGGCGTGATGAACCCATAGCCCTTGGCATCGTTGAACCACTTTACGGTTCCTGTTGGCATGCTCTGTCCTTCCTGGCACGGTAAGACTGGTTTAGGCCGAAGCCCGCTCACAGCGATACAAACGCCTGATGGCGAATCAACTCCCGCCCAAAAAAGGCGGCTGTAAAGCATACACCAATTTTAGCCGTAACAAGAGTGGGGCTTTTTTCACGCTTTTTGCAGCGCAACTACTTGAATTTTCCGCGATTCCGTCCAAAATAGATGCCGGATTGCAGAATCGCGATTCACCGATTCTCACGTGGCATCTCAGGTGTTTTGAAATCAGATCCGCAACATGGCTGGCAAACAACGCGACGACACCATATTGGAAGTCCGGCGGGTGAAAACCAAGCCGCCACCCATGTACAAAGTCATGATTTTGAACGATGATTACACACCGATGGATTTTGTAGTGCTGGTGTTGCAAAAATTTTTCTCCCTGACTCGGGAAAAGGCGACACAGATCATGTTAAAGGTGCATCGCGAAGGCATGGGAGTATGCGGTGTGTATTCAAAGGATGTGGCGGCGACCAAGGTGGATCAGGTACGCTCGTACGCCAAACAGCACCAGCACCCGTTACAGTGCATGATGGAAGAAAATTGAAGTTTGGTTTGAAAGTTTGAATGCTGCAAGTCGCCAAAAAAGGACGCCGATGATCGCTCAGGAACTGGAAGTCAGCCTGCACATGGCCTTCATGGAGGCCCGCCAGAAGCGCCACGAATTTATCACCGTGGAGCATCTCCTGCTGGCGCTGGTGGATAACCCCTCTGCCTCTGAGGTGCTGAAGGCGTGCGCGGCCGACGAGGATGAACTGCGCAAAACGCTGTCGGAATTCGTCACCGAGCACACGCCGATTCTGGCGGGTGAGGATGTCGATACGCAACCCACGCTCGGCTTTCAACGCGTGATTCAGCGCGCGATTCTGCACGTACAATCGTCAGGCAAGAAGGAAGTCACTGGCGCCAACGTATTGGTGGCAATTTTTGGCGAAAAAGATTCGCACGCGGTGTATTTCCTCAACCAGAAGGGCATCACACGGCTGGACGTGGTGAATTTCATTTCGCACGGCATCAGCAAAACGCAGCAGGCCGCGCCCGCCAAGAACGAGAGCGAAGCCGAAACCGAACAGGAAGCCCCGTCGGCCGGCGGAGCGTTGGAGAACTACACGCAAAATCTCAACCAATTGGCGCGAGACGGCAAAATCGATCCGTTGATCGGCCGCGACAAAGAGCTGGAGCGCGCGATTCAAATCCTCTGCCGCCGCCGCAAGAACAACCCGCTGCTGGTGGGCGAAGCTGGCGTGGGCAAAACAGCCATTGCCGAAGGCTTGGCGCGGCGCATCATCGAAGAAACCGTGCCCGACATTCTGCAAAAAAGCACGGTCTACGCGCTCGACATGGGCGCGTTGCTGGCGGGCACCAAGTATCGCGGCGATTTCGAGCAACGGCTGAAAGCGGTATTGAAACAGTTAAAGGAAGACCCGCACGCCATCCTGTTTATTGATGAAATTCACACGCTGATCGGCGCCGGTGCCGCCTCGGGGGGCACGCTGGATGCCTCCAATCTGCTTAAACCCGCGCTGTCGAATGGCACGTTAAAGTGCATCGGTGCGACCACCTATACCGAATTTCGCGGCGTGTTCGAGAAGGATCACGCGCTCTCGAGGCGCTTCCAGAAAATCGACGTGCTGGAGCCGTCGGTCGAGGAAACCATACAAATCCTCAAGGGACTCAAGTCTCGCTTCGAGGAGCACCACGGCGTCACCTACAAGGCGGGAGCGCTGACGGCGGCAGCGGAGCTTTCCGCGCGCTTCATCAACGACCGGCATCTGCCAGACAAGGCCATCGACGTCATCGACGAAGCGGGCGCGGCCCAGCGTATTCTGCCAAAGTCTAAGCAGAAAAAAGTCATCAGCAAACACGAGATCGAAGAAGTGGTGGCGAAGATCACACGCATTCCCCCGCAAACGGTTTCGGTCGATGACCGCAATTCACTCAAGACACTCGGCCGCGATCTGAAAGCGACAGTGTTCGGCCAGGACAAGGCCATAGACGCACTCACCACGGCCATCAAAATGGCGCGTAGCGGTCTGGGCAATCCACTAAAGCCGATCGGCAGCTTCCTCTTCTCAGGCCCCACGGGTGTTGGCAAAACCGAAGTCGCGCGCCAGTTGGCCTATGTGATGGGCGTGGAGCTGATTCGCTTCGACATGTCCGAGTATATGGAGCGTCACGCGGTGTCGCGTCTCATTGGCGCACCGCCGGGCTACGTCGGTTTCGATCAGGGCGGTCTGCTGACCGAGGCGATCACCAAGCAGCCGTATTCGGTGTTGCTGCTCGACGAGATCGAGAAAGCGCATCCGGATATTTTCAACATCCTGCTGCAGGTGATGGATCACGGTACGCTGACTGACAACAATGGCCGAAAGGCGGATTTCCGCAACGTAGTAATTATCATGACCACAAACGCCGGCGCTTCCGAGTTGTCGAAAACCAGCATCGGTTTTGCGCCCAACAAGCAGGTGGGTGACGAAATGGGCGAAATCAAACGCCTGTTCACCCCGGAATTCCGTAACCGGCTCGATGCCACGATATCGTTCGCCGCCCTCGACCGCGAAATCATTCTGCGCGTTGTCGACAAGTTCCTGATGCAACTCGAAGACCAGCTGCACGAGAAGAAAGTCGACATCACCTTCACACAGGCGTTAAAAGACTATCTCGCCAAAAAGGGCTTCGATCCTGCGATGGGAGCGCGGCCCATGGCGCGGCTAATACAGGACACCATCCGCAGCGCACTGGCTGACGAACTGCTGTTTGGCAAACTCGCCAATGGTGGCAAGGTGACTGTCGATCTTGATACCGGCGACAGGGTTAAGCTGATATTCGCCGCCGAGGAGAAGAATCCGGAAGCTACCAGCGTAGTGTGAGAGCAACCGAGACTGACCCGGGGCCTTGCCTGATAGGCCCGTTTTCTACAGTAAGGACGTCGCTTACCTTGGTGACTGTCTTGGCTCTACTACTGAAACAAAAAGAAACTATCCGTAATAGTAGTGGCCGTCACACCGACCAGCGTCACCAGCGTGGTAAACCCTGCCGGCCCCGGCGCCCCATCCGGGTCTATCTGCACCAGCGCATCCG
>OMIN01000157.1 GCA_900299145.1 Betaproteobacteria bacterium | reverse complement strand
AAGTGGTGCGGGGGGCGGGGATGAGGGTGGATTAAGTGTTTGTTTTTATTGATATATCTTAAGAACTTCTCGTGTTCAGTGCTCGGTATTTCTAAGTTGCCGGAGCAGCAGCCAGTATCCGGCACAAAGTTTCCTTGAGACGTAGCGGACTGATGGGCTTGTGTAGCAAGGGGTAGCCGCTGTTGGTTGCATCGATTAAACGGTCAGGTGAGGTGTCGCCGGTGAGCAATGCAACAGCTGTCATTCCCCATACCTGATGGATAGCCTTAATGGCCTCGATGCCGGTTTTGCCTTCGCGCAGGCGGTAGTCTGCGATGAGGGCGTCGGGTGCGCGGTCAAGTTCCCGTAGCGCCTCCAATGCCTGTGCCTGTGATTGCGCCGTTAGCACATGGCATCCCCATTGTTTGAGCACGATAGCCATTGCTTCCAGCACATCCGGCTCGTCATCGATAATCAGTACGGTCGAACCCAGCAGCCAGGATTCGTCGAAGGGAGGCGAATTGTCTGCCGAAGGTTGCGCAGTGGCGCTTGTCAGCGGCACCGTGATGGAAAACATCGATCCGCGCGCCAGGGTTGATTGCACCGAGATTGGATGTGAGAGCAACTCGCCAATGCGTTTGACTATAGTCAGCCCCAGTCCCAGGCCTTTGCGACGATCCCGCTCGGGGTTCCCCAACTGGTAAAAACCCTGATAAATGTTGTTGAACTGGTCCGGCGGGATGCCCTCGCCGGTATCCCACACTTCGATCCTGAGATGCTCCCCGCGTACGCGACAACCCACGAGAACGCCGCCGCGCCGGGTGTAGCGCAGCGCATTCGACAGATAGTTGCGGATGACGCGCTCGACCAGCAGCGGGTCGCTCACGACGTGACGAGCACAGGGCCGCACCCTCAGCATCAGGCCTTTTTCATCGGCTAGCTGCGCGTATTCGGTCTTTAGCCGGTTCAATGGCGTATCGATGGCAAAAGGCCGAATCTCAGGTACCAGAATGCCAGCTTCCAGACGCGAGATATCCAGCAAGGCATTGAACATCAATTCCGCCGATTCAATCGACAGGCCGATTTTGTCGAGGATGTGTTGCCCCGCGCCGGCCGGCATATAGGGGCGTGCGGCAGAGGCGTACAAGCCCAGCGCATGCATGGGTTGGCGCAGATCATGGCTCGCCGCGGCCAGAAATCGTGATTTGGCGCGATTGGCTTCCACGGCGTCAAGGCGCGCGGCTTCGGCGAGGGATTTTTCAGCTTCCAGCTGCGCGACCATGCTTTGATTGATAAAGCGCAGCCTCAGGGATTCCAGAATCAGGTGATTGGCCGCGCGTGCATGCAACAACGTGTAGACCAGCACCAGCGCCGCGCTGATCGCCACCATGCCGGCTGATTCGATACTGGCGCGCACGATCAACGGGAGCAGAATGCCGCACAGCGTTATCCAATAGATGGTCCGGTGATAGGCAACCTCCATGATTACCATTGCGGACGAAATCGACAGAAAGCACAGCAGAATCAATTGGTACAGCAGTGAGTCGGGCACCCAGAATATGATGCCGATGCAGCCGACGACGCCGGTGGTTACCGCCTGGCGAATAGTGTATGCGCGCAACCAGCGGGCCGCATCGCCGGGCAGGCGGTGGTTTTTCTGAAAGGCATGACGGAGCACCAGACTGACCGGGCACATGCACAGGAAAAACGTACCCAGCCAGATGAGGGCATATTGATGGTTCACCGCCGGCCACATCAGAAACACCAGAATGGCTGCCGTGACCGGCGCGCCCACGGACGAAAATCTTATGCCGGCGTACAGTGTACGCACCTGTTCAGCGGCCACCAGTTGCTCGATCGCCGGCGTGGAAGGTGACTCCCGTGCAGTCATGAGAAAGCGTACTTCAGCCGCCCGATGGCCAACACGGCCTGCGTTCGGTTCCTGACATTCAAGATTCGCAGCGCCGCCGCGACATGGGCTTTCACCGTGGGTTCGGAAACGTTGAGCTGGCGCGCGATGAGTTTATTTGGCAGGCCTTGCACCAGCAGTTCGAGTACCTGAATCTCGCGATCTGACATGCCCATCGTGCGTAATGAATCGCTCTTTTTTCCGAGGGTTGCCTTGACGGCGGATTCGCCGGCGTCGAGCGGGTTCGCCAGCGCCGACGCGGGGATGTAAACGCCTTTGGTTCGCACCACGCGCAGTGCGTTTTCCAACTGTTCGGCGTCCGACGATTTGGGAATGAAAGCCATCGCGCCGCGATTGATCGCCTCCAGCACGGTCGGGCGGTCATCGGCTGCGGAAATCACCACCACTGGCACCGCCGGATAACGTGAACGCATCAGACTCAAGGCTTCCAGCCCCGGCATATCGGGTAACTGCATATCCAGCAGCACCATGCCCAGTTCGGGCGTGGCGTCCAGGCGGTCAAACGCGCTGCGGCAATCGCCCGCTTCCAGCAACTCGAAGCTCGCGTCCATGCGTTCGAGCATCAGACGCAGCCCTGTCCGAAACAGGGCGTGATCGTCAACCAGCAGAATCTTCATGTGTTTATTGTGAGCAAATTTTATCTTGCGGGCGAGGCGGGTTGCTGTACGCGTTTAATTTTACGTTGAATTCGATGGGCCACATCGTGAATGCTTTGCCCGGCTACCTGTGCAAAAAATAAAGTTAGTCCGAAAGGATAATTGTGCTGCTTCGATGCCCCTGATATTTTTTGCGGCACTTGATAGGAGGTCATCAAGACTAGACCGCTCAGAGTCTAAATTTCAAAAACAACCCACAGTCTGATCACCGTCAGTACCTAATCTTGAAATGGAGCACATTATGAAAGTTCGCAAAATCAGGAAAACGGCCCAAGGCCTCGCACTATCTGCCCTGCTGAGTTTCAGCTCGGCCTCGTACGCACAGTTGAGCGGCGTGTCGTTTATTGATGTTTACAGCGCCATTCCCACCTTCCTGCAAATTTCGGAGGTTGTGGCAACGCAAACTGGTACTGGCACGAATGTGGCGCTGGCGGGCAACGGCGGTGTTGCATCCGGTATTGGCGGGTTGTATTTCGGCAATGGCGGGGGTGTTGCATTTGCCAACGATGGAATTTTTCCCAGTGCCTATCCGCAAATTTACGCTTCTGCAGGGAATGCCACGGATCATCTGCGCATTTCGCTGGCGTCGTCCTCGATACTCGATAGCGTAACCATTTACGGCAGGACAGATACCGACTCTGAACGTGATGTCTACAACGTTAAATTCTTCAATAGTAACAATGAGTTGCTGTTCGAATCGCTCGGCGCAAATGCAAACAATCGGAGCCATTCGGTCACCATTAGCATGCCAACCGTAACCGCCGTCCCCGAACCCGAAACCTATGCCATGATGCTGGCCGGCTTGGGGCTGTTGGGTTACGCCGCGCGCCGGCGTAAGCAAAAGGCTGCGGGTTGATTCATCACGAGTGGAATTGCCGGCACTCAACAAAAAGCCCGCTTCGGCGGGCTTTTTGTTTTCCATATATAAATCAATAAAAACAATTACTTACGGTGAATTTAGCCTAATGCAACGCTGGCTTTACCGCACCGTCTTCCGCGCAATCACCAAATTATCGAATAC
Organism: Betaproteobacteria bacterium; assembly: GCA_900299145.1. Taxonomy (GTDB): domain Bacteria; phylum Pseudomonadota; class Gammaproteobacteria; order Burkholderiales; family SG8-41; genus UBA5216. Next base: position 20,535 of record OMIN01000157.1, on the reverse strand, counting down.
CAGATTGAACGACCAGATCCGGCGCGCGCTTCAGAAGTGTTCCGGGAAGTTGGGGTAGGCGCGCAGGGAGGTGACACCGACATCCTGATCGGTGTATTCAAAAGCGCGCGGCCATTTCGAATCATCGAAACTCGGCGCAGCCCAGCTTTTCGGCAGCGGCTAGTGCACGGCGCAGCACATGTCCTCGCACGGTGGCTTGGGCGCGCCGGGGTGAATGCGGCCCAGCGGAGGCGTGAAATGCGGGAGGGTTTTTTCCTGTACGACGCCGGGGCTTCCGAGCGGCGAGATGTAAAGCGATTGCGCCTTGCATAACCTGTCGGTCGCTACGCCGTTGCTAAAGTGCACGATGAAGCTACCTTCGGCTTGGATGGAGGGTGTCAACGGCATGATGGCAGCGCCTTTGATGTCAATGCGATTACATATCGTGGCCTTTTGCCGCCGCCGCGCAGCGTTGCTTTGGCCCGCCTGGGATGGCGTCGGCCAGCCCTTGTGACCGTTGACTGATATTTGGCGGCAGAGCGGCGGGGGTTTTGTATGCGGCGTGCCGTGGCGCGGGCGATGTTACTATTGAGGCAACGAACCCTTTGCCATTGTCTGCTGCACCTCTCGTAACCCTTGCGCCTGCCATGAACCGCCCGCTGAAAATTGTCCACACTTCCGACGTACATTTGAATGACGAGCCTGACGGCTACAAGGTGCGCGACGCGTTTTCACAGGTGGTTGACACCGTGATTAACACCGATTCTGATCTTTTTTTGATCGCTGGCGACCTATTCGATCACAACGAAATCAGCCGTTCGACGGTGGAATTTGTCTATGCGGAGTTGGCACGCGTGACTTGCCCGACGGTGATGATCGTCGGCAACCACGACGTGTGGGACGCGCGCTCCATCGTCAAGCGCATGGATTTTCGCAAGGCCGGCCGCCACGTCACATTGCTGGACGACGCCGAAGGCATGCAGGTGACCATTCCCGATCTGCACGCCACCGTGTGGGGCCGTTGCATGCTCGATCACGACCGTTCAAACAAGCCAATGGCGGGGGCGCCGCAACGCGTGGGGAATTATTGGCACATCGGCATGGCGCATGGGTTATATACCGACGAGGCAGATAGCGACCGCGCTTCTCTCATTACGCCGCAGGAGGTCGAAGCGTCGGGCTTTGATTATCTGGCGCTGGGCCACGTGCACGCGCACCGGCAAATGCGTCATGGCAACACGCTCGCGTGTTATCCGGGGGTATGCGCCGCGCACGTGGGTACCGCCGATGCCGGCTGCGTGGCGCTGATTACCTTAACGCCGGGCAAGCCCGCCAAGGCCGTGGCGCATACGCTCGGCGCTCCGCAGCGCATGCGGCGCAGTGCGTAGCGAAGGCAATATAACTATTTGTTTTTATTGATAGTTTTAGATATTACGGTAGCGAATCCACGCTGATCTTCGCCTCCTTGATCAGCTTGCGCCACGCCTGTAAATCGTTGCGGATGATGTCGGTATAGCCCTGCGGCGTGGAGGTTGCGATTTCCAGGGCGTTGACGAAAAAGCGTTGCATGACTTCGGGCGAGTTGAGCGCCTTGTTCATGATCGGGTTCAGTTTATCGACGATGTCCTTCGGCAACCCCGGCGGCGCCACCAGCCCCCACCAGCCGGTGTTGTAGTAACCGGGGACCGTTTCGTTGATGGCCGGCACATCGGGTGCCATTTTGACGCGCTGCGAGTGGCCGACGCCCAGCAGCTTCAAGCGGCCGCTCTTGACGTGCGGCATCACGCCGGTAAAGCCGGTGATGGTCATGTGGATGGAGCCGGCGATCAGATCCGCCAGCGCTACAGAACTGCCCTTATACGGCACGTGAAGCAGATCGATGCCGGCGAGCGTCACCAGTTGCGCGCCGCCAATGTGATTTGGCGTGCCCACACCCGGTGACGAATAGTTAAGTTTGCCCGGCTGCGATCTCGCCAGCGCGATGAGTTCCTTCATGCTGTTGGCGGGCAGGCTTGCGGTGACGAAGACGCAGTAGTAGACATACGTCGCCAGCCCGATGTGCGTGAAATCCTTCAACGGATCGTACGGAATGCGGTTACCAAGGAGCGCCGGCCCCGACACCATGCCGCCGGTGGTGCCCAGCCCCAGTGTATAGCCATCGGGAGCGGCCTTGGACATGAGGCTGTGGCCCAACGTCGCGGCGGCGCCGGGGCGGTTGTCCATCACCACCTGCTGGCCGAGCGCCTCGCTGATGGCCTTGCCGATTTCACGCGCGGTGAAATCGGTGCCCGCGCCCGGCGGATACGGCACGATCATGCGGATGGGTTTGTTGGGATAGGCACCCGGCGCGGATTGTCCCTTGCCCGCGGGTGTGGATTGGGCGGCTGCGGGCAGCGTGGTCAAGGCCGCACAGGCCAGCGCTGCGACCGTGGCGAATTTGCGCGCTGTGAATGCGAAGGCCATGCGATGCTCCCGTAGGTCGGACGTCACGATAACGCATTGTAGCAGCGCGCCCGTGATGACAGGCCCGGCGCGTTGCTGTATGACGACACCCGTCGCAGGAAAAGCTGAGATAGCACGCGTTTGATATGGGCACGGACAGAATGACCGTGCCCGGGCGCAGTCATTCTGGCTTGAGGCCGGCGGCCTTGGCCACCTTCGCCCATTTCGCGGTTTCATTGCGCAATAGGGCCGCGAGTTCCTCCGGTGTACTGCCGACCAGTTCGTTGCCGTCGGCGGTGTTGCGTTCGATGACGTCGGGCAAGCGTAGCCACGTCACCACCTCCCTGTTCAGCCGGTCGATGATGGCGCGCGGCGTTTTGGCCGGCACAAAAAGGCTGTACCACTGCACAGACTCGTACCCCGGCAGGCCGGATTCCGCAATGGTTGGCGTGTCTGGCATGGCACCCACGCGCTTCGCGGTGGTAACGCCCAGCGCGCGCAGCCGCCCGCCCAATACGTGCGGCCGCAGATAGTTCAGTGCAGTCGCCATGAGTTGCACCTGACCCGCCATGAGGTCAGTAAGGCCCGGCGGGCCGCTCTTGTACGGCACGTGCACAAAACGCGCGCCGGTCATACTGGTAAGTAGTTCAATCGACAAGTGAGGACTGGTGCCATGGCCCGCCGAGGCGTAGAGCAGTTCGCCGGGACGCGCCTTTGCCAGTGCGATCAAATCCTTGACACTGCGCAGCGGCAACGCGGGGTGTACTACCAGTAGATTGGGCAGATTCGCGGTATGTGAAACCGGATCGAAATCGCGCATTGCATCATAGGAAACTTTTTTGTACGTCACCGGATGAATTGCCAGCGTGCTGACTGCCGACAGGATGGTGTAGCCGTCGGGAGGCGAGCGCGCGGCGAATTCATAGCCGATCATATTGCCCGCCCCGGTACGATTTTCCACCACGACCTGCTTGCCCAGTCGTTCGGTCAGCCGCTGTGCCAGCGTGCGCGCAAAAATGTCGCTGCCGGAACCGCTGCCGCTGGGCACAACAATGCGCATGGGACGCGAGGGCCACTGTTCCTGCGCGAGGGCGCAAGGCGAGCCTGGGCAACCCGTGAGTATCGTGCCCAATACAGCCACGGACTTAACGCGCATGGCAGCTCGCTTTTCAGGAAGACGCATTGCTATCACCAACGGGTTCGTGCTTAAGCGCTATTCAGGTTGTATGCCCGCTGCCTGCGCCGCTCGTTTCCACTTTTCGACTTCTGACTTCAGGTAAGCCCCGAACTGTTCCGGGGTGCTGGTGGTGATGGTGGCGATTTCGGCGGCGAGCCGCTCCTGCACTTCCGGCAAACGTAAAATGGACACCATTTCCCTGTTTAACCGTGTGATGATTTCACGCGGGGCGCCTGCAGGCGCGAGAAAGCCCGACCACTGCACGGCTTCATAGCCTGGCACGCCGGCTTCGCTGATTGTGGGCACGTCAGGCAGCACCGGCGAGCGCGCGACGCTGCTGATGCCCAGCCCGCGCAGCTTGCCCGACTGCACGTGTGGAATCACCAGCGCGAGAGAGCTGGTCATGGTGGCGACCACGCGGCCCGCGAGCAATTCCACGACACCCGGCGCGGTACCCTTGTATTGCACCACGGTGAGCTTGATGCCAGCCATGTTGAGAAAAAGCTCCATCGCCAGGTGCGGCAACACGCCGTGGCCCGCACCGGAATACAACAATTCGCCGGGCCGCGGCCGCGCGAACGCGATAAATTCCTTCAGTGTTTTCGCCGGCAACGAAGGGTGCGCCACCAGCAGGTTGGGCACGTAGAGCGATTGCGTGATTGGCGTGAAATCGCGCAGCAGGTCATACGGCAGCTTTTTGTAACTGGCGACGTTGGTGGCGATGGCGCCGGGCGCCGCGAGCAGCGTGTACCCGTCGGGCGCGGCCTTGGCCACGATTTCGGTGCCGATTATGGTGCCGGCGCCAGCGCGCAGATCGACCACCACCTGGCGGCCCCAGCGTTTCGTGAGTTCATGGCCCGTCATGCGGGAAACTGTATCGCTCGGGCCGCCGGGCGCGGTGGGGACGACGATGCGGATGGGGCGGTTGGGGTACGACGAGGTGTCTTGCGCGCGCGCCTGCATAAGGGGTGCAGTGATTGAGAGCAGCGCTGCCAGCCAGCACCCGTGCAGCCTGAGGGGCGTGTGGCCGAACAATAGGTTGAGGTGTACCGAGTTGATCATGTGGTCGTTCTTTGAATGGAGATATTCTACAGCGCTTCAGAAAACCAGTAACATGCTCCGGTCGTCACTGAATCGCAAGCTGGAGTCCAGAGCGTGCGTTACGTTGCGTTCCGCGTAGCGCCTGCAGATAAAAGGAGATAAAAATTTCCACCGGCAAATCCGTGGATTCGATTCAAGAAGCCATCGCCGGCTTTGCGTGTGGTTTGCATTATGATGACCTCCCCGCTGGCGTGGTGCACGCCGCCAAAGGCCTAGTCATCGACACGCTGGGCGTGTTGATGGCGGGTTTTCCTTATGAACCGTGCCGCGCCCTGTGAACATTGGCTGCGGGGTATCTGGCCCCTGACGGTGCGACCATCCTCGGCACGTGTATCAAGACCACGGTGGACATGGCCGCACTGGTCAATGCCACCACCGCGCGTTACATTAAGGCAAACGATGTCTATGCGCGCTACAAGCCCGGTTACATGCATGGCCATCCCAGCGACGTCATCATGCCGCTGCTGGGCGTGGCGGAGCACACGCACGCGAGCGGACGAGAGTGCCTGACGGCCATCGTGCTCGCCTATGAAATTTATCTGGGCTTATGCGATGCCGTCCGCAACGGCGGCTTTGATCCCGCCGGATTTGGCTGCATTGCGGTGGCGGCAGGCGCGGGCCGCCTGCTGGGACTGAATCTAGAGCAGCTGTCACACGCGATTGCCAATGCCGCTGTGCCCAACGTGATGCTAAAGCAGGTACGCACCGATCACCTGACGCCGTGGAAAGCCCACGCTGCCGGGTATGCGGGCAAGGCTGGCGTATTCGCCGCGCAACTCGCGCGTGCCGGCGCGGTCGGGCCGCATCTGCCGTTCGAGGGCGAATCGGGCTGGTGCGCTCACGTCGCCGGGCAGAGGTTTTCGTTAACGCTACCCTTTGCCGGCGGTTACAAAATGCTTGGTGCGCGTATCAAGCCGCGGCTTGCGCGCGCTGGCGATTCCAGCGATCATGGCAGCGGAAAAGTTACGTGCCTCACCGGTCCAACTTCAGCATGTTGCGCGCGTGCTGGTCGAAGTGCACCGCAACGCCAAGCGCGGTACGCACGACGAACACTGGTCACCTGATAGCCGGGAAACCGCCGACCACAGTATCCCCTACGGCGTGGCAGGGGCGCTGCTGAATGGCAACGTGACACATCATTCCTTTGAGGATGCGCGGTTGCACGATCCACGCGTGCGGATGCTCGTGGGCAAAATTGAACTCGTTGAAAACGCCGCGTTCACCGCAGCGTTTGAAGGCACCCCACAGCACTATTGTGCGCGCGTGACACTGATTACCGCCACAGGTGAGCGACTAAGCGCGGAGTCGGGCGGTGATGAAGACGATCTGGCCACGCCGAAATCCAATTTGAAGATTGAGCAGAAATTATGCGTGATGACCGAAGGCGTACTATACGGCGCATGCCGAATGGAAATCCTGAATGGCTTGTGGCAATTGCAGGATATACCTGATGCGGCGCAGCTGCCGAGCGCATACCCGCTTGAATAAGGCTATTGGTGAACTTCAGCTCTCTCGCGCGAATGCCATTAGCGAATGAGCAGCATCCTAGGACATATCCTTGAGGAATTTCTTCACTGCTTGTTTTGCTGAGTGCACGGAATTCTTTGCCGAACGTACGAGTTGTTCGGCTGGCATTGCCACTTTGCCTTTCCAGTGCTCGCTAGGCCGGGCCTTGAATAACGTCGAATGCTTGATGCCGTCCCAGTCTGGTGGCGGTTCCTTTGTATAGTAATAAACCGCGAAGGACTTTCGCATTTTCTCCACCGGGCAGGTTACTGGCGTCACGCCGTGCCAACTGATTTCGCTGGTGGCAAATCCGACCGCGGAGTTGAATGCAGGCGCAAACACACCAAGGCAATTCTCGACATTCTTGTCCCACAAATCCAAATAGCCGCCATATTCTGCGCGCCAGTCCTTGTTAAAGTAAATCAGGATGTTGACCCGGCGATACAGTTTCAGTTCTTCGTTGTAGTTGAAATCGACGTGCACATCAAGGTGCCCGCCGGAGTTTGTTTCGTGGATACCCCCGCCATTCAATGCGGGGTCGGCGATAAGACCCGGGATTGCCATCATCTCGGACATTGCGCCGACAAATGCATCGGATGCGAGCAATTGGTGCAGCCTATAGATCGGCGACGGAAACTTGCTGGAATCGGTTACCTGTATCTTCCGCTTCTCATTTACAGCGCTGAACAGCTTACCCATCTTGGCGGCTTCTGCGAACGAAGGAAAGGCGTCATGTATTTCATTCGCGAATGACGTCTCAAGAAAATTATTGATGTGGAAATGAGGGAATCCAGGAGCACTTGCCACCTGACCGGCCATTTGCGCTAAGTCAAGATTGTTTAAAAGCGGTATTTTCATGTTGACAATCCGAAGAATGGGTCATTTCCCCCGAGAGTTCTTATAGTAGAACAAATTTGACGCATCATGGTGTTGATCTGGATCAATTTGGCTCAGACGCAAATTTTGTCGTGTGGCGAATCCTGGCGTTATTCCCCGCTAATACCCGCGGGCGCCCATCCACGCTTCGCGCGGATCGAAGCATTGCCGATGATTTCGACAATCGCTGGTTTGCCGCAGGCGAGCGCGTTGTCGAGCGCGCCGCGAATATCTGCGGGCTTTTCCACGCGAAAGCCCGCGCACCCCATGGCATCAGCCACCTTGGCGAAGTTGACTTCTTTCTGGAACATTGCGGCTTCCGCCACGCCGCCCGAGTAGTTATTGTTGACCACCATCACGGCATTAATGCCGGCGCGCGCGGCGGTTTCCATTTCGGCCATGTGGTAGTAGAACCCTGCGTCGCCGGCGAAACCGATGACCGGCGTATCCGGTAGCGCGGCTTTTACGCCCAGTGTGCCGGGAAAGCCCCAACCCAGTGAGCCGCCGCAACGGATGTAGCGCTGGCCCGATTTCATTTTCGCCATTTGCGCCGTCCACAGCGCAGCGTGGAAGGTGTCGACCACGAGGACAGCATTCGAGGGCATCCACTCGCCCAATTCTTTCGCCATGCGCTCCGGACGTATCGGCACGTCATTCGAGTTGCGCAATGGATCGCTCTCGGCCCAGTAGTCGGCGACGTAGCTGCGCACTTGTTCCAGCCATTCCGCGCGCGGCGTGGGCGCGCTCGCTGATCGGGCAAATTCGGCCAGCATCGCGGTGAGTGTAGCCTTGACATCGCCGCACAACGACACCGCGTTCGGGTAGTTGCGGCCGAGTTCATTGGGGTTGATATCGAGTTGTATTGTGCGCGTGCCAATTTTCGGAATCTGCCAGCCATTGGTGACCTGCCCGCCGGTGTGGCTGCCGATGAAAAACACCAGATCAGCGGCAGCTACGGCCTTGTTCGCGCACCAGCGCGAGTAACTGCCGGGCACACCGACGCCGAGCGCGTGATCGTCAGGCACCAGCGCGCGCGCATGCAGGCTGGTGGCAATGGGAACTTGCAATTTGTCGGCGAGCGCGACGACTTCCGCGCCAGCCAACGACTTCACCGCGCCGCCGCCGACCACGATGATCGGCTTGGCTGCTTCCTTTAATTCTTTCAGTGCGGCCTTGATGTCGGCATCCTCGGCGCACGGGCGAAACGGCGGGAAGCGTGTGAAACGATCCTCGACGCGGGTGTCGTAATCGCCCTCTTTGTCGAGCACCTGACCCGCGTTGCCGCGCAGTTCCAGATGCACCGGGCCGGGTGCGCCGCTGGTGGCGTCACGAAACGCCTGCCGCAGCAGATCGGGAAAGCGTGAAGCGGCGTCCACTGAATAATTGGCCTTGGTCACGCCCGCCCAGGCGGTGTGATCCTCGGCGTTTTGATACGCGTGACGGTAGCGCGGCATGTCGTTTTGTCCGCCGGAAATTGCAATCACCGGTGAACCCGCCATATAGGCATCGCGCACGCCGGCTGCAAGATTGGTGCTACCGATGTCCTGGCACAGGCAAACGCCGGGCCTATTCGACGCGCGCGCATAACCGTCGGCCATGTACGCCGCGGCTTTCTCGCCGTGCGCAATGACAAGTTTCGTGGCACCCAGCTTGCCGATTTCCACCATCGCAGGCGGAATAATCGTGTTGACGTAGAAAAGATGCGAGACGCCGTAGCCTTTCATGGCTTCGGCGAAGTAGCGGTGTCCGGTCATTTTCGACATGAAAAAGCTCCCTTGGCTCTTCTTTGGCTGATGGGGGCAGCATAGCAGGATTTGGGGTTGAACCTGCGTAACGGGTAACATGCATGGCGCTGACTTGGTGCGAACAGGGAGCGTTCCAAATGCCGAAATTGCAATTGCCGCAAGGTGTGGAGTTGTTCTTCGCCGTCGACGATTACACCGATCCATGGACGACACCCGAAACCATTTTGCTGTGCCACGGTAACAACGAAAGCCATCGCGCGTGGTACGGCTGGGTGCCGCATCTGGCGCGGCACTATCGCGTGGTGCGGCCGGACATGCGCGGCTTTGGCGATTCAACGCCGATGCCGCGGGATTTTTCGTGGACGCTCGATATCGTGATCGACGACTATGTGCGGCTGATGGATCATTTGGGCATCGATAAATTTCATCTGGTCGGTGCGAAGATCGGCGGCGTGATCAATCGCGCGTTTGCCGCGCGAAAGCCCGATCGCGTACACACGCTGACCGTGGTGGGCTCGCCGCCGCCCGTGCGCGCCGATGCAGCGACACGCGCGGCGCGCGTGCGTGAGGTCGAAGAGCAGGGCATTGCGCACTGGGCGCGGCGCAGCATGGGCGCACGGCTGGGCAGCCAATTTCCCAAGGCAGGTGTGGAATGGTGGATCAACTACATGGCGCGCACGGATATGGCGTCCGAAGCAGGCTTTGCCGGTACCATTAATTTTTCGGATATCAGCGCGGACATTCCGAACATTCGCTGTCCGATGCTGGTGATCACCACGCAGGAAAGCGGCCTCGCTTCCGTCGAACAAACGCGCGCGTGGCAGCAACAGGTGCCGCAGTCGGAACTGGTGGTGCTGCCGGGTGATTCATTCCATGCGGCGGCGACTGATCCGGATGCCTGCGCGCGAGCACTGCTCGATTTTGTTCGAAGGCATCCGATTCTGTGATATTTGATGATTAATTCGTAAGTATTTGTTTTTAAACATATTTTTATGATGCTGTTGCCAATGATGAGTTGTGCGCTACTGTTGTTTGCCAGCGCAAGTGCCGCACAAAGCTATCCCGCCAAACCCATCCGCATCGTCGTGCCGTATCCGCCCGGCGGCGGCACGGATGTGTTGGCACGCACGCTGGCGCCGAAGATGTCCGAGGGGCTGGGCCAGCAGGTGCTGGTGGATAACCGGCCGGGCGCAAACGGCATTATCGGTACGGACGCGGTAGCAAAAGCCGCGCCGGATGGTTACACCGCGCTGGTGACGCTGGCGACCCATGTCATCAACCCGGCGCTGTATGCGAAGCTGCCGTATGGCCCCGACGATCTCGCACCGGTGACGTTGCTCGCGGAGTATCCGTTTGTAATCACGGTGCATCCCTCGCTGCCGGTGAAAACGCTCAAGGAATTCATTGCCTTTGCCAAAAGCCGGCCGGGGCAGTTGACTTACGCATCGTCCGGCAATGGCAGCGGGCCCCATCTGGGGATGGAGCTTTTCAAGAGTATGGCGGGCGTTCAACTCACGCATGTGCCGTACAAGGGCGCCGGGCAGGCGATGACGGATTTGCTGTCGGGGCAGGTGCCGGTGTTTCTGAATAACTTTCTGGCGGGCGCGCCCATGATCAAGGCCGGGCGGCTACGCGCGTTGGCGGTGACTGGTGCAAGACGTTCCAGCGCCGCGCCGGTGCTTCCCACAGTGATGGAAGCGGGCGTGCCCGGTTATGCGGTAACCGGCTGGTATGGCATGATGGTGCCAGCGGCAACCCCGGCAACAGTGTTGCGCATTCTGCACGAGGGCACGGTGAAGGCGTTGAAGTCGCGCGAGGTCAGCGGCAAGCTCGCGGCCGAGGCCGCGGAAGTCACTGGCAATACACCGCAGGAATTTGCAGCGTTCCTGAAATCCGAAACCGATAAATGGGCGGGCGTGATTCGCAGAACGGGCGTGCGGCTGGATTAGGCCGCATGCGATAATGGTTTCCCCGGTGGTTTCCCGGCTGTGCGTCACCAGTTTTATCTCACTAATTTCCAGGAGGATTTCATGCACGACCATACCCACGAACTCGCGGGTGAATTGGCATTCGTTGATTGCAACGGCGGTGCGCTGCACGGCAACACAGCCACCAACGAGGCGGCGGCGCAAGCGGGTGGTGGTGCGCGGCGGCAGGTGGTCGTCGCCGGCAAACGCGTGAAAACCATCGACGTGCACGCGCACTGTGTCATTCCTAAAGCGCTGGAGTTGCAGGGCAAGGATCACCGGCAGGAGCGTGGCCCGGGGCTGGGTGAGGTCGGCTCGCGGCGCCTGCGTGAAATGGACGAGCAGGGAATTGATGTGGAAGCCATCAGCATCAACCCGCATTGGTACAAGGAAAGCCGCGACAAGGCGGTTGAAATCTGCAAAATTAACAATGAAACGCTGGCGGAATTGTGCGCGCAACACCCGGACCGCTTCGTGGGATTTGCCTCGCTGACCTTGCAGGCGCCGGAAGTCGCCGTGCAGCAACTGGAACACGCGGTAAAAAAGCTGGGCATGCGTGGCGCGGCCATTGGCGGCAGCGTGGGCGGTACGATGGAGTTTGCCGATGCGAAGCTGGATCCGGTATGGCGCAAGGCCGAGGAACTGGGTGTGCTGCTTTTTATCCATCCGCAGAGCACGCCGGAATTGGGCAACCGCTTCAAGGGCAACGGCTGGCTCGCCAACACCATCGGCAACCCGCTCGACACCACGATCGCACTGTCGCATATTATCTTTGAAGGCACGCTCGACAAATTCCCCGGTCTGAAAATTTGCTCGGCGCATGGTGGCGGATTTTTGCCTTCGTATGGACCGCGCTCGGACAATTGCCTGCGGGTTGCACCCGAAATGGATACGGGTGTGAAGCTCAAGAAAAAGCCCACCGAATACATCCGCGACATGTACTACGACACGCTGGTGTTCACCGACGAAGCACTGCGCCATCTGGCGCATGAAGTGGGCGTGGAAAAGCTGGTGATCGGCACCGACCACCCGATTCCGTGGCAGGCTGATTCGGTGAATCATATTTTGAATTGCTCGCACTTCACCGACGCCCAAAAGCGCATGATGCTGGGCGAGACGGCGGGTAAGTTATTGGGGATTTCGCCGGAGTTTTGATGCATCGGGCAGTGCAAGTATTCCGCTCCTTCCCCGCATGCGGTAGAAGGAGCGCCAGATCGTGTGGCGTGAGTAACGCTCTCATCGTTTTGTTTCAAGGGGCAGAAAAATGGACCATAGGGAAATTCGCGGTTTGATCTCGGCGGTGGTGACGCCATTCAAGGCCGATGGCAGCCTGGATGTCAAAAATTTCGAGCGGCATGTCGAACGCGTCGCATCGACCCGGGGCATTTATGGCGTGGCGGTGAGCGGGCACGCGGGGGAGGTGCTGACGCTGACTTCCGACGAGCGTATAGAAATCGTCGCGGCTGCCAGACGGGTGATGCCCAAAGGCGTGAAGCTGGTTGCCGGCATTGCCAGCGGCTCCATGGCCGGGCTGGTGCATGAAGGCCGCATTGCCAAAGCGGCGGGCGCGGAGATGCTGCTGGTGCTACCGCTCTTCGACGTGCGCCCCTACCGGCATTTGTGCCATCAACCGGAGGCGGTCTATAGCGTGTTCGAGCGTATGGATCGCGAAGTCGATCTGCCCATGATCGTGTTTCAGTACCCGGAGGCAACCGGTTGCGCCTATTCGCTGCCGTCGTTGCAACGCATAGCCTCGCTGAAGAACGTGGTCGGCATCAAGGCTGCCACCGTCACCGCCAGCAAATACGCCGAGATCAATGATGCGTTGGGCGATCAGCTTGCCGTACTCGCCGCGTGCGATGCGCCGTCGCTGCTGGGCATGTTGCTGCATAACGCACCGGGCGCGCTGCTCGGCATCAGCGTGGTCGGCACGCAGCAGTGGGTGGAAATCATCCGTGAGGCGACTACCGGCGACGCGCGCAAGGCCAAAGAGCTGCACAACCAATTCGGCGTGCCGCTAATGGACGGCATTTACGAATATCAGTTGCAGAAAACGCCGGTCAGCACCTGTGCCGCCAACAAAGAAGCACTGGTGCAATTGGGCGAGATACCGTCGTCTTGGGTGCGCCCGCCGGCGCTCAACATCACGCCTGCAAGGCAGGCGGCGATACGCGGGGCGTTGCAAAAATCCGGTCTGTTGATGGCGAAAACCGCGGTAGGAATGTAGCGTATGCGCCGCGCGGTCTTGTCAACGAAAACGATCTGGCGGCTTGCATCAGGTATAGGTTTGTTTTTGGCGGCATTGCCGGCCACCGCGCAAAAAGAAGCCGCCGAGTATCCATCGCGCGTGGTTACTCTGGTGAACCCTTTCGCGCCGGGCGCCAGCACCGACATCGTTGCGCGCATCGTCGCGCAAAAGTTGAGCGAATTGTGGGGCCGGCAAATGGTGGTGGAAAATCGTCCTGGCGCGTCGGGTAGCATCGGGCTGACGGCGGTCGCACGTTCGCCCGCAGATGGACACATGCTGGGCATGATTATCGTGTCACACGCCGCCAACGCGGCCTTGCAGGGTGCACGCACCTCGCTCGATCTCATGCGCGATTTTTCGCACGTCGCGCAATTGTCGTCGCAGCCCTATGTGATTGTGGTGAATCCCAGTCTGCCGGTGCGCTCGATACGCGATCTGGTGGCGCTGGCCAAGGCGCGGCCGGGCGCGATTACATACGGCTCGTCGGGTGTCGGCAGTTCATTGCATCTGACGGCAGAGTTGCTGGCGTTTAAAGCTGGCGTACGCATGACGCACGTGCCGTACAAGGGTGCGGCACTGGCGACAGCTGATGTCGCTGGCGGGCATATCGCGATGCTGATCACGACGCGCATGTCTGTTCAGCCGTTTGTCGCCACGGGCCGTGTGCGCGCGCTGGCAGTGACCACCGCTGAAAGAATACCGGGCGTGGATTTGCCCACCGTGCGCGAATCGGGTCTGACTGGACCGTTCGAGGTGCACAGCTGGCTGGGCGTCGGCGGTGCCGCGGGCACGCCCGTGACCATCGTCGACAAAATAAATCAGGATATCAATCGCGTGCTCAAGCTGCCGGACGTGCGCGAGCGCTTTGCCGCCGAAGGTGCGGTGGCCGCTGCGGGCACGCCGGCACAGTTCGCCGATCTGGTGCGCCGCGAAGTCGAGCAATGGCGTGCCGTGGTCAAGCAGGCGGGAATTACGCCTGACTGAATTTGCGATTGGTTAACGGTGGCTTACTCTGCCTGAATTCTGGCGGCTGCGATGACTTTGCGCCACTTGTCGTGTTCGGCGATCTGGAATTTCATCAGTCCGTCGGGCGTGGTACCGAAGGCTGTGCTGCCGCTGTTGAGCAGATAATCTTTCACGCGCGGGCGCTCAAGCGCGGCGGAGATCCATTCGTTCATGCGGTTGACGATTTCCGGTGGCGTGTTCGCCGGCAGCCACGCGGCGTTCCAGAACGTCCATTCGTAGTTCGGCAGGCCCGATTCCTGCATCGTGGGCGTGTCGGGTAGTAGCGGCCAGCGCGCCGCGCCCGTCACCGCCAGCGCGCGCAGGCGCCCGGCTTGCATTTGGGGAATGGCTGCGCCGAGGTTGGCCGCCATGACGTCGATGCGCCCGGCGATGAGATCGGTCACGCCCTGCGGCACGGTTTTGTACGGCACGGCCACCATGTCGATGCCAGCCAGCAATTTGTAATATTCGATGGCGGTAAGCGACACCGAGCTGCCGTGGCCGAAGGTGAGTTTGCCGGGCGATTTTTTCGCGAGCCCGGTGAGTTCGGCAACGGTCTTCACCGGCACGTGTGGATTGACCACGAGCGCAGACATGCCAACGGAAATGCCACTCACCGGCGCAAAATCCCTGACGTAATCGTATGGCAGCTTTTTATAGAGACTCGGATTGGCGGCGTGCGTGGAGTTAGTGCCGACAAGCAGCGTGTAGCCGTCCGGTGCGCTGCGCGCCACGTGTTCCGCAGCGAGTATGCCGTTGGCGCCGGGCCGCGGATCGATCACTATATTTTGTTTGATGACAGGCGTGATTTCGTTGGCCAGCGCACGTGCCGTATTCTCCGGAAAGCCCGTGCTCATGGCGACAAAGCGCAGGGGTTTGGTGGGGAAGGCGGTTTGCCCGATGGCCGATTCCGCCAGTGCCGCAATCAGAATCAAAGGCAGCATTAATTGTGTGACTGGCCGCATGGCTATTTCGCGCTCACCGGCCCCATGCCCTTGTACACCAGCTTCTGCAAACCACGATTGGTTTGCGCGACATAGATATTACCTTTGGCATCGGTGGCGATTTGATGTCCGCCGCCGAGCAACCCGCCGCCGCCGATGACGTCGACGAATTTCAGTGATTTGCGGTCGAGTATCACGATATCGATGCCGCCGCCGACGTAAAGATATTTCTGTTCCGCGTCAGGCGACAGAGCCACGTTGCGCGCGAACGGTGCATTGTGGCGTATGTATTGTCTGAGAAATTTGCCTTCAGCGGTAAACACCTGCACGCGGCGGTTCTCGCGGTCGGCGACGTACACCATGCCATCGTTGGCGACGCGGATGGCATGCACAATGCTGAACTGATCGGGGCCGGCGCCGTCGGGCACGGCTTTCAGGCTGGGCGGCGGGCACGCAAAATTATCCAGCGGCTTGTCTCCGAAGGCGCCCCACAGGCGCTTGAACTTGCCGCTGTCGGCGTCGAACACGGCGACGCGGTGATTGCCGTAGCCGTCGGCAACAAAAATTTCGTTGGTCTTCGCGTGCACCCACACGTCGGCGGGCTGTTGCAAATTCACCGTGTCTGCATTGCCCTTGCTGGTGAAGGCTTTGCCGATTTGCATCACGAATTTGCCGTCCTGCGTGAACTTCAACAGCTGATCGTCGCTCACCGGCTTCCGGCCGGGCAGATCCCGCCCGACGCAGTTGTTGCCGCCGATCCACACGTAACCCTTGTAATCGATATGGATGCCGTGCTCGCGCTGCGGCCATTCAAAGCCTTCGCCACTTTTTGCGTCTCCGCCCCAGCTGCGCAAATAGTTGCCGGCGTTGTCGAAAATTACGATCGCGGGGGCGGCCTGTTTGGCGGCCTCGCCCTGCAGCGTGCGCGGGCGGTGCAACACCCACACGTTGTCCTGCGCGTCGATGGCGATACTGGAGACATCGCCGAACCTGAAGTTTTCGGGCAGCCGTGGCCAGGCCTTGTCCAGCTCAAAGCGGGGCGCGTTGGCGGCGAGCGCACCGTGGCTCAGTGCCCACGCACCGATACTCAGCAAAAAGTACAAGTATTTGAATTTATGCACCTTCTTCTCCACCTAAATGGGGTTCATGCCCTTTGCGCGGATGATCGCGTGTGCAGCAGGCGCTTTGAAAAACGCCGACAGCGCATTGGCGGCGCCTGCCACTTTGCTCTGCGCGTGGCGTCCGGTGGAAAACGTCGTGATTTGTTCGATGGCCTTTGGCAGCCCGCCAATAATGTCGATGCCCGGTACCGGCATCAGCTCGCTCATTTGCTGGAAACCGATTTCCGCTTCGCCCCGCGCCACCAGCGCACCCACCGGTTCGCCTTTGATTTGTTTCACCTTGCCGGCGAGTTGCCCGCCGATGCCCATGCGTTCAAATAACCCAACCAGATAAACGCCGCTGGGGCCGAACGAATAGGCAATCGATTTTGCCGCGAGCATGGATTGCTTGAACGCCTCGGCCGAGCTGATGTCGGGCCGTGGCGCGCCTTGCTTCACGGCCGCCGCCACCCATGACGTGGCGATGTCGGTGCGGCCATCGTACGGCACCTTGCCGGCGGCAATGAGTTTATCCACCGCGTCCGCCGACATCACCATCAGATCGGTGGCTTCGCCCGCCTGCACGCGTGCGACCACGTCGCTGTTGCTGGCCCAGGTGGTAACGACTTTGTGGCCGGTGGCGCGCTCGAACTGCGGCACCAGTTCGAGATAGGCTTCCTTGAAAGCGGCAGTGGCCATGACATTGAGGTTGACGGGGGTGCTTATGGAGTTCCTGTAAGTATTTGTTTTAATTGAATAATTTTTGCAATTACGAAATGACGTTCACGGCAGTCTAACCGATGCCCACCGCGCGCCAGTCAACGTGCGCGAATTCGCGCGGCGTCAGGATTCTAAATGGCAGGGGCCTCACCTTGCGCGTGGCCAGCGCCAGCAAATCGCGATCTTTCGTGATCAGCGCATCGGCGCAGCAATCACGCGCGAGTTCGAGAAACATTTGATCGTCGGGGTCTTCGCATCGTGGCAGGGCTTTTATGGCGTGCGGATCGCCAAAGGATTCAACAGTACGTGCGACAACCCGGCATTGCTTCAATGCGGTGACCTGCGCTTGCGCATCCAGCGCGCGGCCCGACAGCGGATAGCCCAGCACGCGGGTGAGTTCGGTCAGGCAGCCCGCCGAGATATAAATCCGCGCCGCGCCGCGTGCTACGGCTTCCTGTATCGGCTTGACGCCCGGGTCGGCAAACACCAGCCAGTCCAGCCAGACGTTGGTGTCTAGCGCGAGACGTAGCGGCTCGTGAATCGCGGGTGTTGCCATGCCCGCGATCATAACCCGCGTTCGCGGGGGTGGCTTGCGGCAACTGCGGGGTCAGTTTTTCTTCGGTGTGTCGAACTGATAACGCACGCCGACCCAGCCCATGCGCGGGGCCCCGGGCGCGAGGAAGGTGCTTTGCTGCACGGCGTTGTTGTTGGCCGGGCCAAAAGGCCGCGCGATGAAATTGCCCGCCGCAGTGAGTCCGGTCGGGCTGATCTGCGACGAGGTCGCGTATTGCCGGTTCAACACATTGCTGACCTGCGCGAAGAACGACCATTGCCTGTCGTGTTGATAACGCGTGCTGAGGTTAAATACTGCATAGCCGCCCGACTTGCCTGGGCCCAGATAAAAGCGCCCATCGGGTGTGTGCAGATTGTTTTCGTTGCCGCGCGCGTACGAGCTTCCAACGGCCTGCATGCCGCCGCCCAGGGTCCATTGGCCCGTGACTGCGTAATCGGCGTGGAACTTGAAAATGTGCCGCGGAATCAGTGGAATGTGATTGCCGGGCAAAATGGTTATGGTGCCGCCCTCAAGACCCCCGCCCAAGCTATTGCTGCTGTTGCCTGCGCCGTTCAGCACTTCGCTCGACTGGTACGTGGCATCGAGCCAGGTGTAGTTCGCGCTGTAGCTCAGCTTGCCGGAAGTCTGGTTGACACCCGCTTCGAAACCATCTCGCCGGGTCTTGCCAAAGTTGCGGAAGTAACCGAACTGCGTGTTGACGGGCGCGGCGACAAACAGGATGTCGTCTTCGTTCTCCGCGCGGAATACGCCGGCGTTCCATTTCAGCCCATTGGCAAATGTGCCGTGCGCGCCCAGCTCGACGGTTTTGGTTACAACGGCCTTCAGTGGTGGATCACCCTGCATGGAGTTGGGCAGACGGCAAGGCGCCGCCGGATCGGCACAACCGGTTTCAATGGAGCTAGGGGCGCGGCTGCCTTCGCTGTAGCTCACGAAGGCATTGAATTCACGGTTGGGCGTAAAGCTCAAGCCCGCGGAAGGGTTCAGGCGCTGATAGGATTGCGAGCTGTTGAGCGAACGCACAAACACGCCCGGCCGCAGATTGTCGATATTCTCGACGTGCGTGCGGTTGTAGCGGCCCGACAGGGTGAGATGCCAGGCGCGGTTGAACGACAGTGTGTCGGTGGCATAGACGCTCCACGTGTTGGTGCGTCCATACAGATTCACCCGCGCGTCGACCGGATTGCCGTTATCGTCGATCAGCGTTCCATCGGCAAAGGCATTGACCGGCGTGATGCTGCGATCCGCATTCAGATAGCCGAATTGCGAGGACTGGGTGAAGCGCACGCTGCTCGCATCCCAGCCCGCACCACCGGTGAACTGATGTTTCATGCCGGACAACGCGCCATTCAGCGTGAACTGGCCAGACAGACCCCATTGATTCTGCGACGTGCTGGAGCGGTTGATGAGACCGTTGCACTTTTCATTGGGTTCGTCGCGTAGCAGTGCGTTGGCGATGCAGCGCCAGAACGGAAAAGGGGTGTTCGCCGACGATTCACCTGCTGTCGGAAACCCTCGGAAGCCGGCTGCGGTGAGTGCCGCGCGTTCGGCGGCGTTGGGTTGATACACCGCTTGATCGAGCGAGGCTTCGTTGATGTCGCCGTTAAACGTGTTGGCGTGGATGCGGCGGTAGTAGGCATTGCCGGACAGCGATAAATTATCGCTGACGCTGTGATTGACGGCCAGATTCATCAGCGTCGCGTAGTTCTCCGTGATGTCGGGCTTGGTGTAGACGCTGTCGTAGCGCGCGCCGAGCAGGCGGAATTCCTGCAACTGATTGCCATGCAGATGGTTGTTGGCGTGCGACAGCGAGAGCTTTACATCAGTGGCGGCATTGCGCCAGCCGAGCTTGCCGAACAGCTGCGCCACGCGCGTGGGCGAATCGTCGCGCCAGCCGCGTTCCTTGAAGTAGGTACCAGTGACGAAGACATCCCAGTTTTGATTGAATGCGCCGTATTCGAATTCGCCGGAATGCCGGCCGTAATTGCCGGCATAAGCGGTGAGCGCCGCGCCGGGATGGCTGCGCCCGTCCTTGGTCTGGATCGACAGTGCGCCGCCCAGCGTATTCAGGCCAAATAGCGGGTTGGAGCCGGGGACCAACGTCATCGAGGCAATGGCTGACTTGGGAATGAGATCCCAGTTCATGACATCGCCAAAGGGCTGGTTCATGCGCACGCCGTCCATGTAGACGGAGAGGCCCTGCGGCGTGCCGAGCAGTGGCGATGCAGTGAAGCCGCGGTAATTCACATCGGGCTGGAATGGATTGCCGGTGATTTCGTTAATGTGCACGCCGCCCAGATTACGATTCATGAAATCGGTGACGCTGATGCTGTTGGCTCGTTGAATATCTTTGTCGGTGGCGGTTTGTACGGGTGCAGGGACCAGCGGCCGCTCGATCAACAGACCGGGCAGCGGTGTGGTGCCAATGACTTCCACCGGAGGCAGTTGAGCGGGAGCAGCGGTAGTAGTGGACAAGGGCTTCGCTTCGGCGCCATGTGCCGCGGGGGAAAGGGCGAGGGCGGAAACCGAAACTAGCGTAACGATGGCGGCGTAAGCGCGATTCGCGGACAATAGGGGGATGCGTTTCATGGGCTGAAGCGGTGGTAGTAACCGTGAATTTTGCTGCGGAAGGGGGGCCTGAGATGACCGGCGGGTCGTAGTATTGCATCCGTGCGAGTCGTATGACCTGGGCCGCCTTCCCGATGCAACCCGTGAGTTTTTCCCGGAAGAGTGAATGTCATGACACTGCCGATGCAGGTGACAAACCAAAGTGACGCGTCCCGCCGCGATGTGCTGGCGGTGGTGGCGGGCACGCTGCTGTTTTTCGGCCTGAGTGCCGCTTTCGAACTGAGCGAGAAGGTGCTGGCGCTGACGCGGCCGTGGGAGCGCTACCAGCTGGACGAGCTGCCCGGCGTGCTGCTGTTTCTGGCGGCGGCACTGTCATGGTTCGGCTGGCGGCGCGTGCGCGAGGCACGCGTGGAACTGGCGCGGCGCATGGTGTTGGAGCGGCAACTGGCGGACACGCTGGCGGAAAACCGTCGATTGTCGCTGTCGCACGTCAAGGTGCAGGAAGATGAGCGCAAGCAGCTCGCGCGCGAGCTGCTTGCGCTCATCTTCCTGCACCTTGACGTGCGACAGCGACAATCGACGGTTT
>OMIN01000156.1 GCA_900299145.1 Betaproteobacteria bacterium | reverse complement strand
GGCGTACCCGCGGGTGCATGTCAGGACACCGGCGAAGTGCTGGCCGACCCGCATTTGAAGGCACGCCACACAGCTCGGAAAGCACGCTTGCCGTGTGCTCGCCCAACATCGGCGGCCGGGTGATGTTCACCGGCGAATCGGACAGCAGCAGCGGGCAGCCCACGGTTTTGAAACTGCCCCGCGGCGGGTATTCCAAATCGACAATCATGTGGCGTGCCTTCAAATGCGGGTCGGCCAGCACTTCGCCGGTGTCCTGACATGCACCCGCGGGTACGCCCGCATCACCCATCAGTTTCATGGCTTCGTACTTGCTGCGCGTGGATGTCCACTCGGCAACGATGGCATCAAGCGCCGCCCGGTTGGTCCAGCGGTCGTTGGCGGTTTTGAACAGCGGGTTGTTTTCGAGCTCCGGCCGGCCCAGCACCTTGCATACCGCGCCCCACATCTGTGGCGGTGCATAGATGTAGACCCAATCATTTGGGCCGCCGGGCGCGCACGGGTACGTTGTGCCCGGCACGGTTTTGCCCAGTTGATTACCGCTGCGCGGCGGCACGCCATTGCGTTGATGTTCGCGCAGGCTGATGCGAATCAGGTTCAACACCGCTTCCTGCATCGACACTTCTACGTGTTGCCCACGCCCGGTGGCATGGCGCTGGTTCAGCGCGGCGAGGATGGCAATCGCCATATGCATGCCGGTGCCGCTGTCGCCGATCGACGGCCAGTTGTAGGTCGGCGGGCCATCGGCAAAGCCCGTGACGCACATGCCGCCGCCCATCGCCTGCGCTATCGGTTCGAAGCTTTTCATGTGCGCGTGCGGGCCATGGGTGCCGAAGCCCTTGATGGTGGCGTAAATCAAACGGGGGTTGATTTTTTGCAGTTCCTTCCAGCCCAGCCCCATGCGGTCGAGCGCGCCGGGGCCGAAATTTTCAATTAGTACGTCGGATTGCGCGATGATTTTCTTGAAGTGCGCCTTGGCTTCGTCGGTTTTGAGGTTCAGTGTCAAACTGCGCTTGTTGGCATTGAACGACAGAAAAAACAGTTCATCATTGTTTTGCGCCCGCGCGATATCGCCGCCCTTGGGCTCCTCGAGCTTGATGACATCCGCGCCGAGAAACCCCAGCATCTGCGCGCAGGCGGGGCCTGCCTGATTGTGCGTCATGTCGAGGACGCGAATTCCGGTGAGAGCTTGTGTCATGATGCTTTCCGTTGAAATTGCGGGGCGACTTTTTGCATGAAGAGCTTGATGCTGTGCGCGGCCACCTCATAAGGCATCGGCCCCATGCGAAACACCAGTATCAGGCCGCCGACGCCGATCTTGTCGATATCGGCAATGGCTTCGGCCACGGTGTCGGGCGAACCGCACAGGATCGAATGCTGCTGCTGATCTCGCGCGGGCGTGGTCTTTTCTTCTTTCAGCATCAGACCTTGCTCCGCATACACACGTTTACGCATGGCGGCGCGGAATTCCTGCTGCACGTTCCACGCCGGCATGGCGATGCGTTCGGCTTCGGCATCGGTCTCGCCAACGAAGATATTGCGCCACACCCAGGTGTCATCCACGCACCGCGCGACGTGAGCGTCGTCATAGCCGCTGTCGCGCATGGTCTTGCGATACAAATCCATGCGTTGCTTTGTCGTGTCATTCGTCTGGATGTTCATCAGAAACGGCCGGCCTTGTTTGGCCATGCCGAGCATGGCCTCCTCGCCGGAGCACGCCCGTACGATCGGCGGGTGCGGTTTGGTGAAGGGGCGCGGGCGCAGTTGCGGCAGTTTGATGTCCCAATATTTGCCCTGATGCCGGTAGTTCTCGGTGGTCCAAGCCTTGATCATGATGTCTTCGGATTCGAGCAGGCGCTCGTACGCTTCCTTCGGATCAATGCCGTAGCCCTGATAGTCGTAGACGTTATACGCAGTGCCGCGCCCCAAGCCCACCAGCAACCGGCCCTTGCTGATGTTGTCGATCATCGCCATTTGTTCGGCCATGCGAATCGGGTGATGCAGCGACATTTGCGCCACCGCGAAGCCGATGTGAATCTGCTTCGTGCTGGCAGCCAGTGCCGCGGCAAACGTCACGGGATCCACATAAGCGCAAATGCCGTCAAAGTGATGCTCGGCGAGCCACAGCATGTCCATCCCGAGCTCGTCGCACAACTGGCCTTCACGCAACGCCTCGTCGATGACCTGATCGTCCTTTGCCGGATCCATCGACGCGGTAAACAGAAAATTGCTGAATTTCATGGGGTTTCCTCTGCTGTGTTTTACTCGGCGCGCACGCCGATGTCTCGCGCCACGCGCGTCCATTTGTCCAATTCCGACTGCAGGAAGTTCTGGTACTCCGCGGGTGTCATCGGTAGCGGTTCCGCGCCTTCGGCACTGATGCGTTGGGCTGAATCCGGGTGGCTCAAAATGCCCACCATTTCCGTATTGAGCCGCCTGAGTATCGTTGCCGGCAGCCCCGCCGGCCCCACGACGCCCCACCAAGTCGTACCTTCAAAGCCGGGCAGGGTCTCTGCGATCGGCGGCACGTTGGGCGCCAGAGACGAGCGCTTTAGCGCGGTGATGCCGAAGGCTTTCACTTTGCCGGCGCGAATTTGATTCAGCGACAGCGGCAGGGTAGCGAACATGAGATTGACTTCGCCTGCCATTGCCGCCAAAAACGCGGGCGCACCGCCTTTGTGCGGCACATGCAACATGCGCGAACCGATGGCGTTGCCGAACATGGCGCCGACGTAGTGGTTGATGCTGCCGTTGCCCGCCGAGGAATAGGTTACCGCGTCGGGCTTGGATTTCGCCAGATCGATCAGCTCTTTCACCGTCTTCGGCGCGAACGACGGATTCGACACCAGCATCAGCGGCCCGGCGCCGATGGGGCTGATGGCAGTAAACGATTTCACCGGTTCGTAAGGCAATTTCTTGAATATCGGCACACTCATGATCTGCGAGGCGGTCATGATGAACAGCGTGTAGCCGTCGGGCGCCGAACGCGCGGCAATATCCGCGCCGATGGTGCCGGACGCGCCCGGCCGGTTGTCGATCACCAGTTGCTGGCCCAGCCGGTCAGCGAGGCGGCTCGCCATGAAGCGGCCCAGCACATCCACGCTGCTGCCCGGCGGAAAGCCGGAAATGACGCGTATGGGGCGCGTGGGATAGGCGCTGTCTTTTCCTGCGGGCTGCGCCTGTGCCTGCGAGAGCGCGAGCAAGGTGCACGGCAGCAGGCAAACAGCGGCAAGGCCTTTACTGGAATTTAGGCAAATTTTTTTCATCGGTATGACGGCTGACGATTACGGTTGGTGCGTGCCCGCTGTTCGCGGCGGCAACTCAATGTATCACTTCTGCAAATGGTTCATGTGCCGCAGCGGCAGACGCGCGCGGCTTCGGTGCGATAATGCCCCGGCCCGCTTGCATTTATTCAATGAACGTTCTGCGCGCCTGATTTTCGCCGGCCTCGTGTGAGTGGTGATTGTAAGTATTTGTTTTAATTAATATTTTTTGAGGCTAATTTGGTCTGATAGCAGCACCCGCAGTGGCGGCGCGGCAGCCAGTGAGCGCGCTTTGATTGCGCTGCTGATCGGCGCGGCGTTCGTGATCGCCGGCGGCATTCATTATCAAACGCCCATGCTGGCGCGCATTGCCAGCGAGTTTCAGGCGAGCCCCGCCGCCGTGGGCTGGATACCCACACTGTCGTTCGGCGGCATGCTGGTGGGCGTGTCCCTGTTCGTGCCGCTGGGGGATCGCGTCAACAAGCGCTGGCTCATCATCGCCATGATCAGCGTACTGGGCATGGCCCAGGCAGTGATGGCGGCTGCGCCCTCGATTGCCGTGCTGGCGGCGGCGAGCCTTGTCACCGGCGCGTGTTCGTCGGTCGGGCTGGTGTTCATTTCCATTGTGGTGGAAATTGCACCGCCGCAACATCGCGGGCGCGCTGTGGGCACGCAACTCATGGCCATGTTTATTGGCATTCTGTTCGCGCGCATTGCGGGCGGTCTGATTGCCACGCATTTTGGCTGGCGCTACAGCTATGGGTTTTCCACCGGCCTGCACATTCTGCTGGTGGGGGCGCTGCTGGCGTGGCTGCCGCCCACGCGCCCCACCACGCAGTTGCCGTATCACGAACTGCTTGCTTCGATATTCGCGATCTTTAGACGCCATGGCAACGTGCGCCGTGCCGCATCGATCCAGTTTCTGCTTGGCATCTGTTACGGCGGCTTCTGGGCGGTGGTCGCGCCGATGATGGCGCAACTGCATCACGTGGGGCCGACCGAAGCCGGACTCATCGGCATCCCCGGCGCGGCGGGCATACTCGCGGCGCGCCCTGCCGGCCGCTGGACGGATCGCTCCGGCGCGGTGCCGGTGGTTACCACGGGAGTGTGCGGCATGATTTGCGCATGGCTGGTATTTGGCTTCGCGGCGTGGTCGATCGCGTTCGTGGTGCTGGGCGCGATGTTGCTCGACTGCGGCCTGCGCACCGCGATGGTTGCCAACCAGACACTCGTCAACGCTGCCGTGCCCGGCTCACGCGCGCGCGCCAACACCATTTTCGGCATGCATGTGTGGTGCGGCAACGCCGTCGGCGCATTTCTCACGAGCAGTGCGTTTGCGTTGTACGGCTGGCTGGCGGTGTGCGCCATTGCCATGACGGCGTCGCTGCTGGCGTTGTTGATTCATTGGGGCGTGGTGCCGGTGGGGCGAACGAAGGAGGCGTGAGCGGGGAGGACTTCCGCTAGAATTCGGTAGCGCCCAAATCTTGGTGGGCGTGTTTTCCGTGGAGCAATATTCATGAAGGTAGCTGCGAAGTTGGGAAAATTCGGGGTCGGTGCGATGTTGTTGATGGCAGCGATTGCCGCGCCCGCACAAACTTATCCTGTCAACTATCCCGTCAAGCCCGTGCGCGTGATCGTGCCGTTCGCACCGGGTGGAGGCACGGACATCCTTGGCCGTGTCATCGCGGCGAAACTCTCCGAACAGGTGGGGCAGCAATTTCTGGTCGACAATCGTCCCGGCGCGGCAGGTAACGTCGGGTTGGAACTCACGGTGAAGGCGCCGCCGGATGGCTACACGCTGCTGGTCGGTTCCACCTCGGAGATCGGTATCGGTCCCAGCCTGTACCCCCGGCTGACTTTCGACGTGCAGCGCGATCTTGCGGCCGTGGCTTCGCTGGCCGCGACACCCATGGTGCTGGTGGTGCATCCTTCGCTGCCGGTGAAAACCGCGAAAGATCTCGCCGATCTGGCGAGCGCGCGGCCTGCGCAAATCAACTACGCCTCGGCGGGCACCGGCACTGGGAATCACATGTCCGCCGAAATGTTTCTGCACGT
This sequence comes from Betaproteobacteria bacterium, assembly GCA_900299145.1. Lineage (GTDB taxonomy): Bacteria > Pseudomonadota > Gammaproteobacteria > Burkholderiales > SG8-41 > UBA5216. Next base: position 18,539 of record OMIN01000156.1, on the reverse strand, counting down.
CACCAAAACGAAAATGACGCATATTTCGTACAAGGGCGCCGGGCCGGCGCTGACTGACGTTGTGGGCGGACAGGTGCACGTAATGTTTTCCACGTTGCCCGCGGCTACCGCTTTGATAAAGGCAAACCGGCTAAAGGCACTGGCGGTGTCTTCGCCGCAACGCGCACCGAGCATGCCGGCCATACCGACCATGCTGGAATCGGGGCTGCCGAACTACGAAGTCGAATACTGGTATGGATTTTTTGCCCCCGCCGCCACGCCGAAAGACGTGCAGGCGCGCGTCAACACGGAATCACAACAGGCGCTGCGTAACAGCGACGTCAGCGCGCGGCTGGGGGAACAGGGTTTGCAGGCCATCGGCAAAACGCCCGAGCAGTTCGCTGCTTTTGTCAAAGCAGATATTGCGAAATGGGCGACGGTGGTGAAGGCTTCGGGGGTGAAACTGGACTAATAGCCCGTATCAAAACGACGGGAAATCCTTCGACAAGCTCAGAGCATGCGGTTCTTTTGAAGTGGAAATTCAGGGCCGAGATGGATTTTAAAATAATTAATAAAAACATATAGTTGCATTATATTTCTCGCTATGCGGGTGTGTAACCCGCCGCAACCAGCGCCTTCTCCACCTTTGGCTTGACCTCGCCCATCATCACTTCCATCGAGCGCATCGCCGCCTTATGCGGCGTGTTGCCGACCTTGAACGAAAAGCAGATGTGCACGGGCTTGGCGGCCTGAATTTCCCGCACCAGTTTTTCGGCCACGGTGTCGGCGTCTCCGATCAGCAGATTGTCGTGAATGGTTTCGAGTGATGGCTCATCCTGGAACGGCACGTCGACGAGTTGCGTGCCCTGCATCACTTCCTGCCGCCGCCGCAGGCTGGCCGCGAGCCGCGACTGGTAACGCGCATTCTCGGCAAAGCGCAGGCCTTCCTCGCGCGTGTTGCAGATGTGCGCGAAGCGGTTCAGTGTAATGTGCGCGCGGGAGAGCGGCACGTTTTCGGCCGCGTACGAGGCCGTTATATCGTCGAACTGTTCCTTCAGCAGCGGAACCCCGCCCACGCGCCCCGACGACAGCACGCGGTAACCGTGTCGCGCGGCGGCGCGAAACATTGCCTGTGTGTGGCCCGCCACGTAAATCGGCAGCGGCTTTTGCACTGGCCGCGCGGCGATGTGTGTGTTCGGCAGTTTGTAATGCTTGCCGTTGTAACTGAAAAAATCCTGGCTGAAGGCAAGATCGAGAATGTCGCTGAACTCGTTGGTCATTTCCAGATTCTGCTTGAGATCAACGCTGAAGCGCTCGAACTCGTACGGCTGATAGCCCGCACCAATGCCCAGCATCAGACGGCCGTTGGACATGGCATCGGCGCTTGCCACTTCGGCAGCGAGCCGTGCCGGATTGTATAGCGGCACCACGACGACCGCCGTGCCGAGGCGAATGTTCCGCGTGATGGCCGCGCAGTGCGCCACCATCATCAGCGGCGAAGCACACATGCAGTAATTGGAAAAATGGTGCTCTGCAAACCACGCAACGGTGTAGCCCAGTTGATCGGCGAGTTTGGTCTGCTCGGCGACCTCGTTGAATACCTGCGCTGCCGTGGTGCCGGCGTCGCGCGCGCCCATCAGATTGAAAATGCCGAATTCCATTTGATGTTCTCCCGGTGAATCAAAATACAGGCACAAACAATGTAGCGCTGGCTCGGCAGGCGGTCAATTTCATGCCGCGCCGCGAAACATGCCATAATACTTTCGCACAAAATCGGGCCGTGACAGACGCCCGGTGCGGATCGGGCCATGGGCGAACATGCAGGCGCTTCAACATTCCCAAACGGCCCGGCGCCTTCCAGACATTTCGTCCAAGCGCTGTCCTGTGCCCGCCACGCGCGGGTGAGGATGCCACCATGACTCAAGCGAGTACCTCCGACAGCAATCGTAAGGTTGCGTTGCTCTATCCCGGCAACCGCGAAGCCAGACAAAACGCCACGCCGGAAAACAGCCGTTTTCTCAAGGTCTTTCAAGCGCTGGATGCGTTGGGCGCACACGCCGAACCCGCCGTGTATCACGATGATTTTCGTGACGAGGTGCGCCAGCAGCTGCTGCAAAAGGACGGCGTGTTGGTGTGGTACAACCCCAGCGAAGGCGGACGCGACCGCAGCGGGCTCGATGCCTTGCTGCGCGAGGTTTCAGCTGCTGGTGTGTTCGTCAGCACCCACCCCGATATCATTCTGAAGCTCGGTACCAAGGAAGTGCTGTATCAAACGCGTGACCTGGGTTGGGGCTGCGACACGCAGCTGCACTTGAGTCTGGATCAATTAAAGCGCGAACTGCCCGCGAAGCTCTCCGCTGGCGAAGCGCGTGTATTGAAGCAATATCGTGGCAGCAGCGGCGATGGCGTATGGAAGGTCGAATCGGCGGCAGCCCAAGGCGCCGCAATTGGCGACGATACCGCGGTGCGCGCTCGCCACGCCAAGCGCGGTTGTATCGAAGAAACGATCCCGCTGCGTGAATTCTTCCAGCGCCTTGAACCGTACTTCGCCAAGGACGGCAAGATGATCGATCAGGTGTATCAGCCGCGCCTGCCCGAAGGCATGATCCGCTGTTATCTGGTGCACGGCACGGTCGAGGGCTTTGGTCATCAGGCGATTAACGCATTGCATCCCGCCCCGGCTGGCGCGCCGCCCGAAGCCGCGCCCGCGCCCACGCCGCGGTTGTATCACCCGCCGACGCTGGCGCCGTTTCAGGCGCTCAAACGCCAACTCGAACAGGAATGGGTGCCCGCTTTGCAGCGGCTATTCGGCATTTCGCGCGAGCAACTGCCGGTGTTATGGGACTGCGATTTCATGCTGGGGCCAAAGCGCGAGACGGGCGAGGATACGTATGTGCTGTGCGAAATTAACGTCAGCAGCGTGTCGCCGTTCCCTGATTCGGCGGTAGAGCCGGTTGCGAAGGCCCTGCTGGCGCGGTTGACCGCGCGCGGTTAGTCAACGCGCAAGTTCGCCTGTCTGACGACTTTTGCCCACTTGTCGTACTCGGCGCGTATGAATGCCTGAAATTCCGCCGGCGATGTGCCCACGGGTTCATTACCGGCGCGCACGAGTTTTTCTCTGATGTCTGGGCTGGCCAGAGCGCGGCGTGATTCTTCGTGCAGCCGCCGCACGATGTCCTGCGGTGTACCAGCGGGTGCGTAAAAGCCGTACCAGCCGGTGACGCTGTAGCCGGGCACGCCGGCTTCGGCCACGGTCATCACGTTCGGCAACTCGGCGAAACGCTGCGTGCCGGTAACCGCCACGCCACGCAGCTTGCCGGATTTCACGTGCGCCACCAAACCGATCGTACTGGCAATGGCGAATTCCGTTTCGCCGCCAAGCGCCGCGATGATCGCCGGCCCAGCGCCCTTGAATGGAATATGCAGCCATTTGGCGCCCGTCATCGATTGCAGCAACTCGCCCGCCAGATGGTTTATGCCACCCGCGCCGGACGTGCCATAGGTCAATTGGTCGGGCCGCGCCTTTGCCAGCGCCACCAGTTCCTTTGCATTCTTCACCGGCACATTCGGGTGGCAGGCCATCATGAATTGCCCGCTCGCCAGTTGCGAGATAAAGGCGAAATCGCGAAACGTGTCGTACGGCATTTTCGCGCGCATGCTCGGATTAATTGCAAACTCCGGCGAGGTGACCAACAGCGTGTAGCCATCGGGCGCGGCCTTCGCCACCAGATCGGCGCCAAGCAGTCCGCCGCTGCTGGAGCGGTTTTCAACGACCCAAGTGCCGCCGATCTGCTCCGGAAATTTCGCAGCGAGGAAACGCGACACGGTGTCGGTGCCGCCGCCGGGTGCGAAGGGCACGATGATGCGCACCGTGCGTGCGGGCCAGGCTTGCCCGGATGGGGTGGAAGCGGTTTGCGCGGCGGCGGGCAGCGACAGCGCCGGCAGCGTAAACGCGAGCAAAAAGGATGTGAACTTCATGGCGCGTATTCTATTCGATGCGCGCGCCGGAGAGCTTGACCACCTTCGCCCATTTGTCGCGCTCGGCAATCAGCATACTGTCGAATTCCGCGGCAGGGCCGCCCGCGAGATCCATGCCGAGTGCGGCGTACCGTTCGCGCAGTTCCGGCAGCAGGCGGTTGATGGGGGTGTTAAGTTTTTCGACGATAGTGCGCGGCGTTCTGGCGGGCGCAGCCATGCCGTACCAGCCGACCACTTCATAGCCGGCAAGCCCCGCTTCATGCACGGTGGGGATATCGGGTGCAAGCGGCGTGCGCTTGTTGCCGGTGACCGCAATGACTTTCAGCCGCCCGGCCTTTGCATGCGGCACGGCCACGCCGCTGGTCAGCGACAGTTGCACTTCACCCGCGATCACCGCCGACAGCGCGGGTGCGCCACCCTTGTAAGGGATGTGCGTCATTTCGATGCCCGCCATGGTTTTGAATAATTCACCGGCCAGATGATTGGCGCTGCCCAGCCCCGACGAGGCGTAGGTGAGGCGCGGGGTCCGCGTTTTCGCCAGCGCGATCACCTCTTTCACGGACGCGGCGGGCAGGCTGTTGGCCACCGACAGATAATATTGCGCATGCACGATCTGGCTTACGCCGGCGAAATCCTTGATCGCATCGTAAAGCACCTTGCGATAAAGGCTCGGGTTGATGCCATGCGTGGGTGTGACAACGATCAGCGTGTATCCGTCCGGTGTTGCGCGCGCCGCCATTTCGCCGGCAACGTTGCCGCCCGCGCCGGGGCGGTTGTCCACCACGAAGGATTGCCCCAGCGTGTCGGCGAGCCGCTGCGTAATCAGCCGCGCCACCGAGTCGGTGCCGCCGCCCGCCGATTGCGCCACCAGCACGCGCACCGGCCGGTCGGGGTAGGATTGCGCGTGGCTGGCGGGCGCAATGGTTGCCGGGAGTGTTGCGCCCGCTAAAGTCAGCGTAGCCCGCAAAGAGTACATGAGGTACATAAGGGAGCAGCTCCTGATCGCAGATAAACAGGGCAAATGGTTTGGTGCCGGACAAGATGCTACACCGGCTTGCGGGGCTGCGGCGTCCGCTGCCTTGGCGCTACGTGTATGTATTTAAGTATTTGTTTTAATTAATTATTTTTGCAGAGGCCCCATGCCACCCAGATTGATATCCTTCGGCTTCGCGTACGGTAGCGCAAAGGAAACGCCGATGAAATGTCTTCGAACCTGTCTGCTCGCGTTGGTTGGCCTGGCGCCGATCACTGCTGCGCATGCGCAGTCAACGGGCACGCCAGTTTGGCCCGCGCGCCCGGTGCGCTTGCTCGTGCCTTACACGCCAGGCGGCGGTGTCGATTTTGTCGCACGCGCGATGTCACTCAAGCTCGGTGAACTCCACGGTGTGTCGGTGCTGGTGGAAAATCGCCCCGGCGGCACTGGCGTGGTCGCTACCGAATTGCTGGCGCGCGCCGCGCCCGACGGCTACACACTGATGGCCTCGGCACTTGAATTTGCCATCAACCCGGCAATACGCCCGAAGCTGCCGTATGACCCCCTGCGCGATTTCACGCACCTCACGCGGCTTGCCGATGTGCAAATGATGCTGGCGAGTCATCCGTCGGTGCCATTCAAAACCGTGCGGCAGATCGTCGATGCCGGCAAGGCGCAGCCCGGCAAATTCACCTACGGTTCATCGGGCACCGGCGGGGGGCCGCATCTGGCGGGCGAGTTGTTTCAACTGATGTCCGGCGCGCGCTGGACGCATGTGCCATTTAAGGGCGCCGCACCCGCCGCCATTGCCGTCATGAGCGGCGAAGTGGATTTTTCCTTCGGCAGCACCAACGCGCTGCTGGAACCGGTGCGCTCGGGCAAGGTGCGCGCTGTGGGCGTCACCGGCGGCAAACGCTTCGCGCCACTACCGGCAGTGCCGACCATTGGCGAGTCCGGCATCCCCGGATACCTTGCCGTCGGCTGGTATGGCTTCTACGGCCCGGCGAATATGCCAGCCGAACTCGTGCGCCGCATCCACGGCGAAACCACGCGCGCCCTCACCAGCGCCGATGCTCGCGAGCGGCTGGAGCGCGCAGGCAATGAAGTGGTGGCAAGCACGCCGGAAGATTTCGGCGTGTTTCTGCGTGCGGAGATTGTGAAGTGGGCGAAGGTATTTAATTCCAGTAGAACTTCGGGGCAGAAGTTTGATTGACGGAGTATCCCGCCATCAAAATTCCGGCTCCAACCCCCGCGCCCGATAAACCTCCGCCGCCTGCGGCGTTTGCAGAAAATCCAGCAGCGCCTGCGCCAGCGCGGCTTCCTTTGACGCGGTAAAAATCCCCGCGCGGCCCACGCTGATGCTGTTGATTTCCGCCGGCAGCGGGCCGACATAATCGACACCGGGCACCGCCATGATTTCCGGAATCTGCTGCACGGCGATGTCGGCGTCGCCACTCACCACGAATTCGGCAATCAAACCGCCGGCGCGTGTCTTGGCTTTGGCTTTGATCTCGTTGGCGATGCCGAGTTTTTCAATCAGACCGGCGAAGTAAATGCCGCTCGCGCCCTCCGTGGTGTAGGCCACACAGCGCGCGTTGAGGAGCGTGCGCTTGCAGGCTTCCACCGTGGCTATGTCGGGCCGGGGCGAGCCTTTTAATACACCCACGCCGATGCCGTTGCTGGTTAGTTTGCGTACGCTGACGGCAACGATGTGGCCTTGCTTCACCACCTGATCCATTACGCCACCGCCAAGGATGGCAAGGTCGGCGGTGCGGCCCGCGGTGATTTCCCGCAACAGTATTTGCGCGGGCTCATAGAGCGTTTCAATTTTGCAATCGTGTGCGCGCTCAAATTGCGGCAACAACACGCGCAGCGACGACGACATGCCGTTGCCGGAATAGAGCTTGAGGGTTTTCATGGGCACGCCCTTTTCTTCAAAGTCACATCACTTGGGAAATCTTAAAAATATAAATTAAAACATATACTTACAGTCACTTCATAAACGCACGTTTATTGAGATGTGTGAACTGTAATTGGTAACAGTCGCGCGCCGGCGCTGAACCGCCGTGTGCGGCCACCACCGAATCCGGCAGCAACGCGCGTGCTGCCTCGCACACGGCGGCGGCAGATGTGCCTTCCAGCATCACCACCCAATTCGGATAATCCGTCGGCCGGCCCTGCCGCTCAACCGGCTTCATGCCGCTCGCTGTTTGATCGGCGACGATGAAATGCGCGCCGGTGATGTTGTAGCGCTCTGCGCACGCGGGCAGCGCTTCGCTCGTGAGAAAGCGTTCGAGTTTGTCTTCGCTGCCGCCCAGCGGATCAAAGCGCAGCGTGAGCGCAGCGCCGCCCATGCCTTCGCCCAGCGAAGCCCGCACGTGCGACAGGCCGCGGATGCTGTCACGCACCACCGGCGTGGTTTTCAGTGTGAGCGGACTCGGGCTGTTGGCCTTGGCCAGATAATCCGCACCAGTCAGCACGGAGAGATCGTTCACTTCATACAGCGTCAGAAATTCACGATGCGCCGGGCCGGGAAAGGAGAGGGGAAAGGCCTCGATGTAACGCCGGCCGCGCAGAAAACCGGGTATGGCTACACGCCCCGGCATGTGTTCGCGGCATTGCCACGCATCGTACGCCGGGCGATCCGCGGGGACGACGTTGGTCCAGTTAATCATCACGCCTTTGCCGAGCAACATGCTTTCCTCGCTTTCTTAATCTATACGCGCGCCAGACGCCGCAACGATGCGGCTCCAGTTGCCGATTTCACTGCGGATGTAAGCAGCAAACTGTTCCGGCGTGTTGGTGATTACCACAATGCCTTGCGCGGTGAGTTTGTCTCTGGTGTCGCGCTGCTCCATGGCTTTCAACGTTTCAGCGTGCACCCGTGAGAGGATTTCCCTGGGCAGCGCGGCCGGGGCAAGCAGGCCCCACCATCCTGAAATATCGAATGCCGGAAAGCCTGCTTCCGCCACGGCGGGCACGTCCGGCAGCGGCGGGAAGCGCTTTGCGCTGGTGACCGCAACCTGGCGCACGCGCCCGGCCTTCACCAGCGGTTGCGCGGAGATGGGCGAGGCGAAATACAGATCGGCATGGCCGGCGACGACATCGAGCAGCGCGGGCGCCGCGCCCTTTTGCGGAATGTGCACCATGTCGATGGCAGCGAGCTTGTTTAAATAGGCTGCTGCAAGATGCCCGGGGCTGCCGCTGCCCGACGAGGTGTAGTTAATCGCGCCGGGTTTGGCCTTGGCGAGGACGATCAAATCCCTGATCGAGCGCACCGGCAGCGATGGATGTACCACCAGCAAATTGGGCGAAGCCGCCAGCAGCGACACCGGTGTGAATGCCGTCAGTGGATCGTAGGGAATTTTTTTCATCAAATGCTGATTGATGGCGAGATTGCTCGCCTGCCCGACCCACAGTGTGTAGCCGTCGGGTGCGGCACGCGCCGCCAGCTCCGCGCCCACCAGCCCGGCCGCACCGGGGCGATTTTCGGCGATGAACTGCTGCCCCATCGACTCAGCGAACTTTGCCGCCAACAATCGCCCAAGTATGTCGGTCGCGCCGCCGGGCGTGTACGGCACGATAATGCGCACCGGTTTGGCGGGGTAGGGCTGCGCGAGTACGCTGCTGGTGCAACAAGTGGCGAGCAGCATCGCGGTCATTGAAAATCGGCGGTTCACCTTGATCAATCCGGCTCTGGGTTCGTTCGAGCCGCAAGTGTAGCAGTGGCGCCGTGCTTGCGGACGGCGCGCTCTATGTGGACAAACGATTGTGGGGTGGCCGCAACGGAATTAGCATGGGATTCAGGATGCATTTCACCCTTCATGACGGCAACGCCCGCGAGGTATTCAGCATGACCCCTGAAATCCGCTCCAACCAGCGCAGCGGCCCTGACCGCGAATTGACCGACATCGCCGACTACGTGCTGCGTTACCGCCCACGCGGGCGCACCGTGCTCGACATCGCGCGGCTGCGCATGACCGACACGCTGGCCTGCGCGCTCGATGCGCTGGATTACGCGGAATGCACCAAGCTGCTGGGGCCGTATGTGAAAGGCACGGTGGTGCCGCGCGGCGCGCGCGTGCCGGGCACTGCGTATGTGCTGGACCCGGTGAAGGCGGCGTTCGATTTGGGCACGATGATCCGCTGGCTGGATTTCAATGACACGTTCACTGCCGCACAGGGCAGCCATCCGTCGGACAACCTTGGCGGCATTTTGGCCGCTGCCGATGCGTTAAGCCGGGAACGCGCTGCCAGCCGTAAACCGCCGCTTGCGATGCGCGACGTGCTGCACGCACTGATCATGGCCTATGAGATTCAGGGTTGCATCGCGATTGAAAACGATTTCAACGCCATGGGCATCGATCATCCGATGCTCTCGCGCGTGGCGGTGGCGGCGGTGGTCACGCGGCTAATGGGCGGCGGGCGCAATGAAATCATCAACGCGGTGTCGAATGCCTGGGTCGACGCCAGCTTGCGCGTGTATCGCCAGGCGCCCAACGCGGGATGGCGCAAAAGCTGGGCGGCGGGCAATGCCTGCGCCGAGGGCGTGCGCCTAGCGCGCATGGCGATGGCGGGCGAGATGGGTTACCCGACAGTGCTCTCTGCAAGGAAATGGGGCTTCTACGAGCGGTATCGCGGCGGCAAGGCGTTTCGCTTTCAGCGGCCTTATGGCGACTACATCATCCGGAACTCGATGTTCAAATTCGTTGCGGCGGGCATGCACGGGCAATCGGCGGCGGAATGCGCGTTCCGGCTGCACCCGCATGTGCGCGGGCGCCTGGCCGAGATTGCACGCATCGACATTTTCAGCCAGCGCGCGCTGATGGGCATCATGGATAAGACCGGCCCGCTGCACAATCCGGCGGATCGTGATCACAGCGTGCAATACGTGGTGGCGGTGGGGCTGATTTACGGCAAACTTGAAGCGTCGGATTTCGAAGACGCGTTCGCCGCCGACCCGCGCATCGACGCCCTGCGCACGAGAATGACGGTGACCGAGGAGCCGCGTTTCACGCGTGAATTCACCGATCCGAAAATACGTTCCAGCGCCAACGCGATTCAGGTGACGTTCAAGGATGGCTCGCGCACGCCGAAAGTGGTGGTGGAGTTTCCGTTCGGCCATCCGCGGCGCTTGAAGGAAGCCGGCCCGGTACTGCGCGCGAAATTCGAGCGCGCGCTGGGACGGCGTTATTCACCAAAGCGCGTGCGGCAGATACTGGCGTTGTGTGATGACGGCGCGAGGTTGGAGGCAACGCCGGTGCAGGCGTTTATGGACATGCTGGCGGTGCGGCGATGATCACGGTTTGCGCTTGGTGTTGATGCCTCGACGTAACTATTTGTTTTTATTATGTATTTTTAATTCCGCTGTGCGGGCGAGACACCCGCGCTCCCAGTGTGATTCTCGCAGTGCCCGCGCGACACCCTAAGCCGCTGCCGCTTCGCCTTCTTTCACCGCGTAAACGTTGGTGATGTCCGTCAAGCCCTTGAACTCGATGGCGTTGCCGCAGCCGTCGCTCAGGGTCATCAGCATTTGTTCGCGCACGGTGCCGGGTTGCGTGATGCTGGGCTTGTTGATCCAGATCGCACCCATGTCTTCGGCGCGTTTGGCGATTTTGCGAAAATCTTCCAGCGTCATCACCGCGCCGAAGTGCCGCAGCGGTGTGGCCAGAGCGCCGCCGATCTTGCGGCCCTTTTCGCCGACGACATCTTCGGGCGCTAGATGCGCGACGATGTGATGGCCGAAGAAATTGAAATCCGCGCGTCCTTTGAGCTTGCGGCCTTCGGGGCATTGCAGAATTTCACCGTAAAAGCGGCGGGCCTGATCCAGATCACTGACGGCAAACGAGAAGTGAAACAGCGTGGCGCTCATGGGGTCTCCTGTGTGGTTGCCAGATGTGGCAGATAAATACAAACTTTTTCAAACGGGTCTGCAGGCATGCTACGCGCCCGCGCTGGCGCCTGCAATCAAATGGCTTTTGTTCATTCGGGCTTGATGCCCGCCGCGCGGATGACCTTGCCCCATTTGTCAATTTCGGCCCGGATGAACTCAGCGAATTGCGTGGGCGTGTTGGTGGCCACTTGCAAGCCGGCCGCGGCGAGCCGGTCTTTGACCTCACGCTCGCCCAGTATGCGAATGACCTCGCGATTCAAACGCTCAATAACCACGGCAGGCGTCCTTGCCGGCGCCAGCAGCCCCTGCCAGTCGGTGACATCAAAGCCGGGCAAACCGCTTTCGGCGACAGTCGGAATTTCCGGCGCGGCGGGCGAGCGCTTGGCCCCGCCCACCGCGAGGGCGCGCAGCTTGCCGCTTCTCGCGAACGGCAACGACGAGGGCATGCTGGCAAACGATAGCGACACCTGCCCGGCCACCAGATCGATCATCGCCGGGCCGCCACCCTTGTACGGCAAATGCACCATCTTCACCTGCGCCAGTTGATTGAAAAGTTCGCCCGCCAGATGCGGTGCGTTGCCGGTACCGCTGGAGGCGAAAATCAGCAGGCCCGGCTTTGACGCGGCCAGCGCGATCAGCGCCTTTACGTCGCGCGCCGGCAGCGAGGGGTGCACCACCAGCAGGTTTTCCACGTTGCCAGTGAGCGTGACCGGCGCAAAATCGCGCGTGGAATCATAGGGTACGGATTTGAACAGCGACTGATTCACCGCCATCGCGCCGATGGTGCCCATGGTGAGCATGTGGCCGTCGGGCGCGGCGCGCGCCACCAGTTCATTGCCAATCATGCCGCTCGCGCCTGGGCGGTTTTCCACGATCACCTGCTGGTTGAACGCCTCGCCCAGTTTCGCGCCGAGCACGCGCCCCATCAGGTCGGTGCTGCCTCCCGGCGGAAACGGCACAATCAGGCGCACGGCTTTGCCGGGGTAAGTCTGCCCCGGCGACGCTGGCGTGGACTGTGCCAGGGCCACGGTGGGCAACCACAGTGCCGCGGCGATGGTATAAAGCTGCTGGGGGGACATGGGCGCCTCCGTTATTGCTGGATTTAATCGACTGCACGAGGATCGTAGCATGCAAAGCTGGCACAACCCCTACGTGATTTCCTTCGACCGCTGCGTGGCGGATTTTCACGCGGGCCGTGATACGCCGCGCGATTTTCTCGAGCGCTGTCTCGACGTGATCGCGAAGCGCGACAAAACCGTTCAAGCTTTTGTCACGCTGAACATCGACGCCGCGCGCAAGGCCGCGGATGACTCCACGGCGCGTTACAAGGCCGGCAAGCCGCTGTCGATAGTGGATGGTTGCCCGGTGGCGGTAAAGGACATCATCGCCACCAGCGACATGCCCACGCAAATGAACAGCCCCGCGTTCAAGGGCTGGCAATCCGGGCAGGACGCGGCGTGCGTGGCGGCGCTGCGCAAAGGGGGGGCGGTGATGATTGGTAAAACCGTGACCACCGAATTCGCCATTGGTTATTCCGGGCCAACCACCAACCCGTTCGATGCCACGCGCACGCCCGGCGGGTCGTCCAGCGGCACCGCTGCTGCGGTAGGCGCGGGCATGGCGCCGGTGGGGTTGGGGACGCAGACGCAGGCTTCCACGCTACGTCCGGCATCGTACTGCGGCGCAGTCGGTTTCAAGCCCAGCCTCGGGCAATTGCACATGGCGGGCGTGCATCCGTTATCGGCCACCGCCGATCATCTGGGCGTGATCGGTGCCACGTTGGGCGATGTATGGCGAGTGGCTTCGCAAATATCGCTCGGCATCGGCAGCCCGGGGCGGCGTTTTTTGCAGGACGCGGGCGAGCATGTGCCGCAAGCGAAGAAACCCCGCAAGCTGATACGCCTTTACACGCGCGGCTGGGGCGAAATCGATAAAGAGACGGAAACGCAATTTGAAGCGGCCATCGGCGCGTTGGCCGCCACCGGTGTTGAAATCGCCAGCCGCGACACTGAGCCCCGCATCGCCGCGCTGGAAAACCTGCTGATGGCTGATGTGGATGGCGCGCTCGACATCGTGGCCTATGAACTGCGCTGGCCGTTTGAAGATTACATCGCGCGCTTTGGCAAACAAATCGGCGAACGCCTGCACGGGCTGATCAAGCGTGCCAATGAAATGACGCCGCGTGACTATGAACGCCTGCTGGATACGCGTGCGGCAATGCGCCGGTTGTGGTGTGAAACGCTCGACGGCGCCGACGGCTATATCACGCTGGCGTCATCTGGCCCGGCGATCAAAGGGCTTGAATACACCGGCAGCCGTACCTTTCTCGTGTATGGCTCGTGGCTTGGCGTGCCGGCGTTCAGCCTGCCGCTGTTGCAGTCACAGGGTCTGCCGCTGGGCGTGCAACTCATCGGCGCACCGGATCAGGATGGCGCGCTGGCGGGCGTGGCGAATTGGGTCATGCAGGCGCTCAATCAGCAATAAAAATATGAACAAAAACAAATACTTATATATTTTTGGTGCGTTGAGCGGCACCGGGATGTTCGCGAATGCGGGCAACGTGCAGGCGCAACAGTACCCCATACGCCCGATCCGCTTTATCGCGCCGTATGTGCCCGGCGGCGGCGTGGATTTTGTGTCGCGCGTGATCGCCACCAAACTGTCGGAAACCATCGGCCAGCAGGTGATTGTCGAAAACCGGCCCGGCGGCGGCACCAACATCGGCTCGGAGCTGGTGGCGCGCGCCGCGCCCGATGGTTACACCGTGCTGGTGGGTGGCTTGCCGAACGTGGTGAACACATTTCTGTTCCGCAAGCTGCCGTACGATCTGATCAAGGATTTCGCGCCGGTGGCGCTGACCACCACCGCGCCCAACATCCTTGCGGTGCATCCGTCGCTGCCGGCGCGCAGCGCGAAGGAATTGATTGCACTGGCGAAGGCGCGCAAGGGCGAACTGACGTTCGGCTCGGCGGGTGTAGGCAGTTCTAACCATTTGTCGGGCGAGTTGTTTCGCGTGATGGCGGGGGTGGACATCGTGCATGTGCCGTACAAGGGCGGCGGCGCCGCGGTCACCGATTTGATCGCTGGCCAGATCACCATGTACTTTGGCACCACGCCCAGCACCCTGCCGCATGTGCGCAGCGGGCGCCTGCGTGGCCTCGGCGTGACCACGCTGCAACGCGCGCGCATCGCGCCTGACCTGCCGTCATTGCACGAAGCCGCGCTGCCCGGCTTTGACAATGCCGCATGGCACGCACTGTTCGTGCCGGCGGCGACACCGCCCGCCGTGGTCAATAAACTCGCGGGTGAAGTCGTGAAAGTGCTTCGCCTGCCTGAAACGGCTGATCGCATGGCCGCGCAGGGCGTGGACGTCATCGCCGGCTCGCCGCCGGAGCTGGCGGCCTACGTGAAGCAGGAATTCGCGCGCTACGAAAAGCTGGTCAAGGCGGCGGGTATCAAAGTCGAATAACGTATTCACGGAGCAAACATGCAAGGGACAACACAAGCCGTACCCAACTCCACAGGCAGTGCACCGCCCAAGCTCGCCGCACCGGCGAAAACCGCTGATTGCCACATTCACATTTACGACGCGCGCTACCCGTATTCGGGCAATTTCGTTCAGAACAGCACGGTGGCCGATTACCGCCTGTTGCAAAAGCGCATCGGCGTTGAGCGCGTAGTCATTGTTACGCCGCGCTGCTACGGCACCGATAACACGGTGACCACCGATGCGATCAAAGAATTAGGTATCAACAACGCGCGTGGCGTCGGCGTGCTTCGGCCCACGGTCACCGACGCCGAACTCAGGCAACTCAACGATGCGGGCATCCGCGGCATCCGCTTTACCGTGGGGGATCCAAAAACGGCGGTGGTCTCGATCGACATGATTGAGCCGCTCGCCAAGCGCATCGCCGAGTACGGTTGGCACATCCAGCTCAACATGCCGTGCGACAAAATCGTCGAACACGCCGCCATGCTGCGGCGGCTGCCCACGCCGGTCGTGTTTGACCATCTGGGCCATCCCACGATCGAGGAAGGCGTGCGTCATCCGTCGCACGCGGTAATACTCGGCATGCTTGAAGCGCGCCGTGCGTGGGTGAAGGTCTCCGGCGCCTACATGAACACGCATGTCGGGCCGCCGAGCTATGCCGATGCAACGCTGGTGGCGCAAGCGCTGGTCAAGGCCGCGCCGGAGCGCTGCGTGTGGGGCAGCGACTGGCCTCACCCGAGTCCGAAGGTCCCGCCCGACGATGCGATACTGTTCGATCTGATGAGCGTGTGGGCGCCAGACGCAGCGGTTCGGAATCGCATACTGGTTACCAATCCACAATCGCTGTACGGGTTTCCGCCGTAACGCTTACTTCTTCAGCACCAACCCCATCTCGCCCAGAAACGTCGCCAGTTCCGTCTGCTGCGCGGCGAGCCATTTGCGCATGTCTTCGCCGTTCATGTAGACGTCTTCGTACATGTTGCGCACCATGTAGTCACGCCACTGCGCGCTTTTGTGCACCTTGGCGAGCATGTCTTCAAGTGTTTTCGCGGCTTCGGGCGGTATGCGGGCGGGCGCGGCGAAACCACGCAAGCCACCGGCCTGAATGTCATAGCCCTGTTCTTTCAGCGTCGGCACGTTGGGCAATCCCGGCACACGACTCAATGAAGGCACGCCGAGGAGCCGCAATTTTTTGGTTTCCACTTGGCCCATGACTTCGCCAAGATTTTCTGCCGTGGCCTGGATGTGGCCGCCCATCACGGCGGTGACGGATTCAGCGCCGCTTTTGAATGAGACGACGTTGAACTGCGCGCCAGTCATTTTTTGCAGCTTGTGCATCAGCGTATGGGCACTTCCGCCGGGAGAGGTGGTACCGACGCTGATGGTTTTGGGCCTGGCGCGCGCGGCGTCGATCAGGTCCTTCACAGTGCGCCACGGCGAATCCGCGCTGACCGCAATGCTGTTCAGATCGCGGCCGATGGCGCCCAGCGGCGTGAACTTGTCGGCGCCGACATCCAGCCCGGTGCGCAGCGGTACGGTTACCAGTCCGCTGGCAGCCTGTATGAACACGTAAGGATCGCCGCGCTTGCCCGCAACGTAGGTTTGGCCCACCGCGCCGCCGCCACCCGCGCGGTTCTGCACAAAGATTTGTTGTGGCAGCAGCTTTTCTTTGGCTGCAATCTCCGCGACGGTGCGCGCAACGATGTCCGAGCCGCCACCAGCGCCCGTGGGCGAGACCAGTTCGATGGGGCGCGTGGGGTAGCTCTGTCCTGAGCCTGTCGAAGCGGTTTGTGCGAACGCGTGAGTGGCCGCAACCCACGCGAAGGCCGTCGCGAGTAACCCTCTTGCCATGAAAGCCACCTTTAAATTATCCAAACAAAACAGATGGTTACGATCAAACCCCATCATCTTTCAAACCTATGGCCTTGATCAATTTTCCAAAGCGCGCCAACTCGCTGACAATGCGTGCGGCGAGTTGCTGCGGCGTGCTGGCTTCGGCGTCGTAGCCTTGTGCCAGCATGCGCTCGCGGTAACCTTTTGATTGCGAGATGACGGTGACCGCACCATTCAGGCGCTCGATGACTTCACGCGGTGTCGCGCGCGGCGCGTGCATGGCAATCCATTGCGAGATTTCAAAGCCCGGGATGGTTTCCGCCACCGTGGCGACTTGGGGCAGTGTGACATGTCGCCTGGCCGACGTGATCGCCACCGCCCGCAGTTTGCCCGCGTTGATCTGCGTGACCACGGAACCCGCAGTGGAAAACATCAGCGACACCTGACCGCCGAGCAAATCCGTTACCGCAGGCCCGGAACCTTTATAGGGAATATGCAGCATGTCGATGCCGGTTTGCGACTTGAACATTTCGGTGAAGAGATGGCTGCCCGAACCCACCGACGCCGAGGCATACAAAATTTTCCCCGGTTGCGCCTTGGCCATCGCGATCAGCTCCTTCACCGTGCGCACCGGCAGCGAAGGGTGCACCACGATTAAATACGGCTGAATCGCCAGCAGAGAAACCGGCTCGAAATCGCGCACCGGGTCGTACGGCAGCTTCGTCTTGAAGTTGGGCACGGTGGCAAAGGTGGTCTGACTGGCGACGAACAAATGATAGCCGTCGGCGGGGGCGCGCGCGGCGGTTTCCGCGCCGATGGCGGTGCTGCCGCCGGGGCGGTTGTCGACAAAAAACGTTTGCCCCATGCGGCGCGTGAGTTCGTCGGCAATGGCGCGGCCGATGATGTCGTTGCCACCGCCGGGCGGATACGGCACGATCACACGCACCGTTTTTGCGGGGTAGTTACTCGTTGCCTGTTGCGCAACGGCAGACGACACGCAGGACAACAAAAGCAGCAGGATGACAAAATGGCGTCGCACGCTTACTCCTCGAATTCGTTGAACTTGTTCTTCAGGGCAAGTTTAGCGCAGGATCGCAACGCGACCGGAAGGCGTAAAATAATCCGCACAGATTCATTGATTACGCCCACCAGGAGACCGCCATGCAAAAGCAGGACATCAAGATACGTTCCGTCGAAGGCAAGGATTTCGACTGTTATGTGGTAACGCCGGATGGCGCCGGCAAGGCACCCGCCGTAGTGCTGGCTTCCGCGATACACGGCGTGGATGCCGACCTGCGCGCCATTGCGGACGAGTTCGCGGCGAAAGGCTTTATTGCTGCCGCGCCGGATCTTTTCTGGCGTACGGTGCCGGGGCCGCTGCCGCGCGGCGACGACCGGTTGACCAAGCGGGGGCAGCCCCGCCTGCCGGTAATCAAGAGCGGTGAGAACGACATGACCGATACATTGAACCAGTTGAAAAAAATGCCGCAGTTCAACGGTAAGGCGATTGCGATGGGCTTTTGCTTCGGCGGACCGTACGCGGTCATCGCACCGCGGCGGCTGGGTTATTACGGCGGCGTGTCGTGCCACGGCACGCAGATGGGCGACTACGCACACGAATTCGAAGGCGCCACGCAGCCGATCTCGATTATTTGGGGGGAAGAGGATCACGCCGCACCCCCGGCGGTGCAGGCGCAATATCGTGCCATTCCCGCCAAACACAAGAACGTCGATGTGCACATAATCCCCGGGGTGCTGCATGGCTACATGATGAAAGGCGGCGGCAAGGCTTTTCACCAGCAGACCTATGATTTTTCGATGGGGCGGGCGCTGGATATATTGAGTGGGCTGCGGTAATTGCGCCGAGGCTGAATCACCCGCCCCGTCATTCCAGCGAAGGCTGGAATCCAGTTCGTAATCCGATGCGCAGCAACCGAATTTGGCGGTTAAGTTGGTTAGCGCTTTGTACGGCATCAACGACCACCGCGTTAGCTGCCGAACCCCCCGCCAAATTTCCCAGCAAACCCATCCGCCTGGTCGCCTCCGGGGCGGGTGGTGCGGGTGATTTTGCGGCACGATTGATCGCAGCGGAACTCATCCAACGGCTCGGCCAGCAGGTGGTGGTCGACAACCGCCCCGGCGGTGTTACTCCCGGCGAAATCCTGTTAAAGGCGCAACCCGACGGTTACACGCTGATGATGGTGGGTTTTGTGGTGTGGCTGTCGCCGTTCATGCGTGAGCAAGTGCCGTTTGACCCCGTAAAAGATTTTCTACCGGTGACGCTCGCCATCAGCTCGCCCAATGTGTTGGTCACGCACCCGTCGCTGCGCGTGAAATCGGTACAGGAATTGATTGCACTGGCAAAGCAGAACCCCGGCACGCTGAACTACGCG
>OMIN01000155.1 GCA_900299145.1 Betaproteobacteria bacterium | reverse complement strand
GACGCCAACGCCGTGCGCAAGCGCATGCTCGCGCTCAACAACGCACCGCTGCGCACGCAGCCATATGTGCCGGCGAAAATCGGTTATAGGCCTCAATTCATCCTCAACAGCTTCGCCGCATTCCCCCCGACAATCGCCTCGCGCTGCGCCGACGACAAATCCGGCAGGCGCTCCACCACATCCACCGGCCGCGTGTAGCTCATGTCAGCCGGGCAATCGCTGCCCATCACCACGCGATCCACGCCAACGAGATCGATGAGATTCATCAGAATTTTGTCGCTGTGGGTAATGGTGTCGTAGTGAAAGCGCCGCAGATAAGCTGATGGCGGTTGGGTCATGTGTTTGCATTCGGCGCGCACCGTGGTGCCGTGATCCATGCGGCCGATCAGCCACGGAAACGTGCCACCCGCGTGCGGAAGCATCACGTCGAGTTTGGGGAACGCATCCATCACGCCGCCGAACACCAGTGATGCAGCGGCAATGCCGGATTCGTACGGGTTGCCGAGGAAGTTGCCGAGGTGATATTTCATCATGCGTTCCTTGCCCACCGGCGACACCGGGTGCAGGAAAATCGGCAGGCTGAGTTTTTCGCATTGTTCGTACACCGGCCAGAATTCTTTTTCTTCGAGGTTTTTGCCCAACACATGTGTGGGCAAATACACGCCGCGGATACCGGGCAGTTTGGCCGCACGTTTGACTTCCGCCACCGCGAGTTCCGGCGCCTGCATCGGCAGCGTCGCCATGCCGACAAAGCGTGTGGGATATTTCTCATGTTCGCGCGCGCAGCCGTCGTTGAACACTTGTGAGAGTCTTGCGCCGAGTTCCGGCGGCGCCCAGTGCGTCATCGGGCTGGTGAGTGACAGCGCGTGCACGTCCACGCGCGCGTCGTCCATGATTTTGAGCCGCGTCGGAATGTCCATATACGGCGGCGTGAAATTCGGCCGCAGGCGTATGCCCGGCATGGAGGCGACGATGCGGCCCTGTTCGTTGCGCGAAATTTCAACGCCGTTTTTCGGGCCTTCGTTGACGATGGTGTCCACCCATTCCTGCGGGAACCAGTGGGCGTGGGTGTCAAGCTTTAACATGATTTTCCTTGTGCGTTTTTGCGTGTTCTAAGGTATGCGTCCGCGTGATCAATCCTGCTGCATTTTCGAAGCGATAATGATCTTGCGGAACTTTTCGACTTCGGATTTTACTTTTTCGGTGAACTCGGCGGGCGCGCTGTTGACGACCGTGTGGCCCGTGGCTTCCATTTTCTCGCGGAACTCGGCAGTCGCTGCGATACGCGAAGTTTCCCGGTGCACGGCGTTGATGATGGCCGGCGGCGTTTTCGCGGGCATGAAGAGACCGTACCACATTTCCACCGCATAGCCCTCGAGCCCGCCTTCGGCTATCGTCGGCACGTTGGGCAACCGTGGGTTGCGCTGCGCGGCGGTAATGCCCAGCAGTCGTATCTTGCCACGGCTGATCAGCTGTTCCACCGCTACGTAATTGGTAAACATCAAATCGGCCTCGCCCGACATCAGCGCCACCACCGCCGGACCGGCGCCCTTGTAAGGGATGTTGCGAATGTCCACGCCAGCCATCAGCTTGATGGCGTTGCCGGCAACTTCGCCGGTGGCTCCGGCAATCGCGAAGTTGAGTTTGCCGGGTGATTTTTTGGCGAGCGCGATGAAATCCTTCACACTTTTCGCGGGCACGCTGGGATGTGACAGCAGTACCACCGTGGGCGAAGCGATTTCGCTTACCGCCGCAAAGTCACGCACCGGGTCATACGGCAGCTTGCGGTAGAGCGTGGCGTTGATCGCGTGCGTGCCGGAGTTGCCGATGATCATTACGGTGCCGTCGGGCGCGCCGCGCGCGGCGATCTCGCTGCCGATGATGCCGTTGCTGCTCGCGCGGTTGTCGATGACCACCGACTGTCTGGCGACTTCAGCGAGCTTGGGTTGCATCAGTCTCGCGATAAAGTCCGGGCCGCCGCCGGGGGCGTTGGGCAAAATCATTTGCACGGGGCGCGTGGGCTGCCATTGGGCAAGCGCCGCGCCACAGCTCAACATCGCACACGCAACCGCGCACGACATGAGGGCCACTTCCGGAAAAAGCCGTTTCATTGCGTCTCCTCCTTATGGGGTTTTTCGCGGCATTCTACTTCCTGCGACCTGTCGTCAGCAGGGGCGTGTCAGCATGCGGATGCGCGGGTTTGCCGCCGCGCGGGCCTTGGCATAAGATGCGGGTCATGTCGCGGCGCACGCATTGTCAGGCGCGCGGCGATGGTCATCAGAAAAATAATTTAACAAAAACAAATAGTTGCATTTACATAACAACCTAACATTAGCCGCTGGCTGATGAGTCACAACACTAGCGAGGTGATTTCATGAAAATCCTGTATTTCAACGATTGGCGTCTGGGCGTGTTGAAGGGCAACGACGTGGTAGACGTGACCGGCGTGGTGCAAAACGTGCCGCACACCAACCCCGGCAACCTGATTATCGGCGTGATTGAGGGCTGGGCAAATCTGCGCGGCAATATTGAGAAAGCCGTGGCGTCGGGCAAGGGCCTGCCGGTCTCTCAAGTGAAAATTCGCCCGCCGCTGCCCAAACCGGTCAATGTGGATTGCATGGCGGTGAACTACATGGAAAACGGCACGTTGCCCAAGCCTGCGGAGATCAACGCGTTCCACAAATCCCCCGGCTGCATCGTCGGTCATGGCGACACCATGATCATGCCGGATATTCCGCTGTCGATTTTTGAGGGCGAAGCGGAACTTGCGCTGGTGATGGGCAAGCGCGCGCGCAACGTGCCGCAATCGCGCGCGATGGAACATATTTTCGGCTACACCAACTTTATCGATGGCTCCGCACGCGATGCCACGAAACTTGGCAATTCTTTTTATCAGGTGAAATCGCGCGACACCTTTGCGCCCATTGGCCCGTACATCGTGACGGCCGACGAGATCAAGGATCCGCAAAAACTGCGCGTGCAGCTGTGGGTCAACGGTGTGATCAAGCAGGACTATAACACCGACGACATGGCGCACAAGATTCCGCGCTGCATCGAATGGATTTCCGGCATACATGATCTGGAGCCGGGTGACATTCTCGCCACCGGCACCAATCATCGCGGGCTGTCGGCGTTCCAGGGCGGCGACAAGATCGAACTCGAAGTCGAAGGCTTGGGCCGATTGATGGTGACGGTAAAGGACGAACACAATCGCACCTGGGCTCGTGAAACGCGTCTTGATCGTCAGCAAAAGGGCCTCAAGGGGACGACTCCGCAGTTGACCGGCAAGTACGCCAACGCGGGCGCCGGCACCACCGGCGGCTGATGGCTTTGATCAATCAAGGGTGGGCGGCGGCACTGCTGGCAATGGCCGCGTTGCCGCTGTCAACATCGGCGGGCGCTCAGGGGGCGCAGAGCACTCAGGGCAGTCAAGTCAATTACCCCACCAAGCCCATACGCGTTGTGGTGCCTTTTTCCGCCGGCAGTGCCACCGATATTCTCTCGCGCATGATCGGCCCCAAGCTCTACGAAGCGTGGGGCCAGCAAGTAGTGACGGACAACCGTCCCAGCGCTGGCGGTACGGTGGCGGGTGGCATTGTCGCCAGCGCCGCGCCCGATGGCTACACACTGCTGCTTACCTCATCAGCGTTTGCTGGCAGCGCCGCGCTCTACGACCAGCTGCCGTACGACACGGTGCGCGATTTCGCGGGCATCACGCAAATCGCGAGTACGCCGCTGGTGATCGTAGCGTCGCCGTCGCTGGGGCTGAAATCGCTGAAAGACCTGATTGCATTGGCAAAGCAAAAGCCTAAATTCTTGAATTTTGCTTCGTCGGGCATCGGCAGCGGCACGCATTACGGCTCGGAACTTTTCAATTACTCGGCGGGCATCAGCGCTACGCACGTGCCCTATAAGGGCGTGCCAGAGGCGATGAACGACACCATGACGGGCCGCACGCAGTATTTTGTCGCACCGACGCTGGCGGTAATCCCACTGCTCAAAAGCGGGCGCTTGCAGGCGCTGGCGGTGACGCCCGCGCAGCGCATCGTGCAGTTGCCGGAGGTGCCCACGGTCGCAGAAGCTGCGCTGCCCGGTTTTGAATACGACGGCTGGTATGGTTTTGTCGCCCCGGCAAAAACGCCGCGCGCCGTAGTTCTCAAACTCAACGCGGCAATCGTGCGCATACTCGAATCAACGGAGATCCGGGAAAAACTGCTGGCTCAGGGTGCGGTAGTGCGCACTGGTACACCGGAAGCCTTCGAGAAATTGATCCGGGAAGAAATCGTCACGCGCCGCAAGATATTTCAGGCGGCGGGCGCGAAGCCACTTTAAATTCAGATAGTTGGCGTGTTGCTGTATTGCAGCAAACTCATGCGCGCAGTGCTTCATGGCACGCCGCTTGTGGCGGTGGCGTTCGGCAAGGCCCATTGTTAGAATCATTGCGCGCTTTTTTTTGCCATCATCCCGTTGTTTTCCTTTTTGGAGTTCCCCATGCGGCGTTTCGCGTATTTGTCGGCGACGGCATTGTTGTTGGCGTCGACACAAGTGTTTTCCCAATCCCAACAAGAGCTTGTCACCGGCAGTGCCAACACCGATAACGTGGTGAACTACGGCATGAATTACGGCCAGCACCGCTACAGCACGCTGACGCAGATCAACAAGCGCAACGTAAGGAATCTGGTGCCGGTGTGGAGCCTGTCTCTTGAAAGCGAATTGGGCGAGCAGGCACAGCCCATGGTCTACGAGGGCGTGATTTACGCTGCCAATGCCAAATTCACGGTGGCGGTTGAGGCCGCCACCGGCAAAGTGTTATGGCGCACGCCGGTGAATTTTGACCCGGCTTCGCCGCGGGTGGTGTGTTGAGGGCAATCGTATAGGGGCGTGGCCCTCTATAATGGCAAGGTGTACCGCGGCACACTCGACGCGCACATGGTGGCGCTTGATCAGAAAACGGGCAAGGAAGTATGGAAGACCAAGGTCGCCGAGTGGAAGGAAGGCTTTTCCATCATCGGCGCTCCGCTGGTCGCCAACGGCGTGGTGGTGACAGGCCTGTCGGGCGCCGAGTTCGGCATCCGCGGATTCATCGATAGCTATGACCCGGACACCGGCAAGCGGCTGTGGCGTCGTTACACGGTGCCCGCGCCAGGTGAAAAAGGCAGCGAAACCTGGCCCAAGAACAGCAAAGCATGGGCCACTGGTGGCGGCTCTACCTGGATCACGGGCTCTTACGATCCACAACTGGATTTAATGTATTGGGGCACCGGCAACGCAGCCCCGTGGAACCCGGATTCCCGGCCAGGCGATAACCTCTACACCGCCTCAGTGATTGCGGTGCGCCCAAAGACCGGCGAAATCGTCTGGCACTACCAACTGGTGCCGAATGAAATGTTCGATCTGGACGCGAACTGGGAATGGATCATCGCCGATATTCCGCACAATGGTGTCACGCGCAAAGTCGTGATGCACATGAGCCGCGGCGGCTTTTTGTATGTGGTGGATCGTACGAATGGTCAACTTATCGCCGCGCCTGCGTTCGAGAAAGTCAGTTGGGCGAGCCATATTGATCTTGCCACGGGCCGCCCGGTTGAAACACCACTGGCCAAAGATTTTCGCGCCGGTAAGCAGATCGAGTTGTGGCCCGGCCAGTGGGGCGCCAAGAACTGGGCGCATGCGGCGTTCAATCCTGAAACGGGTTTGTTGTACGCCAACACCATGCACAACTCGCGGCTGGTCAAAAAAGACAACCCGGGGGAATACAAGGTCGGCGCGCGCTACGTCGGCTTTGAAAACCTGCCCGCACCGCGCGAGGCAGGCCGGCCAATAGGGCATCTCGAAGCCATTGATCCCATCAGCGGTAAACCGCGCTGGCGTCAGGCCGAACAGTACGCGCCGAGCTACAGCTCGATGCTCGCCACCAAGGGGGGCCTATTGTTCAGCGGCAAGGCCACCGGCGAATTTGCCGCCTTCGATATCGATAGCGGCGCACAGCTGTGGCAATTCAAAACGCCCTCGGGCATCAACGCGCAACCGATCACTTTTACGCACAAGGGCAAGCAGTACGTGGCAATTCAGTCGGGCCTCGGCGGGACCGGCGTGTTGCGTCAGGGTGACTTGTTCGCAGGCCAGCCGCGCAACGGCTCGCTGTGGGTATTTGCGCTGGCGGATGATTGACAAACGCAACGACGCCAAGGAAATAAAAATGAATAAATTCAAATACTTATACACACTATCTGTGCTGATGTTGTTGGCCGCCTGCGCCACCGACAACTTCGGCCCCATCCCCGAAGCCACCAAAACCGGTGTGGGCCCCACCGATGCCGAACTCATCGGCGACAAGGCCAGCACCGACAACGTGCTGACTTATGGCATGGGCTATGACCAGAACCGTTACAGCCCGCTGCGGCAAATCGACAAGTCGAACGTCAAGCGCCTGACGCCGGTATGGACGGCGGGCCTCGACAATGATTTCGGCGAGCAGGCGCAGCCGATGATTTACGACGGCGTGATGTACATCAGTAACGCGCGGTGGACCTATGCCATTGATGCGTTGACCGGCAAACAACTCTGGCGCACGGCGGTGGAGTGGGTGCCGGATACGCGCAGTGTGGTGTGCTGTGGTGTGTCAAACAAAGGCGTCGCGCTTTACAAGGGCAAGGTGTTCCGCACCACGCTGGATGCACACGTGATCGCGCTGGATCAAAAAACCGGCAAGCAAATCTGGCGGCAAAAAGCTGCCGAGTGGAAAGAAGGCTACTCGATGACCGTGGCGCCGCAAATCGCCAACGGCGTGCTCATTACCGGCATCTCCGGTGCCGAATTCGGCATCCGCGGGTTCCTGGACGGCTGGGATCCCGAAACCGGCAAGAAATTGTGGCGGCGTTACACGACTGCCGGCCCGGGCGAGAAGGGCCATGAAACGTGGGAACCGCGCGATTCCTACAAGACGGGGGGCGCTTCGACGTGGATTACGGGTTCGTATGACCCGGAACTCGATCTTGTCTACTGGGGCACGGGCAACGCCGGGCCTTGGAATCCGGCGAATCGCAAGGGCGACAATCTCTATGCGGCCGCTGTCATCGCCATCAGACCCAAGACCGGCGAAATCGTCTGGCATTACCAGTTTGTGCCGAATGATTCCTTTGACTGGGATTCACTTTGGGAATTGATTATCACCGACATGGACATCGATGGTGTCAGACGCAAAGTCGTGATGCAAATGAATCGCAACGGCTTTTTGTACGTCATCGACCGCACCAACGGCAAGCTGCTTTCAGCCAAGACGTTTGGCCGGGTGAATTGGGCCACGCATGTGGACATGGCCACGGGCCGCCCGGTTGAATCACCGTTGGTCACCAACGAACTGCGCGCGGGCAAGACCATCGAGATGTGGCCCAGCGTGCGCGGTGCGAAAAATTGGCCCCATGCCGCCTACAACCCGAACACCGGGCTGCTTTACGCCAACACCAACCACCAGGGCTCGATCTACAAATTCGTGCCGGTCGAATACAAACCGGGCCAGCGCTTTACCGGCATGGAAAACACGCTGACCACGGTCAAGCCCGGCGAGCCGTACGGCCATGTCGAAGCCATCGAGCCGCTCACTGGCAAGGCGCGTTGGCGCGTGCCACTCACCGACAACCAGAACTGGTCGGCGATGCTGGCCACCGCAGGCGGTCTGCTGTTCAATGGCCGCCACACCGGCGAGTTTTACGCGATGGATGCCGACACCGGACAGACCCTGTGGGAATTCCGCACGTCATCTGGCGTAAACTCACAGCCGGTGACGTGGACGCACAACGGCAAGCAATACATCACCGTGCTGTCGGGGCTGGGCGGCTTGTATGGCCAGGCGCATCGCGCCCGCGTGGCGGATGTACCGCTCGGCGGCTCGGTATGGACTTTTGCGTTACGGGATTAATTTTTGACTTAAGGGGAGGCAAGAATGAAAAAACTTATCGCAATACTTGCAGTGGCGTTTGCCGGTGGTGCAACGGCACAAACCGACGCGCAACTGCGCGCCGACGGCACCAAGGCAGGCAACACCGACAACGTGTTGACCTATGGCATGGGCTATCACCAGAACCGTTACAGCCCACTCGACAAAATCAACAAAGGCAATGTGAAGCGTCTGGTGCCGGTATGGAGCACCTCGCTCGACAACGAGCTCGGCGAGCAGGCGCAACCGCTGATCTACGAAGGCGTGATGTATGTGTCCAACGCGCGCTGGACTTACGCCATTGATGCGCTGACAGGCAAAGTGATCTGGCGCACGGCCGTGAATTTCGACCCGGATACGCCGCGCGTGGTGTGTTGCGGCAACTCCAACAAGGGGGTGGCAATCTACAACGGCAAGGTGTTCCGTGGCACGCTGGATGCTTTCGTAATCGCGCTGGATATGAAGACCGGCAAGGAAGTGTGGCGCCAGAAAGCGGCCGAATGGAAGGAAGGCTATTCCATGACCGTCGCGCCGCAGATCGCCAACGGTGTGGTAATCACCGGTTGCTCCGGTGCGGAATTCGGCGCGCGCTGCTTCCTCGACGGATGGGATCCGGATACCGGCAAAAAGCTGTGGCGGCGTTACACCACCGCTGGCCCCGGCGAGAAAGGCCACGAGACGTGGGAGCCACGCGAAGCGTATCTGCGCGGTGGCGCGTCCACCTGGATCACCGGCTCGTATGATCCGGAACTGGATCTTCTTTACTGGGGCACGGGCAACGGTGGCCCGTGGAATGATGCCAAGCGCAAGGGTGACAACCTCTATGTGGCGTCCGTGATGGCGCTTCGCCCCAAGACCGGCGAAGTCGTATGGCACTACCAGTTCGCGCCCAACGACGTGTGGGACTGGGACACCTGGGAACTGATCCAAAGCGAACTCACTGTCAACGGCCAGCGGCGCAAGGTCATCATGCAGATGTCGCGCAACGGCTTCTTGTACGTCATCGACCGCACTAACGGCCAGTTACTGTCCGCCAACCCGTTTGCCAAGGTGACCTGGGCCACGCATGTCGATCTGAAGACCGGCCGTCCGGTGGAATCCGAGGATTCGAAGAAACTGCGGGCGGGCGGTACCATCCAGATCTGGCCCAGCATTAATGGCGCGAAGAACGGGCCGCATGCCGCATTCAATCCAAACACAGGGCTACTGTATGCAAACACGCTCCACAGTTATTCGACTTTCAAATTCGTCCCCCTGGATGAATACAAGCCCGGATTCCGTTATACCGGCATTGAAAACATCTACCCGCCGACACCGACCGACGAACCGTCTGGTCACATGGAAGCCATCGACCCGCTGACCGCAAAGCCCAAATGGCGCGTGCCGCTGGTGGGGCACCGCAATGCATCGGCCATGCTGGCGACCGGCGGCGGACTGCTATTCACGGGCAAGTTTTCGGGTGATTTTATTGCGCTCGATGCCGACACCGGCACACAATTGTGGTCATTCAAGACCAGTTCCGGTATCAACGCGCAGCCGATCACCTGGACCAAGAACGGCAAGCAGTACGTAACGGTGTTGTCGGGCCTGGGCGGTGTGGCTTCCGCGCGCCGCGGCTTGCCGAACACGCTGCCCGCGGGCGGCTCCGTGTGGACGTTTGCGTTGTTTGATCAATAAGGCGGAACATCGTGAAAAAACTCCTCACAGCACTGATCGTCGCGGGCGCTGCGTTTACGGGCATTGCCTCCGCCCAAACGGAGGCGCAGCTTCGCGCCGACGGCACCAAGGCGGGCAATACGGATAACGTATTGACCTATGGCATGGGCTATCACCAGAACCGCTACAGCCCGCTCAACCAGATCAACAAATCGAACATCAAGCGTCTGGTGCCGGTTTGGAATGTGTCGCTCGACAATGAACTGGGCGAGCAGGGACAGCCTGTCATCCACGATGGCGTGATGTTCGTGTCGAACGCGCGCTGGACCTACGCGATAGATGCCGGAACAGGCAAGATGATCTGGCGTACCGCCGTGAAGTTCGACCCGGATACACCGCGCGTGGTGTGTTGCGGTAATTCTAACAAGGGCGTGGCTATTTTCGAGGGTAAAGTGTTCCGCGGCACGCTCGATGCACACGTGATTGCGCTTGACCAGAAAACCGGCAAGGAAGTGTGGCGGCAAAAGGTAGCGGAGTGGAAAGAAGGTTACTCCATGACCGTCGCGCCACAGATCGCCAACGGCGTGGTGATTACCGGCTGCTCTGGTGCCGAATTCGGCGCGCGTTGCTTCCTCGACGGTTGGGACCCGCATACGGGCAAGAAGCTGTGGCGGCGTTACACCACGGCAGGACCGGGCGAGAAAGGCCATGAGACGTGGGAACCGCGCGAGGCCTACCTGCACGGCGGGGCATCCACGTGGATCACCGGCTCGTACGATCCTGAACTCGACCTCGTGTTCTGGGGCACCGGCAACGCCGGCCCGTGGACGGACGAGCGTCGCAAAGGCGATAACCTGTATGTAGCGACGCTGCTGGCGATCAAGCCCAAAACCGGTGAAATCGCCTGGCACTACCAGTTCGCACCGAACGACGTGTGGGATTGGGATTCGTGGGAGAACATCCTTGGCGAAGTGCGCATCGATGGCCAGATGCGCAAGGTCGTCATGCACCTGCATCGCGGCGGGGTTTTGTATGTACTCGACCGCGCCACGGGCAAACTGTTGTCCGCACAGCCTTATGCCAAAGTGAACTGGGCAACCCATGTTGATCTGGCGACTGGACGCCCCGTGGAGTCCGACGTTTCGAAGGATTTGCGTGCGGGCAAAACCGTGGAGCTTTTCCCCGGCATTCTGGGTGCAAAGAACTGGCCGCACGCGTCGTTCAATCCCAACACCGGCCTGCTGTATGCCACGACGAATACGGTGTCTTCGACTTACCGCTTCATCAAGCTGCAGGACTACAAGGCGGGTTCGCGCTATCAGGGCATTGAGAACATCAGTTCGCCGATCACAGCTGACACCATTGCCAGCCATCTGGAAGCCATCGATCCGCTGACCGGCAAGGCCAAGTGGCGCACGCCCATCAAGGGCCAGCAATTGGCCGCGGCCATTCTTACCACCGGCGGCGGGCTGCTGTTCACCGGACGGCCCACGGGCGAAGTGATCGCGGTCGATGCGGAAAATGGCAATGAGCTGTGGTCGTTCAAAACGGGCTCCGGCATCCACGCGCAGCCAATCACGTGGACGAAGAATGGCAAGCAATACGTGACCGTCCTCTCCGGCACGGGTGGCGTGGCGGGTGCGCGCCGTGGCCTGCCGGACATGCCATTGGGTGGTTCGGTGTGGACGTTTGCGTTGATGGAGTAGTAGTCTTGCCGCTGCAACACGCTGTGTCCCGCTCCACTCGCGACGGCGCAGCGTGCATGGCAGTGGCAATCTGGAATCATTTAGCTATTGTTTAAATAAATGAATAAAAACAAATACTTACGTTGCATTTCTGCTGGCGTTTTGCTGGCCGTGTTTACTGTCAATGTCAGCGCCGAGAACGAAAGTTTTTCTGCCGCTGATGTCAAAAAGGGCTCTGCGATTTACTCGCAGAACTGCGGCCCGTGCCATGGCCCGCGCATGCTTGATCCGCAAGGTGCATTCGATCTACGCACGTTTCCGAAGGACGACAAGAATCGTTTCATCACGTCTGTCACCAAGGGCAAAAACCAGATGCCGCCGTGGGGCGGGCTGCTCAGCGCGGCGGATATTGAAGCGCTGTGGGCATACGTGTTTGTTGGCGAGAAATAGCCGGGCACCATGAGTAACGCGGGCAGCCAGCCAGCGCATGACCGTTACACGCGCGTCGCGATGATCCTGCACTGGGTCATTGCGCTGGGCGTGCTGGGGCAAATTGCCTTCGGCTGGTGGATGATCGAAATCCCCAAAAGCCCGCCCGGCGTGCGCGCGTACTGGTTCAACATCCACAAATCCATCGGCATCACGCTGGGCCTGCTGATTATCGTGCGCGTTATCTGGGCGCTGACACATCGCGCGCCGCCGCTGCCCGATCATATACCGGCATGGCAAAAACTCGCGTCGAAGGTGAGCCACGTCGCGCTTTACGTGTGCATGATTGTCATGCCACTGTCCGGTTATCTCGGGTCAAGCTTCACCAAATATCCGATCAAGTACTGGGGCCACACGCTGCCCAACTGGGGCTGGGATGCGCCCGCCTACAAGGACATATGCAGCGACGTGCACCAGATCACCGTCATCGTGTTCATGACGCTGATCGCGATTCATATCGCGGCGGCAATCAAACACATGATCGCGCGCGACGGCGTGATACAACGCATGTGGCGATAATTCAGGAGCGCGGGCGTCTCGACTGCATTTTGTTTGCCGTACTGCAGTGCTTCTTTGCGACCGGGACGCCTGAATTCCTGGTCCCTGTTCCCGAAAATAGCTGATTCCACTGGTCCCACAAAAGGCCCGCCATGAAAACCCAACTCGTCACCATTGAGACCAACGACATTCCCATCGACGGCGCTTTTCATGAACCTGATGGTGAAACCTGCGCTGCCGCGCTGTATTTTCACGGCAATACGATGAATTTTTACACCGGCGGTGCACGCTTCTTGCCACCGGTGCTGACTAAACTCGGCATCGCGGTGCTGGCGTTTAACCGCCGCGGCCACGACATCCTCACCACGCGCGCCAGCCGTGCTGCCGAGGGCGGGGCGTTTCAAACCTCGGCGCAGGCCATCGCCGATAACCGTTACGCCGCGCAGTGGCTCGCCGCGCGCGGCTTCGCTAACCCGATTGTGATGGGCCACAGCAACGGCGGCATGCTATCCACGCGGCACGTGGTGGATCATCCGAACACGCCGGCGCTGGTACTGCTGTCGGCGGGGCGCGGCGGCCCACAGCGCGAGACACCCAATGCCACCGAAAAGCTCTTCGCCGTTGGCAAGCTCGACGCACTCACGCAACAGGCACGCGACATGGTGGCGGCAGGCAAGGGCCGCGAACTCATGTTCATGCCGGGCTGGTGGTACGTGATCAGCGCGGAAAGCTTTCTGGATCGCATCGTCAGCGTGCCCGATACCATTGCACTCGCGCCGCAAATCAAGTGCCCTGTGCTGGCGATACGCGGCGACAAGGAAGATGTGGATCGTTACCCCGCCGAGGAATTCGCGGCCGTGTGCGGCGGCAAATGTGAGGTCAACATCGTCGAAAACTGCGATCACTTTTACAATGGCCGCGAAGCGCATGTCGCGGGCATCGTGCGCGACTGGCTGGCGAAAACACTGAAACTATAATCGCCGGTCAATTTAAAAACACAATTAAATCAGATAGTTACATGGTGTCGACAAAGCGTCTGTTGGCCAGCGAAAGGCTGCGCTACACTGCGCTTGCCCGATGCTTTTCAAGCGGCAGTGCACCCTGAAACCCGCCCCAAAGGAGACCCACCATGGCCCAGATCAGACACATCGCGATTCAAACCCAGGACGAAGAAGCGACCGCGCACTTTTACATGGAAAACTTCGGGCTAAAGATGGTGCGCCGGCTCGACAGTGACCGCACCGCTGGTTACTTTCTCACCGACGGACACATCAACCTTGCCATCTTGCGTTTCAAGAACGACGTCGTGGCGGGCGCCGAACGCGGTACCGGCTGGAGCGGCATCCACCACATCGGGTTTCAGGTGGACGACCTGGAAGAAACCACTGAAAAGCTGTCGACCTCCGGCAACGCCAAGCCGCGCGACGATATTAACGTCGCGCTGGGCTTGGGTGCGGGCGGCGCACCCGCGGGCCACGGCAATGTTGAGGTGCGCTATATCGGCCCCGACAACGTGAACTTTGACGTATCGGAAACCGGCTGGGTGGGCACGCCGACGAACAGGGTCAAGGCGCACGCTTAACTCGCGGCCAGTGCGCTTACGGCGCGCCCGATGAAGCGCCTGCTGGAGCCAACGTTGTGGCTGGCGATATGTGCGGGCTCAGCCGCGGCACTGATCGACGTCTCCAGCGGTTAGATCGACGGCATGATTACCTCGTTGGTGTCGGCCGAGCTGATCAACCGCAGCGGCGACCGGTATCGAGAGGACATGGCCGGTTGCTCAAGCTATTATGCAGCTATTCGAAAGCCCGCGCGCGCCGGACGCAGGGCGCCGGTTTTGCGCCCGTGTTAACACCACTCAAAAATCAGTTAAGTGCTCTATCATATTGAATTAAAAGAATATTTCCTCAACAAAAGAAAGCATGTTAACAGGCGTGCCGGGTTGTTAACAGTCGCTTTTGCTTGTTAAAACTAGTTGGGCGTCACGGGCAAGTGCGGGGGTAGACTTTGGAACAATCGACTTCGAGACTGAGGCGCACTCATGGCTAAGAGAAACTACTTCAACGTCCAACATGGCGATTTCAAATTGACCTTCGCGGATGCCAAGCAAACCGCCAAGAATATCGAGCGCATCTTTGTGGCGAGGGCAAGTTGGTTCTCGCTCCCAAAGC
Source organism: Betaproteobacteria bacterium (assembly GCA_900299145.1). Lineage (GTDB taxonomy): Bacteria > Pseudomonadota > Gammaproteobacteria > Burkholderiales > SG8-41 > UBA5216. The sequence continues at coordinate 114,144 of OMIN01000155.1, read as the reverse complement.
CAATATCAATCGTCCTCCTCGAACAAGAGTATCGCCGGCTCTGTCCAGACATGGAGGCAATGTTCCCAGGCATCGTCGCGAAGATGATGCAACCGGAAATCCTCCGGCTGCTCGGATTTCCTGTCAGCGCGGACGGCATGGTACATTGGTCCGAGTAAGCGCAGATGCCATCGGCGGGCTCTGCATGGTTGCGTACCCTACTAGCTGGACGGACCGATCTATGAATTCCTCACGCGCTTTTGTTACGGCCTACGCGTTTGCTGCCATTGCACTTGCATGCACCACCAGTGCACATGCTCAAGCCCCCTGGCGTGTCGACAGCAGAGGAGTCAGTGGACCAGTTGCCCAAGTGGCACTACCAGACGCGGGTATCAAACGAAGAACTGCGTTCATCGTATTTGAGTACGCGCGCCAATGTGACCCTATCTTCTCCTTTGCCGAGATCACTGGGAGCCGTCTCAGCACCGCAATCAGTCAATCAGTGTTGAAAGACTCAAGAATCGGGGTCCTGCTGAATGGAAAGTTCAATACTTGGCATGCAGCCATAACCAAGTATGACAACGGATACGAGGCGGGTTTCGGGGTGACGAATGACCTTCTCTTACAGTTCCTCGTCAATCTCGACTCTCTCGAGTACGTCACGCCATCTGGTGAGCGAGTGCGTCTCCCGACAACGGGGTTCCGGGAGTCGGTGCAGTCCGCAATAGACTACTGCCGCAAGAGGGCAAATTGAGGCCGCGTCCGTGCCTTCGCGCGGGTGCCGCCCAACCCGTCATTGCACCCGACGTGCTACGCCTGGCTTCGCCAGCGTTCGCACGCGGGCGAACTCCAACGTTAGAAGGCTTCGTCATTCCACAGAGGTAATCGATGCCAAAAACCGACGGTGAACGAAGAGGCGCAGGCGAGCTTACAGAGTCACTACAGCTACAGGCGGTAACTCTGTGCGTTAAAGCTCTCATCGCGACCCACCCAAACCCCGATGCGCTAAGCGACGTGATGCGCGACTTGTTCGCTCAGTTTCAATCGACCCAGGTTTTTTTAGGTCTGTCAGAGTCGCAGCGGCTGTGGGCGAGGAATGCATTTTCCGAATTACTTCCCAAGTAGCCAGGCACAACTCAATCGCTTTGCGTTTTGCATTTGTCATCAGATTTATGCCCCTTCCGTCGGCACAGCCTTCTAACTCTGCGCCCGACCGCGACCGCCTGCCGGCGGCGCGTCAGCTTGGGCGTTAAATCCACACAAGGGAGAGAACATGAAGCCGAATGGCGTTGCGCGGGTAGTGGCCCGGACAGCCGGTATTGCAGCATTATTGATGAGTGTGGGGGCGATGGCGCAAGGCTGGCGGCCGCCCGCCGAAGCGCAGCGTTGCCCCTCGAAGTGGGGTGCCGACGACGAGCGCGGCGCGGCCAATCACATGAAACCGGAAACGGTGATGCGCGCGGCAAAGCTGATCCGCACCGGGGAGGTAATCGAGCTCGCGCACATGCTTAACGCGCCTGCATCCAACAGTCCCGCTCGCGTGTGGAGCATGACCACCAAGCGCTCCAATCCACCGGCCGGCGCGAATCAGCGCGGCGGCAATGAAGAAATGGTGACCACCGAGCTGGGGCAAATCGGCACGCAGTTCGATGCCTTCCCGCACCAGATGATTGCCAGCAAAATGTATAACTGCGTGAAGCTGGATGACGTGGAAACGCGCAACGGCTTTACCAAACTCGGCGTCGAAAACGTCGGCATGATTTTCACGCGCGGCGTCATGATCGATGTGGCGGCGCTAAAGGGCGTGGACATGCTGCCTGACACTTACGAGATTACCGTCGAAGATTTGCAGCAGGCGCTGGCGCGGCAAAAGCTCACGTTGCAGCCCGGTGACGCCGTACTCATACACACGGGTTACGGCAAACTGTGGGGCAAAGACACCGCGCGCTACGTGCGCGCCAACCCTGGTATCGGCGTCGCCGCCGCCGAATGGCTGATCAAACACGATCCGATACTGCTGGGCGCCGACAACGCGCCGGTGGAGGTACTGCCCAACCCGGATAAGCAACTATCTCTGCCGGTGCACCAGATCGCCTTGGTGGTGCACGGCGTGCATCTGCTGGAAAACCTGAAGCTCGATGTCCTGGCGGCAAAAGGCGTGCATGAATTCGCACTCACCCTGCAACCTTTGAAGATCAAGGGTGGCACCAGCTCTACGGTCTCGCCTGCCGCGATTCGTTAAACCGGGATACGATCATAAAATTTATCCAACAAAAACAAATACTTAAATAGAAACTACCCTGCGGAGGCCTTCATGTACGGTCAGCACCTGAAATCACGACGGCAATTCTTGCAGACCACGGCGGCCGGTTGCCTAGCCGCTGCAGGATTCGGCAATGCCTGGGCGCAAGGCACTGCCGGAGCGCAACGCATCGAACGCCTCGATCCCGCGCTGGATCGCATTCTTTCCACGTCGCAGCCTATCGTCGAGTTGGGCAGCGGTTACGGCGGGCCGCTGGGCCCGGCGGAAGGGCCGCTGTGGTGGAAGGAAGGTGGCTATCTGCTGTTCAGCGACATCCACAACGACCGGCGCATGAAATACACGCCGGGGCAAGGGGTGACGTTGTTCAAACAGGGTGTGGGGCGTGCCAATGGCCTAACGCGCGATACCAAGGGGCGTCTCGTCGCGTGCGAGCACGATACGCGGCGTGTCACTCGCCTTGAGCTCGACGGCAGCATGACCGTGGTGGCCAACCAGTTTCAGGGCAAGCGCTTGTCGCGCCCCAATGATGTGATCGTGAAATCCGATGGCAGCATGTACATCACCGATCCCAATGCCAGCATCGTGCCGGAGCAGTGGGATATGCAACACTCAGCCGTGCTGCGTGTGAGCGCCGACCTGGGCACCACGACATTGTTGTTTGACGATTTCGTATTCCCCAACGGCATTGCATTTTCGCCTGATGAAAGCGTGCTGTACATTACCGACTTGCGTCGCAATATCATTCGCGCGTACGACATGCAGCCCAACGGCCTGCCGGCGAAGCAAACCGGCCGTGTGTTTGCCGATCTCAGCGGTGCGGAACCGGGCCTGGCCGATGGCATGAAAGTCGACATCGAAGGCAATGTCTATTGCGGCGGCTCGGGCGGACTGTGGATACTTGACGCCAAAGGCAAAAAACTCGGACGCATCGTGCACGGGCAGCCCGCCACTACCAACGTGGGCTTTGGCGGCGACGATTGGAAGACGCTGTTCATCACCACGCGCTCGCATCTGTTGTCGGTCAATCTGAATATTCCCGGCATGCCCGTGCCGACCAACGTCAAACCGAAGTAGCCCGATTTTGTTTGCCCTTAGTGAACCGCTCCTGAAAGGACTTTCATGATTACCCGACGCAAATTTACCCTGGGCGCCGCCGCCGCTGGCGCACTGGCTCAGAGCCCGCTGGCATTAAGCGCGGCATCCCAACCCAGCGCGGTCGTCAAGTTCGACGTGCCCGCCGGCGCCTGCGATTGCCACACGCACATTCATGGTGATCCGGCGAAATTTCCGTGGTTCGCCGGGCGCACCTACACGCCTGAACTGGCGCTGCCGGAAGAAATGTCCGCGCTGCACAAGGCCATCAAAATGCAGCGCGTGGTGATTGTCACTCCCAGCGTTTATGGTACCGACAACTCAGCCACCATTTACGGCATGCAGGTGCGCGGCAACGATGCGCGTGGCGTTGCCGTCATTGATGAAAAGACTACCGAAGGTGAACTCGACAAACTGGCGAGCCTCGGCTTCAAGGGCATACGGCTGAATCTCGCCACCAGCGGTGTCAGCGATCCGGCGGTGGCACGCAAGCGTTTTCTGGCGGCGGCCGAGCGCGTGAAGAGCCGCGGCTGGCACGTACAGCTCAACACCTCGCTAGCGGTGATTTCCGCCATGAAAGACGCGCTGGCGGCCTCGCCCGTGCCGGTCGTGTTCGATCATTACGGCGGCGCGGATGAGGCCAAGGGCGTTGCACAGCCCGGCTTTTCCGATCTGGTGGATCTCGTGAAATCCGGCAAGGCGTTCGTCAAAATTTCCGTCACCGCCGGCCCGCGCGAAAACTATGGGCACTTCACGCCGCTGGCGCAAATGCTGATTGCCGCCAATGTGGATCGCATTTTGTGGGGCACCAACTGGCCGCATCCGAATTCCGGCTCGGGACGCAAACCCACGGAGGTTACGCCGCTGTGGCCGGTGGACGACGCGTTTGTGCTGAACTTGCTGCCCAGCTGGGCGCCGGACGCGGCAGTGCGCCGGAAAATCCTGGTTGATAATCCGGCGGGGCTGTACGGGTTTTAAGATGGCGCGGGTGCAGGCTGGTACCGCGTAATGCCTGCTATGCCGCTACGGCTTCTGCTTGCGGCAGCTTCACTTCCAGCCCGATGCCCTTGAGCGAAGTGCGGCGCAAATCGCGCACTTCCTTGAGATCGTCAAAGCGCGTGGCGCGGTGCATCACCGTACGGTTATCCCACATCACCAGATCGCCGACCTGCCACTTGTGCGAGTAGACAAACTGCGGCTGGGTAGCGTGCTCGGTCAAGTCGCGTATAAACGCGCGCGCTTCGGGCACCGGCCAGCCGACAATGCCGCCAATGTGCGAGGACAGATACAGCGATTTGCGCCCCGTCTTCGGGTGGGTAATCACCAGCTTGTGCGGCACCGGCTTCAGATGCTCGTCGAAGCCCGGGTTGTAATCGTCAAAGCCGATGGCCTGGCGCGAGAACACAATGGAATGTTCACACACCAGATTTTCCACTTCGGCCTTGTCGGCGGCGGATAGCGCGTCGTACGCGGCGCGCATGTCGGCAAACTGTGTATCCGCGCCCTTGCTCGGCACGACGCGCGCGTGCAGCAGCGTGTAGCCCGCACCCACCGCACGAAATGACGCATCGGAATGCCACAGCCGGTTGGCGAGCGCATACAGGCGCTTTTTGTCCTCCCGCGCGTAGTGCCGCGAGGTATCGCCATTGGCGTAGTTGGAAATATCCCCCAGTTCAAGCTGCTGAAAGCGCCGCTCGCCGGGCTTGGCCATCTGCCCCGCCAAGGTGATTTCCAGCTGACCAAAGTTGCGCGTGAACGCGACCTGCTGCTCGTCCGTCATCGGTTGGCCGGGAAAAGTCAGCACGGCGTAGTCGTCCATGCCTTTTTCAATGGCATCGGCCTGCGCCTGCGTGATCGGCGCGCAGAGATTGATGGCGGTAACCTCGCCGACGAAGCCCTGCTGTACTGCACGGATGTTGATACTCATATTGCCTCCCGGTTCACTGGAGATTCATTGAAGAGTTCCATGATTCTATGCCGCCGCCTGCACCTGCTCCACCGTAACGCCTTCGCCACGGATAGTGGTGCGCCGCATGTCGCGCACTTCGCCCAAATCGTTGTAACGCCGCGCGCGGTGCATGGTGGTGCGGTTGTCCCACATCACCAGATCCCACGGTTTCCACGCGTGCGCGTAAACAAATTTACGTTGCGTGGCGTGCTCGATCAGATCGCGAATGAACATTCGTGCCTCCGGCGCCGGCCAGCCGACGATGGCCCCGATGTGCGCCGAGAGATACAGGCTTTTGCGCCCGGTGCGCGCATCGTGCCGCACCAGCCGCTGGCGCACGGGCCGCAGCTTGATTTGATTCTCTTCGCCATAAGAGGCTTTGGGGATGCCGATCTGCTCGCGCGAGTGGGCATTGGAGTGCTCGGTAATCAACTCTGCGATCTCGGCTTTCAGATCATCGTCCAGCGCATCGTAAGCCGCGCGCATGTCGGCGAATTCGGTGTTGCCGCCCACGCCCGGCACAATGCGCGCGGAGAGCAGCGAGTACTTCGCCGGAATTGCGCGAAACGAGGCATCGGAATGCCACAGCCGGTTGCCCAGCGCAGTGAGGCGCATGTGATCGTCGGCGGGCCGCAGCTTGCCTGACGTATCGAGATTGGAAATGTCGGCCATTTCCATTTGCGGCAAGCGGCGCTCCTTGTAAAGCTCCGCGCCGTTGGAAAACTCCAGCTCGCCAAAATTGCGGCTGAACGCCATTTGCGTTTCATCGGTAAAGCGCTGATCGTGGAACACCAGCACGCCGTATTGATCCATGGCGTCGTCAATCGCCCGCACGTCTTCGCGCGCGAGCGGCCGCGTGAGATCAATGCCGGATGCTTCGCCGGCGAAACCCGAATTGGTTAATGCGCGTAGGGAGAGACTCATGGCCGGTGCTCCGTTGCGTATCTACAGACCTGCCAACAAGTATAGGCGTGAATTTGCCGGGCCGCCACGGCGAGGCTGCTATGCGGACGCAAAAATGGCTGCGCTGCGAGTAATTATATAACTATCTGATTTTATTGAGTTATTTTTATATTCACCAGTGGCCATGTGAACCCCGCTTGCCCACAGTGAGCAATTCTTCAATCGAGCTTCAACCCAATACTCTTTACCAGTTCCCGATTCACCGCTATGTCCGCGCGCATGGTCTTTTCTAGCTCGCCGGGCGAACTCGGTGCCGCGGTGAGGTCGAGCTCTTTCAACTTTGACGCGATGTCAGCGGCGGTCAGAGCGCGGCTGATTGCCGAGTTAAGTTTGGCGACGACGTCTCCCGGCGTGCCTTTGGGGGCAAACGTGGCAGTCCAGGGGATGTACTCTGCGTCCGGATATGCCGTGGTCAGCGCCGGTACACCCGGCAACGCATCCGGCGACGGATAACCGGTCTTCGCCAGCGCCACCAGTTTGCCGCTGGCGATGTGCGGGCGCGCGAGCCCAATGCCAATGTTCAGCGCACCAACCTCGCCGCCCGCCACGGCGAGCACCGCTTGCGGCGTGCCTTTGTACGGCACATGAGACAACTGAATGCCGGCCTTGCGCTGGAACAACTCCATCATCAAGTGCGTGGGGTGCCCATTGCCCGCGCTGGAATAGCCGATCTGTCCCGGACGCGCTTGCGCCAAACGCACCAGATCGGCGATTGACTTCACGCCAAGAGAAGGATGCACAACCAGCACTTCGCTGACTTTGGCCGCCATCGAAATCGGCTCGAAGTCGCGCAGCGGATCAAAGCCGGGGCGCGCATACAAAAAAGGATTCACTACCATCACGGTCTGGATCGTCAGATACAGCGTGTGCCCGTCGGGTGGCGATTTTCCGACCAGCGCCGCCGAGATATTGCCGCCTGCCCCCGGACGGTTATCGACAACGAAGGGTTGGCCCAGCACTTCAGCAACCCGGGCGAAGGTTATCCGAGTGACGGAATCCGCCAGCGCGCCCGCCGCGGCCATGGTCACCACACGCACGGGTTTTGAGGGATAGGCCTGGGCCGCGGCGTGGTTGCTGTCAAATGCCAGCAGAAATCTGGGTGTTAGTGTGGCAAGCGTGATTTGGCGCGTCATTCGATTGATTTTTGATGTGGCGGCCAACGGCGTTCCCTGCATGAGGCTCCTCCCGTTTTGGCATTGCAAAGCAAGTCGGACCAAACCAGTATATCGCGCAACGCAAAAATCCACGCGACGTGATAATCTGATGGCGCCCTGTTCACTGCAAACAAGGAAGCCATGGCCAAGCGACCAATATATCCGGGACACGTCGGCAGTTTCGTACGCAACCTGGCGCAATGGGCAACCTGGTATGAAAACCTGCCGCGTCTGTGCTGTAACGAATTGCCGCAAGTGCAGTGGCCGATGGATTCCCGTATTTTCCGCTGGGGCGTTGTCGGCAGCGGCCGCTTTCCGGGCCCGTGGGACGCCGAGTCTGTCGACAAGTTGCCGGCGTCGCCGGCGTCTCAAGCAGATCAACCCGCGATTACGGCGTAACCCAAACGGAGGGAACTACGATGAACGCACCGGACTTGCAACAGGTGTCTTCGCTGGCAGGTGTTCCAAGAGAAATCGGCCATCTTGTGCTCAACGTCAGCGATGTGGCGCGCTCGACGGCATTTTACCGCGACGTGGTGGGTTTCCAGGTGTCGCGCTATGGGCCGGACGGTGACCGCACCTTTTTAACTTGCGGCGCGATGCACCACAACCTGGCGCTGTTTAAGGCGCCTGCGGGTGCCGAGCCGCTGCCGAAAAAGCGCATCGGTCTGAATCATTTCGCATTCAAGGTCGAAAGTTATGAAGCGTTACAGCAAGCCCATCAGCGCCTGCAAGCGGCCAATGCCGTCATCGAACGCGTGGTCGATCACGGCATGACGCTAAGCGTATATTTTCACGACCCGGACGGCATCACCATGGAGTTGTTCCACGACACCTTCGACACGGCGGCAGAAGGATTGGCGTTCATGAAGGCCACGCCCGGGCAGGCGAAGCCCATCAATATCAACGCGGCGCAGCCCGTAAGGCCCGTGATTCCGCCAACCGATTTCAGCCGCAATGACAAGCATCAGTAAGCCAAGAATTGTTGTAAGTATTTGTTTTTATTAATTTATTTTCAATGTTGATTACATCGCCGAGATTGTATTGGGTGGAAGCGTTCATGCTGACAGGCTTGCCGCTCCTTACTTCGCCGGCCTCGGCGCAAGAACCTTATCCGATTCGCACCATACGCATCGTGCTGCCGGTGGCGGCAGGCGGTGGCACCGATCAACTCGCGCGCATCATCGGGCAAGGCTATAACGAACGCTGGGGCCGCCCGGTGGTGGTGGAAAACCGGCCCGGCGCAGGCACCATCATCGCCAGCGACATCGTGGCGAAATCCAAGCCCGACGGCTACACGCTGCTGGTGACTACCAGCACGCACATCATGAACCCGCTGGTTAACAAAAAAATGCCGTACGACACATTGCGCGATTTTGCGCCGATCACGCAGGCGCTGTCGTTACCGAGTCTGCTGGTCGCGCATCCGTCGGTGCCGCGCACGGTAAGGGAGGTCATCGCGCTGGCCAAGGCACGCCCCGGTGAAATCCTTTACAGCTCGGCGGGGCGCGGCTCTAATCCGCATCTGGGCATGGCGCTGTTCACGCACATGGCGGGCGTGCGCATGACGCATGTGCCGTACAAAAGCGGCCCGCCCGCAGTGATCGACCTCATCGCCGGGCATGTGGCCTGCGGCATCTCCGGCATGTCGTCGAGCATTCCGCACGTGCGCGCGGGCCGGTTACGTGCCTTGGGTGTCACCAGCTCGAAGCGCTCGCCCGCCGCGCCCGATATTCCGTCCATCAGCGAAGCTGGCCTGCCCGGTTACGAAGCCATGCAGTGGTACGGCCTGCTGGCGCCCGCCGCGACGCCGCGCGACATCATCGCGCTGCTGCACAAGGAAGCCGTCGCCGTGCTGCGCACACCCACGACGGCGGAACGCCTGGCCGCCGACGGCTCGGAAGTCGTGGCGAGCACGCCGGAAACCTATGGCGAATTCATCCGCGCCGAGTCGGTGAAGTGGGCGCAGGTGGCGAAGACCGCGGGGCTGGTGCCGGAGTAATCCGGCTGCTAAGCCACGTTAAAGCCGCACGTAACCCACGTTGCCTTCAATCTTCACGTCGACGCCAAAAGGTTTGGACAGGCGCTGGTAACGCTCCAGAATTTCCGCCGCCACTTCGCCTTCGGCCAACATTGGCCGGCCCTGCTGCCAGCGCGGCTTTTGATAACCGACGTCGACCGGATAAATGCGGATTTCCTTCAGCTTGCCGCCTTCGAACTTCACGCGGTGCATGCCGCTTTGCCAGTACAGCGGCGACACGCTTTGGCCTTTGGTCGGCTTGCCCGCGCCTTCGCCTACGTAACCCGCGCGCGTGTCGTAGAAATCTGCCGGCGTGCCATTCCAGTCAAGGCCCTGATATTCATACGCATCCTGAGGCGTCAGCAGCACCGAGTCGTTTTGCAGAATGAAATCGCCGAGGCCATAGAAGATCGGCCGCCCTTTGTATATCTCGATGCCGCGATCCTGATGCGGCCCGGTGCCGACGAGGATATCCGCGCCCGCATCGATCATCGCGTGATACATGGTGACGGCGTGTTCCGGTGGTTCATCGCCCGGCCAGTCCTGATTGTGCATCGCCACCACCACCCACTGCGCCATACGCCGCGCGTCGCGGATGCGCTCGAGAAAGCCGTCGAGGTCAGGTTGATACGGATACCAGCGCCGCTCGGTCTTGTCGCCGAGAATCACCTTCAGATACTTGTAGGCGCAGTTGTCAAAGCCGGTGAGGTGCATGGTGGTATCGGTGTCCGGCGGCGAATTGTGGCCCATCGGGCGATGCGCTCCGGGCGCGTGCGTCCATCCGAACGCTGCGCCGGTTTTTCGCAGATGATCGAACGTGGCGCGGTCGGCGGTGAACTCCATGTAATGCCGCAGATAGTTGGCGCCGGGCCGGCCGATCATGTCGCGGCGCTGGTCACCCGCGCGGCCCCACGCAAACAGCGACGTGGTGCCCGATAGCAGCGCCACGCGGCCCTGTGCGGTTTCGAGATACGCCGGCGCGCGCGCCTCGGCGAGGTTGCGGCCCATTCCAGCATGCGTGACGCCAGCGCGCGTGAGATGCTCGACGGTTTTCATCACACCGCCTTCGCCGAAATCGATGGAATGGTTGTGAGCCGTCGACATCATCTGAAAACCCATCCACTTTAAATCTTCGATATACTTGGGATCGCAGCGCATGTGCGTGCCGATGCGTTTGTCGGTGGGTGGATGTTCGTAGTCATGCATCAGCATTTCCAGATGCACGTAGCGCGCGTCGGCCGCGCGAATGAGATCGACGAGCCCCAGATAATTCGGCTCGGCGTAGCAAGTCAGCCCCTGACTGATCAGCGCCTCGCCCGCTAGCGCGAAGTGAATATTGTTTTGCTCCGAGGCATAGAGAGTGCGGTTGTAAACGTGGTTGCTCTTTTCCATGGAATCGCCTTTTCCCTTGAAGTGATGTTCGTGGGCGCAGTAAACGCTTTGCGTGGCGCGGCGTCAAGACCGTATGGCAGGGGTGCCGGCAAACCGCAGTTGATCCGCCACGATGTTCCAGCATATGAGCACGCTTATCCTGCTGGCCCCTATTGGTCTGCGGCATCCCTGTCATACACTTATGTCATCATGGAAAAATCGCAACGTAGCCAGCCGTGATTTTCTGTCCGGAATTTCAAAAAAGGGTTCGGAATGTCTACTGTAAATGCAGCGAACGGCAACCCCGCACTGAAAGCGCTCAACGGGCTGCGTGTGCTGGATCTGAGTCATGGCGTGGCAGGGCCATTCGCGGCGCGGTTGCTCGGTGATTTGGGGGCCGATGTCATCAAGGTCGAAGAACCTGTTCGGGGTGACCTCGCGCGGCAAGAAGAACCGCTGAAGCCGGGAGCCGCGGAACCGGAGCAGAGTCTGCTTTTTCAGTACCTCAACTGGAACAAGCGCGGCGTGACGCTTGATCTCAGGAACGAAGCTTCACATGCGGCCCTGCGCAATCTGGTCGAGCAAAGCGACATCGTGATCGAGGCATTTTGTCCAGGGACGCTCGATCGCTGGGGCATTGGCGTGGAACGTCTGCACGAATGGAACCCGAATCTCGTCGTCACCTCGGTCACCAACTTTGGGCAGACAGGCCCGTATGCGAGCTACAGTGCCACGGACCTCACCCTGCATGCGATGGGCGGGATCATGCAGGTTAGCGGGCGCGTCGACCGCGATCCGTTGAAGCACGGGCTGCAGCAGTCGTTGTTCTGCGCGGGTCTTAACGCGGCTTATGCAACGCTGGCTGCGCGCATGGCGGTTGTCACGACCGGCGGGCCGGGCGAGCACGTCGATCTTTCGATACACGAGGTGCTGGCTTCCGAACACCATTCCAACTCGCCGATTTACGCATTTCTGGGCGTGGTGCAAGGGCGGCGTGCCGTACTGCAGGATCCGTTCAGTGGCGAGCCGATTCCCACGAAGAATGGCTACCTCTCGTTGCAAGCGGGCGGTGGCATGCCGTTTTCCGATTTTGCGGATTTTCTAGGTATTCCCGAATTGCGCGACAAATTCGCCACGCCCGGCGCGCGCGTGCGGGCCGTTGATGAAGTGCGCAAATTGATTGAAGACGCCGTCGCGGACAAGGACGCCAAAGACGTGTTCCTCGCTGGCGCGAAGCGGCGGCTGCTCACCGGCTTCGTGCAAACGGCGGCGGATTTGCTGGCGTGCCCCCATCTGGAAGCACGCGAGTTCTGGTCGAACATCGACCATCCGGCAACCGGCAAGCACAAGTTCCCCGCCGAACTGGTCAAGCTGTCGAAAACACCGGTTACGATACGCAGGCGGGCGCCGCTGCTGGGTGAGCACAATGCCGAGGTGCTGGGTTCGGAACTCAAGTTTTGCGCTGAAGACATCGCGGCGATGCAGAAACGCTCGAATGCTGTGCACGCGCACCATGAAGCGTCAACCGATGTAGCGCCCCCAAAAAGACAACGTATGCCGCGCCGCTCACTGCCGTTGGCCGGCATGCGTGTGCTCGACCTATCCACTGTGCTGGCCATTCCTTACTGCGGCAGTTTGCTCACAGACCTTGGTGCGGAAGTCATCAAGATCGAAGCGCCGAACCGGCTGGATTCACAGCGCAACAACGATTGGCTCTCGCGTGAGCTTGGGCAGGGACCCGATCCATGGAATCGTGCCGGCGCTTTTCAGGTCATCAATCGCGGCAAGCGCTCGCTGGTGCTCAATCTGGCACAGGAGCGCGGCCGCGAGGTGTTCAAAAAGCTCGTGGCCGTCAGCGATGTTGTCATCAATAACTATACGCCTCGCGTGCTGCGGGGATGGGGCTTGGGCTACGAAGAACTTATCAAAATTCGGCCTGACTTGATCCTGCTGTCGAACACGGGTTACGGATCGACGGGGCCGTGGTCGGCATTCCCGGTGCAGGGCACCGTGCTCGAAAACACCATGGGCTTCACTGCCTACACCGGCTATCGTGGAGACAAGCCGTGGAAAGCCAGTGCGTCATACCCGGATTTCATTACCTGCTGGACAGGTTTGACCGCGCTGATGGCTGCCGTACTTCACCGCAAGGCGACGGGCAACGGGCAGGCAATCGACATGGGCATGTATCAGATAGGCGCGGTGCTGATACCGGAGCCCATCCTGGGATTACAAACTGACGGCAAAAACTGGGAGCGTATCGGCAACGAACATCGTGTCCATGTGCCGAGCAACGTTTACCCAGCCAAAGGTGGCGACCAATGGCTTGCGCTGTCGATAACCGACGACGGCCAATGGGCCGCGTTTGCATCACTGATAAGAAAGCCGGAACTCGCGCAAGACGAACGCTATCGCCACGAAGCACAGCGCCGCGTGAGACGTGAAGACATCGATACCATGGTGCGCGCCTGGGCCGCCACGCAGGACGCCTGGGAAGCGACACGCCGCCTGCAGCAAGCCGGGATCGCGGCAGGGCCGGTGCTGAATAATCGTGATTTGCTGCTCGACACGCATCTCAGGCATCGCGAATTTTATGAGACCGTGAATCACTGGCGGCCAATGGGCGGACGGCCGCTGATCGGACGGCCCTACCGGTTTCAGAACACCCCGCTTCGCATTCAAAAGCCCGCGCCGCGCTACGGCGAAGACAATCGCTACGTGCTGCGTGAACTGCTTCGTCTGGACGACACGGAAGTGACGGCGCTTTACAAGGAAGGCATCACGGCCGATGCGCCCGTGTCGGCGGCAAGCGTGCGGCAACCTGATCTGGCACCTGGCCTGCGTAACGGCTCCATCAAGGAAGTCGATGTTGATTATCGCAAGAAACTGGGGCTGGGCCCCGTTGCCAGTGCAAGGAACGATACAGTACATTCCTGAAGGTCAATCTGGACGAGATAGGCTTTTGGGTCGCCGGTGATGCTTCGAATTACCCCTCAGCTGCAGCAGCGGCACTGCATCGCCAACGCCACGCGTTCTTCCTCGGTGAGCTTGTCGTGTTCGGCGTTGTGCTCGTGTACATGTGCTGCCGGAATCGGCGCCAGCGGCTCAGCAATTGGCTGATCGTGCGGCAAGCCCTGCGCGTGCATTTGCGCGCGGCGTGCCTGCGTGGCGTCTGTATCTATCTCCAATGTGCCGCCACGAAACACCACGCCATAGTGGGTTTGAGCCGAGTCCCGTGTAATGTAACCGCAGCGCACATCGCGTTCCAGCGCAGTGAGATCTCGCGCCAGCGGCGAACCGTAACCGCCACCGCCGCCCGAACGCAAAATATAAGCATCCCCTACCTGCAACACCTGATTCAACGCCTTGCCGTTGAAAAAACTCACTTCCTCGCTTTTACCGAAACGATGCAGCGCCACGCCATTGCCGAAACCCGACAGCCCGCCATTCAGTCCCCACGGCTTGCACTTGACGCGATCCATCTGCGAACTGAAGCGGATCGGGTGCCGCGCCTGCACCACCTGTTCCGTGCCGAGCCCGCCGCGAAAACGCCCTGCGCCACCGGAATCCGGCCTCAAACAATAACGCTCCACCAACAACGGGTACTTGGCCTCGACCTGTTCCGACGGTCCATTGTGGGTATCCCCATCATTCATGGCGATGGTGGCGTTCTGCCCGTCGCTGTCGTGCTTGGCGCCCCAGCCGCCGCCGATCAGGCCGCCGAGATAAATGTAAAAGCTGTTGTCCTTGGGGCGGCGACCGTTGATGCGGCCCACCACCAAATCAGCGTGATGCCCGGCAATGACCTGCTCGGGCAAGGCGGGCGCCAACGCCTTGAAGATGGTGTCAACGATGGTCATCGGATAACACATCCACATGCGCATCGCGGCAGGCTTTTCCGCACTCACCACGCGCCCCGGCGGCAGCACAATATCGAGCGCACGAAACGCCCCGTCGTTGATCGGCAGTTCCAGCGCCGAGGTCAAACACTTGAACGCCACCTGGCAGCATGAGCGCCCGGCTGTGATGCCCGAGTTGTAAAAGCCCTGCACCTGTTTCGACACATCGGTGAGATCAACGGTCATCCGGTCGCCGGTGATGGTGACGCGCACCTTGATCGGCACGCGCTGGCCGACGTTCACCCCGTCATCGTCCATGAACGACTCGGCCTCGTAGACGCCATCGGGCATGTCACGCACGCGTGCACGCGCCAGCGCCTCACTCTGGTCCATGATGGCAGCGATGCCGCCGAGTACCTCCTCACGCCCGTATTTGCGGATCAGATCGAGAAAGCGCCGCTCGCCGGTTCGCACTGCGGCGATCTGCGCACGAAAATCGCCCATCGCACGCTCCGGCAGACGCACATTGTTCTTGATGATGGCGATCAGTTCTTCGTTGGGCTCGCCCTTGCGAAAAATCTTCACGATGGGCATTTGCAGCCCTTCGGAAAAAATATCTGTCGTGCCTTCCATCAACGTGCCACCGACATCCGGCCAGTGCGCCATGCAGCACGAAAACCCCACCAGCGTGCCCTCGTCGAAAATCGGCACTGTGAACGTCATGTGATTCAAATGCGAGCCGGTGATGTAGGCATCGTTGGTGAGCAGAATGTCACCCGGTTCCAGCTTGTCCGCGCCGAAATGCGCGAGCTTGGCCTTCACCGTGTCGCTCATCCCGCGGATGAACATCGGCAACCCCAGGCCGATCGAGACCGTATTGCCTTGGGCATCGAAGATGCCGACAGTGAAGTCGAGCGCCTCGTAGATGATCATGTTGTACGCCGTGCGCATGAGGTTGATTTTCATCTCCTCCGTGACGGCGACGAGGCCGTTGCGCACGACTTCGGTAACGACTGGGTTGACGCGGGCGGCTGTTGGGGTATCCACGGTCAGTTCCTGTTGATGGTAATGATCAAATCGCCAAAGGCATCCACTTCGAGTTGATCACCGAGCTGCACCACCGTGGTCGAGGCGTGCTCCTCGATCAGCGCCGGGCCGTCGATGCGGTTGCCCGCTTTCAGAGCGCTGCGCTGGAACGTCGGTGTGTCGACAAAACCGGCGCCGGCGAAATACACCGGCCGCGAACCACGCTTCGCTGCCGCATCGGGTGCAGCCTGGCCTTTCGCGATGTGTTCAAACGGCGGCTTTTTCATTTCGCCCACCGTCGCGCTGCGCAGACTGACGATCTCGGCTTTCTCTGTCGCCACGGAAAAGCCGTACCGCGTTTGATGCACGGCATCGAACAGGCGTTTGATGCCGTCGCGATCCTGCGCGTGAAAGAGTTCCAGCGGCAGATCAACCGTCACCGCGTGTTCCTGCCCCACATAACGCATATCCGCCGCGCGCCGCCGTGTGGTGCCCGTCAGAGTTGCCTGCCCGCGCGTTACGGTTGCACGACCTCGCGTCTCCATCTCCACGTACAACGCCTCCATCTCGTCAAAAGATGCCTCGGCCAGCGGTTTGAACCAAGTGTTGACGAAATCGCGACGTAAATCGGCCACCAACATGCCATAAGCGGAGAAATGCCCCGGCGCGCGCGGAATCACCACGGTGGCGATCTGCAATTCGCGCGCCACCGCAGCCACATGCAGCGGCCCAGCGCCGCCATAGGCCACCAGTGCGAAATCCGCCGCATCCAGCCCGCGTTCGGTGGTTACCCAGCGCACCACATGCGCCATTTTGGTGGTGGCAATGCGCAGGATGCCTTCGGCGGCCTCGACGACATCCATACCCAAGGGTGCGGCAACTCTTTCGCTCAATGCGCGCCGCGCGCTCTCCACATCCAGCTGCATCTCGCCACCAAGAAAACGCTCCGCACCGAGCCGCCCCAGCACGAGGTTGGCATCGGTAATCGTCGGCTCCGTGCCACCCAGGCCATAACACACCGGGCCGGGCGCGGCCCCCGCACTCTCCGGGCCCACGCGCAACGCATTGCCCAACTCGACACGCGCGATGCTGCCGCCTCCGGTGCCAACTTCCTGTATGTCGATCATCGGCATTTGAATCGGCAGGCCGGTGGCGTAGCCGCCGATCAGCGCGTTGCCGGTCATCAACACATCGCCGTTGTAGATTACGCCGGCCTTGGCAGTGGTGCCACCCATGTCGAACGCAATGGCATTGCGCATGCCGATGCTAGCGCACAAGGCTTGTGTGCCGATTACACCAGCAGCCGGACCTGACTCCAGCATGCGTATGCACGAGCGCCGCGCATCAGCGGCGTCAAACAGCCCACCGCTCGATTGCACGATGAGAAAGTTGCCGCCAAAGCGCGCCGCCTCAAGCTGTGACTCCATCTCGGTCAAATACTGGCGCACGCGTGGACCGACGTAGGCGTTGGCCGCCGCGGTGGAGGTGCGCTCGAACTCGCGGTATTCCTGGCTCAGTTCATGCGATGCGGTAACAAAGAGCTGCGGGAACGCCGCTTCAATGATTTGCTTCGCGCGCTGTTCGTGCGCGGGGTTGCGGTAGGAGTGCAAAAACAGAATCGCTATGGCTTCCACGCCCCGTGCCACCGCGTCGGTCGCCACGCGCAAAACTTGCGCCTCGTCGAGTTTGATCAGCACCGCGCCCTGCGCGTCGATGCGTTCGCTGATGTCGAACCGCAAATCACGTTCGATCAACGGCGAGTGGCGCCTGAAAAACAGGTTGTAGGATTCGGGTCGATTGACGCGGCCGATTTCGTAGATGTCGCGAAAGCCCTGCGTGGTGAGCAATGCGCACTTCGCACCGCTGCGTTCGAGGATGGTGTTGATGGCGACGGTAGTGCCGTGCAAAAAGAGACGTGCCGCGTCAAAGCGCGAGCCGGCCTTGGCCACGCCGTTTTCAATGCCGGTCACCAGCTTCGCGGGCGTGGTCAGCGTTTTGCCGAGGCGCAGCTCGCCCTTGGTTTCGTCGAAGGCCGCGACATCGGTGAAGGTGCCGCCGACATCGGCAGCGAGGCGTGCCGCGGGAGATTCGCTCATCGCAGAATCCGAAATTTAAAATTATTCAATAAAAACAATAACTTACTTCGATGTCGCCATGGGCTTCAAGGTCTTGATCCAACGTTCGACCTGCGTGCGGATGTAGGCATCGGCCTCGCGCGGCGTGGTCGCTGTAACTTCGGCGCCCAGCGCGGTAAAGCGCTCGCGCGTATCCGCGTGCGTGAGTGTGGCCGTCACCGCGTTGCTCAAACGCGCCATCACTGGTGCGGGAACGCCCGCGGGTGCGAGCACGGCTTGCCACAAATAAAACTCAAAGCCTGGCAGGCCGCTTTCCGCCGCCGTGGGCACGTCGGGCGCCACCGGGCTGCGCTCCCGGCCGGAAATCGCCAGCGCGCGCACACGCCCGGCCTTGACCTGTGGCATCGAGGCCGCAGTGGACAGAAACGTGATCGGGATCTGCCCGCCCATGACTTCCGCCAGCGCCGGGCCGCCGCCCTTGTACGCCACATGCACGAGATCAATGCCAGCACTGGCCTTGAAATACTCCGCCAGCAGATACATGGTGCTGCCCAAGCCGGCCGAGCCGTAGTTGAATTTGCCGGGGTTGGCTTTGGCCAGGCCGATGAGTTCTTTCAGATTCTGCGGTGGAAACGCCGGGTTCACCAGAAACAGCATCGGCACGCGCATCAACAGACTGATCGCGGAAATGTCTTTCAGCGTGTCAAAAGGCATTTTGTCATTCAGCGCCGGATTTGCCCCGTGGGCCACGTCCACCACCAGTATCGTGTGCCCATCCGGCGCCGCGCGCGCGAGCAGCGCGGTGGCGATCAATCCGCTGGCGCCGGGCCGGTTGTCGACGATCAACTGCTGGCCGAGATTTTCGCCCAGCCGTGGCGCGATCAGACGCGCGCTGATGTCCGTTGCGCCACCTGGCGGGTAGGTGACCAGCATGCGCACAGGGCGGGCGGCTCCGGGCTGTGCCCACACCGGACTGGACGCCAACGCTGCAAGGGCAAGAAAAGAAAAAATCTTTGCTGTTCCGGAAGTCATGCTGCACCTCGAGTTGTCGATCAATCCTGCACCTTCACACCAGACGCACGGACGAATACGGTTGGATATTCTTATAAGTATTTGTTTTTATTGTTATTTTTCAAAAACACTAACTTTAAATCTTGAACGCCTCCAGCGTCTCGGGCGCGAACAACTCATGCGGTTGCAGCCTGCGCTTCGACAAACCCTGCTCATGGTGGTAACGCAAAAATGTATCCAGCGTGGCCTTGTTCGCATCAAAACCATACGGCCACCAGTCGTCGCCCATGTGTTTTTTCAGCCATTCGACCTCGGCGATCATCCACGGCAGCATGTTGCGCAGCGCGGCGGTCTCGAACATTTCTTCGTAGCAAATGCGCTGGGCTTCGGCGAAGGCTTTATACAACTCCATCACGATCCAGCGGTTTTTCTCGTACACCTCGCGCCGGATGGCGATGGTGTGCATGATGGGGAACAACTTCGTCTTTTTGTAGTAAGCGCGTTCGACATCGACGTAATCCTCAAACAGGCGCCTCACCTTAGACGGCTGTGAGTGCAGCGTAGACGGCATGCGTGGGCTGTGCAGTGCGTCGATCTCGCCCGCGGCGAGCATTTGCGACAGCGTTTTGCCCGCCGGGATCGGATTCAGTTTGATGTGGGGCGGCAAGTCGAGCTTGAGTTTTTCGTCTCGGCCCGGCGTTTCCTGTCCGCCGGTCCAGTATTCGCAGTCGCCGATTTTCACGCCGTACTCGTCCTGCATGATGCCGCGGCTCCACACCGGCGCGGTCATCTGGTATTCAGGGGAAGCGACCTTTTTGCCGATCAGATCTTTCGGTTCGCGAATGCCGCTGGCTGTCGAAATGAACGTGCAGGAATGCCGGAACATGCGCGATGGAAACACCGGGATCGCGACAAACGGTTGCGGATCGCGGAACAGCGAAACGGTATACGACGACAGCGACAGTTCCGCCACGTCGAACTCCTGATAGCGCAGCATGCGGAAAAAGGTTTCTTCGACGATGTGATCGAGGAAATTGAGTTCAATGCCGTGTGGCTGCACGCGGCCATCGGCCAGCGCGCGCATGCGGTCATAGTTCCAGCAGGAAAGGGCGAGTCGGAGTTTGGACATGGCAGAAGACAAAAAATTTGCGAATGAGAACGCTCAATATGGTATCCGATATTGGGCCTCCGATATTGATGCCATATTGACACGGCAGGCGTGAGCGGTACACCATCATGATGACAGCGCGCACGACGCGCATGCGCTCCATTCACCGGCACCTTTTCAGGAGATTCCTTTGGCCCTCGATTACATTAAACGCGACGGCGTCGCCTATATCACGCTTAACAACCCGGCCAAGGCCAACATCCTTGATAAGACCATGTCCGACGATATTTCGCAGGCGTGGATTGATCTGTGGGAAGACCGCTCGATACGCTGCGCCATACTTACCGGGGCCGGTGACAAGCATTTTTGCGGCGGGCACAATCTGGCGAAGCGCAAAAACATCACGGAAGAAGAACGTGAGTTTTTGCGCACACAACGTATTTACTGGCCGCTCGCCGGCACGGTGCACGGGCAAAAAACGGGCGTCGACGGCCGCTCCGGCGATCACTATCCGCGCGTGTGGAAGCCGGTGATCGCGGCGGTCAACGGCTGGGCGGCGGGTGCGGGCCTCTACATCCTGCTGTCGTCGTGCGACATTCGTATTGCCAGTGCCGAGAACGCGCGCTTTAAATTCTCGCTGTTGACTCAAGGCTGGCTCGGCCACGGGCCTGGCGCGAGCCTGCTAATCAAGCAGTTGCGTTACATCGACGCGATGAAAGTGCTGCTCACTGACGAACCGTTCGACGCCACGGAAGCGCTGCGCATCGGCCTCATCAACGAAGTCGCGCCGCACGCCCAGTTGATGGAGCGCGCCGAGAAAATGGCGCGTCACATTTGCACGCTGCCGCCAGTGGCCGTGCGCATGATGAAGGAATTCGTGGTGCGATTTGGTGACATGCCCACCGATCAGGCGTGGCATATCCAGAATCTGATGAACGCGCTGTTGATTCAGACCACCACCGACGGTGAGGAAGGCCGTCAGGCCTTCAACGCCAAGCGCAAGCCCAAATTTACCGGCGCATTGCGCAAACGAGGCGAGGCGTGGGCGGAATTTTCTGAGGAAGATTTGAAACGGCTGGATGAGGCATATCGCAGCGGAGAGTATTAACCGGCAACGGGTAGCACGAGCCGGGCTCAGCCCAACACGCCATCCGCGCGCAGCGCCGCAACCTTTTCCGGCGTAAGCCTGAGCACGCTGGTCAGCACGCGTTCTGTGTCAGCGCCCAATCCCGGCGCTGCACCCTGCACGCGCCCCACGCTGGCGCTCCACGGTAAGCCGGGCAACACGCCCTTGGTGTGCTTGTCCCAGAATCCGCGAGCGTTCAGGTGTTCACTCGCCACCAGATCGCTGGAACGCGCGAGCGCGGCAGCGGGCACGCCCGCACGCAATAGGGCATCCGCTGCCACGGCAGCCGCCTGCGGCGCTGCCCATGCTTTGAGTGCAGCATCAATCACTTCACTGGTTGCCCGTCGCGCCTCAAGGTTGGCGTGAACATGGCCGGCCAATGCCGGCACGACACCGCACAGCGCCCGCCACTCTTCATCGGTGCGCACCACGATGCTTACCCAGTCGTCGTCTCCCGCACAACGCCACGCGCCATGCGGCAAATGGCGCACCGATTGATTGCCCATGGGCTGCGGCGGCTTTCCGGTTTGCGCGGCCAGCAGTGGCTCAGCCATGGTCCACAGCATTGCTTCGATCATGGAGAAATCCCCGCGCGCCACGGCTCCCCCCTGCCGCCGCTGCCACAGCGCGGCTGCCGCGATGAATGCCAACATCAACCCGCACATCGGATCAAGCCAAGCCAGCCCGATGCGCGGTGGCCGCTCCGGGTGCCGGTTGAGTCCCGCAAAGCCGGCATAACATTGCAGCAGCGTGCCATAGGCCACCGCGCGCGCGTCCGGCCCGCTGCGGCCCATGCCGGAGGCGGAGATGTAAATCAGATGGGGGTTCACCGCCTTCAATGCTTCGGCGCCCAGCCCCAATCGGTCCATCACGCCGGTGGCGTAGTTCTCCAGCAGTATGTCGCTACGCGCGGCAAGTTCTCGCGCCAGTGCAACCCCTTCGGGCTTTTTCAGATCGAGCACGATGCCTTTTTTCGCCTGCCCCAGCACTGTGTGCAATTCTGATGTGCGGCCCGGGTCGCCCGCGCCCGGCGCTTCGACTTTGATCACCTCCGCGCCCATAGCGGCAAGATAGCGTGTAGTCGTCGGCCCCGCGATCACCCAACTGAAATCGAGCACGCGCACGCCGGTGAGTGGCATTGCACCCGGTAACGATGATTGCGATGCACGCTGTTCGTGTTGATCGCCTCGAGTGAGTTGCAAACCAAACGGATGCCCCGGTGCCTGCACAGTCAAGCCACCCACGGCAATCGGCCTGAAGTACCCGCGATGCTTCAGCTGCGGCGAATCCAGATGTTCGGCCACTTCACGCAGCGGAAAACTAGGCACGTGCGCGGCCTGCGCCGTGTCCGCGATCCATTGCTTGGTGTGCCGGCGGCTCCAATCCGACATCAGCGCGTGCAGCGCATCCCAGTTCGCCACGCGGTCCGATTTCTTGCGAAAGCGCGGGTCGTTGCCCCACGCGGGTGAACCCATGGCTGCGAGCCACGACGCCCATTGCTTTTCCTCGCGCGGTGAAATCGCGGCATAGCCGTCGCTTGCCGGCAAAATGCAGACGGTAGCGCCATTGCCGTCAGTTAAACGTTTGCGCGACCAGCTCCTGCCATGGACGCCCGCGCGAGCGAGTTCGGTGATTGCCAATGTCGCCAGCGCTTCTTGTATCGACACATCGATGTCGGCGCCCGGCACGTTACCTAACGCGGCATGCATGCCCGCGCATGCCGCAGCCACGCCGCCAATGAACGCCGACTGCCCGCCCGCGGGCGCGATGGGCGCCTCCGACAAATCATCCCCCTGCCCCGTCAGCAACCGCGGAATGCCGCTGGCGAAACACAGCGTCAGATCAGTCGCAGGATCGTCCGCGCACGGTCCGGTCTGGCCATACGGCGAAATCATCACCAGCACGGCGGTGGCATTGATGGCGCGTATCGCCGCGGGCGTATAACGCCCGGCGGCCAGTGTGCTGGGCGAACCTTCAATCACAATGATGTGAGCTTCAGCCAGCGCGCCTTGTTCTTCGGCCTGAGTCCGCATCACAAGTTTGCCGTGATTCAGGTGAACGTTCAGCGCGCCTGTATCGGGATTGGCATCAATGCACGTAACGCGCGCCCCCGCATCACCCAGCAGACGCCCGCAAACGGCTGCCGCCGGGCCGCTTCCGATTTGTAGCACGTTCAAATTCGATAGCAGTGTCACGCCGCGTGCCTCACGATTGCATCTGACGCGTGCACGCAACGTTACTGGAAGCCTTGTTGCGGACGCAAAAATTATTCAATTAAATCAAACAGTTATGGGGTCCGTGCCCAGCGGCGGAAACAGCCCATGCCGCGCGTGATCTTTGAACGCCTGTTCCTTCGGCAATAGCAGCGAGCACGAGCGTACGTGCTGCTCTTCAGGGTTCAGACCGGGTAGCGGCTTGCCGGCACGATTCGCCTCGGCGCTCTGCTTGAGAAGCCGGCGCATCATCACAATGCCGCGATCAGTGGGGCAAAGATTTTCCCTAGTGCGATCCTGCACGGCCCCCATCGATTCCTGTAGCGACGCGTCCTGCATGGCGATGCCTTCTACGCCGGAGTAATGCACACCGGCTTTTTGCGCCGCGCGATCGATCAGGTAGTCATTACGCGCATTCGCCAGCGGAATAAACGAGCCGGGCACGTACTTGACATGTATGCCCTTGCCGTCTTTCATGGCGTTAAGTTCGGATTCCTTCAGATCACGCTTTGGGTGGTAATTAAAGCTCCATGCCCAGCAGTTTTCATCGTCAATCGGCACCCACATATGGCCGCCCAGCGGGTGCCCGGCGCGCGGCGGAATGATGGTGTGCATGGGCATGATGTAGGGCGTAATGCGCCAGTAGTATTTGCCCGGATCGTCGGTCACGTTGCGCCGCGCGCCGATCAGCAGGCCGCCGGGGAAATCCGCCACTTCAAAAAACGGCATGCGATCGTGGTCGTTGTATTCATTGCCCTTGCTGCCGACAAACAGCGGGTCGGTTTTGAGCGCGCCCCCATGCAAAAAACTCACGTGCGAGGAATCAATGCCGCCTTCAATGGCCTGCAGAAAATTGCATTCCTGCAAACGCTTGGACACATAACGCTGGCGCGGCTGTACCTGGGTCCACTCCAGCGCGGGCGGCGCGGGTTTCAGCTCCGGCGGGCCCATGTAGGTCCAGATCACGCCGCCTACTTCGATGCACGGATACGACTTTAGCTTGATGCGTTTGCACATGGGGCCGTTGCCGGCCTCATCTCCAGAACCCTCCGACGGCAATTCAGTGCATTGGCCGGTGACATCGTACTTCCAGCCGTGATACGGGCAGCGCAGGCCCGACGCCTCATTGCGGCCAAACCACAGCGATACACCACGATGCGCGCAAAACTCGTCGATCAACCCCAGCCGGTTTTGCGTATCACGAAACGCGATCAGCCGCTCACCCAAAAGCTTTACGCGTACCGGCGGGCAATCCGGCTCGGGCAGTTCCCAACCATGCAAGGCGGGCATCCAGTAACGGCGGAACAAATCGCCCATCGGCGTGCCGGCGCCGGTTTGCGTGAGAAAGTCGTTTTCCTGCTGGGTCAGCATGGTCAGTACCTGTAGATGGGGAACGTAAAAATGCCACTCCCATTTTACCGGATGGCTGCCAGATGGCTGCCGGATGGTTACTGAAGAGGACTGGCGGCGGTTTCACGCTACAGTATGACCTTCCAGCCAATTCAGGAAGCCTCATGTCCAGTGCAGCGCCCTACACCCCCCACTTGCCCCGCATTGCCGTCGCTCTCGGCGATCCTGCCGGCATTGGCCCGGAAATCGCGTTAAAGGCCGCGCTGGATCCATCAGTGCGCGCGATTTGCCAGCCCGTGCTATTTGGCGACCGCGGCGTGCTGGAGATGCACGCGCGCGCTTGTGGCCTTGCACCGCGCTTGCAGAGCGTGGCCAGCGCCGCCGGCGCGGACACGATTGACAGCGACACCACGGCGCTGGTCGAGCGCCCGCAATTCAAGCCCGGCGAACTCCAACTCGGTGAACTTGCCGCCGCACACGGCCTCGCCGCACTCGACAGCGCACGTGCCGCCATTGAAGCAGCGTTGCGCCACGAAGTCGATGCGGTGGTCGCCGCACCGATGACCGAAACCGCCATCAAGATGGCAGGTATCGAATTCGATGGTTATCCATCCTTCGTCGCGCGCTGCACGAACACACCTATTGAAGACGCGTTCCTGATGATCTGTTTTGACCGCGAGGGACGTGAGCTGCGCATCGTGCATGCCACGCTGCACGTGAGCCTTCGCCGCGCGATAGAGCTGGTCACGCGCGAGCGCGTGTTGCATTCGATAGCAGCCGCGCACGCGGCGCTAAAACGCATCGGCGTTGCCGCACCGCGCATCGCGGTGTCGGGCTTGAACCCCCACGCGAGCGAGGGCGGCCTCTTCGGTGACGATGAGCGTTTGATTATTGAGCCTGCGATAGCGGATGCGCAGGCTCAAAAGATCGACGCCGACGGACCGTTCGGCGCCGACACGATATTTCACAAGCCGGGTTACGACGCCTGCGTGGTGATGACACACGACCAAGGCCATGTCGCAGCCAAATCGCTGGCTATCGACCGCACGGCGGGGTTGACCATCGGTACGCCAATTCTGTTTTCATCCGTGGCGCACGGCAGCGCTTATGACATCGCGGGGCAGAACAAGGCCAGCCCGCGCGCGGTGGTTGAGGCGATACGGCGGTTGGCGGGAGCAAGTGCCTTGCCGCATCGCTGATTGCGCAAACGGTCAGGGTCGCTGCACCAGCCCCAACTGCTGCACCATGCCCATGTCGTCGCGCACTGCCGCGTGTTCACAAATCAGCCCATCACGGATGCGAAAACTGTGGAACTGCAACACCTTGACCACTTTACCCGTCGGCGCAACTCCCGTGAGCATGCCGCTGAAGGCTTCCGGCAGTTTGGGTTGGCCGCGATGTGTGCCGGTCATGGTCATCTTGCACACCACGCGGTCCCCTTCGGCGGTGCACTCATCGATGGTGTAATGAAAATCCGGGAATACGGCGTAGAGCGTTTCAAACACCGCCTGCATTCCTGCACGGCCGACCTTGCGCGTGTGATTCAGCGCGTCTTCACTGTATAGTGCCGCTGCGGCCACCGCATTCTGGCGGTTATGGCCCCCGGCAATCAGGCGCTGTATCAGCAGCTTGTTGTCTTCCAGCGGCGGCATGGTGCTCAGCCATCCAGTTCCGGATACAGCCGCATCAAATCATGCGTGCTGAATGGCAGCCGCGCGGGGGAAGCGATGTAGCGCGCGATGCGCGGACGCGCCGCCACTTTGTCATGCAAGGCATTCAATCGCGGCAGCTTGTCACGCAAGCCGGCCATGGCTTTCGGGAAAGCATAGTTCAGTGAGGCCATTACCTGAAACATCGAGAGATCGACATACGACAGCGACTTACCCAGCAGGTATTGCCCGCCGCTGCGTGTGATCACCGTCTCGAAATAGTTCGTGAATTTCGTCAGGCGCTCGTTCCTGAAATGCCCGGAGCGGCGTAGCGCCTCAGTCTTCTGGTCTTCGTAATACAGGCTGTTGGCGATGGGGTGGTGCACGTCGTGCGCTTCGCGCACAAAATCGGTCATGGTCAATTGCAACCCGTGGGCGTAGGTTCGCGCGGCGTCCGCCTTGGGCACGAGCCCCAGTCGGGGGCCGAGAAACTGCAGGATGTTGGCCGTATGCGAAACTACCGTCTTTCCGGCTTTCAGCAACGGCGGCGCGAACGGCGGGTGTTTGTTTGTCGCATCCTGCAAAACGCGCGCCACGGCAGGTCGGCCGCCGCCTTCGGCTTCAGGCAGCCGCGCAACGTCGACGTAATCCGCATCGCCTTCTTCCAGCGTGAGGCGCACGTATTCACCACGTCCTTGGATGTGGGGCCAGTAATAGAGTTCGTAGCGCATGGCTTCTCCGGTTCAGATCCCGCTTAGGCAGCAACGGAAGGTTACACTGGCGCCGTACCGCCGACCGTAATACGGTGCATCAGCCGCCGATGTTGCGGCCACTGGTAATCGAGCGAGGCCAGATGTTGCAGCGTGCAGTTGTCCCACATCAACAGATCGTGCACGCGCCAGCGGTGGCGGTGATGGAAGCGCGCGTCAATGGTGTGTTCGGCGAGTTCGTCGATGAGCTTTAGTGCTTCTTCTTGCGGCATGCCTTCGATGCCTTCGCACTCGCCCTTGCTCACGTACAAGCACTTGCGGCCGGTGTGCGGGTGCGTGCGCACTACCGGGTGCACCACCGTGGGTTGTGCCTTGCGCAACGCCTGATCGTGCTGGCCGGTGCCGGTGCGAGCGCGGCGGCCCGCCACCTGATGAATCGCGCGCATATTTGAGATGTGCTGTTGCGTGGCTTGCGGCAGAGCGTCGTGAGCATCGGCCGCGCTGGAAAACAGCGTATCGCCCAGAACCACGCCATTGTCGACAGGGACTTCCAGCGCATAAAGCATGGTGGCGCGTGGTGGCCGCGCGGTGTAGGACATGTCGGTGTGCCACACTCGGCCCGCATCGGCGTGGCCGATGTCGCGGCCGTTTTCCTTGATGTTCGACACGTACATGATTTCAGGGTATTGCGGATGCGCGTAGTGGGTGAGGAATATCTTCTCCACTTCGCCGAATCGCCGCGCGAAAGCGATCATCTGCTGCTCGTTCAGCTTTTGCGCCGGAAAGCAGATCACCGCGTGCTTGTTGAACGCCGCTTCGATTTGTGCGAACGCGGCAGCGTCGAGCGGCTGCGCGAGATCGACACCGTGGATTTCCGCGCCGATGATGTCCGGCGATGGCACGATTTGCATGAAAATTCCTCCATGGCTTGAGGGATGCGTGCCGCTAATTATAGTGGAGCGGGGATTTCACATGAAATGTGCGAAACTCACTGTTTGTAATTTTTACTGTCGAGGATACAGACCATGACTGCAAGCACCACCGCTACACAACGCCGCGGCCCGCTTTCGCGCTTCCGCGTGATCGATTTGACGCGCGTGCGTTCCGGCCCCACCGCCGTGCGCCAACTGGCTGACTGGGGGGCGGACGTGATCAAGGTCGAATCGCCGCCGGGACTGGGCCTGCCCGAAGCTTGGGGCGGCTCGCGGCTGGGTGCGGATTTCCAGAACCTGCACCGCAACAAGCGTGGCTTTACGCTCAACATGAAAGACCCCGATGGGCTGAAAATTTTCAATCAACTGGTCGAGCGCTCGGATGTCGTGGCGGAAAACTTTCGCCCGGATGTGAAGAAGCGGCTGGGCATCGACTACGACTCGCTGAAAAAGATCAACAAGAAAATCATCCTCGCCAGCATTTCGGGTTTCGGGCAGGACGGCCCGTATGTGAAGCGCCCCGGCTTCGACCAGGTGACGCAGGGCATGGGCGGCCTGATGGCGATTACCGGCGAGCCGGGCCGCGGGCCGATGCGCGCGGGCTGCGCCGTGTCCGATTCGGCGGCGGGCTTGTATTGCGCGATGGGCATCCTCACCGCGCTGCTCGAGCGCGAAGCGTCCGGCGAAGGGCAGTGGGTGGAAGTATCTCTGCTGAACGCCATGATCGCGCTGCTGGATTTTCAGGCGGCGCGCTGGACGATAGAAAAAGAAGTGCCGGAGCAGGCCGGCAACGATCATCCAACCTCGATTCCAACCGGCGTGTTTCAAACCGCCGACGGCTACATGAACATCGCTGCCGGCGGCAACGAAATGTATGGCCGCCTGTGCAAGGCGCTGGGCATCGAACACTTGATCGACAAACCGGAATACAAAGACAGCAAGGCGCGCTCAACCAACCGCGCGGCGCTCAACAAGGATTTGCAGGACGCCATGATCAAACAAACCAGCGCCTACTGGTCGGCAAAGTTTGAAGCGGGCGGCGTTGCCGGAGGGCCGATTTACAAAATGAACGAAGTGTTCGCCGACCCGCAAGTGCAACACAACGTGATGTCGGCGCCGATTCACCACCCCAAGCTCGGCGACATTGGCCTCGTCAATCAGCCGGTGCGCCTGTCGCGCACGCCGAATGAAATTCGTTCAGTGACGCCGGAGTGTGGTGAGCACACGGATGAAATCCTGCGCGAGTTGGGTTATCAGGATGGGCAGATCGCGGATTTGAAGAAGCGGAATGTGGTTTAAGTATTTGTTTTTATTGAATAAAGTCAAGCGCAATACTGGCTTCGCATGACGTCTGTTGAAAGTAGCGCAGACACCAGACGTCGTTCCAGCGAAGGCTGGAATTCAATGCGTAAAACCACGCGAAGCACCTGAAATTTTGCCCAGAGGTTATTGAACGACCTACGTTCCAGCTTGGGCTGGAACGTAGGTCTAGGACCCGTACGCGTCTAACCCATTGCTCAGACCACTGGTAGCTGCAGCCAGATCAGACGCTGCGCCCGAAGTTGATCTACATCAGTACCACGACTTCTGAAGCAGGCAGTATTGCCCCAACTCGCTCGGAGTCGCCGGTAGACCCACGATAGAGGATCAGCTGCCTTTTCTGTCATGGCTAAATCGGAGAGCGTGTCGTGAAAAATTTATTGAAACCATTGTCTATTCTGTACGGGGTCAGTCTTCTATTGGCCGCAACGGCGGCAAATGCTGACTACTGGAACTACAGCTATATTGGAAATCCCCTGAACATTGTGGAAACCAGTAATGCGGCCGATTTGCACAAGGGCGGTCACGTCACGGTAAATTTCCACTCATCCTCACTGTTGGCGCCCAATCAAACGTTCAGCCTCCTTACCACGCCGTCGATTTCCAATGTGATTGTCAATTATTTTGACGAAGGCATCGGTGGGTCGCCGGAGATTTCGCAGACGTTTAATGCCTATCCGGGGTCCCAACTTTATCCGTTTCATTCATATATCACCACGGGAGCGGACAGCCATTCGATCATAGGCTGGGAGGTGGCGAAAACCTTTTTGCCGATCGTATCCCCACACCCCGGTCTCGTGGTGACAACAGGGTACCCACCTGGAACGCCTTTCAGTTTCAAACAGTTTTGCGTTCTGGATTGCATCGGCTTTGACCGCATCGTCGATGCCAATGGTGCATCGGTATGGGGATACGATCAGCCGGGCACGTGGACCGTAACTTTCGTGCCCGAACCGGAAACTTATCTTTTGCTACTCGCGGGACTTGGCTTTCTTGCTTTTGCCTCGCGTAGTCGTAAGAAAAGTCTATCTGCGTAGAAAGATCCCCAAAAAACGCTTTCTATCTTTCCGGGGATGGGCATTCGATGTCGCGGTTAGCGTAATAGTGCGGTCAGCAGCGAAACGCCCCCAATGCCTCGAAAATCGTGTATCACCTTGAGGCTTTCCTCAATCTTCCGGGCATCCAGTCCTGCCATCGGCACCAACGCCCGATACTTGGCATCCACATCCGCCCATTCAATGCCGCGCGGGCCTGATCCGCGCGGCGCATAAACGGTGCTGGTGTAGCTGCGCCCAGCCTTGGTGTTGATGGTGACCACCGCGCCCTGACGGAATTTTTCTACATCTTTCGTCACCGGTTCGCCGACTTTGATTTTGTCGATGAGCGCGTGTATCACCGGGTCGGTGATTTTCTGTTCCGAGGCGTGTATCCACGAAAAATCCTTGTCCGCCACTGCTGCCGCCACAAAGTATGCAGGCGTGTGGGCGACATCCACCAGATTCTTCGGATGCGAGGGCTTGGCGGGCAGGCTGATGCGCATTTTGCGGCTTAACGGGCGTGTCATGATGATGCTGTCCACGTCATCGGCGGACACATTGCCCTCGCGCGCGGCGTTGGCGGCGGCTTCGGCTAGAGTGTGATTGGGGTGGCCGCCAGGCACGAGCTTGATCGCCATGTCGGTGACGATGTCCCACGAATCGCCCCAGCCGCGCGTGATGCCGTCGATGTCTTCGGCGCCAAACACTTCCAGAAAACCGCGTTTGCAGTCGAGGATGCGTTCTTCGCCGATGTAGCCTTTTTGTGCGGCCATGGCGGCGTTCATGCCGGCTTGCGCGGCGTTGCCGGCGAAATATTCGCGCGCTTCGCTGGTGTCGGCGGCAGTGGCGAGGCCGCCCATCGACACGGCTGTTAGCGCGATTGCCTGCGCCATTTGTGGTGGTGTGAGTTTCAGCATGCAACCGGCGGCCACTGCCGCGCCAAAACTTGCCGGCAAGCTGCCGTGAAATCCCAGATCGCGATAGCCCGGCATGATGGATTCGGCGATGCGGCCGGCGGTTTCGTAGCCCAGAATCATCGCGCGCAGTACGTCTTTGCCACTGGCGTTCAACTTTTCCCCAAGCGCGAGTGACGACGATGTCAATTGCGTACCCAAGTGGACGATGTTGCGCAAGTCGCTGTCGTCGGAAGCTGCCGCGTCTGACGCCACGGCATTGGCGCGGCATGCAGTGACGGCGGGCAGTTTCGCGCCCTGGCTGAACCAGATAGACGCTTCCGGCACGCCACCCTGTTCCTTTGCCAGTTCCCGGATAACGTGCGCCGAAGTGATATTTTGCCCGGCGGCGGCGCTGGCGATGGTGCTGGAAATCATCATGGCTGCGTGGTCGAGTGCAAGCGGCGGCAACTGTTCGTAGGGGGTGCGCGTAATCAATTGCGCAAGCGTGGCGGCAAGCGTAGTCATGTTTGGGCTCCGTTGAGTTCGTATGGTGTGAGGCATGCAAGCCGGGCAAAGTGTAACGCGTTTGCGTGGGTGCACCGCATGCACGGGGAGTTGAAACTTGGCGGTGGGTCAAGTATCTTGAAGAGACACCTGAAACGGAGGGCGCCACCATGCGAAATGCCATGTTTGCCACGATGAAAAAACTGGGAATCACGTTTTCTCCGCTGCATCCGGTGCTGGCCGCGGAATGCAAGGGCGTCGATATCAGCGAGCCGATATCGCCGGAAGTTGCCGATGCCATCCACGATGGCATGGATCAGTACGGCGTGCTGGTGTTCCGGCAGGGGAAAGCCATGACCACCGAGCAGCAGTTGCGCTTTACGCGCAGTCTCGGCGAGCTGGAGGGGCTCTACACCAAAATCGAGGCCGAGGAAGGCCGGCGGCTGGAAACGCCGTTGTTGTCCGACATATCCAACCTTACGCCCAGCAACAAGCTGCTGCCGGCGGACGATCGCAAGCGGCAATTTCAGATGGGCAACCGGCTGTGGCACAGCGACAGCAGCTACAAGAAAATTCCCGCCCGGTATTCGGCACTGTGCGCGCACGTCATTCCCCCCAGTGGCGGCGAGACGGAGTTCGCCGACATGCGCATGGCGTGGGATTTGCTGGATGACGCGATGAAGGAAAAAATCAAGGGGCTGGTGGCCGAGCACAGCCGCATTTTTTCCAAAGGCACGCTGGGCTTTCAGTTCACCGAGAAAGAGCTGCACGACTTCGCGCCCGTGCGCCAGCCGCTGGTGCGCACACATCCACGCACGGGCCGGCATTCGTTGTTTTTGTCGTCGCACGCCGGGCGCATTGTCGGCTGGCCGCAGCCGGAAGCGCTGATGCTGCTGCGTGAATTGACTGAACATGCCACGCAACGCGAGTTTGTGTATCGTCATGTATGGCGCGTGGGCGATGTGGTGATGTGGGACAATAGTGTCACCATGCATCGCGCGCAGCCGTACGACGACCTGAAATACCCGCGCGACATGCGCCGCAGCACGGTCACGTGCGGTGCGCCCGCGTTGGCCTATACCGAAGATCTGCCTGATTTGGCTACAGCCGCGTAGCCCTCGGCAGCATCATTGTAACTATCTGTTTTATAAAGGAAATTTAATGGATTCGCAGTTGTTCTCGCCGTTGACCATACGTGGCATTACCTTTAAGAATCGTATCGTGCTGTCGCCCATGTTGCAGTACTGCGCCGACAACGGCCACGTCAACGATTGGCATTTCATGCACTATGGCAAATACGCCGCGAGTGGAACCGGGCTGGTGTTTGTGGAGTCCACGAAAGTGGATCCGCGCGGCTGTTCGACGCCGCGCGATTTGGGTTTGTGGAAAGACGATTTTGTGGCGCCCTTTAAGCGCATCACCGATTTCATCCGTCGCCACGGTGCGGTGCCCGGCATTCAGCTGGGGCATTCCGGGCGCAAGGCGCGCCGCAGTGTGCCGTGGGAAGGCCGCGCGCCGCTGGCGAACGTGCCTGGCGTGGATCACGGCGAGGAGTGGGAGTTGATTGCGCCCAGCGCGGTGGCGTTCAATAGCAAATACGAAACCCCGCGCGCAATGATGCATGACGATATTCACGAAGCCATTGCCAACTGGGGCCAGGCTGCACGGCGCGCGCACGAGGCGGGCTTTGACGTGCTGGACGTGCACGCGGCACATGGTTATTTGCTGCACCAGTTTTTGTCACCGGTGTCGAATCAGCGCACGGACGAATACGGCGGCAGCTTCGAAAACCGCATGCGTTTTCCGATCCAGGTGATACAGGAAGTGCGCAAGTATTGGCCCGCTGAAAAGCCGTTGTTTCTGCGTGTATCAGCTGTTGATGAAGCGGGCTGGACAGTGGAAGACAGCGCTGCGGTTGCGCGTGAACTCAAAAAACACGGCGTGGATGTCATCGATTGCAGCTCCGGCGGGCAATCCGACGCGGCCACTGGCGACCATCCGCCAAGCTACGGTTACCAGGTGCCGTATGCGCGCCATATCCGCCAACACGCCGACATTAAAACCATGGCGGTTGGCCTCATCATCCACGCCGATCAGGCGGAAGAAGTTGTGCGTTCCGGCAGCGCCGATCTGGTGGCGCTCGGCCGCGAACTACTGCACAACCCGAACTGGCCGATAGACGCCGCGCAAAAACTCGGCGTTGCTGCACCCTTCACCAACGTCGGCCAGTCGTTGGGTTACTGGCTCGAAAAGCGTGCGGCAAACCGCGTCGGCATCAAGCCTTCGACCTGGCAGAACGGCATTAACGCCGGGTAGGTTCTACTTCCCGCCCGCCGCCTGCCGCTGCTCCAGCTTTAACTGGGCAGCCCGCGCGCAACCCTGCATTACCCTGAAGTAACGCTGTACCGCGTCCGCGCCCTGTTCGTAGGGGTGCGGGCCGTTGCCACGCGAGGCGAGCATCTTGTTTTTGCTGTCGGCGATGTCGAATTCGGAATGATTGGACATCAGCACGGTTGCGCCCGCAGCAGCGGCGTTGGCTGCAAATTTACGCTGAGAATCGATGTAAATCTGAAAATTCTTGATGCCCGGATCAGGCGTACGGTTGTTGAAGTTAAACGCCGTGCCGCCGGAGTAGGCCACGGTGACCGGCCGTCCCTTGTCGAACACCTGAAAAATATACGACATGGTGCCCGGCGTATGGCCTGGCGTGTGAGTGATGCTGACGGTGGATTCGCCGAGCGTTATCTTCATGCCATCGGTGGCGGTGATATCGCGCTTGGGCGCCATGCTTTTGTAGCGATTGGGATATTTTTCGACCAGCGTCCAGTCAGGGTCGGTCATTACCACGCGCATGCCACTTTTCCCGTAGCGCTGTTGCATCATTTCCGCGCCGCCGATGTGGTCGCCGTGCGCGTGCGAGATCATCAGATATTTGATGTTGGCCGGATCCAAGCCGACTTTTTTCATGCCCCCGATAATCAGCTCTTCCGAGTTGTAGGGGTAAATGGTGTCAAAAACAATAATGCCTTCTTTCGTGGTCATCGCCCACGCCGAGTGCACCTTGCCGCCGACAAAATAAAAGTTGTCGAACACCTTGGCAGGCTCGGTGTACCAGCTCTCACGCGGTGGCGCTTTGGAAGGATCGGTGACATAAAACGCCGGCACGTCGGTCGTGTTCTCCCCTTCACTCTGCGGCACGAGGCAGGTGCGCACCAGCGTGCCGAGAAAATCAAACTGAGCCGCCTCCTTGGCGGAGGCCAACGCCGTGGTGATTTCCTTGTCGAAATCACGGCCGGCTGGCTGTTGTGCGGTGGCGAGGTTTTCAGCGGCAAGGCTAAGGACACAGGTTGCCGCGATAGACGTGGCGCGAGTCAAAATTTTCATGAGGTCTCCGTCAGAAGGAAATCGTATTGCGGTGTCATTGGCCGCAAAATCCTAACACACTCGCCGTCATTCTATGCGCTGGTCAGCGCTCGGTTCCTTGCAAACTGCCGTGCCGGGCGCGAGTCTGTATAGTCAACATCCGATGAATTCCGCCGCATCGCCATCCGCTTCCCCGTCCGCATCCACGCAACGCCGCGCTCGCCTGCTCACTGCACCCGTGCTGCCGGCGCTGCTGGCGCTGGCTGCGCCGAACGTGGCGCTGGCGTTGATGCAGGCGCTGGTGAGCTTTGCCGATGGCTGGTTTATCGGGCAGCTCGGCACCGAGGGGCTGGCTGGCGTGGCGATGGTATTTCCAATTGTGATTCTGATGCAGATGATGTCTGCTGGCGCGATGGGCGGCGGCGTGTCATCGGCGATTGCACGCGCGCTGGGTGCAGGAGATGCGGATCGTGCCGAGCGGTTGGCATGGCACGCGGCGGCGATTGCGGTGGCGTTCGGCCTGCTGTTCACGGTGGTGATGTTGCTGGCGGGCCCGGCGTTGTTTCGGTTGCTCGGCGGCCGTGGCGAGGTGCTCACACAAGCCACGGCGTACTCGAATATCGTGTTTGGCGGCGCGCTGACGGTGTGGCTCGCCAATATCCTGGCCAACGTGGTGCGCGGCACGGGCAATATGATCGCGCCCTCGGTGGTGCTGAGTGCTGCCGCCGTTCTGCAGATTCCCTTGTGTGGCGCGCTGGTGCTGGGCTGGGGGCCATTTCCGATGATGGGGATACGCGGCGCTGCCATCGCGTATGTGATCGCATTCGGCGCTGCGGCGTTGTGCTTTGCCGTCTATATCCATGCCGGACGAACAGGGTTGCATGTGCGCAACGCGCGGCGGGCGGGCGTCGCCTTCAGCAGACAACTTTTCGCGGATATTTTAAGAGTCGGCCTGCTGTCGTCATTTAACGCGGTGCAGACCATAGCCGCTGCAGTGATTGTTACGGGCCTGGTGGGCACGTTCGGCACGGCGGCGCTGGCGGGCTATGGCTTGGGGGTGCGGCTGGAGTTACTGCAAATTCCGGTGGTGTTCGCCATCGGTGCAGCGCTGGTGGTGATGGTGGGCACGTGTATCGGCGCGGGTGACGTCGCACGTGCGCGGCGCGTGGCGTGGACAGGCGCCGCACTGGCCGCGGCAGCTACCGGTGGTGTGGGCACAATCGTGGCCATCTGGCCCGGCGTATGGGCCAGTTTGTTCAGCAGCGATGCAGATGTGCTGGCGGCGGCATATGGTTATTTGCGCATCGCTGGCTGGTGCTATGCCTTTTTTGGCGTGGGCATTGCCCTTTACTTTGCCTCGCAGGGCGCGGGGCGCATGCTGTGGCCGGTGCTGGCGGGCAGCGCGCGCTTCGTGATCGCGGTGGCGGGCGGCTATTTGGCGCTGCGCTACTTTGGCGACACGCCGGCGGGCGTTTTCGCCGCCATCGGCTTGGCGATGATCGCCTACGGTGCGGGCATGATTGCAGTGGTGAAATGGGGCGGGTGGCGGTGATTGGTTGGCAGTTAACAGTACACTTTAAGCCGCGCGCTAAAACCCGTAGAGCTTCGCCGGATTGTTAACCAACACCTGTTCGCGCGTCACCGCATCGGGTATCCACGCCAACAGCAAATCACACAAATCGCCGTCATTAGGCATGGCGGATTTCACCATCACGTGCGGCCAGTCGCTACCCCACAGCACGCGCGCTGCGTTTGCCGCAATCAGCGCATGGGCAAGCGCGTTGGTGTCGGCGTGCGGCAACACCTCGCTGGAAATGCGATACGGCCCGGTGAATTTCACCCACGCCTTGCCTGCCTGCATTAACCGCAGCAGTGCCTGAAAGCCTGCGTTCTGCACGCCGAGGCTGGTTTTCATGTAGCCGAGGTGGCCGAGCACAATGTCCACCGGGAAATCCGCAAACGTACGATCCATGTCGGGGAATTCGTCACAGTGCATGAGGAACTCCATGTGCCAGCCCATGGGCGAGATACGACGGGCAAGCGCAGTCAGCTCCGCCATGGGCAGCGTGCCGGGCTTGCGGTCTTTCACGTCGACGATGTTCACACGCACGCCACGCACGCCGGCGGCGTTGAGCATTTTCAACTTCGCATCGGAAACATCGTTTTCCACCACGGCCACGCCACGCAACGCGCTGCCTGCAGCCTTCATTGCTTCGAGCATGACGGTGTTGTCGCTGCCGTACACGCTGGGCTGTACCAGCACCGCCCGTTGAACGCCCAACGTGGCGAGCATTTTCTGATAGTCGTTCAGTAGACAGTCAGGGGGCGTGTAGACGCGCGCGGGCGAGTACGCGTATTTTGCGATGGGGCCGAGGATATGCGCGTGCGTGTCACAGGCGAGTTTCGGCAGCGCGAGTTTGGGTTTGCGCGGATGAAAATCCGGAGCGGCGCAGGGTGGCGCGCCAGCCGTGTCATTGGACATGTTCGAATCGATACGGTGGGTAAAATGTGCGACGAGAATAGCATAGCCTCACCTGACAAGCAGCGCGCGCTTTGAAAAATATCAATAAAATCATATACTTATAAACATTGCTCGGACGATCAATGACAGCCGCTCTTGCCACGCCGGATTTCGATGCCCTCTATCGCGCCGAATCCCGGCGAGTGCTGGCCACGCTGATCCGGCTGCTGGGTGATTTTGAACAGGCAGAGGAAGCACTGCACGATGCGTTTCGCGCGGCGATGGAACAATGGCCCGCTGACGGTGTTCCGGAAAATCCGCGCGCGTGGCTGGTTTCCACCGGACGCTTCAAGGCCATCGACAAGCTGCGCCGCGGCGAGCGTTTCGAGGCGCTGGACGATGACGCTGCCGGACGCATCG
Source organism: Betaproteobacteria bacterium (assembly GCA_900299145.1). Lineage (GTDB taxonomy): Bacteria > Pseudomonadota > Gammaproteobacteria > Burkholderiales > SG8-41 > UBA5216. The sequence goes on along the minus strand of OMIN01000155.1, from coordinate 76,314 downwards.
CTGCGCCGGATGCGCCCGAAACCGAAGATATCGAAGACGACCGCTTGCGGCTGATTTTTACCTGCTGCCATCCCGCGCTGAATGCCGATGCGCAAGTGGCGCTGACGCTGCGCGAGGTCTGCGGACTGACTACCGAGGAAATCGCGCGCGCCTTTCTTACCGCCGTTCCCACCATCGCGCAGCGTATTGTGCGGGCGAAAGCCAAGATACGCGACGCGAAAATTCCCTATCAGGTGCCCTCGCCGGAGGAACTCCCAGAACGGCTGGATAGCGTGCTGCGTGTGATCTACCTGGTATTCAACGAAGGTTATTCCGCGTCGTCGGGTGACACGCTGACACGCGCCGATTTGTCGGGCGAAGCGATACGCGTGGCACGTTTGCTCGCGCAATTGCTGCCGCAGCCGGAGGCGCAGGGCCTGCTCGCGTTGATGTTGCTGCATGAATCACGCCGTTCGGCGCGTGCATCGGCAAGTGGTGATTTGATTACGCTGGAAGAGCAGGACCGCGCGCTATGGGATCGTGCCCTTATCGCCGAAGGCACGGCGCTCATCGAGCGCGCCTTGGCCTCGGCCGGCGCGGGCGCGGGTGCGTATGCATTACAAGCGGCGATCTCGGCGGTGCATGCCGAAGCCGTCACGCCGGCCACCACCGACTGGGCGCAAATTGTCGGCCTTTACGATGTGCTTCTGCAGCGCGAGCCATCGCCCGTTATTGAATTGAACCGCGCCGTGGCGGTGGCCATGCGCGATGGTCCGCAGGCCGGCCTGGTGCTGGTCGATGCCTTGTTGGCACAGGGTGAATTACGAGACTACCGGTTGGCCCATGCGGCCCGTGCCGATTTGTGCCGGCGGCTGGGGCGTGTGGCTGATGCGAAAGCAGCTTACGAGCGCGCGCTGGCGCTGACCGGGCTAGCGCCGGAACGGCGGTTTATCGAACGGCGGCTGGCGGAGTTAGCCGCATGAAAATTGTTTAAAGCGGCTGTCGAAATCGCTGGATCTTGTTCGACTAGTGTGTAAGAGCAGGCACGACACCGCGGTGCTGTTTTTAAAAAATCACGCAAATTCAGATAGTTACGATATGAAATTTCTATTACTGGTGTGCCACGATGATCTGGGCTGTCTGGGTTTGGCCCCCAAGGCGGGCGGCGAAATGCTCGCCGAATCCGTACAACTCACCCACACTTTGCATGCAAACGGCCAATACATCCACGCCTCACCGTTGACGCCAACCGCGCAGGCCGCGCGGGTGGCGGTACGTAACGGCAAGGCGTCGGTAACGGACGGGCCGTTCGCAGAGACGCATGAGCAGGTGGCGGGCTATTTTTTTGTTGAAGCGACAAGCCGCGATGAAGCCATTGACATCGCAGGGCGCATTCCGGGCGCACGGCTCGGGCACGTGGAAGTGCGTGAGGTGCGGGAAATTACAGGCTTGCCGTCAAATAAAATTATTTAAAATCAAATACTTACATAAAACAGTTTGCGTATGCGAGTCGAGCCGTACTTGATTTTCGATGGCCGGTGCGAAGAGGCGCTAAGCTTTTACCGGCAAGCGTTGGGCGCTGAAATCGGCATGGTCCTCCGTTTCAAGGATAACCCCGACCCGCTACCGCCGGACGCGCTGCCGCCCAATGCGGCGGACAAGATCATGCATGCGGTGTTCAAGGTGGGTAAATCCACGGTGATGGCGTCTGACGGACGATGCGTGGGGCCACCCCGATTTGAGGGGTTTTCAATGGCGCTTAACGTAAAGGACGAAGGCGAGGCGAAGCTGCGGTTCACTGCACTTTCCGATGGCGGGCAAGTGCAAATGCCGCTGGCAAAAACGTTCTTTTCGCCGTGCTTCGGCATGGTGATGGATCGGTTTGGTGTATCTTGGATGACTACTGTGTATCTCTGAAACCCGGAAGTTTTTATTGAGGAATCTGTCATGCTAAAAGTCATTGGTATTGTGATTGCAGTGCTGATTGTGGGCGTGCTGGTACTGGCGGCGATGCAGCCCGACAGCTTCAAGATCGAACGCAAGGGTGTGATGAAGGCCCCGGCGGAAAAAGTCTTCGGTTTTCTCAACGATTTCAAGAATTGGGCTGCGTGGTCGCCGTGGGAGAAAAAAGATCCTGCGATGAAACGCACCTACAGCGCCAACACGGCAGGCAAAGGCGCCACCTACGGCTGGGAAGGCAACAAGGATGTTGGCGTGGGCGGGATGGAAATTGCTGAATCAACGCCGCCATCAAAGCTCACCATCAAGCTCAATTTTGAGAAGCCTTTCAAGGCCAGTAACGTGGTGAACTTTACGTTGACGCCGACGGCGGACGGCACCGAAGTCACCTGGAGCATGGAAGGTCAGGCCAATTTCATGTCCAAGATCATGTGTCTGTTCCTGAGTATGGACAAAATGGTCGGACCGGACTTCGAGGCGGGGCTGGCCAACCTGAAAGCGGCGGCAGAAAAGCCCTGACGAGAGAAGGAGTGAGCCATGAAATACCTTTGTCTGGTTTATCTCGACGAGAAACGCCTGCCGGAGCTGCCCGACGAGGACTGTGTGGCCTTTGATGAAGGCATTCGCAAGAGCGGCCATTGCATTGCGTCGGAAGCGCTGCAATCCGTGACGTCGGCAACCACGGTGCGCATGCGCAACGGCAGGCTGTCGGTAACCGACGGCCCGTTTGCCGAAACGAAGGAGCAGCTTGCGGGCTTCTACATGATCGACGCGCGTGATTTAAACGAGGCAATACAGATTGCCTCGAAGATTCCGCCGGCGCGAGTAGGCAGCATTGAAGTGCGGCCGGTTCGGCCGATTCGTGAAACCGTGGCGCAGGAACGCGCTGCACGCACCGCCACCGTGCAGAGCGCATGAGCGCCGTGGGTCACCCTTCAGCCCAGCAGGAAAAGCGCCCGTCTGTTGGCGTGGCGCATGTCGTGCTGGAAACAGATCGCATGGCCGAGAGCGGCGCATTCATGCGCCAAATCGGCATGCGCGTGATTTTTGAAGGGCCGCAAGTCTCGGTGTACGAACTGCGTGGCGGTACTCACCTGATTTTGATGCGTAAGGACAGTATCAAATCCGGTGACGCCGCGTTTGACTTGATGGTGGACGACCTGCGCGCCACGCATCGCCAATTTACCAAATCAGGACTTGCCCCTTCGCCGATTGAAACGAGACCCGCCATCGATCACGAGGCGTTCCAAGTGCGTGAGCCCGCGGGCCATATGATTACGTTTTTCTCCAGCCACGCCTCCGGCAAACCGGTTTAAGCGTGCATATCCCGGAAACCCACGAACTGATTTCTCAAGGAGAACATCATGCCAGCCCAAAAAACCGGTAATCGCAAGTCGTCCGCTTCAAGCAAGCTCGCGCTGTTCGTCGCCACTCGCAAAGGCCTGTGGGTGATGAAAAGCGATAGTGCGCGCAAGCGCTGGAAGCTTGAAGGCCCGAAGTTTCTCGGCCAGATCATCAACCACGCCGTGCTCGACCCGCGCGACAAGCGTACGCTGCTGGTGTCGGCGAGCACGGGACATCTGGGGCCGACCATGCACCGCTCCACCGATGGTGGGCGCACGTTCAAAGAGGTGAAGCAGCCGCCGGCGTTTGCGAAAGTGCCGGAGGGCGCCGATGGTAAAAAGGGCCGCTCTGTGGGGCACACGTTTTGGCTGACACCCGCGCACGCCAACGAACCGAATGTCTGGTACGCAGGCACCAGCCCGCAGGGTTTGTTCCGTAGCGAGGATGGCGGCAACACCTGGGCGCCGTTCTCGTATATTAACGACGACCCGCAGTACCGAGAGTGGATGGGCACGGTGCAGGACGGCACGCCCGATGGACCAAAGATGCACTCGATCATTGTCGACCCGCGCGACCCCAAGCATATGTATTTCGGCATGTCGGGTGGCGGCGTGCATGAGACCGTCGACGGTGGCGCAACATGGAAGGTACTTATTGATGGCATGGAGGTAGTCGAGGGTTTTGGCTTCGATCCCAAGCTTCCGACCTTTCACGACCCGCACTGCCTGCGCATGTGCCCGTCCAATCCGGACCGTATCTATCAGCAGAACCATTGTGGCATTTACCGCATTGACCGGCCTTCGAACACCTGGGCGCGCATTGGACGCAGCATGCCGAAGAAGGTGGGTGACATCGGCTTTCCGTTGGTAGTGCATCCTCGTAACGATAAGACAGCATGGGTTTTACCGATGGACGGCACGCAAGTGTGGCCACGCGTCAGCCCGGATGGCAAACCGGCGGTGTATGTAACCAGGAACGCCGGAAAATCGTGGCAAAAGCAGAATGCCGGCATGCCGAAGGCTCAGGCGTGGTGGACGGTGAAACGCCAGGCGATGACGGGCGATGCGTGTGATCCTGTTGGCCTGTATTTCGGTACTACCAGTGGGGAAGTCTGGATGAGCCGCGATGAAGGCGGCAAATGGTCGCGTATTGCCGAGCATTTGCCGGAGATTTATGCGGTGGAGATCGCTGCACTGTGAAAGCTGCAAGCCCAACCGATTGGCGCGGGCGAACCCTCGAACGCATGCGCAAGCTGATTCGGGAAGCAGACCCCGCCATTGTGGAAGAACGCAAATGGGCGAAGGCCAATAATCCTGGAGGCGTGCCTGTGTGGTCGCATGACGGCATAGTGTGCACGGGCGAAACCTACAAGGCGGTGGTCAAGCTGACATTTGCCAAAGGCGCAGCGTTGCCGGATCCAGGGAAGCTCTTTAATGCCAGTCTCGATGGCAACACGCGGCGTGCGATCGACATTCACGAGGAGGAGGTCGTGAATGCTGCCGACTTCAAGGCGCTGGTGCGCGCGGCCGTTGCACTTAACACCCTAGGTGAAAAGTCAAAGGCCCGGCTGGTGAAATAGCTTATGCTGAATGCAGGGGCGCGTTCTTTCCTCGCGCTTGCGGCATCAGATCAAGCCAACGTATCGATCCATGAAAGTTCTGATTCCAGACGCCCTGCTTTCTTACACGCAAAGCCGCTACACACAGGCGAGCGGTGCAACGCTTGGCGCAATGCTCGATGACCTCGAGCGACAGTACCCCGGCATCCGCTTTCGCATGATCGACGAGCAGGACCGCGTGCGGCGGCACATTCGCATATTCGTCAATGGCGAGCAGGTGGATAACCTTGCGCACGCGATGGCGCCGGCAGACGACGTGGCGATTGTCCAGGCATTGAGTGGTGGGTGATGCTCTAGTATCTGTTTTAAAGGGATTTTTATGGGCTATGTCGATGGCTTTGTAGTGCCCGTGCCTAAGAAAAAACTGACGGCGTACCGGCGGCTTGCACGCCAGTGCGGTCGCATCTGGCGTGAGTATGGCGCTCTGGATTACGCCGAGTTTGTGGCCGATGACGCGAAGCCGGGCGAGTTGACATCGTTTCCGCAGGCGGTGAAATTGAAACCGAGCGAGACGGTGGTATTCGCCTACATCGCTTACAAGTCGCGCGCGCATCGCGACCGCGTCAACGCCAAAGTGATGAAGGACCCGCGCATCGCGGCCATGTGCAGATCGGCGGGGATGCCGTTCGACGCAAAGCGCATGATCTACGGTGGATTCAAGTCGCTTGTGGAACTTCGGGCGGGTTGCTAGAGCTTGCCCTTTGTACGCTTCAACAGCCGCCCGGCTTCGGCGTACTCGTCACGAATGTCTTTCGCAAACGCGATCGGCGTGTTGCCGCCGGGCAGGCCGCCGTCGCGAGCGAAGCCGGTGACAATGTCCGGCTCCTTCAGGATGCGGGCACTTTCTTCATACAGCTTTTTGATCACTGGTTCGGGTGTGCCCAGCGGTGCCGCCAGACCGTACCACGAGACAAATACATAGCCGGGAAAGCCCAGCTCGGCGTAAGTCGGCACGTCGGGCATGATGGCCATGCGCTGTGCGCTGGAGGTGCCAATCGGGCGCAGCTTGCCGGATTTAATGTGTGGTATAAACACGCCGGGATTGGCGGACATGATGTCAACCTCGCCGCCAAGTAAAGCCAGCACGCCCGGCCCCGCGCCCTTGTAGGCGACCATGGTGAGATCAATGGTTTGTTCGGTGCGGAATTTTTCCAGCGACAAATGCCCCGGCGCGCCGATGCCGGTGATGCCCCAGATCAGTTTGCCGGGGCTGGCCCTGGCATAGGCAACAATTTCCTTCAGCGTGCGCGGAGTGAAGCCGGGCCGTGCGGCGAGCACGCTGGCGACTTCAGCGATTTTCGTAATGGGAGCGAGGTCTTTTAGCGGATCGAACGGCATCTTCACGAGATGCGGCGTTACTGTCATCACCGACACCGCGCCCACCAGTAGCGTATACCCGTCGGGTGCCGCGCGGGCGACGATTTCACCCGCGAGAACGCCACCCGCGCCGCCGCGATTTTCGTAGACGACAGTCTGCCCGATGTTGTCGATCATTTTTTGCACGAAAGGGCGCATCACGATGTCGGCGCCGCCCCCTGCCGCGAAGGGCACCAGCATGCGTATGGGCTTGACGGGATAGGCCACTGGCGCAGGCTGCGCGGCAGCCAACGGCCCGGCCACGGCTGCTGCAAGACACAACCCGGCAGTTACCCTTCGCTGGGCTATTGTCAGAAGGCACATCAACGGGCGCGGCATGGTGATCTCCGGTTCAAACGCGGCAACACGCTCGTGTAGTATACGTTGAGCGCGCGCGGCTGGTGCTGTCGCAGGCCGCCGGTAACCGCAACTTTTGCCATGAACACTACTGATTCCGCACACGACCTCTCCGCGCTGCCGCCGCAAACGCTGCGCGATTTGCCACTGCCATTGCGCAATATCGGCATTTTTTTGCGGCATCGCGCCCACGTGGATGGCGAGCGGCCTTATCTGACATTTGGCGATCACACGATCACCTTTGCGGAAACCGAACGCCGCGTCACTGAACTGGCGCGCGGCTTGTCGCAACGCGGCATCGTCGAAGGCAGCCGCGTGCTGTTGCTGCTACCGAATGGTTTGGCGTTCGTGCTGGCGTGGTATGCGTGCAGCCTGCTGGGTGCGGCCATTGTGCCGCTTAACCCGCAGTTGAAGGGTGCGCTGCTCGAAGCGCAAGTGGATGATGCTCAGGCGCAGGGCATGATTGTTCAGGACAGCCTGCTGCCTGCACTCAATACGCTGAACGAGGCCACGAAACGCGCTTTGCCTTGGGTAGCCGTGGCGGGCCATGCGCCCAATCACGACAGAACACAACTATATGATTTATTTGAGGATTTATTCGTGCCGGGCGCCGACGATCCAGCGCTGCCGCCGGACTACCGGCGCATTCAGATGATTTCGTACACCTCCGGCACCACCGGACCGGCGAAGGGTGTGATGCTGCCGGACGCGCTGACGTTTACCTCGGCGTGCACCTTCATGCGGTTGTCGGGCATGACGCGCGACGATATTCTGTATTCACCGCTGCCGCTGTTTCACGGCCTGTCGAGCCGCATGTGCGCGCTGCCTGCGCTGGTGCTCGGCGCCCACGCGGTGATCGATGAGCGCTTCAGCGCTTCGCGTTACTGGGAGCGGGCGGCGCACTGCAACGCCACCTTGGGTTATGTGGTGCATGCCATTGTGCCGCAGATCAAGGCGCAGCCGCCCGGCGCGTTCGACCGCGCGCATCGCGTTCGCGCGATTTTCAATGCCGCGCACGATGTTGAATTCGAGGCGCGATTCGGCGTGCGCACGCTCGAGGCTTTCGCCATGACCGAGACGAGTTACCTGCTGTATTTTCCATATCCGGAACGTGTGTTGGGCTCGACGGGGCGCGCGCATGAGGACTGGGAATTGGCGCTCGTTGACGATCACGACATGCCGGTGCCCGATGGAGAACCCGGCGAACTGGTGGGCCGGCCGCGCAAACCCTATCTGGCGATGCAAGGTTATTTCAACCAGCCGCAAGCCACGCTGGAGGCCTGGCGCAATCTGTGGTTTCACACCGGTGACTTGCTGCGGCGTGATGCAGCGGGCAATTATTTTTACATCGACCGCAAGAAAGACCGTATCCGGCGGCGTGGTGAAAATGTTTCATCCAGTGATATCGAGCGCAGTGCTGCGGCGCATCCGGCGATTGCCGAGTGCGTGGTGCTGGCGCATGCCGCCGGCGCGGGCGAAGACGACATCCGGTTGATTGCCGTGCTGAAGGCTGGCTGCATGCTCGCTCCGGCGGAATTGCATGCGTGGCTGAAGGCGCAGTTGCCGAAATTCATGTGGCCGCGCTACATCGAAATCGTCGACACGCTGCCGCGCACCGGCACCAACAAAGTGGAAAAGAACAAACTCGCGCAACAGGGCTTGAGCGCAAACGTGTGGGATGCCGGCGCGTGAAAGCCGTCGTCTGCACCGCACTGACTGGCGCACATTCTCTGAAAGTGATGGAGTGGCCCTCGCGCGCGCCCGGCTATGGCGAAATCCGTGTTGCCATTTACGCGGCCGGTGTGAATTTCGGCGATCTGCTGGTAACTACCGGCAAATATCAGGTGAAACTTACACCGCCGTTCGTGCTGGGCACCGAAGGCGCGGGCGTCGTGATGGATTGCGGCGAAGGCGTTTCAACTTTCAAGCCAGGTGACCGCGTGCTGGTGCAAAACAACGACGTGCGCCAATGCTTTGCCGATGACGTCACCCTGCCCGCCATTCGCGCGGTGCACGTGCCGGCGGGCATACGCCTCACGGACATCGCCGGATTTCCATTGAACTTCGGCACGAGCTACTACGCGCTCAAGCATCGCGCGAATCTGCAGCCGGGTGAAGTGCTGGCCGTGCATGGCGCCTCGGGCGGAGTGGGTCTGGCAGCAGTAAAGCTCGGCAAAATGCTGGGGGCCACGGTGATCGCCACGGGCGGCGATGACAAGAAACTGCAAAAGGTCAGAGCCGAGGGCGCGGACTTCGTGGTCAACACCAACCGCGAACCGCTGACCGAACGTATACGTGAACTCACCAGCGGACGCGGCGCGGATGTGTCCTTCGATCCGGTCGGTGGCGATGTGTTTGACGCCACGATGCGCTCTACGGCAATAGACGGCCGCGTGCTGGTGGTGGGCTTTGCCGGTGGACGCATCCCCTCCGCCCCCGCCAACCGCATATTGTTCGGCGGACTGTCGGTGGTGGGCGCACCGTATGGCGGGTTCACCCAGCGTCATCCTGACCGCTGGGCGGAATTGATGACGGGGCTGCTCGACAAGGTGCGCACGGGCGCGTTGACGCCCTTGATCCATCAGCGCATGGGTTTTGAACAAGCACCCAAAGCGCTGTCCCTGGTTGCCGGGCGCAAGATTGTCGGCAAATGTCTACTGCTGAGTGAACGCGGCCTGACAGGCGAGCCGTAGAAGCACTACACCGCCGCGTCCAACGCGATCTTCAAGCGGCGGCCGCTGCCGCCACGGTCAAACCGCGCACGTTATTGCGAGCAATCGCCTGCGCCACCAGCCCGCTGGCCTTGATGTCCTCAATGAATTCACGCAAATAGGCGAATGCGGCCGCGCGGCCCTTGGGCGTGCCCGCTGCCTGCTGCACGGCGGTGAAATTACCGTTGAGCAAAATCGAGCCGGGCAGTTTCGCATGATCTTCGATGAGGCGCGGGCGTAGGCCGGCGAGCGCATCGAACTTGTCCTCGACAAAACGCTTGAAGGTTTCGTCGCCGCCCTTGAAGCGGATGAGTTCGGCGTTCCTGATATTGCGCGTGAGCCATAGTTCGTAGGCGCTGCGTTCCGGCACGGCGATGCGCACCCCTTTCGCATCCACCCCGGCGATGGATTTCAGCGGTGAACCCGCGGGCAGCAGATAAGTGGCCTCGATTTCACTGTAAGCCGCCGTAAAGTCGATGACGTTCGCGCGCTGTGGTTCGGCACCCAAAAACGCCACGTCCCACAGATTCTTGCCCGCGTCGTCGGCGAGAAGGCCGGGCCCGGCGTACGGCACCATCACCGCGTCGACGCCAAGCCGCTTTGCCAGCTCGCGGCCGATGTCGGGTGCAACGCCAATGGGCGCCCCGGCGGCATCGCGCCCAGTCAGCAGAAAGTTGCTCATATTCAGGCCGCAGCGCAGCTTGCCCGTGGGAGCGAATTCGGTGATGACGGATTGGGAGGGTGGGTTCATGTTGTAACCTTTTGATTTATTTGATAAATATTTCTATTGCTTACCGAGCAATTGCGCAATTTTCACCGCATCATCCAGCTTATCCAGCCCGAGCATCGCGTCACGCAGTTGTTCCACTTGCGGCTTGGGCAATGCTTTGGCCGCGAGCTTTTCAAACTTCTCGACGATATCGGCTTCGCTGGCGAATTTGTATTCGCTGCCGCGCGCGGATTCGACCGTGCGCTCCATGCGCGAGCCGTCGTTTAGCGCCACTTGCACGCGAACCTTGTGGCGCATTTTTGCGCCGAGCTTTGTGATTGCGTCGTCGTGATGCACGTGCACGATTTCCGAGAGCTTCATCCGCGTGGGGTCGGCGACTTTGTCTTCGGTGAACTGATCGACGAAACAGTCGCCCTCCAGCAGCCATGTGGCAATGCAATACGGCAGGTTCAATTGCGCCGAGGTCAAACCTTGCGGCACATATGTCCAGCCGACGTGATCCATGGTGACTTGCGAGCCGTGCACGTCGATGAGTTTCACGTCTTTCGCGCCGAAGGGCTTTTCGGCCTGCATGTCGCGGATGGCATCGAGCGTGGTGTGGTTGCTGCCCACGCACGAGTAAAACTTCAACGCCACACCCATGGTTTGCCACGTGCTGCCGAAGCCCGCGGTGAGTTCCTTCAAGTCGTAACGGTCGTGCGAGCGCGAGAAGGTGGAGCAGAAGCCGCCGTAGTCGCTTTCCAGCACGTTAACGAGCCGGTGAATCCGCTTTCCGCGATCAGCGCGCCGTACAGCCCCGATTGCGACGCCCGGCCCGCGTGCATGCGCTTCACCATGGCGCCGTACTGTGCTGCCATCAGCCCCGCTGATTGCGTGCCGGCGATGCCGAGTGCGTGCACGGTTTTGTCCACATCCAGTTTCAGCGCACGCGCCGCACCCGCTGCGGACGAAAAGACGCCCAGCGTCGCCCCCGAATGCCAGCCCTGCAGGAGGTGATCCGGGCGCATGCACAGGCCCACGCGCGGGCCAATTTCGTAGCCGGCGACGGCCGCAGTGATGAACTCCCTGCCGCTCATGCCGGGGCGCATTTCGGTGATGCTGATGAGTGACGGCAGCACGACTGCGCCCACATGCAGCACGCCCGCGCGATGCACATCATCCAGTTCAAAGCCCTGCACCTGAGTGCCGTTGATCAATGCTGCGTGCGGCGCGGAAAGTTTGCGCGTTGTGCCCCACACATTGCAGGTGCGCGAGGCATCCACCTGCGTGAGCGTGTGTTGCAGCATGCGGCTCCATTCAAGATCCGCGCCGTAAAGCGCGCAGCCAAGCGCATCAAGCATCAACAACTTGATGCGCGCTTTGACTTCGGCGGGAATCGCGTCGTAAGACAGGCTTGAAACGAATTGCGCGATGCCGCGCGTGTAAGGGTTGTCCTGGGAGGCTTCGTGGCTCATAGGCGCAAAACTCAAATAAATCAGATACTTATATATTTTTCGTCAAACGGGGCTGACCGTGTGCGACACCACGCAAAATGGCGCCGGGGCTGGCGCGCGAATGCTAACAGTGCCACCCTGTTCACTCAACCGGCACGCTCAAAGCGGGCATTTGTTTTCCACGCCGGGCTGGCCCACAATCATGGCGCTGAACAGGCAGCGAGATAACGGGGTACCTAGGTAAGGAAGGCAGACGATGAAGAACCTACTGACACTGCTGGCCGCTGCGCTGGCATGCGTGGCTTCCGGTGCGGGCGCGCAGAGCTATCCCGCCAAACAAATACGCATCGTGATCGGCTTTCCGGCGGGCGGGCCAATCGACATCGTGGCGCGCATGATGTCGCCCAAGCTTGGCGAGGCGATGGGGCAATCGGTCATCATCGACAATCGCGGCGGCGCGGGCGGCACCATAGGTGTTGACAATGTGGCGAAATCCGTGCCGGATGGTTACGCGCTGATCATGACCAGCACATCACTGGCGATCTATCCGCATGTTTACCCAAAACTGCCGTTTGATCTGTTCCGCGATTTCGCGCCGATCTCCGTCGTGAGCAACACGCCGGAGCTGTTAACCATCCACCCCTCGCTGCCGGTGAAGAACGTGAAAGAGTTGATCGCGCTTGCCAGGGCGCGGCCCGGCCAGTTGAATGGCGCGTCCACCGGCAATGGCGGCATCGCGCACCTCGTGATCGAGCTCTTCAAGATGGAGACTGGCACGAATATCACGCATGTGCCGTACGGCGGCGCGGCGCCTGCAGTCACCGCCACCATCGGCGGGCATTCGCAACTGCTCGCTGCCGATTTGCCGGTGCTGCTGCCGCATGTGCAAAGCGGGAAACTGCGCGCGCTGTTCGTCACCGTGGGGCAGCGCGCCGCGTTGCTGCCCGACGTGCCCTCGGCGGTGGAAGCGGGTGTCGCCAAAGTCGAAGCGCTTAACTGGTATGGCCTCTTTTTCCCCGCCAAAACGCCGCGCGACATCGTCGACAAAATGAACAGCGGTATTCACAAGGCACTCGCCGACAAAGATTTGCGCGAGCGCCTGATCGCACGCGGCGCCGAGCCCGCGCCCGGCACGCCCGAGCAACTGGCCGCGCAGTTGAAGAACGATCACGCCAAGTGGGGCGCGGTGGTGAGGGCGGCGGGGGTTAAACTGGATTGATGCCAGGTTAACGCCGGATTGACGCAGTAATCGAGTGACGGTTAGCGCTTGATTAAAGATGACGCCGGCGGCAGCGCCGCCCCACACATGGCGTTAATCATTTTCGCCGCATCATCCATGGTCTGTAGCGTGCCCGTATCCACCGGCATTGCCTGTGCGCGCTCGCGGCGATAGCGCCGTTCGGCATCGCCGGGGATTTCAATCGGCGCATTCGCATCCGTGCGTTTGGCCGATTGCACGTAGTCGATAAACGCTTTCGATTCCTGCTCGAAGTGTTCGCCCGCGCCGAAACGCGCCGGGTCGAACACAATGGCGAGCATGTTGTTATACGTCGCGGGCGGGCGCAGGCGGCTGGGCTGCGCCGTCGTGCCACCGAACAGTGCACTGCCCAGCAAATCGCACACCAGCGACAGCGCGTAACCCTTGTGACCGGCGGCGGTGAGTAGCGCGCCCATCGGTTCTTCGTACATTACCGCCGGGTTGGTGGTGGCGTTGCCTTCATGATCGATCAGTGTGCCGGCGGGCGCCGGCCCTTTCTTGTTGTAGGCGACGCGAATCTTCCCCACCGCGACGGCGCTGGAGGCGAAATCGAGCAGGATCGGCGGCCCGTCGCGGCGCGGCAGGCCGACCGTAAGCGGATTGGTACCGAGGCGCCCCTGACGCCCGCCGTGCGGCGCGACAATCGGGCGGCTCACCACGTTGGTGAAGTGGATCGACGCAAGGTTCGCTGCAATCGCCATCTCCGCCCAATGCCCGACGCGGCCGATGTGATGCGTGTTTTTCAAGCCCACGATCACCACACCGTTTTGCCTGGCGCGTTCGATGGCGAGATTCATGGTCTGATACGCCATCGACTGCCCGATGCCGCGATTGCCGTCCACCACCAGCAGCGACCCGGTGTCGGTGACCACTGTAAGTATTTGATTTAATTGAAGTTCCTTGGCTTGCAAGGAACGCACATACGGTAACACCATGCCCACGCCATGCGAATCATGCCCGGCGAGATTGGCGCCGACCAGATGATCGGCGGTGAGCCGGACTTCCTGTTCGTTGCTGCCGGCGGTGCGCCACAGGGTGTAGAGCCACTGGCGGGTTTGTTCGGTGGGGAGTTGGATGTCGGCGTTCAAGTTCTTGATCCTTTGTCTGGTATTCCGAATTCAGCTATTCATCGCTGTAAACATGCACAATCTCTAGGCTTCCATTTTCGGTGGGAAACCAAACCGCCCCTTCATCCCCGCTCGCATCAAGAAAAGCTACGCGAAATCGTTTCGCCAAATCGAAACAGGTGCGATACGCCAATTCTGCATCAGACCAAGAAAATGCAATGTATATTAGGTCGCGCGCTACATTGTGATCCGCAGTACGTATTCCTGCGGTCAATTGTTCTATGGGCGGAGCCATGGGACCGTTCAACGGAGGAAACGCTTTCGTGAACTCTGTGAGCCACAACCTCAGAGGTCCTGTTACGTTCTCAGGATTGTAGTAATTGAAATTCTTTTCCCAATCGGTGGTTCGGTCATACCATTCGTCAAAAGCTTTGCGATATCTCAATTCATCTCTTGGTTCAAAGACGGCTAAGTCATAACTCATGATATCTCCCTATCGATAGACTTTGTGCGGCCGCGGTCGCTCCCTTCACATCCGCATCAACCGCGCCGCATTCCCAAACAGTATCTTCTGCAAATCCGCCGCCGGCAGATTTAGCGATTCCACCAGCGCATTCGGATACTCCACATCCATTTTGGCGTAGTTGTCAGTGCCGATGACCACGCGATCCGCGCCGACGAGTTCGATCATGAAGCGCAGGGTTTCGGGGTAATACGCCAGCGTGTCGTAGTGAAAGCGCCGGATGTAATCGCGCATGGAGCTTTTCAGATTCGACGCCGCTTCGACCGCGCCTTTCTTGATGCTGTGTTCGACGCGGCCCGCAATATAGGGAAAGCAGCCGCCGGAATGCGGCAGCACGATGTCGAGCTTGGGGTATTTGTCGAGGTAGCCGCTGTAGATGAATTTGACGGCGAGTGTCGCGGTCTCGAAGGGAAAGCCCAGCGTGTTGTAAATAAAGTTCGCGCCCGCCAGCCGCTCCGGGCCGCCGTAGTGATTGGCCTCGCCGTCGAGCGGGTGAAACAGCAGCGGCAGGCAGAGTGCTTCACACTTGGCGACGATGGGTTCATAGGTAGGCGTGAACAGGTAGTCGATGCCTTCGACCGAGTTGGGCAGGTGCATGGCGCGAATGCCGGGCTTGCCCGCCATGCGATCCATTTCGCGCAGCGCGGCTTTCGGGTCACGCATGGGGATGGCGGTGGCGGCGATAAAACGATCCGGGTGCGCCTGATGAGCTTCGACAGCGGCGTCGTTGACGATGCGCGCGAGCTTGTCCGCCGCGTCGAGCGAGGCCCACTGCCACGGCATGCCGCCGGAGAGACTCAGCACATGCATTTTGACGTTGCGGGAATCCATCCATTTGATGCGCGCTTCGAGGTCATACATCAACGGGCTGGGCACGCCGCTGGCGATTTTGCCGCCTTGTTGCTCGGCGTATTGCATGTAGGGTTGCGGCGACCAGTGGGCGTGGGCGTCGATGGAGCCTTGGGTTGCCTTGGTGTTGGGTTGCGAGGTTTGTGACATAAGCTGCCTTTAGGAAGAACTGGAAATACCACTTCGCCGTTCCAGCGAAAGCTGGAACCCGGTGCGTAATGACGATCCGAAGGATCGCATTTTAGATGCTGCGCATGGGCGAACGAACTGGGTTCCAGCTTTCGCAGGAACGACGAAGTTGGTGTATTTGATTTTCAGGAATACGCCAATAGGATGATTAAAAATATCAATAAAAACAAATACTTATAGGCAATCACGCCACAACATACTTCAACCCCAGCCCCGCAAAATGCGCGCGCACATCATGCAAAAACATTTCCGCCCTGCCTTCGCGCACTTCGCGCGTGCCGGTGCCCATGTGCGGGGCGAGCACGACGTTGTCCATGGTGAATAGCGCCGGCGGCACATGCGGCTCGTCACGAAACACGTCGAGTGCCGCGCCGCCAAGTTGGTGGTTCGCGAGTGCGGCAACCAGCGCGTTTTCATCGACAACCGCGCCGCGCGCGACGTTGACGAGAAAACCTTCGGGGCCAAGCGCCTGCAAAATGCGCGCATCGACGAGGTGGCGTGTTGCAGGGGTTAGCGCGCAGGTTACAGCCAGACAGTCGGCGTCACGCGCCAGCGCTTCGAGATCGCTGTAGTACGGGTGAGGCACATCATCCTTGCGGCGCGGGCCGTGGTAACAAATTTTCATGCCGAAGCTCGCCGCGCGTATGGCGATTTCACGCCCGATGCGGCCCATCCCGACGATACCCAGCGTTTTGCCGCGTACTTCCACTGCCGCCGGGAACAACTGCTTTGCCCACGCGCCGCTGCGCACAAAGCGGTCGGCCTCGCATATGCGCCGCATGACCGCGACGATCAGCCCCATGGCGAGATCGGCCACCGGCTCGGCGGTGGAATCGGGCGTGTGGGTGACGATGACGTTGTGATCCTTCGCCGCGGCGAAATCGATCAGCGTGACGTACGGGCCATAACATGCCAGCAGTTCCAGTTTGGGCAGGGCTTCGAAATGCGCGCGCGTGACTTCGGTGGTGGTGGTGGACACCGCCGCACGCGCATTGGCGCAGTGCTGTTTGAGCCAGGCGATCGGGTCGGGCGCGGCGTAGGCTTTGTGCACGGTGAAATCACGTTCCAGCGCGGCGAGCGCGGGTTCGTAAATCATTTTGAGAACGGCGATTTCAGGTTTCATCGGAAGAGTTGCCGGAAAGGATGTTCGCAAGGCGCGGAAAATGCTGGCGGCAAGTGTCCGCCGCGCGTGCCGCCGCAGTCAATCCCCGGCAGGGGGGGGCTGGCGCTCCATTTTACGGACCATGCGCGTTCCGGCGTATGATGGCGAGAACATGGCCCGGCATGGCGGTTGTCGCGTGCGCCGGCCGCCGGTCAACCTCATGAGGAGAACTTCATGCAAGCGATTCGTGCGTTGATGGTTTTGGCGGGGCTGACGGCGGGATGGATGGCGGGAATGCTGGCTTGCACCAGTGATGCCTCGGCGCAAGCGCAAAACTATCCTTCGCGGCCGGTGCGCGTGGTCATTGTGTTTCCACCGGCGGGCGCCACCGATATCGTGGGCCGCGTGGCGTATCAAAAAGTGGGCGAGCAACTGGGCCAGCAGTTCATTATCGACAACCGGCCCGGCGCGGGCGGTACCATTGGCGCCAACATCGTGGCGAAAAGCCCTCCTGATGGCTATACGGTGATGGTGTATTCGGCAACTTTTGTCGCCACGGCGCACATGTATAAAAAGCTGCCGTACGACGCATTGAAAGATTTCATCGGCATCACGCCGATCGCGCGGCTGGTGGGCGTGCTGGTGGTGCACCCGTCGCTGCCGGTACGCACGGTCAAGGATTTTATTGCGCTCGCCAAATCACGCCCCGGCGAAATCAGCTACGGCTCTGCCGGCGTTGGCGCGTATCAGCACCTGGCGGGCAGCCTGCTCGCCAACACGGCGGGCATCAAAATCGTGCACGTGCCGTACAAGGGCGGTTCGCCGGCGGCTGTTGCCACCGCGGCGGGTGAAATTCAGGCGTTGTTGACGCCGATCTCGGAAGCGCTGCCGCAAATGAAGGCCAACCGCGTGCGCTCAATTGCGGTATCGTCCGACAAACGCGTCGCGCAATATCCTGACCTGCCCACCATTGCCGAAACCCTGCCGGGATTTGAATTCGTGTCATGGATGGGCAGCTTTGTGCCGGCAGGCACGCCGATGCCCATCGTCGAAAAGCTCAACGCAGAACTGAAAAAAGCGGTGGCCGATCCGGGCGTGATCGCCAACTTTTCGGCGCAGTCGCTCGATATCATGCACTCGACACCCGCCGAGTTCGCCAAACTGATCCGTGACGAATACGTCAAGTACGAAAGTATCGTCAAGATTTCGGGCGCGCGGCTCGATTGATGCGGCCTTGCGTTTTCGGCGCGCCGGTGAGCCTGGGTTAGATCTCCACCTCGCGCCCCGTGTCCGACGCCTTGCGCAGTGCGTCGACGAAATGGTGCAGGTCAACTGCCGTGTCGAATGTCGGCTGGCAACTTTTTTCACCACGAATCGCACGCGCAAACTCCGCATACATCTGGCCGACGTTGTAGGGTGCAACCGGGGGCGTGCCCGCTGGCGCCACAATAAACCGCTGCGGGATATCCACCGGCGCGAGATCGTTGCCCGCGCGGGCGCCGTACAGGCTGACGGTGCACAACTGCGGTGAATCTTCGCCGGTGGCAACCAGCGTGCCCTTGCGGCCATGAATTTCCATGCGGTAGCCGCTGCCTGCCCACGGGATCGCCGCCACATGCACGGACGCCACCGCGCCGCTCGCGAGTTGCCCGTGGACGAGCACATTGTCGGGCGAAGTCACATCGACGTAGCGCTTCGTGTCCGTCTCGTACCACTGCGGCACCTGCGTGGTGATGCGGCAGCTGAGGCGCTTGAAGTCGCCCGCGACAAAGCGCAGCGCGTCGATGGTGTGGCCGTTGGCGATGGTGAGCGTGTTCGCGCCGAGCGTCACGTCACGCTGCCAGGTGCGGCTGGCGGTGCGTTCGAGCACGCCGTCTCGCATCAGGCTGACGCGGCAGGCAACGATTTCGCCGAGCTCGCCGGATTCGATCTGTTCCTTCATGTACATCAGTGGGGGACTCACGCGCGATTGCAGGCCCACGGCGGTTTGCACGCCTTTTGCCTTCGCCAGCGCTGCGAGCTCCACACCCTCTGCGGTGGTGCGGCCCAGTGGCCATTCGGTATAAACGTGCTTGCCCGCTTCGAGCGCGGCCTTTGTTGGGTCGTAGTGTGAGGGCACGCGCACCACCACCGCCACCGCGTCGATGTCCGGCGACGCCGCCATCTGCCGAAAATCATGGAAGGCGAGTTTTGCGCCATATTTTTGGCGCGCGGCTTCCGCGCTTTCGGGGCGCGTGGTGCACACCGCCGTCAGTTCAAAGTCGGGATTGTGTGCGAGCGCCGGAAAATGCGCGCGGTTGGCCCAGGTGGCACCGCCCGCGCCGATGACACCCAAGCGGATTTTGTTTGCCATGCGATGATCTCCTCGATTTGCAGGCGGGTATTTTCGCAAACATCGTTCGCATGCATTGCGTGCGTTTTGTCGCCCCTTTTTGCCGTTCACAATATAGAACGGCGACGACGCGATCTGGCGGTGGCAATTTTTGGCGCGGTTTTTCGCCGCTGGCGTTGCCCTATAATGCACTGGCTTGTGTGCGTCAGTCATGCTGTCGTGCGCAAACAGGGTTGATCGTAAGTATCTGTTTTATTGGAGTATTTTTTCACGCGTTACGTTTTGGCGGCGCACCCCGGAGATCATGTATGAGCAGCAGTAAGGCGCAGAATGGGTCGCAGGACAAAGGCCACAAGTTGATCGTTGAAAAAGACGTGTGGATTCCTCTGCGCGACGGTGGCAGCTTGTGTGCGGATATTTTTCGGCCGGATACGACGGCGAAGGTGCCGGTGATCGCCAACATCAGCGTGTATCAAAAAGACAAGTTGTGGATACCGCCGGCCGATCTCGACGAAAAAGCCAATCCGTACATGAACTGGGAAACGGTAAATCCTGAATGGTGGTGCCCACGCGAGTACGCCTGCCTGCGCATCGATTCGCGTGGTTCGGGCAAATCGCCTGGAAAATGCGAGCCGAGTTCGTATCAGGAGTCCGTCGATTTTTACGATTGCATCGAGTGGGTGGCGAAGCAGCCGTGGTGTAACGGCAATGTCGGCACGCTCGGTATTTCATATCACGCGAGTTCGCAGTGGCGCGTGGCGAATTTGCGCCCGCCGTCACTGAAAGCCATCATGCCGTGGGAGGGCCGCGCCGATCAGTACCGCGATCAGTGCTACCACGGTGGTATTTTCTCGATGGGTTTTGTCGCCAACTGGATCGCCACGCACACCGCGCACCATCTGCTGGGGCGGCCGCGCAGTTTTAACCCGGATTCGTTTCAGCCGGACATGCTCTACAACCTGATGCGCAATGATCTCGATTCAGACTGGTGGCGCATGATGAGTGCCCGCTGGGACAACATTACCGTGCCAGTGTACAGTGTCGGCAATTGGGGTGGCTTTTCGCTGCATCTTCGCGGTAACACCGAGGGTTACACCCAGGCCGCTGCCAAACACAAGAAACTGCGCATCCATACCGGCACGCATTTTCACCCCTTTCATTCGCACGAAGGCCGCGCCGAGCAACTGCGCTGGTTCGATTATTGGCTCAAAGGCATCGACACCGGCATCCTTGACGAACCGCCGGTGAAACTGGAAATCCGCACCGGCGGCAGCAAGAAGCCGTATCCATTCCGCACCGAGAACGAGTGGCCGCTGGCGCGCACCGAGTGGAAAAAGCTGTACCTGAAAATCGATCGCGAGCAGTCGCAAGACGATACCGACACTGAGGGCAGCATGGGCGGCGACGCGCCCGCGAGGGAGGCCAGCGTCAGTTACTCGGCGAGCGGCTCGACGGCGGCGGGTGTGGCTTCCGGATCTTCGCTCTCCACCACCCACGGTGGCGCGGGGCGGCTGGGTGTGTCGTTTGAAACTGCTGCGATGATGGCGGACACCGAAATCACTGGCCCGTTGATGCTGAACCTGTGGGTGTCGAGCACGACGGAAGACATGGACATCATGTGCACGTTGCGTAACATCGGCCCCGACGGCAAGGATGTGTGGGAGGTGGGACAGCATGGTGGCCCGGTGCCGCTGACCAAGGGTTGGCTGCGCGCGTCACACCGTAAACTCGACGCGGCGAAATCAACGCCGTACCGCCCGTTTCACCCGCCCAACGAGCGCTGGTGGCTGGAGCCGGGCAAGCCGGTAGAGTGCCAGATTGAAATCTGGCCGACCTGCATAGTGCTGAAAAAGGGCCACAAGCTGCGGTTGGATGTGCAACCGCGCGACGGCGTGGGCAGCGCGCCTTACACGCACTATCATTGCGATTACAACGCGGGTGCAATCAACACCATTTACGCCGGTGGCGATAAATCTTCGTATTTGCTCGCACCGTTTATCCCAGCGAAGTCTTAGCGCAAGCGATTCCCCGTCTTATTTTCCTTTCCCCTTCAACCTTCACCTTCCTCCCTTCAAGACCAAGGAGCCTTACCATGCTGACCAAACAACTCGCAGAATTTGCCATCAACACCCGTGCCAGCGCCATTCCGCAAGCCGTGATGGACGGTGCGCGTGACGCGCTGGTCGACACGCTCGGCTGCACGCTCGCCGGCACGCTCGACGAATGCGCGGAAATCGCACAGCGCTGGGTGATGGAAACCGGCGCGCGCGCGCAATCGATTGTGCTCGGCACCCGGTTGGCGACCTCGCCCGCCGAAGCGGCGTTCGCCAATGGCCTTGCCGCGCATGCACTGGATTTCGATGACGCGATGACAACATTGCGCGGCCACCCGACGGCGCCGATGCTGGGCGCCGGGCTGGCGGTGGGTGAAGCTGTGGGCGCGAGCGGTGAAGCGGTGCTGGCGGCGATTTCGATCGGTCTGGAAATCGGCGGCAAGATTGGCCCGGCGTTCGGCGCGGGGCATTACATCAAGGGCTGGCACAGTACGGCGACGGTCGGCATTTTCGGTACCACGGCAGTGGCGGCGCGGCTTTGGGGCTTGTCGGTGGCGCAGTTGCAAACGGCGTGGGGCATTGCCGCGTCGCAGATGTCGGGCCTCATTCGCAACTTCGGCAGCATGACCAAGCCGTTTCACGCCGGGCACACGGCGCGTAGCGCGGTGATGGCGGCGTGGATGGCGAAGCAGGGCTTCACCGCTGACGACCACATTTTTGACGGCAAGAATAATCTCTTCGACACGTACGCGGGCGCGGACGCGGTGCCGCTGGAGTCGACGTTAAAGCACCTGGGCGATCCGTGGGAAATGTTGACGCCCGGCATTTATGTGAAGCGCTATCCGTGCTGCTACTGCAATCACCGGCCCGTCGGCGGCATGTTTGAAATGATGAAGGAGCACAACATCAAGGCCGATGAAGTGACCAAGGTGCGCATCGGCTTTTTGCCAGGCGCGGACACGCCGCTGATCCACCGCGATCCGCACACCGGCCTCGAAGGCAAATTCAGCATGGAATACAACGCCGCCGCCGCGGTGCTCGACGGCAAACTGGTCATGCAGACCTTCACCGACGCCATGGTGCAGCGGCCGGAAATCCGCGCCTTTATGCCGAAGGTGGAACGCTTTTACATTCCCAGCGAAAAGACGTACTCCGGCACCACCGGCTATACCAACATTGAAATCGAAACCAAACGCGGCACTTTCAAGATGCAGATCGACCGCGTGCCCGGCTCTCCGGAATGGCCGATGACGCCCGCTGACAGAGAGGAAAAATTCCTCGATTGCAGCGGGCTGGTGCTGGGCAGCGCGGGCGCGAAGAAGCTCTACGCACTGGCCGATGGCTGCGGCAAGCTCGCGAACATTGCCGAGCTTACGCGCGCGACGGTGCCCACCGAAACGCGCGCGGCGCAGCCGGCGAAGGTAACGGCGTAACGCCAAAAAGTGCAGGGAAGTCGCAGCCGTGGCTGATTTGTCAAAGGCGTTGCAGGTGCTGCGTGACGTTTCCACGGCGACTGTCACCACGATTCTGCTGAAAAAAGGCCTGCGCAATGTATGGATGCGCGGCCCGCGCCCGCAGCGTGCGAACCAGGCGCGCGTGGCGGGGCGCGCGTTTACGCTGCGTTTTATTCCGCAGCGCGAGGACCTGGCCACGCCCGCCGCGTGGTCTTCGCCGCGCTCAACACGCGCCGCGGTTGAAGCGATGACGGCGGATAGTGTGGTGGTGGTCGATGCCATGGGCACAACCGATGCAGGCATCTTCGGCGACATCCTGTGCGCACGCATGGTCAAGCGCGGTGTTTCTGCGCTGGTGACGGATGGCGTCATGCGCGATTTGCCCGGTGTGCTGGCAACGGGTTTACCACTGTGGGCGCAAGGCACGGCGTCACCGCCGGCGGTATCAGGCATGACGTTTGTGAACTGGCAGGAGCCGGTGGGTTGCGGCGGTGTTGCGGTTTATCCGGACGATGTGATCGTCGCCGATGACGATGGCGCGGTGGTGATACCCGCCGCGCTCGTCGACGAAGTGGCCGCCGCCGCACCGGCGCAGGAACGGCTGGAAGCGTGGATCATGCAGGAAGTGGAAAAAGGCGCAGCGCTGCCGGGCCTTTATCCGCCGGATGCGCAGAACACAATGCGCTACGAAGCGCATTTAAAAAATATCAATAAAAACAGATAGTTATATTGCTTCGCATAGATTCTTCCCCGTAATGCAAAACCGGATGGCTCGACCAGCACATCCGGTTTTTTATGCGGAAGGACGTAAACCCGGCGTCACTCCACCTTGATGCCGTTCTTCTTGATGATGTCGGCGAAGCGCGCGCTTTGCATTTTGAGGTAGGCGCCCATTTCATCGATGCGGCGGTATTCAACTTCAACGCCCACCGACATGATTTTTTCGCGCGTCTCCTGCGACTGCAATACTTTGTCGACGGCAGCGGTGAGCTTGTCGGCGAGCGGCTTGGGCGTGCCCGCCGACACCATCACGCCGATCCACGCGGCCGCTTCAAACCCCGGCAAATCGGCGGCGGTGGCCAGCGGCGGTATGCCCGGCGCGAGCGTACTGGTACGGGCGAGTGAAATGCCGTAAGCCTTCAGCCGGCCGTTGCGGATAAAAGGCATGGTGCCCGCGGCGGTTTCGATCATGTAATTGACCTGTCCGCTGACGACATCCGTGAGCGCGGGAATGCTGCCCTTGTAAGGCACGTGCGTGGCTTTCAGGCCCGCAGCACTGTTGAAATACTCGCCGATCAAATGTGCGGTGGCGCCGGTACCGGACGAGGCCAACGTGTACTTGCCGGGGTTGGCCTTCACCAGTGCAACGAAATCACGCGCGTTAGCCGCCGGAAACGCACTTTGCGCCACCAACAGATACGGTGAAAAGCCCGCGTTGGCAATGGGCGCCAGATCGCGCTCGGACACATACGGCACTTTAAGCAGCAGCGGGCTGATGGTCACCGGGCCGCTGGACGCGGCGAGCAATGTGTAACCATCGGGCGCGGCCTTGGCGACGATGTCAGTGCCGATGGCGCCGCCCGCGCCGGGGCGGTTGTCGGCGATGACCTGCTGGCCGAGCACATCACTTAAACGCTGCGCCACCACGCGCCCGACGAGATCGGTGGCTTGCCCTGGCGGCCAGGGGATTACCATGCGCAGTGGGCGGTTGGGATAGGCTTGCGCACTCTGTTGTGTGGCCTGCTGTGCGAGCACAGGGCTGGCCAACAAACCAGCGGCCAGCATTGCAAGAAACGGCTTCATTTCACTCCTCCGGTCTTATCGTCAGGGAATGCGCCGGCGCGCACTCACGTTGGTGTTATTTTGGCACAATAAGGGCTGTTATCGTTCCTGAAAGGAAGTGCCGCCGTGAATTCATTAGTTCGTTGGCTTGCCGGCTTCGCTTTGGGCTTGCCGGCCGTGGTGTTGCCTACGCAAGCCCAGGTGGCGGGCTACCCCAACAAGCCGATACGCATCCTCGTGCCGTTTTCGCCCGGCGGCGGCGCGGATCTGATGGCGCGGCTGGTCACCACCCGCATGAGCGACAAACTTGGCCAGCCGTTCGTCGTCGATAACCGCCCGGCGGCAGGCGGCATCGTCGCCACCGAATTGGCTGCGCGCGCCGCGCCCGACGGCTACACGTTGCTGGCGTGCACCAGCAATCACGCGGGCTATCCGCACATGTATAAAAAGCTGCCATTCGATATCGGCAAGGATTTTGACTATGTTACGCAGGCGACGCTGTCGCCGCTGGTGATCGTGGTGCATCCGTCGGTGCCGGTGAAAACCATGCAGGAATTCATTGCCCATGCACGCGCCAACCCAGGCAAGCTGAATTACGGCTCGACCGGGGCCGGTGGGCCGCCGCACATCGCGGGCGAGATGCTGAAATCGATGGCGAAAATCGATTTGACGCACATTATCTACAAAGGTGTTGCTCCCGCGTTGACCGCGGCGCTGAGCAATGAAATTCAGATGACTTTCACCAATCTTTTTTCAGGCCAGCCGCATATCAAGGGCGGCAGGCTGAAGGTGCTCGGCATCACCAGCGCAAAGCGCATACAAGCTGCGCCGGAGTGGCCGACCATCGCGGAATCGGGCGTGCCCGGCTACGAAGCGAGCATCTGGTACGGCTTCATGCTGCCAGCGAATACGCCCAAACCCATTGTCGACGTGCTGCACCGTGAAATCACCGGCGTGCTGAAACTGCCGGATGTCAGCCAGACCTTTATCACGCAGGGCGGCGATGTCATTGCCAGTACGCCGGCCGAATTTCGCAAGGCGTTTTTGAACGATGTGGAGCGCCTGGGCCGCGTAATCCGCGACGCGGGCATCAAGGCCGAGTAACGGAGCATCTGCATGCTTGAAGTCATTCCCAGCGGCAAAATACTCGGCGCCACCATCAACGGGCTCGACCTTGCGCAGCCCCTAAGCGCGGCGGATTTCGCTGCCGTGCGTGATGCGCTCGGCGCGCACGGCGTGCTACGCTTTCCGAAACAGACGCTTACCGCGCAACAGCTGGTGGATTTCAGTGCGCGCTTCGGCAAGCTGGAAATCAATGTCGCCAATGCGTTTCAGGAGCCGGGCCTGCCGCAGATCATGATCCTGTCGAACATGCTCGAAAACGGCAAACCGGTCGGCCTGTCGGACGCCGGGCAAAGCTGGCACACGGATATGTCGTACAGTAAGACTATCGCGTTCGCCAATGTGCTGTATGGCATCACCATTCCCAAACGCGACGGCAAGACGCTCGGCAACACCGAGTTTTGCAACATGCATGCGGCCTATGATGATTTACCAGAAGCGTTGAAGACAAAGCTCGAAGGCAAAACCGTGCTGCACGATTTCAACAAGTTCTGGGACATGATGCGGCGTGAAAAAGCCAGCAAGCGCCCGCCGTTGACCGAAGCTCAACGCAAAGCCAAGCCACCCGTGTCGCACCCGATTTTTCTTACACATCCGCTCACCGGCCGCAAAGTGCTTTACGCCAACCCCGGCTATTCGATGCGCATCAACGAACTGCCGGAAGAAGAAAGCGCCGAAATCCTTGCGTTCCTGTTTGAGCATCAGACGAAGCCCGAGTACCGCTACGCGCACGTGTGGGAGGAAGGCGACCTGATGCTGTGGGAAGACATTGGCACCATCCACAACGCCGTCGCCGACTACGCGCCGCATGAACACCGCTATATCAAGCGTTGTCAGGTGATGGCGTCGGAATTTGGCGAGGGGTTTGCGCAGTGCGAAGTCTAAGTAATTATTAAAATTCAATAAAAACAAACACTTATGCGCAAACTCTTATTGGTCATCGGGGCTGTTTCTGTAATCGTCAGTACCGCGACATGGGGGCAAAACGCCGCTGTTACGGGTTACCCTAGCCGCCCGATCCGCTTCGTTGTTGGCTTCGCCGCGGGCGGCCCCACCGATGTGATCGCGCGCATTACGGGGCAGGACATCAGTGCCGCACTGGGGCAAACCGTGGTGGTTGAGAATCGTGCCGGTGCCAATGCGCAGATCGCCACCGAACTGGTGGCGCGTGCGACGCCCGATGGACACACGCTGTTGTATTCCTCGTTGTCGTTGCTGGTGAACGCCATCCTGATGCAGGACAAGGCGCGCTACGATCCGTTCAAGGACTTCGCGCCCGTCAGTAACGCGGCGGTGTTGCCGATGGTGGTGGTGACCAGCCCCGCCACCAAACTCAATACTTTGCAGGAGCTGCTGGCGGCGGCAAAAGCCAAGCCGGGCGCTTTGACCTACGGAGCGCCAGGGCATGGTGGGTCGGGTCATCTGGCGGGCGCGCTGCTCGAAAATTTAAGTGGTACCAAAATGACCACCGTACCGTTTCGCGGCAATGGCCCCGCGCTGACTGAGGTGATATCGGGCCAAGTCACTTTCATGTTCTACCCGATCATCGGCATCGCCGAATTCGCCGCGAGCAAGCGCCTCAAGGTGCTGGCCATTGGCACTGCGAAGCGGCATGCGGATTTCCCCGACGTGCCGACGATGGCCGAATCCGGCTTTCCCGGCTTTGAAGAAACCGCGCCGTGGGTGGGGCTGCTTGCACCCGCCGCGACACCGGGCCCGATTGTGGACCGGTTAAGCGTGGAAATGCGCAAGTCACTGGCCAAGCCGGAAACCGTCGCACGGCTGAAATCACTGGGTGCGATTACCGTGGGTGATACACCCGGCGAGTACCTGAAATTCCTGCGCAAGGACTACGAACGTTGGGCGCGGGTGATCAAGGCGGCGGGGGTTAAGGCGGAATAGCGGCGTCCCGTAACGCTAGGTTGGCCCGCAGCAACAGTCGGTCTGCTTGTGGTGTATCGGTTGGTGCGCGGCCTGCGTGCCTATATCGGGATGGTGTAGCATTGTCATCAACCACAACACGCGCGTGCGCACATGCTGGAACGCGTGGTAATTTCATCCAAGGGAGATGGTTTTAAATGGCACTGGTCGAATACAAGCAGGAAAACGGCATCGGCTACATCACGCTGAACCGCCCGGAAAAACTCAATGCATTTTCGGATGACGTGGGTGCGGCGTTTTGCGAGGCGCTGTTTCAGTTGTACGACGACAGCAACGCGCAAGTCGGGATCATTTCTGGCAATGGCCGCGCTTTTTGCAGCGGCGCGGATGTTCGCCAGCGCCAGTTGCGTGCGAAGGCGGAGCTGGAAAAACTCAGCAGCCCGGCGGGGCGTGGGACCAACTTCCGTGAACCGTTTTTCAAACCGCCAGTGGCCAAGCCGATCATTGCCGCGGTGCATGGCTACTGTTACGGCATGGGGGTGCGTATCGCGCTCTATTCCGACATGCTGGTCGCCACGCGCG
Organism: Betaproteobacteria bacterium; assembly: GCA_900299145.1. GTDB lineage: Bacteria > Pseudomonadota > Gammaproteobacteria > Burkholderiales > SG8-41 > UBA5216. Next base: position 48,632 of record OMIN01000155.1, on the reverse strand, counting down.
ATGCCAAGTTTCAGATCACCGAAACGCCGCGCGGGCTGGATAGCACGCCGTTCTGGATGATGCTTGATGCTCTCGGCGCGGGGATGTTCGCCAGCGACGTGTGCCTCACCGGTCGTTCGTGGACGGGCGAGGAAGCCGCGAAGCATGGCCTGCTCACGCGCATGAGCGAACCCGGTGAACACGTGACAACCGCCGAAGCGCTGGCGCGCGAGGTGCTGAAAAATCCGCCCTTGGCGGTGCGTGCGGTGGTAGCCGTGCGGCGCACGAAACTGCATGAAATGGATGTGAAGGCGCACGCCTCCGGCCCCAAGGGGCTGCATCTGACGGAAGATTTTCGCGAAAGCGCGCTGGCGTTTCTGGAGAAGCGCAAGCCGGTGTTTCATGGGCGGTAGACGTAAGGGCGACGCCGTGCAACTTTAAGAAATCTAGCTCAGGGAGATCACCGTGGACCTGCGATTCACCTCCGATGAAATCAAATTCCGCGACGAGGTAAGGGCGTTTTTCCGCACCGCGTTGCCCGCTTCCATCCGCCGCAAAATGGAGCTCGGCCAGCGCGTGTCGAAAGAAGACACTGTCACCTGGCAACGCATTCTCAACGCCAAAGGCTGGGCCGTACCGAGCTGGCCAGTGGAATGGGGAGGCACCGACTGGGGGCCGGTCAAGACGTATATTTTCAAGGAAGAAATGCAATTGGCGCCAGCGCCTGATCCGCTGAGCTTTAACGTCAGCATGGTCGGCCCCGTGCTGATCGCCTTTGGCAGCGAGGCGCAGAAAAAGCACTTTCTGCCGAAAGTGGCGAATCTCGACATCTGGTTTTGCCAGGGTTTTTCTGAGCCGGGCGCGGGTTCCGATCTCGCGTCGTTGCGCACGGCAGCCAAGCGCGAGGGCGATCACTATATCGTCAACGGCCAGAAAATCTGGACCTCGCGCGCGCATCACGCCGACTGGATGTTTTGCCTCGTGCGCACCAGCAGCGAAGGCAAACCGCAGCAGGGCATTTCGTATTTGCTGATCGACACCAAAACGCCGGGTCTTACTATACGCCCGATACACACCATTGACGGCGAGCACCACTTTAACGAAGTGTTTTTTGACAACGTGCGCGTGCCCGCCGAAAACATTGTCGGCGAAGAAAACCGCGGGTGGACGTATGCAAAATATCTGCTCGGTCATGAGCGCGTGGGCATTGCACGCATCGGCGCCGCCAAGCACCGCATTCAGCGCGCCAAGGCGCTGGCAGCCGGGGTGATGATCGGCGACACGCCGCTGTCGGAAACGCCGCGCTTTCGCGAGAAGGTGGCGTCGATTGAAGTGGAATTGAAAGCGCTGGAAATCACGCAAATGCGCGTGGTGGCGAATTCCGTGCGGCTGCCCAAGGGCGCGGCGGATCCCACCTCCTCGATCCTGAAACTGAAAGGCACGGAATTGCAGCAGGCCACCACGGAAATCCTGATGGAAGTGGCGGGAGCAAACGCGATGATCCGCGAGCCGGAGCACTTGTGGGGCACGGCGACTGAGCCTTCCATCGGGCCGGAATGGACGACCACCACGGCGGCGGATTACTTTTACACGCGCGCGGCGTCAATTTACGGCGGCTCGAATGAGATTCAGAAGAACGTGATCGCAAAGCGCATTCTTGAGTTGTAGAACGATAGCCGGACGACGGTAGAACACGAAGGGAAAGCCACTACCATGGATTTTGATTTCAACGACGAACAGCGCATGCTGAAAGAAAGCGTCGACCAGCTCATCGCCGACCGCTATACCTTCGAGCAGCGCAAGACTTACATGAAGGACGGCAGCGGTTTCAGCCGCGAGATGTGGAACCAGTACGCCGAGATGGGCTTGCTCGGATTGCCGTTCGATGAAAAGTACGGTGGCGTGGGCTACGCTGACGGCGGTGCAGTGGAAACCATGATTGTGATGGAAGCCTTCGGCCGGGGCCTGACGCTGGAGCCGTACCTTGCCACGGTGGTGCTGGGCGGAGGGCTGGTCAACCTTGGCGGCACAGACGCGCAGCGCGAGGCCATTCTGCCGAAAATTGCCGACGGCAGCCTGATGCTGGCTTTCGCTTACGAGGAGGCGCAGTCGCGTTACAACCTCGCCGATGTCGCGACAACGGCGAAACGCGATGCCGATGGATGGTTGATCACCGGCGAAAAGAACTTTGTAATGCATGGCAACTGCGCGGACAAGATTATCGTGTCCGCGCGCATCAGCGGAGATCGCACCAGCCGCGACGGCATCGGTCTCTTCCTGGTGGATGCCAAAGCGCCGGGTGTGTCGCGCAAATCATACGAGACACAGGATGGTCAGCGCGCGGCACAGATCAAATTGTCTGGCGTGAAAGTCCGTTCCAATGACGCCCTTGGTAACGATGGCGACCCCGGCAAGGCGTTGCCGCTCATCGAAAAAGTTGCCGATAACGCGCTGGCGGCTGTGGCCGCTGAAGGGCTGGGTGCGATGTCTGCTGCCCATGAAGTCACGCTCGAATACCTGCGTACGCGCAAGCAGTTTGGCGTGGCTATCGGCAGCTTTCAGGTATTGCAGCACCGCGCGGTGGACGTACTGGTGAGTCTGGAGCAGGCACGCAGCATGGCTTATTTTGCGACCATGATGGTGAATGACCCCGATCCGGTCGAGCGCGGCAAGGCTATTTCGGCGGCGACCGTGCAGATGCGCCGTTCCGGCAAATTCATTGGCCAGCAGGTGGTGCAACTGCACGGCGGCATCGGCATGACTCTGGAGTACAAGATAGGCCATTATTTCAAGCGGCTCACCGCGATGGAGTCGCTGCTGGGCGACACCGATCATCATCTGGCGGCGCTGGCGCGGGCGGGTGGATTGATCGAAGCGGGCGTGTAATCTTATGAAGCCGAGCAAGTCTGTCTTCGTGGAAATCCGCGGCCTTAACTACCACTGCCGTACCTGGGGCGAGGAAGGGGCGCCCAAGGTGTTCATGCTGCACGGTTTTCAGGATGTCTCCGCGTCGTGGCAGTTCACGGTCGATGCCTTTGAGAAAGACTGGCACATTATCGCGCCCGACTGGCGCGGTTACGGGCTGACCGACTGGGCTGGGCAGGATACCTATTGGTTCCCGGATTTCATTGCCGATTTGCACGCCATCCTTGATCACTTCGAGCCGGACGAACCCGCCACCATCGTCGCGCACAGCATGGGCACCAGCATTGTGGGGCTGTACGCGGGTGTAATTCCGGCGCGTATCCATAAGCTCGCCATTGTTGAAGGATTCAGCGCACCGCCGGCGATTGCCGAGGAAGCGCCGCGCCGCTACGCCAAATGGCTGCGCCAGATCGGCCGCGGCGAGCAGCAACGGCCTTACGCTGACTACGCGGATTTCGCCGAGCGCATGATGGCGGAGAACCCACGCCTCACGGCGGAGCGCGCGGAATTTCTGGTACAGCATTGGGGCAAGGAGGAAGATGACGGCACGGTGGTGCGCCGTGCCGACCCGGCGCACAAAGTGGTGCGCCCCACACCCAACCGCTACGACGAATTGCTCGCGTGCTGGCGTGAAATCACCGCTCAGGTACTGTTCATTGAAGGCACGCACTCGCGTCTTGCGGCCGACGCGAAGCGCAATCCCGAGGTTTATCAGGAGCGCCTCGCCGCATTTCAAAACGTGGTGGATGTGGAGCGCATCGAAGACGCCGGCCACAACATCCATCACGATCAGCCGGAGGTGCTGGCGAGGGTGATTGAGAAATTCTTGTTAATCTAAGTATTTGTTTTTATTGAATTTTTAATGGATGATGCGCCAAGCGCCGTCGTTCCAGCGCAAGCTGGAACCCAGGTTGTGCGTGATCCGAAGGATCTGATTTTTGGCGCTTCGCGCGGCTTAACGCACTGGATTCCAGCTTTCGCTGGAATGACGGTTAAGGCGGCTTGCGATTGCTTTACTTCTGCGGTTCAGCCTTTAGTAACAGCCGCGCAAAATGCCGCCCGGCAAATTCCTGCCCCGCATTCAGTGGCAAGCGGTCTTCATTAAGGCTTGGGTCGTAGAGATTCTCTGGCGCGTCGAGTTCGAGCAAGTTCATGTATTTGCTCACCGGGTCGCTGCCGATTTGCGCGGGTGTTGGCACGTGCTGGCACTGCCAGACGCGATGCACACCGGGCAGTTCCAGCACATGCTTTAAATATTGCGCGGTGTCGGCCTGAAATTTTGCTTCGGCTTCAGCCGGGCCCTTGAAGTGGTATTCCATGCGCGCCCAGCAGCGGCCCGCCCGGGTATCCTTTTCCGTCAGCGCCAGCACGCGATAAAACACGCGGCCCCAGTTGCCCAGATCACGGCGCCACGGCACGTTTTCCATCACCGGCGGCTGCGGATTACTCGGGAAGGAGCTGAATACGCCTGGCTCGCGGATCGCATAAATCTGCATATATTCCTGCTCGAGCTGACCCGCGTTGTAGCCGAAGTAGTCGACGCTGCGCAGTTCCTTCGTGCGCCAGCTGGTTGAATAGCCGGGCTTGTTGGCAAGTTCCTGAATGTGATCGTCAAAATAGATGTTGAACTGACGGTCGAACTCCTTGTTGGTGAGATCGAACCGCACGAATCCCAGATAGGGAAAGGCTTTGATGTCTACCATGTTTTCCTCCGATGGATAAACCTACTCATTGATTTTTTCGCGCAGCCAGTCGAGCACATGCGTCAGCCTTGGTGGCAGAAATTCTTCCGCTTCCTCGCACGTCACCCAGCGCCATTCGTCGTGCGGGGGTTTACCCAGCCGCGCCGGCGCCGGCAGTGTGATTTTTTCGGTGCGCGTTTCGGCGACGTAATAGCGGCCCACATTGTTGTCCGTGCCGTTACTCGTATACGGCACCGTTTCCTTGAAATCTTCGCCAAATGCAAAATCCAGATCGTCGAGGCCGGTGGCGGCAAGCGTTTCACGCTTCGCGGCTTCAAGCGCGTCTTCGTGCACACTGGCGCTGCCCGCTGGAAAATCCCACGTGGCTCCTCGCCGCAATATCAGCAGTTGCCAGTCGCCCCAGGCAAACAGCACCGGGACGACGCCGCAAGATAACTGTTTGTTTTGTATGATGTTTTTGAGGTCTTCCATGGAAGGTTTCGCTGGCGTTTACCAAAGCCACGCCGCGCCGCGCACGCCACTTGAATCGCCGTGCCGATTGCGCGCGAGGCGTGTACGCACCGCGTCCGAGAATACCCACTTTCCCCACAGCGCGGGAACGTTTGTGTAGAGCCGTTCAATGTTCGACAGGCCACCGCCGAGCACAATGACTTCGGGGTCGAGCACGTTGATGATGCTGGCGAGTGCGCGCGCGAGCCGTTCTTCGTAGCGGGTCATGGTTTGTGCGGCGCGAGGGTCGGGCGGGTCGTTGACGCTACGCGCGGCAATTTCCGCCGCCGCAAGAGTTTCGCCACAGCTGCGTGCATGATCGCGCGTGAGGCCCGGCCCCGACAAAAAAGTTTCAATGCAGCCGTGTTTGCCGCAGTAACACGCATCGCCCGGCCGTTCGTCGTCTGTTGGCCACGGCAGCGGGTTGTGGCCCCACTCGCCGGTAATCGCATTGGGGCCGTCGATCACTTTGCCGCCAATCACGATGCCGCCACCGACGCCGGTGCCGAGTATCACCCCGAACACCGAGGCTGCGCCCGCCGCCGCGCCATCCACCGCTTCAGACAGGGAAAAGCAATTGGCGTCATTCGCCAGCCGCACCTCGCGGCCGAGCCTGCGTTGCAAATCGGCTTTCAGCGGCCGCTGATTCAAACACGTGGAATTGGAATTGCGCATAACGCCGGTCGCGGGCGATAGCGCCCCCGGTGTGCCGAGGCCAATGGTGGCGGTTGCCCGCAATTGCCTTTCAGCGTCATCAACGAGGGTTGCGATCAGCGCGAGTGTTGCTTCGTAATCGCCACTGGGCGTGGGTTCGCGCCGGCGCAACAGTGTGGCGCCATTGGTTGCAAATGCCGCGATTTCCGTTTTGGTGCCGCCCAGATCGATGCCGATGCGTATCGCCGGATTCATGCGATGCGTGATGCTGTTTGTCTTACGAAAACACGGCGAAACACTTGTTGGAGTTCAGCACGTACGATTCGGTGTAGTCGACGATTTCCGCTTTTTTGCCGAGCGCCGACATCGCGCCAGCGAGGGTAATCCAGTTGAGCAATTCATGTTGCCCGGCGGCCTCGAGCTGCTCGCCGGTGAGATCGCGCCACGACGCAAAACGGTTCTCGCGCAGTTCCGCCAGCCGCACGCGGTCGCTCGCGTGATCCGGATAGAGCCAGCCATTTTTGGCCGTAAGAAACGCGTGCGACCAGCTCGACGAGCCGATGATGGCGACACGCCAGGGCGAATCGGCATAGGCCTTGGCGATGGCTGCGCCGACATCAAAGGCCGACGCCGCCGAGGGCGCCGGCGGATCGGGCTGATTGCTGATGTCGGCAGGTGAGATTTGCCCGCCGTGCGAACGTACCAGCGCGCCGCCGTAGCAGTTCACATGAAACGGCACCACCGGGTAGTCAAAGCCCGTGCGATCCAAATCCAGGTAAAGCAATGTATTGATGAACGCATGTGCAAGGCCAAAGCCATAGCGCAACTGGTAGGCGTACGGCACTGGCATGCCCGATTGCATCAGGCGGTTGGCGAGATAGCGCGCGCCGTCGACGTGACCGCGATGGTGGAACACCTTGTCTTTCGGCTCGTTCCAGAAATTCGGGTGTTTCAAAATCGCCGCTGCCGGAATATCAAACGGGCGTGACGCCATTTCGCCGAGGATGTAAACGCAGAACGGCGGCACGATGTCTTCGACAAAATTTTCGTATTGGTCATCGCCGAAAATCACCACCAGATCGGGGCGAAAGTCATCGAGCCGCTTGCGCAACACCCGCATGGCGGCAAAGCAGCGCGTGCGGTGCGCGCGGGCGGCAGCGCCACCGTCGTCGTTGCTCCATTCCTCGCGCATCGGCGCCGGCCAGTTGGCCGGGTCTTTCAGATGCGCGGGCACGCGTTTGCCAGCGAGCGTGCGGTAGAGCGTCGAGGTCATATCCGCATCCGCGCGATACAGGCCGGGGTAATGCGTCATGCCAAGTCCGAGGATTTCTGCCATGGCGTTTCTCTGTGTGCTTCAGTCGAATTTCAACCCGGCCTGTTTTACCACGCGTGCCCATTTGACGCGTTCATCGCGGGCGAAATCGGCGAATTGCTGCGGCGTGGTGCCCGCGCTTTCCAGCCCTTGCAGGGCGAGGCTTTCGCGTACGTCTTTCATGGTAAGTATTTGATTTATTTCACTATTCCATGCTGCGATTACAGCAGCTGGCGTTGCGGCGGGGGCGGTCACGCCGAACCACGTTCGCACTTCAAAGCCCGGCAGCCCGGCCTCTGCCGTGGTCGGCAGCTGCGGCAGTTGTGCGTAGCGCCGCGTGTCTGCAACGGCCAACGCGCGCAGTTTGCCCAACTGAATTTCCTGCCGGAACACGGCAGGCGCTTCCACCATGTACTGCACACGGCCGGCGAGCAAGTCAGTGGTGGCCATCACCGGCCCCTGATACGGCACGTTGGCCGTTTTAAGGCCGGCGGCGCTGTTGAACAACTCGCCCGCCAGCCGCGCGAAGGCGTTGGCGGTCGCGTAGTTGAGCGATCCCGGTTTGGCTTTGGCGAGATCGATGAGCTCCTTCAGGTTGCTGGCCCCCACGCCGGGATGCACCACGATCAGATACGGCGCGGTGGTCATGCGCGTGACGGGTGCAAAGGCCACCGCCGGATCGTAGCCCGTGTTGGCATATACCAGCGGCGCCACCACCAGCGTGCCAATGGTGCCGATACCGAGCGTATATCCGTCGGCAGGCGCCCTTGCGATGAGTTCGGAACCGATGCGGCCATCCGCGCCAGCGCGATTGTCGACAACCACCGGCTGGCCGAGACGATGTTTTTGCGCGATCAGCCGTGCGTGTAAATCCATCAGCGAGCCGGGCGGCAGGGGCACGATCAGGCGTATGGGTTTGAGGGGGTAGTCCGCGGCGTGTGCGGTAAACGCCGCAGCCAGCGCGGCGAACATGCCAGTCAGCAATATAAAAACACTGTGCTTCATCCGGAAGTGGTGCGCATGCATTACGGCAATGGGATGCCCGGCCGGAGACGGCAAACGTCGCGGCGAAGACGGCTTTACGGTCTACGGGAGCTGCAATTTGCCGCCGCCCATGCCACCGAGTCCGCCCATGCCACCCATTCCTCCCATGCCGCCCGCGCCCGGCACCACGATGGAGGATTGCTGCTGGCGGCGCAGTTCCTGCAATTCGCGCACGGTGCGTTCGACGCCTTCCTTGGCAGCGTCGCCAAAATTGGCAACGGCTTCGGCAAGATTCTTCGCTTCGATTTCAAAATTGATCGGCAGCGGGCCGGCTTGCGTCATGATCTGCGCCTCGCCGATAAACAGCGTGGGGCGCGCTGTGTCGGCCGAGCCGTCGCTTTTGATCGGCGTCATCATGCGCAGCGTGCCGACTCTGCGGTCGGTGACGATTTCCTCGCGGTACAGATTGTCCGCGTCCATTTTCGCTTCGGAGCCGCGTTCTTCGGGGGAGCCTAGTGCCATGGGAACCTCTTGTGATCTTGTGAATGAATGGTACTGGAAACGCGAAGGTTATCAGAAATCAGCGGCGTGACAGTATCATCACCACAGTGGTATGTTGCGCGCCCGCAGGCGGGTACCGGACAAATTGACGAGGGCTTTAGCATGGCAATTTTGGCAGACAGGGCAAGCATGGGGTTAACGCTGGCGATAGAGTCGGCTGCGTTGGTTTTAGTCGGGATGGCCGGCACGATTGGCGCAATTGGCACGGCGCACGCGCAAGGCTATCCGGTCAAGACCGTGCGCTTCATTATTACCTACCCGACCGGGGGAGGCTCCGATTACACCGCACGGCCCATCGCGCAACGGCTTACCGAACGCTGGGGTCAGCCGGTTGTGCTCGAATCACGCCCTGGGGACAGTGCCATGATAGGCACCGACTTTGTCGTGAAAAGCCCCGCCGATGGTTACACGCTGCTGCTCTCTGCTTCCAGTGAAGTGTCGATGAACATGGCGTTGTTCAAAAAAATGCCCTATGACCCGGTGCGCGACTTGCAGCCCATCACGCTGGTAGGCACCACCGCGCCGGTGCTGCTGGCGCATCCTTCGCTGCCCGCAAAAAACGTCAAGGAACTGGTGGCGATTGCGCGCGCCAAGCCGGGCGCGTTGAGTTATGCGTCCATCGGCAACGGCACGCCGCAGCACTTCGCCGGCGAGTTGATGAAAACCACGTTCAACATCGACATGGTGCATGTGCCGTACAAGGGCGCGGCGCCTGCGTTGATTGATTTGCTGGGTGGGCACGTGCCCATCGGCCTGACCGCGCCGACGACCGCCATACCGCACATTAAATCAGGCCGCTTGCGCGTGCTGGCAGTGACTGCCGCGCAGCGGTCGGGTGCGCTGCCGGACGTGCCAACAATCGCAGAAGCGGGCGCACCGGGTTTTGACATCGTGCAGTGGTACGCGATCTGGGTGGCGGCAAAGACGCCGAAGGATATCGCCGACAAAATTTACGCCGACGTCACCAGCATCATCCACTCGCCCGATTACAAGCAGCGACAGCTGGAAGCCGGCACGGATATTACCGGATCAACGCCCGATGCGTTGAGTCAACGCCAGAAACAGGATATCGAAAAATACCGCAAGATCGCAGCGGCGGCGGGTATCAAGCCGGAGTAGCGCGACGTATCTGGGTGCAGTTGGCGCGGAGGATGAAGTGGGCGCAACGGATTACCGCGGCTCCGGAAAGAGCCACGGCCGTGCCGAGCGTTCGCGCTGCTGATACGCGGCAATGTCGGCTTCCATCGACAGAATCACGTCGATTTCGTCCAGCCCTTTCAGCAGTGCATCGCGGCGTTCGGCGGGAACGCTGAACGGAATCTCGCGGCCATCCAGAGCGCGCACTATGCAACGTTCGAGATCGACTGTGAGCGTAGGATCACTCACGTGTTCGAGTGATGCGCCCAGCGCTGCACAATCGGCGGCGCTGATTGCCACCGGCAGCAACCCGTTCTGGTAGGAATTTTCGCGGAAAATGTCGGCAAAGCTCGGTGCGATCACGCAGCGGATGCCGAACTTCATTAGTGCCCACACCGCGCGTTCGCGCGAACTGCCGCAGCCAAAATTTTCACCGGCCACCAGCATTTTGCTTTGCCGGAAAGGCGGCCGGTTCAAAATGAAATCGGGAATCTCGCTGCCGTCGAGGTTGTAGCGCCAGTTATTGAACATCATTTTGCCCAGATCAACGCTGGTCGAGCGCCCGGCCGCCATCGGCGTAATGGCGTCGGTGTTGATGTTGGGCATCAGCATGGGAGCGGCAATGCCGGTGACGACTTTGAAGGGTTCCATGAAGGGTTCCTGATGCTGAAATAATCTACGACAACAATTTGCGCACGTCGGTAATGCAGCCACTCACCGCCGCCGCCGCGACCATCGCTGGCCCCGCCAGATGCGTGCGGCTGTGCGGCCCTTGCCGGTGCTCGAAATTGCGGTTGGTGGTGGAAATCGAGCGCTTCCCCGGAGGCACCAGATCGCCGTTGCTACCTACGCACATGGAGCAGCCCGCGTTGCGCCACTCGAAACCAGCTTCAATGAATATCTTGTCCAGACCCTTGGCTTCCGCTGCCGCCTTGACCGCCATCGAGCCTGGCACCGCCAGCGCAGTCACGCCCTTGGCGACCTTGTGCCCCTTGATTACTTGTGCGGCGGCGTCAAGGTCTGACAGACGGCTGTTGGTGCACGAGCCGATGAAGGCGATGTCAATCGGCACGCCTTCGAGAGTGCGGCCCGGTGTGAGATTCATGTAGTTGTAGGCTCGCTCCAGCGCCTGCCGCCGCGCGCTGTCGGCGACGGTGGCTGGATCAGGCAAGGCTTCGTCGATGGCCACGGCATCCTGTGGCGTATTGCCCCAGGTGACTTGCGGGCCGATGGCGTTGCAGTCGATGTCCACCTCGCGGTCAAACTGAGCATCCGCGTCGCTGCCGAGTGTGCGCCACTCCGCCACGGCGCGATCCCACAACGCGCCCTTCGGCGCATACGGGCGGTTGGCGATGTATTCAAACGTGGTGTCGTCGGGCGCGACAATGCCGCAACGCGAACCGAATTCGATGGACATGTTGCAGATGGTCATGCGCGCTTCAATCGGCAGTGCGCGTATCGCCGGGCCTGCATATTCCACCGTGCAGCCAGCCCCGGCGGTGACACCGTGCTTCGACATGAAATACAGAATCATGTCTTTGGATGACACGCCCGCGCCTATGCGGCCATTGAAATTGATGCGCAACTGTTTTTGCTTGCGCACGAGCAGCGATTGCGTGGCAACCACATGCATCACCTCGGTGGTACCGATGCCCCATGCCAGCGCGCCGAGCCCGCCGTTGGTGGCGGTGTGGCTGTCGCCGCACACCAGCGTGCAGCCGGGCAGCGTGATGCCAAGTTCGGGCGCGATCACGTGGGCGATGCCCTGCTGCGGATCGTCCGTGTCAAACAGCTTCAAATTGAACTGGCGGCAGTTGTCGCGTAGCGCGTGAATGCGCTCGATGCCCGGCGGATGCGATTCGCCAGTGCGCCCCGGCAGCGTGGAGAGAATGTGATCCACCACCGCCCATGTCAGATCCAGATTACGAACCGGGCGCTTGATGCGCCGCAACCCGTCGAACGCCTGACGGTTGGTGCCGTCGTGCAGAAAGTGGCGGTCGATGTGGATCAGCGTACGGCCATCGCTTAACTCACGGATGACGTGCTGACGCCAGATTTTGTCGACCAGGGTTTGTGGCGCGGCGTGCGTGGACATGGTGTGAATGGCCCGTGGCAAATGAGGCGTCGTTCAATTGACAGTGCAAAGCAGTTTGTCGCAGACTTCATATGCAAGTCAACCACCTTTGGTTTGGCCCGGCCGCGAGTCAAAAATTGCGTCGCTGGCGCCGCGCTGGCTCTGCAATAGATAAGGATTGGCGCTGGCGGCCCAATCCTTGCCAACATTTCATGTGTTGCCGGATTTTGCGTCCCGACGCCATGCAGCAGGCGTGGTGCCGAAGGCACGCTTGAATGCGCGATTGAATGCTGCGTCGGATTCGTAGCCGCTATCGGATGCGATGCGGCTTATACTGGCGTGCTCGCTGCGCAGCCGCTGTGCTGCGATGGTGAGGCGCCAACGCGTCAGGTACTGCATGGGGCCTTGCCCGATGATGTCAGTAAAGCGCCGCGCAAGCGCGGATCGAGATAAGGCGACTTCCTCTGCAAGCGTGTCTACCGTCCATGCATGATCTGGGCGTCCGTGCAGTAGCGCCAATGCGCGGCTCACATAGCGGTCGCGCAAGCCGGCTAGCCATCCAGTTTCACCTTCCGGCAATTGCTCGATGTAGCGGCGCATGGCTGCGACGAAGAGCAGCTCCGAAAGCTTGACGAGCAAAGTCCCGCCACCGGGTTGGGAAGCGGCCGTCTCCCGCATCCCGATCTGCAGGAGGTTGGAGATCCAGACAGGGATCTGTGCCTCCCCTAGATGGACGCAAAGGATGCGTGGTAGCGTGCGCAAGATGGGGGCGCACAGCCGCTCGTCGAAGCGCAAATACCCGCAGACAAAACGGGTTTTCTCGCCACCGCCGCCGTGCTCGATGCGCAGGTAGCCGCGGTCGCCAGCTGGTTGCACGAGGCGATCGGCTGGCGTCGGTGGTAGGAGCAGGTCGCTGCCGAGCAGGTGTTGATCGTCCCGCGGCAGCAACAGCAGGTCGCCGGCGCGGAGGTCCACCGTGTCACCGCCACCTGCCAGCCGCGCCTTACAACGGCCCTCGGTAAATACGTGGAAGAACAGGATGTCCGGTCCGCTCATGGGCTCCTGACCAGCCGGATTCCCGCTATGCGACACGACACACCACGGCGCCGTATTCTCTACATCGATGAACACGGCACCGGTTAGTTGGAGCACGCGAAGCGCATCGGATAGGGCATCCATGGGGGCATTATCGGCATTTTCGGATTCCGGCGCAAAAACTCAGGACGTTCAGTCAACAGCTTCTGGTCATACTCCCGCAGGCTGCCTCCTGTGAAGCCTAGGGCGGACTTGCGACGAGCAATTGTGGTTTGAAAGCCTATAGATTTAATCGTCATGACTTAAAGAGTGATACGTGCACGCGCCCGGCAAGCATGCTACGACGAGGCTGCCACGTCATCTGGGTGTCTGAGGCGCGCGCAATTTTCGGCGTCAGTTTGCCGGGTTCATAAGGTTTGTTTGGAGAAATCGATGTCTGCCATTCCAGCTTTGAAGTCCATCCCTTGCCAGCCCTTAGAACTGGTTCAGGTGGCCCGCCGATTGGGAGAGCAATTCAGCACTCGCGCCGCCCAATTCGACGACAGCGACGAATTCGTTGGCGAAAACTATACTGCCCTCCGCGAGGCGGGGCTGATCGAGGCTGGCGTACCCCGGGAGCTCGGTGGCGGCGGGCATGACATTTCTGTTCTGTCGGCAATGTTGCGTGAGCTGGCACGCCATTGCAGCTCGACCGCATTGGCCTTTTCCATGCATACGCACCAAGTAGCTGTCCCAGCTTGGCGTTGGGTGCACCACAAGGCGGCATCGGTGGAAGCTTTGCTGACGCGCATAGCCAATGAACGCATTATTCTGTTGTCCAGCGGTGGTAGCGACTGGATTGCCAGCTCAGGATTGGCGGAAAAGGTTGGTGGCGGCTTTCGCATCGCTGCGCGCAAGGTATTCTCATCAGGAGCCCCTATTGGTAGCCTGCTGATGACGTCTGCGGTATGGGAAGGTGACGGTTGCGGCCCGCAGGTGCTGCATTTTGGCATTCCTATGAACTCGCCGCATATACGGATCATTCCGGTGTGGAAAGCCATGGGCATGCGCGGGACCGGCTCGCACGACATCGTGATCGACGGGTACATGGTGCCTGATGATGGTGTCACGCTAAAGCGCAAGGCTGGTGAATGGCATCCATTTTTCCAAATCATGGCGACAATGGCCTTTCCGCTGATATATGCTGTTTATCTCGGCATTGCCGAGAGCGCGCGCGACGTCGCCGTCAAAATGGCCAAGAAACGCCGCCCTGATTCACACGTGACTACGCTTGTAGGACGAATGGACACGGAGCTGCGTGGTGCGCAGATGGCACACCGTTCGATGGTCGAGGCAGCGCTCGGAAAAGAGCCGGGCGCCGAAAGCGTCAACGAGGTGATGATAGGCCGCACGCTTGTGGCACGGCATGCCATCGCCACAGTTGAAATTGCCATGGAGGCCGCAGGTGGTGCGGCTTTCTACCGGGCTGCCGGATTGGAGCGGCGTTTTCGCGATATCCAGGGCGCTCGCTATCATCCCCTGCAGAGCGGGCCTCAGGCTGACTATACTGGCAGCATCGCATTGGGCTTGCCCATCGACCGGGTGTTTTGATGTCACTCAATCCACGCGAGTCAAACCCGGACAATCAATGCAATATTTGGGGCAGAGAGCAGTCAATGGCGACAGGGTAGATATGCTTCAGTCAAGCATAACTATCTGATTTTAAAAGATTATTTGCGTGGCGATGTCATTCGCACCACTCTTACGTGTATGCTGTTCGAAGGGGATTGCTGATGCCGCGTTCCCGGCTCAATCCCCTGTTGCCAAAGTTCCACTTACGATTTCAAGTGCCGGTATCAACGTCATCGGTTGCATCGGTGATACGACGAAGCTGCGCAATCAAAATTCACCAAAGCGTGCCCCGCCGTAATCAGCGTGTGCAATGCGCCGCGCGTGGGCATAGTGTGAATTGCCCGTGGCAAATGAGGTGTCGTTCAATTGACAGTGCAAAGCAGTTTGTCGCAGACTTCATGCACAAGTCAACTTTCTGAGGCATTGTTTCTGCGTGGTCCACTTCTCGCATCGCTGGCGTTGTGTATTCAACGGGATTGCGGCGCTGTCATTTTGCGTAACAGCGATGCCGTTGTTTGCCGCCGAGACTGCATGGAAGCCGCGCAAGACAGTGGAGATTGTGGTCGGCGCCCAAGCTGCCGGCGCCAACGACCGCATGGGGCGCATGCTGCACAAGATTCTGACCGACACCAATGCATTACCGGTGCCGTCGGTGGTGGTCAACAAGCCGGGGCAGGGGCAGGCGCTTTCGGTGGCGTATTTGAACACGCATGTGGCCGACCCGCATTATGTGGTGATACTGGGTTCGAGCTGGGTGACGACTTCGATTGCCACTGGCGGCGTTACGCACCGCGAGCTCACACCCATTGCCAAGCTGGTGGATACCGATCTGGTGATGTTCGTGAGTGCGGCATCACCCGTGCGCAGTGTGAAGGAACTTGTCGAGGGCCTCGCGAAGAACGTCGGTGCGTACAGCTTCGGTTTTTCGACGTCCGCCGGCAATGCGTCGCACATCGCGCTGGCGGAACTGGCGCGCATCGCGGGTGCGGATTCGCGCAAGCTGAGGCTGGTGGTCAATACGTCCGGCAGCATCACTGCTACGCAGGTCGGCGGTGGGCACGTCAGCGCCGGGCTTTCCAGTTCGGGCAGTGCGGCGGCAATGGTTGCTTCCGGCAAGGCGCGTTTGATCGGCACGCCGTCAACACAACGGTTGCCACAACTGCCGGATTTACCGACGCTGCGCGAGCAGGGGTTCGACGTGGTGGCCTCCACCTGGTTTACGATATTTGGCCCGAAGGGCATCTCGGCTGAACAGGTGGCATACTGGGAAGATGTCTTTTTCAAAGCCATGCGCCATCCGGAAGCGAAAAAGTTCGCCGACGGCAACAACTGGACGGTTGAACTGATGGGCGCCAAAGCCTTGCGTACCGAGTTGGATAAGGAATACGCACGGCTGCGCAAGACGCTAACGGAGCTAGGTCTGGTTCAGTAATTGATGTAAGTATTTGTTTTTAAATAACAAAATGTAAATAAAATTCAGTTCGCCCGGTGCGCTCGCCCATCTGCCCAAGGAGATGCCATGAAGCTCTCGACAGCACTGCTCATATTTGCCGTGGGTATGTTTCGGCGACGCAGAAAGCAGCCCACGCGCAGAGTGCACCTTGGAAGCCTGACCGGCCGATTGAACTGGTGGTCAGTTGCGCGCCAGGATGCGGCCCCGACAACATGGCGCGGCTGATGCAGCGCGTGTTTCAGGAACACCGTTACTTTGAGACGCCGTTTACCGTCAATAATCGGCCGGGCGGCGGCGGCACCATCGGGCGTACTTACCTTAATCAGTTTGGGGGCAACGGTCATTATGTTTACACCAGCGACCGCGGCATGCTCGCCTCGCACGCCACCGGGCGGCCGGGGCCGCATTACACGGACCTCACGCCGATTGCGATTCTGTTCGGCGAATATATCGGTATCGCGGTCAAGGCTGATTCGCCCATTAAGTCAGGCCGTGATCTGATCGAGCGGCTGCAAAAAAATCCGTCGGCGCATAGCTTTGGCATCGCCACCAGCATCGGTAATATCAACCATCAGGGCGTGGCGGGCGCGCTGAAAACTGCGGGTGTCGACATCCGCAAGACGCGCAATGCGATATTTGATTCCGGGGCGCTGGCGATTACCGCGCTACTTGGTGGGCACGTCGATGTGGTGCCAGTGTCTGTGGGGTTGTGGGTGCCGCACGTGAAAACCGGCGCGGTGCGCGTGATCGCGGTATCGTCGCCCGAACGCCTGCCGGATATTTTTGCCAACACGCCGACGTGGCGTGAACAGGGGGCGAACACGGTGGTGTTTAACTGGCGCGCGATGTTCGGCGGCAAGGGCATGGGCGCGGCGCAGGCCGCGTATTGGGAAAACATCTTCAAACGCTTTGTCGAGACGCCGGAATGGAAATCCGAACTGGTGCTGCGCAATGGCGTGGCCAAATTCATGGGCGCGGCGGCGATGAAAAAATACATGGAAGAAGACTACGCAGAAGTCAGAGCCTTTTTGGTCGAGCTGGATTTGGCCAAAAAAGCGCCCTAGCCGTTTTCCGGTCATGCCTGCTGTCGCAGCGCTGGCGGCTCGCGCCCAGCCGGTTTACCATGCGCACTTCCCTAGGTTTCACGGAGCATTCACACCATGGACACGCACGAACATCATCACGATGGCCGCAGGGTTGAAGACCAGCGTCTGATCACCGGCACCGGCAAGTTCTCCGCCGATTGGAACCAGCCGGGGCAGTTGCACGCGCATTTTGTGCGCGCCGATTACGCGCATGCCGAGATTGTCTCTGTGGATGCATCGCGCGCGCGGGCGCATCCGGGCGTGCTACAAGTCTTCACGGGCGAGGACGCCGTGGCGGCGGGTTACGTCAAAGCGCCCAATGCGCTGTCGGCTTTCCCCGGGCGCAACGGCATGAAGCCGCACGTGCTTGAGCGCCCCGTGCTGGCGCATCGCAAAGTGCGTTTCACCGGCGAGGCCGTCGCAATGGTGGTGGCGGACAGTGCCGCCGCAGCTGCGGACGCGGCTGAATTGATTGACGTGCAATATCGCGAGTTGCCTGCCATTACCAATGGCGAGGCCGCGTTGGCGGCGGGCGCGCCGCAGCTTGAAGATTCCGTGCCGGGCAATTTGATCTTTGAATCCGAGGCGGGCGACGAGGCGGCCGTGGCGGAAGCTTTCAAGCAGGCTGCGCACATTACGCGCCTGAAAGTGTTGTCGACACGCGTGTCGCCCAGCCCGATGGAGCCGCGCGCCGCGATGGTGCGTTTTGATGTGGCGAGCGGCGAATTCTGGTTTAACGTGCCGATGCAGGGCGTGACCACCATCCGCGCGGGGCTGTCGATGTATTCCAAAGTGCCGGAAGATAAAATCATTCTCGAAGTGCGTGATGTGGGCGGCGGCTTCGGCCAGCGTTCGCCGCCGTACCCGGAGTATGTGGCGATGATGCTGGCGGCGAAGGCCACTGGCAAGCCGATCAAATGGGTGTCGTCGCGCGTGGAGTCATTCCTGACGGACAATCACGGGCGCGCCACCCTGATCGATGGGCAGTTGGCGCTGGACAAAGACGGCCGTTTTCTGGCGATGCGTTTTGACTGGATCAGCGATTTCGGTGCTTACCTCGCGCCGGGGCCGCAGGGGCATATTCGCAATACCGCCACCTGTATGACCGGCGTGTACAAAATTCCGGCGCTGTACGCAAACTTCAAAGTGCCGCTCACCAACACCACGCCGGTAGGCGCGTATCGCGGCGCGGGGCGCCCCGATGTGGCTTACGCGGTCGAACGCATTGTCAGTCAGGCGGCGGTTGAGTTGGGCATGGATGGCGCGGATTTGCGCCGCCGCAATTTCATCCCCAACGAAGCGTATCCCTACAAAACGCCGTTGGGATCGGTGTATGAGAACGCGGATTTTCCCGGCATGCTGGCCAAGGCGCTGACGTTCGCGGATTGGCAGGGCTTCGAGGCGCGCCGCGCGCAATCAGCGAAGAAGGGCAAATTGCGCGGGCGCGGTATTTCGGTGGTGATCGAACCCACGGGCGCGGGCAATGCGCCCAGCGACGACATCGATCTGGAAGTCGATGCCAGCGGCACGCTCACTGTGTTCACAGTAGCGAAGACGCAGGGCCACGGCCACGAAACGACGATGGCGATGATCGTGGCGGACGCGCTGGGCATTGAGCGCAGCCGCGTGAAAGTGGTGCAATGCGCGCCGGGTACCAAGCTCGTCGGCAATGGCACTGGCGGCTCGCGCACCATGGTCGGTGCTGGCAGCGCGTGTTACGTCGCGGCGCAGAATCTGATCAAGGAAGGCAGTTCCATGGCGGCGTTGCAGCTAAATGTCGAACCGTCGCAAGTGACTTACTCAAAAGGCGAGTTCCGCTCGGCGCTATCGAAGAACGTGGTGAAAATCGCCGATCTGGCGAAAGCCAAAACCGTCACCTTCAAGGGCGGCGGCAAATTCGGCTCGACCTTCCCCAACGGCTGCCATATCACCGAAGTCGAAATCGACCCCGACACCGGCGCGCCGGAAGTGGTGTCGTACCACGCGGTGGATGACTGCGGCGTGGTCATCAATCACGCCATTGTCGAAGGCCAGTTGCAGGGAGGGGTGGTGCAGGGCGCGGGTCAGGTGTTTGGCGAACACATCGTCTACGATCAACAATCCGGCCAACCGCTCACCGCGAGCTTCATGGATTACGTGATGCCGCGCGCAGGATTGGTACGTGAGATACGGGGCGAGGAACACCCCACCACTAGCAAGATAAGTCCGCTCGGCGTGAAGGGCATGGGGGAATCCGGTTGCACGGCATCGATACCGTCATTGGTAGATGCGGCGCTCGATGCGCTGCGGCCGCTGGGCGTGACGGATCTGGATATGCCGTTGACGCCGGCGAGGTTGTGGGGTGCGATGCAGGCGGCGAAGCAGAAGTAAGCCAGAGCGGCTTTTCCTTATTCCTCACCCTGCTGTAGTTGCCATAGCCGCTTACTATCCCTGTCGTTCCCGCGAAAGCGGGAAACCCCATAGGGTGATCGCGACGTCGCATGTGTTATAGGTTCCCGCCTTCGCGGGAACGACGGGGAGAGTTTTTGCTTCTGTGCGGATAGCGCGGTATGCGCTGACAATGTGACCCCGCTAGGTTTACCATCCGTGTTCCCCTTTCATCCTGAATGACTCAAGGAACTCCAGAACATGGATACGCACGATCACCATCACGACGGTAAACGCGTCGAAGACCAGCGCCTAATCACCGGCCACGGCAAATACGCCGCTGACTGGTCCGTGCCGGGGCAACTCTATGGTCACTTTGTGCGCGCGGATCATGCGCATGCGCAAATCGTTTCGGTCAACACGCAGCGTGCGTTGGCCGCGCCCGGTGTGAAAGGCGTCTACACCGGGGCCGATGCAGTGGCAGCGGGCTACGTGCGCGCCGCGCATGTGCTGGGCAGTGCTGGCAAGAACGGCATGAAGGCGCGCGCGCTCGACCGCCCGGTGCTGGCGCACGGCAAGGTGCGCTTTGCGGGTGAAGCGGTGGCGCTGGTAGTCGCTGATTCTGCAGGGGCGGCGGCTGATGCCGCCGAGCTGGTCGAAGTCGACTACCGCGTGTTGCAAGCCATCGTCGATCCGGAACAGGCGCTTGCGCCCGGCGCACCGTTGCTGGATGAGGCCGTGCCAGGCAACCTGGTGTACGAATGCGAAGCCGGCAATGAAGCGGCCGTGGCGGAGGCGATCAAAAACGCCGCGCACGTGACGCGCCTGCGTGTGGATTGCACGCGCGTGACGCCCAGCCCGATGGAGCCGCGCGCGTGTCTGGTCACTTACGATGCATCGAACGAATCGTATCGTTTCAACGTGGTGATGCAGGGCGTGACCACGCAGCGCAAGATGTTGTCATCGTGGACCGGCGTGCCCGAAGACAAGCTGATCTATGAAACCGGCGATGTGGGCGGCGGCTTCGGCCAGCGCACGCCGGCGTACCCGGAATACGCGGCGCTGATGATTGCCGCGAAGGCATTGGGCAAGCCAGTTAAATGGGTGTCCTCGCGCGTGGAGAGTTTCTTGACGGATAACCACGGCCGCGGCAATATCGCCGAGGGCGAACTCGCACTCGATAAAGACGGCCGCTTCACCGCGTTCCGTCTGAACTGGATCGCCGATATGGGCGCGTATCTGTCGCCCGGCTCGGCAGGGCACATTCGCAATACCACCACCTGCCTCACCGGCGTGTATCACATTCCCGCTGCTTACGCGCTCTTCAAGGTGCCGCTCACCAACACCACGCCGATGGGCTCGTATCGCGGCGCGGGGCGGCCCGACATTGCCTATGTGGTCGAGCGTTTTGTCGATCAGGCCGCGCTGGAACTCAACATGGACAAGGCGGATTTACGGCGCCGCAATTTTATCCCGGTGAATGCGTTCCCGTACAAAACACCGACCGGTTCGACCTACGAAATCGCCGACATGCCGGGCGTGTTGTCGCAAGCGCTGGCGCTCGCCGACTGGAGCGGTTTTGCCGCGCGCCGCGCGCAAAGTGAAAGGCGCGGCAAGCTGCGCGGCATCGGCATTTCCACCGTGATCGAAGCCTCCGGCGCGGGCAACGCGCCGAAAGACGAAGTGGAACTCACGCTGGACGCCAACGGCACGGTGACGCTTTACACCGTGTCGAAAGCGCAGGGCCACGGCCATGAAACCACGCTGGGCACGATAGTCGCCCGGGCGCTGGGCATTACGCTCGACAGAGTGAAAGTTGTGCAATGCGCGCCGGGCTCCACGCTTATCGGCGGCCATACCGGCGGCTCGCGTACCACCGTGGGCGTGGGCAGTGTGAGCCATCTCGGTGCGCTGAAATTGATCGAGGAAGGCAAGGCGCTCGCCGCACTGGAACTCAATCTCGAACCTTCGCAAATTCAATACGCCAAAGGTGAATTCACCTCGAGCGAATCGAAGCGCAAACTGAAGCTCGCCGACATCGCCAAAGCCAAAACCAAAACCTTGAGCGTGCTGGTCGGCGGCACGTTCGGCTCGACCTACCCCAACGGTTGCCATATCAGCGAAGTGGAAGTCGACAGGGAGACGGGCGCCACGCAAGTCGTTTCATACTGCGGGGTGGACGATTGCGGCGAGGTGATCAACCACGCCATCGTCGAAGGCCAGGTGCAGGGCGGCGTGGTGCAGGGCGCGGGGCAAGTGTTCGGCGAGCAAATTGTTTACGACAAAAATTCCGGCCAGCCGCTGACGGCGAGTTTCATGGATTACCCGATGCCGCGCGCTGGGCTGGTGCCGGAATACCGCGGTGAAGAACGTGCGACCCAAAGCAAAGTCAGCCCGCTCGGCGTGAAGGGCGTGGGGGAATCGGGATGTACGGCTTCGATTCCTTCGCTGGTGAGCGCTACGCTGGATGCGTTACGCACGGTGGGGGTGACGCATCTGGATATGCCGTTGACGCCTTCGCGGATTTGGGGGGCGATGCAGGCGGGTAAGTAAAAAGATCAATAAAAACAAATGGTTATTTCGCTATCCGAGTTTGGTCCAGTTTTCTGTCATTGCGGACTATACGCGTCTAGCGTATAGTCGCCAGCATGATCTTTGTAGAGCTTACGCCATTTGTCGAATTCAGAACGGTATGGTGGGATGACGAAGATTTACGTGGCTTACAGAATTTCCTGCTCGTTACGCCGGACGCGGGCGACGTTATTCCCGGTGGTTCGGGTTTGCGCAAGCTGCGCTGGCCGCTACGTGGCCGTGGTAAGCGGGGCGGGGCACGGGTGATTTACTACCGGTACGTCACGGCAAACCGTATTTATCTGCTTTACGCTTATGCCAAGAACGAACAGGAAGATCTAACCCGCGATCAGGTCAAAGCGCTGGCAAAGGCGATGAAAGGACTCTGACATGGACAAACAACACTTTAAGCAGCTCATGAATGGTGTTCAGGAAATGCGGCGCCATATGTCCGGCAAAACCGTACGCGGCGTGAAAGTAACCGAACTGCCGCCGCCGGACGTGCGCACGATCCGTGAGGCGGCGAAGATCAGCCAGAGTCAATTCGCCAAACTGATCGGGGTTAATCTGCGCACCCTGCAAAACTGGGAACAGCAACGCACGCAACCAACCGGCCCCGCCAGGGCGCTGCTCAAGATCGTTGCTTCGAACCCCAGGGCGATTGAGGCGTTGCATGGCTGAATTGAAATAGTATGCTGTCCTATCGGGTTTTGCGCTTTGCCGTTGTCGAACCGTTTCCGTATTTGATGTTTTATTTTGAGCACGTGGATTGTCTGGATGTCGTCCGCGTGCTGCATAAACGGCAGGATATTCCCGCACTACTCGTGGAATAGCTTGAACCTTTCCGCCTTGCAAAAATCACGTTGCCTGGAGGATTCAAAATGAAATCGTACACGGCACTTCGATCCTTGCCTATAGCGTCAGTCGCAACGTGGAGCGCTCTGATTGCGGTTGGTACCGTTCTCGCAAGCGTGCCCGCATCAGCCCAGGAATTCCCCTCCAAACCCCTGCGCATGGTCGTCGGCTTCGTCGCCGGCTCCGGCGTCGATGTATCAGGGCGCATTGTGGCGCAGTTTTTGTCGGAGGCTTTTAACCAGCCGGTGGTGGTGGAGAACCGGCCCGGCATGGCGAGCATAGTTGCCGCGCGCGATGTGTCGAAAGCAACGGCGGATGGCTACACGCTTTTCATGTGCACCACCAGTTCGCATGTGACCGGGCCGTTTCTGACGCGTCAGCAGCCTTATGATCCGATCAAGGATTTCACGCTGATCGCGCAGGTGGTGGAATCCTATCTGGTGGCGGCTGCGCCCGCGACGATTCCGCCGAATACGCTCAAGGAATTCGCGGCGTGGGCGAAGGCCAACTCGGGGAAGGTGTATTACGCATCGCCCGGCGTGGGCGGCAGTTCGCATTTGTTGGCCGAGCGGTTTAATCGCGGTGCGGGATTGGGCATGACGCATGTTCCCTATAAAGGCTCCGGTGTACCGGAACTCGCGAGCGGCGAGACGCAACTGCTGTTTGCATTGCCGGCCACGGTTAACATCGGGCCTCGTCTGAAATTGCTGGCAGTGAGCGCGCCGAAGCGCCTGCCGGAGCTGCCCACGGTGCCGACCGCGCGCGAGGCGGGCTTTGTCGACGCGGAAGCGGTGCTGTGGCAGGGCGTATGCGGGCCGCCGAATATTCCGAAGCCCGCGCTGGCGCGGCTGACCGAGGAAATCCGCCGCGGCCTTGCGCGGCCCGACGTGCGCGAGCGCTATCTGAAAATCGGCACGCCACCGACGTATCGCGGGCCGGCGGAATTTGCCGAATTCGCCAAGGCTGATGTCGCGAGCTGGCTGCCGATAATCAAGGCATCGGGCGCGGTGATTGAATAGCGAATAGCGAATAGGGTTTTGCGGCAGGTGTGCCAGTGCGGGGCAAGCGCTGCGCGGGCGTAGTGCCGGTAAAGCGTTTTCTGTAACTATCTGTTTTTATTAATATTTTTAGAGCCGTGTGCTTGGCGCTAGCGACCCGGGCGACCAGCCTCCCATGCTGCTTTCTTTTCGGCGGCGCGCCGCGCTTCGAGTTCCGTTTTCGCGCGCCACACGCCCCACGCGTAGATGCACGCGAGCGTGATTAAACAGCACACGCCCAGCACCACGTAGCGGTGCACCAGCAATGGCAGCGTCCAGCCGTGATCATCGACCAGCTTCATCGCATCGGTCGCCATGCCGCCCGTCGTGCCGTAAGGAATCGCGTTGTCGTCCTTGCGCGATTTCCACCACGTTGCATAGATGTCGACGAATGACGCCGCGCCAATGACGACAAATCCCCAGCGCAGCGAGCCTTTGTAAAGCTGCGTGCGCTTGCCGAAAAAGAAACTCGCCATCAATACGATGGCGATGATCATGCCCATGCCGTCGCCGCCGAAGGTGATCAGCATGTTCGCGTTTTTGGCCGAAATGACGAACGTGCACGCGACTTGCGGTACGAGCAGTGCTGCACCTGCATAGAGCCACACCGGCTTATCCGACTCACGCGCCTGGTACATCATGTAGCCTATGGCGCCTGCCAGCAGCACCGGCGCGATGAAGCCGCGCGTTTCAGGCACCAGGGTTTTCCACAGTGTTGGGATCGCGGTGTAACCGCAAAACCACGCGGTCAGCGCATGGCCGAATTCGTGCACCGGCATGGTGAGAAATATGCGCTGCAATGCGGCGCCAAAGCCGGAGGCGTGAAATGCCATGGCGAACAACAGTGCAGCGGGGATTGCCGCGATGCAGAACTTTAGCTCCAGTTCCGCATCACTGACTTCTTTCCACTCCTCCGGCGCTTCGTGCAGGCATACCAGTGTGGCATCGCCGGTCGCGGCCTCGTCGGGCGTGGCCGGCGCCGCAGCAGGGGTGGCAGAAGTGGCGCGGCCATGCGCTCTGATGGCCGCAGCCTTGGCGTAATTGGCGCCGCAGCGCGGGCAGTCGTCGCCCGTGCCGCGCGGGGCGGAGCACCAGGGGCAGGTTTCGGTCATGGGCGGGCCGGGTATTGCAGTTTGCGCAGGCAACTTTTCATCGAAAATTCATCGGACGAGAAACCACGATACGGTATCGGATTTTACGCGCACGCATCGGTTGGCGTTTGCGGTGGCGAGTCTCGATATGTGGCGCAATGCGGCACGGTGGTTGATGGGCAAGTTCGTTTTTTCAGCTACAATTCCTCCGCGAATGCGTAGCACCCCTTTTGCCGTAAGCCGCCGGACGGTTCTCCTCCGGCTAAAGTCTTCAGGTTTATTCGCCACTAACTCTTCACTGTTCACTGAAAGGAAGCACCATGACACACAAAGGCATGACCACCGATACCATCATGATCTCCGGCAACAACGGCGAGCAGATTTCCGCCTATATTGCCAAGCCGCTGGGCAACGGGCCGTTCCCCGGCGTGGTGCTGGTGCACCACATTCCCGGCTGGGACGAGTGGTATTTTGAGACGACGCGCCGCCTCACGCATCACGGTTACGCGACGATTTGCCCGAACCTGTTTCATCGCGCCGGCGAAGGCAAGTCGGACGACATCGCCGCCAAGGTGCGCGCCGAGGGCGGTATTTCCGACGCGCAGGCCATGGGTGACTTGAATGGCGCGGTCAAATGGCTGCGCGGGCAATCGTATGTGAACGGCAAGGTTGGCATGTTTGGTTCGTGCTCGGCCGGCCGCCAGACCTTCATGTATGCGTGCCAGCACAAGGACATCGATTGTGCCGTTGAACTGTGGGGCGGCCGCGTGGTGATGGCGAAAGAAGACCTGAACCCGAAAATGCCGGTAGCGCCGATCGACATGACGGCCGGCCTGTCGTGCCCGCTGCTGGGCCTCTTCGGTAACGACGACAAGGCGCCGACGCCGGAGCAGGTCAACCAGCACGAAGCCGAGCTGAAAAAGCACGGCAAGAACTATGACTTCACCCGCTACGACGGCGCAGGCCATGGCTTTTTCTACTATGACCGCCCGATGTATCGCGTGGAACAGTCGCTCGACGGCTGGAAAAAAGTCTACGCGTTCTTCGAAAAGCACCTGCCGAAGTAATTTGCCGCTGGCTTTTATCCCCTTCAAACAGCAAACGGATCGTCAGCGATGTGCACTTCCATTCTTGAAATCGTCGAAACCGATGGCATGGGCAGGGGCGGCGAAGGATGGATCGACCTTACGCACGTCGTGGTGACGTATGACCATCCGCATCATGCCCTGTTTGAAGATGCGATTTCGCTGGATTTCGTGAACTCGGCCTTGGGGCCGGGTTCACGCATCGCGGTGGAAATTTCGCTGGATGCCGCGAAGGCGCTGTCCGCGGCATTGCAAAGCGCGATTCGTCAGGCGGAATTTGGCGGTCGCGGCGGGTACGACAGCATCAAGACCTAGTTTTGGCGTTGGCAGGCAACAAGACCTTGCCGCCTAGTCCAGCGTTACGTTTGCTTCCTTGACCAGCCTGCGCCACAGCACGAGATCGTTGCGGTTGATCGCCGCCAGCTCTTCGGGCGTTGAGCCTTCAATGGCGTAACCGAACGACAGAAATTTTTCCTTCACGTCGGCGCGGCCCAGCGCTGTGCTGATTTCCCTGTTCAAACGCGTCACCAGTTCCCCGGGCAGTTTTGCCGGGCCGAACACGCCCGCCCAGTGCCGTACGGTGACCTGCGGCACGCCAGCCTCGTCCACCGTCGGCACGTCGGGCAGCAGCGGCGAACGATTCTTCAGCAGTACGGCCAGTGCGCGCAACTTGCCTTCCTTGTGCAACACGGTTGCGGTGCCGGAACTGTTGATGGTGGAGTGCAGGCGCGCACTGAGCAGATCCGGCATCACCGGCCCTTCGCCCTTGTACGGCACGTGCAACAAATCTGTGCCGGTGGCGCGCGCCAGCTGAATGTACTGAAAGCCCGACAGCGGATTGGGAATGCCGCAGTTCAACTTGCCCGGATTGGCCTTGGCGTGGGCAATAAACTCTCCCAGCGTTTTGGCCGGTACGCCGGGATGCACATAGATGAACTGCGTGGCGCGTCCCATCATCGAAATGGGTGTGAAATCGCGGGCGGGGTCGTAACTTGGCGCTTTGCGCAGCGCCACTGCGGCGGTCATGGCGTTGACGGAGCCAAACAGCAGCGTATGCCCATCGGCAGGCGCGCGCATGGCCAGTTCCGCCGACAGAGCGCCGTCCGCACCCGGGCGGTTATCGACGATCACCGGCTGGCGCATTTGCTCCGACAGCGCCGCGCTCACGATACGTGTGGCCGGGTCAGCCGATCCCCCGGGTGGAAAGCCGATGATGAAGCGTATGGGGCGGCTGGGATAGTTTGATTGGGCGAGCGCCGTGCTGGCCATTGCGCCCATGCTGGCGGCGCATGCCAGCGCGGATAGCAGCGCCCGTTTTCTGTTCATCGCGTCACCTGAAATTTGAACTTGCGTTCACCCGACAAGCCTCAATGCACCGCGCTGCCGTGCTCAATCGCGCGCGCCACAAATCCCGGCTCAAACATCTTCGGCGTACTCATCACCTGACAGCGCAGCATCATGCGGTGTTCTTCGGGGCCGTAATCGGGAATGGCGTTGTGCAGCGTGCCGATGTGTTCCCAGATCAGCAAATCGTTGACCTGCCACGAATGGCGGTAGATGTATTTGTCCTGCAACTGGTGTTTAAACAGCATGTCGAGCACCTTGTCGCTTTCAGCCTCAGTCATTTCGTTGATGCGGATCGCGTAGCCGGGGTTGCAGTAGAGAACCATGCGTCCGGTGATCGGATGCGTCATGAAAATCGGGTGTACCACCGGCGGGCGCTTGGCGCGCTGCTCCGCGGTCAGCGGCGGACGGCTGCTGCCGTGGTTGTGGCGCATGTTGTCCCAGAATTTGTTGAAGTCGTGCGTCGCCGTCATGCCGGCGAGCCGTGATTTCCATTCGGGTGCGAGGTCTTCGTAAGCGGCGCGTGTATTGGCGAACAGCGTGTCGCCGATGGCCTTGCCGTCGCGCACCGGCACTTTCACCGCGTAAAGCACGTTGACGAAGCCGATCGTCTCGCGGTACGACATGTCGGTATGCCAATCCTGTCCGGCATCCGCAAGGCCGATGGGTTTGCCGTTTTCAACCACGTTGGAGAGGATGCCAACTTCGCGTGCGTCAGGGTGGCGGAATCCTTCGCTCACGCCCACCTGTATCGGCCCGAAGCGCAGCGAAAAATCGCGTATCGCGCCGGCACTCAAATGCTGGCCCGAAAAGCGCAGCACGCCGTGTTCGCCCAATGCTTGCAGCGTTTGCGCAAAGTCGGCTTGACTCAAGGGCTTTGACAAATCGACGCCGGTGACCGTGGCGCCCAGCGTTTGACCGGTGGGGGTGATGGTGAGCATCGGGGTTCTCCTACTGGGTATTGTAAGTATTTGTTTTAATTGATATTTTTAATATGGTGCAAGAGCGTGCAATCCCGCTACTCCGGCTTGATGCCCGCGTTGCGTAAAACGCGCTGCCAGCGCTCGGCGTCGCTTACCAGAAACTTGCGAAAGTCTTCGGGCGTGCCGCCAACCAACGTCTGACCGTACGTTTCAGCACGCTTTTTAAGCGCGCCAGTGTTCATCGACTTCAGTATAACGCCGGACAGCTTGTCGACAATGGCGCGCGGCGTACCCGCGGGCGCCAGCATGCCGCTCCAGGACTGCGCTTCGTCGAAGCCGTTGTAGCCAAGTTCTTTCATCGTTGGCGTATCCGGGTACAGCGCATGGCGCTGTGGTGTGGTGATGGCCAGCGCGCGCACGCGCTTCGAAGTCACGTACTCGTGTATGCCGCCCATGGGATGAAAAATAAACGACACCTGCCCGGCGATCACGTCGACCAGCGCCTGCCCGTTGCCGCGAAACGGAATGTGCGTCATCTTCGCGGCGGCCTGAGAACGAAAGAGTTCCGCGGTGAGATGCGCCGAACCGCCGATGCCCGCCGAGCCGAAGGTGATGCTGTTCGACTTGCTGGCGTTCACCAGATCCTGCAGGTTTTGCCACGGCTGCGACGCGCCCACCACCAGCACGGACGAACTGAACATGGCCAGCGTGATCGGCGCGAAATCCTTGATCGGGTCGTAGCCGGGGTTTTTCATCAGCAGCGAGTTGATGGTGTGATTGAGCGAGTTGTAAAGCAGCGTGTAACCATCGGGCGTGGCGCGCGCGGCAGCGACGGTGCCGATCTGGCCGTTGGCGCCGGTGCGGTTTTCCACGATCACGCTTTGGCCGAGTGAAGCCGACATGTCCTGCGCCAGCGTACGGGCGATGCCGTCGGTGGGGCCGCCCGCGGTAAACGTGACAATAATGCGGATGGGCTTGTTCGGGTAGTTTGCCGCCGCACCCGCTTGCGCATGCGCGGCACCCGGCACAAAAACGGCAGCCAAAGCTGCCGTCAGAACAAAGGCGCGAATCTTACAAACGGCCTTCATCGACCGGCAGCCCCAGCAGGAAGCTGCCCGCCAATTCATAATGCGCGAGGCGCCCTTGCAGATGTTGCGTGATGACGTGGATGTCCTGAAAGTGGCGCTGAATCGGATTGCCTTCGAAAATCGCATTGCCGCCGCTGGCAGTGTAGATGTCTTCGATGAGACGCACTGCGAGCCGGATGGCGTGCGTCGTGGCGAGCCGCAGCGATACGCGGCTTTCAATGGTGGCTTCACCCTTGTTTTTGGCATCGTTCCAGATATCGTTCACCGCTTCCATCAGAAACGCGCGGCCCGAACGGATCGAAGCCTCGGCCTGGCCCACGATGAACTGGCTCATCGCCTGATCGCGCAAAAGGCCCTTCATGTGGCGTGGCTCTTTGGAACCAGCCAGTTCAAAAAAGGCGTTGAGGCAACTGCGCGCCACGGCCAGCGCCACGATGCCATCCCCGGAGGCGTACACCAGCGTTTGCGGCATGCGGTAACGCGGCCCGTCAGTGATGATTTTGTCCTTGGAAGTGAGCACCGTGTGATCTTCGGGCACGAACACGTCGTTGACCTCGAAGTGATGCGTGCCGGTGCCGCGCATGCCGCGCGTGTGCCACGTGTCGAGTATCTTCGCCTGCGCCTTGGGCACCAGGCAATAGCGGATTTCCGGTTTGCCATTGCGTTGCCGCACTGCGCCGTTTTCAATCACTTGCGCGTGCGCCGCCACCCATGAGGCATGCCGGCAACCCGTGCTGAAACCCTGATTCGCGGTAATCCGGAAACCGCCCGGCGCCACCACCGCCTTTGCTGTGGGGATGGGGCTGTTCGACACCACGGCGCGCGGCGTTTCGATCCAGATGTGGCGTGCCGCAGCCGGCTGCATGTAGGCAGCGTACATGCCGTAGGTGGTGCCCTGATTCAGCGCCCACGCAGTGCTGGCGTCAGCCTTGCCGATTTCTTCGACCACCTGAACCTGTGTCGGCAGATCCACTTCCAGCCCACCCAGCACGCGCGGCACTGACATCAGAAACAGTCCCGCGTCGGCCATGGCCTCGAACACCGGGCGTGGCAGTTCGCGATTTTTTTCAATCTCTTCGGCGTTTGCGCGAATCAGCGGTCCAAGCTGGCGCGCGGCTTGCAGCAGGTCACCGGCGTGAGCGGGCGACAGGGTTTGTGCGTGTGAGGCAGGTGCGTTCATAGTGGGAAACAATTATGTGATTGTGAGTTTGGTAGAGTGTCCCGAATCAACCGCCCGAAGTCAATTCGCCGGGGTACGTGGATGCCGCATGCTGGAATGCGTGTGCTGACCCAGGGTGCCGGACGGGCCGAAATGCCGCCGCGCGAGCATCTGTTTCACATTGTGTGTGATTTGTTGCTGGCGCGTGACGCCGCATCCCGTCACGGTTGGCGCTCGTGATGGTCATTGGCGTGGCATCGACACTACTGCGCGGCGATATTCGAATCGCGCACGATTTTCGCCCACTTGACGATCTCGCTTTTGATATACGCGGCAAACTGCTCCGGCGAATTGGTTTGCGGCTCGGCGCCTTGGCTCACCAACCGCTCGCGCATGTCGGACGCGCGCATGATGTCGACAATTTCCTTGTTCAGGCGCTCGACGATGGGGCGCGCAAGGCCGGCAGGCGCGGCCGCACCGATCCAGGTGGCTGCGTCAAAACCCGGGAAGCCGGATTCCGCCAGCGCGGGCGTTTCCGGCATGGCGCTGGAGCGCGCGAGCGTGGTCACCGCCAGCGCGCGCAGCCGCTGCGAGCGCACGTGGGGCAATGCACCCGGCAGACTGCTGAAATACATCGACACATGACCGGCGATCAGGTCGATCAGCGCCTGCCCACCGCCCTTGTACGGCACCGGCAGTAATTCGATGCCGGATCGGGCCTTGAAAAACTCTGCCGACAAATGCGTGATGCTGCCCGCGCCCGAATAGCCGTAGGTTAACTGGCCGGGCTGCGCGCGCGCCAGCGCCACCAGCTCTTTGGGCGAGCGCGCCGGCAGCGACGGATGCACCACCAGCAGATTCGGAAACGACGCCACCAGCGTAATGGGCGTGAAGTCGGTGAGCGGGTTAAACGGCAGCTTTTTGTAAACGCTGACATTGATGGCCATCGGCGAAATATTGGCCATCAGCAGCGTGTAGCCGTCCGGCGCGGCGCGCGCCACCGCCTCCGTACCGACATTGCCGCCCGCGCCGGAGCGGTTATCCACCACCACCGCCTGGCCGAGACGTTCAGTCAGGCGCTGCGACAGCGCACGGATAATGATGTCGCCGCCGCCGCTCGCCGGAAACGGCACGATAAAGCGGATCGGGCGGTTTGGATACTCCTGTGCGTGAGTGAAAGTGGTGGCAGTTGCGCCTAGCGCGCCAGAGAAAAACAGTAATAAAAACAAATGGTTATACATAATCTGGCGGAGAGGCGCGGCACAAGACGGTTTTGCGAAAAACCATTTATACCGCAAAATGCCGGCTCGAAAGCCATTCTCAACCCGGCGCATCCGCGCATTTCACGCTGAATCACACAGGACGACACAGGAACACAAAGGACAACCCACATGGAAAAACTCTTCCCGCTCGCCGAAAAAGCCGCTGCGCTCTTAAAGGCACGAAAGCAAACCATTGCCGTCGCGGAGTCCTCCGCCGGTGGTCTAGTCAACGCGGCCTTGCTGGCGCTGCCGGGCGCTTCCGCTTACTGCAAAGGGGGCCTCGTGGCATACACGCGTGACGCCATGCTGGCGCTTAAAGATGTCACGCCGGAAATGCTCGCAACCGTGCGCGGCGGCACTGAGGAGAATGCGCTATTTCGTGCGCGCACCATCCGCTCGCGGTTCACCGCCGACTGGGGCTTAAGCGAAAGCGGCGCGGCGGGGCCCACCGGCAGCCGCTATGGTTACGCGGCGGGGCACTGCGTGCTGGCGGTGTCGGGCGCGGTGGAAAAATCGCTGACGCTGGAAACCGCGAGCCCTGACCGCATCGCCAACATGTACGCCTTCGGCGAAACCGCATTGAAGCTGCTGATCGAATGTCTGGAAAAAGCGCCGCCGGTGAAATCGTAAGCGGTTTGCATGTAGTAAGCGTGGTACGCGTGGCGTTCGCGGCGATGGTTGCCGCCGTCATCGGGGTGTTTGGCGTCGTAGGTGAAGCGCGGCCACAGCCTGCCTACAAACCGGAACTCGACCAGCCCGGCAAGGACGTGGTTTGGGTGCCAACGCCCGATGCGCTGGTCGAAAAAATGCTCGATCTGGCACAAGTTTCCGGGCGCGATACGCTGATTGATCTGGGTGCCGGCGACGGACGGCTGGTGATCGCCGCCGCCAGGCGTGGCGCGCAGGCGTTGGGCATCGAATACGACGCAAAGCTGGTGGCATACGCGAAACAGGCCGCGCAACAACAGGGTGTTGCGCACAAAGCGGTTTTTGTGAAGGCTGACCTGTTTGCGAGTGATTTGTCGTCAGCCAGCGTCATCACCGTATTCCTCGGGCCGGCGCTGAATCGAAAGTTGCTCCCCAAGTTGCTGCGTCTGAAACCCGGCACGCGCATCGTGTCCAATACGCATCCCATCGGCGACTGGCCGCCGGATGCCACCGCCGTATCGGCGGACGACGAAAAATCCGTGTACTACCGCACGGCAAATCTATGGATTGTGCCGGCGAATATTGAGGGGCGCTGGCAATGGCCGGGCGGGGAACTCACGGTTCGCCAGCAGTATCAAAGGGTCACCGGCATGCTGAAAAACGGCGTCGTGGCGGCCGCTTTCGAGCTACGTGGTGATGCCCTGCAATTCGACAACGGCGGCGCGCGATTCGCAGGCAGGATCGCGGGCGATGTCATCAATGGCACGGTGACGGAGAATGGCGCCGTGCGCGAATGGCGGGCGCTGCGTGTTGCACAACGCTGATGCCGCAAGCGTGGCCGGCACGGGCGCTGGCGCACGCTGCGAGCACGCGATGAATTGCACTGTGTTTTACACTAAGAGACACCGCGAGACACTGCGAGGCGTCCCGCGCATTTCAATGACGGATATTTGACTGAATTGACTGGAGCATGACATGAAATTCAACCGCGCCGCGCGGCTTTTGCCCGCAGGCCTTTTTGCACTATCACTGGCGATCATCGCCGCGGCGCAGGCGCAATCCACCGCACCCACGCGGCCCGCGCCGAGCCCGCCGGGCGCCGCAGATTACAAACCGGAAGTCGGCCAGCAGGGCAAGGACGTGGTGTGGGTGCCGACGTCGCAGGCGCTGGTGAACAAAATGCTTGATATGGCAAAGCTCACTGCCGCAGACGTTCACTACGACCTTGGTTCCGGCGATGGGCGCACGGTGATCACCGCCGCCAGGCGCGGCGCGCGCTCCTATGGCATTGAATACAACCCGGACATGGTGGCTTTGTCGCAACGCGCCGCCGCGCAGGAAGGCGTCGCCGAACGCGCGACTTTCACCAAGGCCGATTTGTTCGAGACCGATTTTTCGCGCGCCACCGTGATTACGATGTTTCTTCTGCCGGAAATCAATCTCAGGCTGCGCTCGAAAATTCTGGCGATGAAACCCGGCACGCGCGTCGTTTCAAACACCTTCACCATGGGTGAGTGGGAGGCCGATGAAACGGGCACCGCCGGCAGCGACGAAGGTTCCAGCTATTACCGCACCGCGCTGTTGTGGATCGTGCCGGCAAAAGTGGACGGCACGTGGAAATCGGCAGCGGGCGACATTACCTTCAAGCAGGAATTTCAGAAAATCGCCGGCGCGATCAATGTGGGCGGCACATTGACGCTTGTCACCGCCGGCAAACTGCGCGGCGATGAGATCAGCTTCAGCGCGGGCGGCACTCAGTACAGCGGCAAAGTTGCGGGCGACACCATTACCGGCACCGCCACTTCGGGCGGTACGAGCCGTGATTGGCGTGCCACCCGCGGCAAGTAGGTAATATATAACTATTTGTTTTTATTGATTTTTTTAAAACGGCGCGAACCTACATTTTGCACCCGCGCAAGAATTCCGTGCGTGCCTTGCCGCCCGCCATCAGAAAACTCAAATCGCCGCCGCCCAAAATGAAGCGCATGCCGTAGCCGATGTATTTTTCCAGCAGCGGCGGATCGTAGACGCCGCCCATGCCCGGATGTTTGTTGTACTTTTTGCAGGCGGCGACCACCGTGCGATAGGCTTCTTCCACGCGCGGGTCGACGAACTGGCCGGGAATGCCGAGTTCGGCGCACAGATCATTGGTACCGATCAATACCACATCGATACCGGGCACGGCGGCGATGGCGTCGGCATTGCGGATGGCGAGCGGCGTTTCCAGCATCACGATCACCAGTGTCTCGGCATTGGCGACTATGGTGGTTTCGCCAACGGACATCGGCTGGTAGCCAAACTGCGGCAGCGCGCCGACGACGGAACGGTGGCCCACTGGCGGATACCTGCAATGC
Organism: Betaproteobacteria bacterium; assembly: GCA_900299145.1. Classification (GTDB taxonomy): domain Bacteria; phylum Pseudomonadota; class Gammaproteobacteria; order Burkholderiales; family SG8-41; genus UBA5216. Next base: position 13,846 of record OMIN01000155.1, on the reverse strand, counting down.
GCCACCACGCGTTGTGCCTCTTCCACGGTATCGACATGCGGCACCACAATACCCTGCGCGCCGGAATCCAGCAGGCGCGAGGCGTGATGATGCTCTTTGCCCGGCACGCGCACGATGGGTGTGATGCCGACAGCGAGAGCGGCAATGGCGATCTGCGAGGCCGTGTCGACATCGAGCGCGCTGTGCTCCATGTCGATGAAGAGCCAGTCAAAGCCGCAGGTTTTGGCGATCATGCCGGCGTCAGAAGTGCGCAGTGCGCGCAGGCCCATGCCAATGGCGAGCTTGCCAGATTCGAGTTGCTGTTTGGTATGGTTGGGGAAAATGGGCATGGCGGCTCCGTGGGCTGACGTGAAGGCGTTTTGAAGAGGGCCGATTATAGGCGGTGCGTGCTGAATCGTCTTACAATGCCTTGCGAAGAAATTTCAATCAGCGACTCACCCGGCAGGAGAAACGCTCGTGTTTGACACGCACTTTCACATCATCGATATGCGTTACCCGGTGCAGGAAAATCAAGGCTTTTTTCCGCCCTCGTTTCCCGCGCCGGATTATCAGGAACGTACCAAGGGCTTGGGCATCACCGGCGGCAATGTGGTGTCGGGCTCGTTTCAGGGCTTTGACACGGGTTTCATGTTTGAGGCGCTGCGCGTGCTGGGGCCCACGTTCACCGGCGTCATCCAGATTCCCGCAACCGCCACTGACGAAGACATCCTGAAGCTCGACGCGGCGGGCGTGCGGGGCGTACGCTTTAACATGGCGCGCGGCGGCTCAGCCGATGTGGCGGATCTGGCGAACATGGCGGCGCGCGTCTGGGCGCTCGCGCGCTGGCACGTGGAGTTGTACGCCGATGCGCGCGACCTTTCATCAATGGTGGATACGCTGTCGACTTTGCCCGCGGTGAGCATCGCGCATCTGGGTTTGTCCGAGGAAGGTTTGCCGACGATGATCAAACTCGCGGAAAAAGGCATGAAGGTGAAAGCCACCGGCTTTGGCCGCATGACACTCGATCCGGTGAAGGGCATCCGTGCGCTCATCAAGGCGAACCCGGATTGCCTGATGTTCGGCACCGACTTGCCGTCACAGCGCGCACGGCGGCCGTTTTTGCCGTCGGATATCGATTTGCTGCGCGAGAACATCGATACGGCACTGGTGCGCAAGGTGTTTTTCGACAATGCGGTGCGGTTCTACCGGCCCCGGCAAATGCCTGTATGCAATCTTTAAAAAATTGAATAAAAACAAATACTTAAATAGTGTATCCTTGAGGTGGTATACCGCATACCGCTTAGTGGTGCCACCGCGCGCGCGGTGCGCGCCCTACGCGTTTTGCGCTGGTGTAATGTGGTTGACGCTGACGAGCGCTGCCGCGCAAAACTACCCCACGCGCCCGATCCGCCTGGTGGTGCCGCAAAGCGCGGGCGGCTCCACCGATCTCGTGGCGCGCCCGCTGGCGCAGCGCGTGGCCGAGGCATTCAGAGGTTCGGTGGTGGTCGACAATCGTCCGGGCGCGGGCAGCACCATCGGCACTGACATCGTGGCCAAGGCGCCGCCCGACGGCTACACGCTGCTGGCGGTGGCGGCGTCATTCAGCATGAGTCCGAGTTTGTATCGGAAGCTTCCTTTTGATCCGCTCAATGATTTCGCGCCGGTTTCATTGTTGTCGTCGTTGCCGAATATTCTGGTGGTGCATCCCGCGCTGCCGGTGAAATCGCTGAAAGACTTTCTGGCGTACGCGAAGTCCCAGCCGGGAAAACTGAATTACAGCTCCAGCGGTGTCGCGACCGGAACGCACATGTCGATGGAACTGTTAAAGTTCATGACGGGCATCAGCCTTGCGCACATTCCGTACAAGGGCGGCGCGCCCTCGGTCACTGCGCTCATCGGCGGCGAAGTGCAACTGTGTTTTGCCACGCTATCCACCGCGTTGCCCCACGTGAAGTCGGCGCGGTTGCGAGCGCTGGCGGTCTCCACCGCCAAACGCGCCAGCGCTGCGCCCGATGTGCCTACCCTCGCCGAGGCCGGCGTGCCGGGCTACGACTACGCGTCGTGGATCGGGCTGCTGGCGCCGGCGAAAACATCACCGGCCATTGTTTCCAAATGGCACACGGAAGCTGCGCGCGTGATGCAAACGCCGGACATGAAAGCCCTGTTGCAGCATGAGGGGTCGGAAGCCGTCGGTAGTACGCCGCAGGCGTTCGCCACGACGCTGCGCACCGAGGTTGAGCGCTGGCGCGCGGTGGCGAAGGCGGCGAATATCGCGGCAGAGTAGCCGCTGGGTGTTTTGCGAGTCGAACGCGGGAATACCTGTTCGCGTCCGCCATTTTCCAGCCACAATTCATCACGGCTTTGCCATGCCGCCGCCTCCACCCTTGCAACTTTTCGCGCTTTCATTGCCTTTGCGCGATGGCGCGCAAATGACAGGAGAGCGTGATGAGCAGGAACCGTTTTTTAATGTTGCTGGCGGGCGGATCGGCCGCGGGAGCGGCGGCGTTGTTGTGCTGGGGCGTTTTCAATCGCGGCAGCGCGTGGATGCCGTTGGCGAATAACCTGCGGCGGGGGTCAGTCGAGGATCGCGTCGAGCAGTACGGCGGGCGTGCAGATGCGCGTCTTCGTCCGGCGTTCGAGCGCGCGGGGGTGGCCTATCCGCCCGGGGAAGTGGCGTTGCTGGTGTTCAAGGACACGCGTGCGCTGGAAGTGTACGCGCGGGATTCCAACGCCGATGACTGGCGGCACGTGACATCCTATGACGTTTGCGGCGCCAGCGGCAAACCGGGGCCCAAGCTGGCGGAAGGCGACCGGCAGGTGCCTGAAGGCATCTACGGCATTGAATTGCTGAATCCCGCTAGCCGCTTCCATCTGTCGCTGAGGCTGGATTACCCCAATGCATTTGACCGGCGCATGGGCGCGGCGGATGGTCGCGTGAATCTGGGTAGCGATATCATGATTCACGGCGGCGCATTTTCGGTGGGCTGTCTCGCGATGGGTGACGACGTGGCAGAGGATTTGTTCATTCTCGCCGCGCGCACCGGCAAGGAAAATATGCGCGTGGTGATCGCGCCCACGGATTTCCGGCAGGAGCAGCCGCGCAAAATCATGTACGAACCGCGCTGGGTGTCGATGCTGTACGCGAATCTGAGCGAGGAACTGGCACGGTTTCCGCGCATGGCGTAGCTTGAGGCCGGGCACGGCCTCCCGGATATGGAGCGGCACTGTTGTTCGGCGACTGCGGCGAGGCGTGCGCGCCGTGCGCACAAGACTTTCATCGTGCCGATTGCCGCTGCCCGGGTGAGGTGCTACGCTTTCGGCAATCTGAAAAACAACCGGGAGCCAGCCCATGCGCACGGAATACCGCGTCAACGACATGACGATTCACCGACTCGTCGAGCAGGAGACGGGCTTTACGCCGATGCTCGAGTTTCTGCCAACCTTGTCGAAAGAAAGGCTCGAAGAGAATCTGTCCTGGCTTGCGCCGGGCGGATACAACCTGGCGAATGGGAACGTCGTGCTGTGCTACCAGTCTTATGTCGTCAAGACGCCGCATCACAATATTCTGGTCGATGCCTGCATCGGTAATGATAAGAACTTTCCGTTGCGCCCGTCGTGGAATGGGAAAAACGATCCCCACTGGATGAACGCGTTGAAGGCGGCCGGACTGGGCGTCGGGGACATTGACTACGTGATGTGCAGCCATCTGCACGGTGACCATGTCGGATGGAACACGCGGATGGAGAACGGGCGCTGGGTGCCGACCTTCCCGAAAGCGCGTTATCTCTTCTCAAAGAAGGAATATCACTACTGGAGCGAGATACACCTGAAGACGCCGCTGCATCACTTTAGCGATAGCGTGCTGCCCATTATTGAGGCCAACCGCGCTGAGCTTGTCACCAGTGATCATGCGCTCAACGATCATATTCGTCTGACGCCGACGCCCGGCCACACGCCCGACCATTTTGCGGTCTGTGCCGGCAAGGGTGGCGACAAGGCGGTATTTACGGGGGACCTCATCCACTCGCCGCTACAGGCGCGCTATCCCGAACTGGTGATGCGGGTCGACACCGACCGCGATCAGGGCGTGCGCACGCGGCGGGCGTTTTTTGAGCGCTACTGCGACACTGACACGCTGTGCTGCACCATGCACTTCCCATCGCCGTCGGTCGGCTACATTAAGCGTTGGGACAGCGGCTTTAAGCTCGACTATCTGACTTAGGCGGCGCGCGCTGCGCGTTGCGCGGGGGTGTTACGCTCACGCCGCCTGTTCGAGCGTCGAACCGGTATCCAGCGTGGTCGCGCGCCGCAAATCGCGCGGCTTCATCTCGTCGTGGGGGCGGCCGCGGTGCATGGTGCAACGGTTGTCCCAGATCACCACATCACCAACGTTCCACTGGTGGCTGTAGACAAACTGGCGTTGGGTTGCGTGTGCGGTCAGGTCCCATAACAGCAGACGCCCATCGGCCACTGGCCAGCCGGTGATGTGCGAAGCATGGGCGGAGAGGTACAACGTCTTGCGTTTGGAACCAGGGTGCATCCGTACCAGACGCTGCAGCGACGGCGGATATTTTTCACGCTCGCCTGCCGGAAACTGGGTGAAGCCGATCTGGCCGCGCGACCAGAATATGTCGTGCTCTGCCACCAGCGCGTCAATTTCCGCTTTCATCGATTCCGGCAGCGCGTCGTAGGCGGCGCGCATGTCGGCGAATTCGGTTTCGCCGCCGCCCAACGCTGTCGCTGGCGGCAGCGCCACTGCGTGCAACATGCCCAGCACCACCGGCACCGGCATGTAAGAAGCATCGGTATGCCACAGGCGATTGCCGAGACTATCGAGACGGCGCCGGTCGTCGAGCGCGCGGATGCGGTTGTCTTCGTCCAGATTCGAAATGTCGCCGATTTGCGGGATGGCGAGCCGGCGCCGGCCGCCCTGCAGCGCCCCGCGGCCGATTTCCAGCGGGCCGAAGCGGGCCGCGAAATCGCGCAATTGCGTATCGGTCAGACTCTGGTTGTGAAACACCAGCACGGCGTAGCGGTCGATGGCGTCCCACAGCGTGCGCACGCTGGCGTCATCCAGTGGCTCGCTTAAATCAATTCCGCTGACCTCCGTTGCGAATGATGGGCCTAGTGCATTGAGGGCAATTGCCATGGGAGTCTCTGCTTCGACAACTTCATGGGTTCAATCATTTGTCCATAGTGGGCCATTATTGCGAACCCGCCAGCCCCAGTTTCCGCACGAGATCGCCCCACTTGCGTGCTTCTGCAGCAAGGTATTGCTGATTCGCTTCAACGGTGGCGGGCGGCGTCGGAATCAGGTCGAGACTGGCGATGGCTTTGCTGACATCCGGCAGGGCAATGATGCGGGCCATTTCGCCGTGCAGCCGGTTGATGGCGGCGCGCGGCGTTGCCGCCGGTGCGGCCAGCGCGTGCCAGGACACTGCTTCCATGTCAGGGCGGCCGGTAGCTTCGGCCAGCGCGGGCACGTCAGGCAGCGAGTTAAAGCGCGCGAGTGACGACACCGCCAGCGCGCGCAATCGTTTGTCGCGGATGAAAGGGCGCGAGGCGCTTGCCTCGACAAAGCCCAGTTGCACATGGCCTGCCGCGATATCGACTATGCCCTGCGGCGTGTTCTTGTACGGCACGTGCGTGATGTCAAGGCCGTAGTGGCGCATGAATAATTCGGTGACCAGCCGCGGTGCGCCGCCAGGGCCGGTGGAGGCGTAGCTCAGTTGGGCCGGGCGCGCCTTCACGTAGGTTGCAAGTTCACTGACAGAGCGCACCGGTAGCGACGGGTGGGAGACCAGCACAAACGGCGATTTCAGATATACCGCGACGGGCACAAAATCCTTGAGCGGATCGTACGGCAATTGTCTGTAGATGGTGGGGTTCACCGCCAGCGCGGCACTGCTGGCAACCAGCAGCGTATGGCCATCAGCAGGCGCGTTCTTGACGGCGTTGGCGGCCACAATGCCATTCGCGCCCGGCTTGTTGTCGACGATGACCGGCTTGCCCAGACTTTGCGCGAGATGTTCGCTCCATGTGCGTGCAACGACATCCATGCCGGTGCCGGCAGCGAGCGCCAGTGTTACAGTGACCGCTTTGGATGGATACTCTTGTGCCGTAGCGGGCGCAGCGAGCGAGGCTGCGGCTAGTGTGGCTGTCACGATCCGCAAGCGCTTAACCGGGAGTTTCATGACGGTGCGCACCTTAGCAGCGGCGTGCTACGCGGCGATCTCGTTCAGTCTGCCCTGAATCCTTGCTGCGAGTTTCGCGCGCCACTGTTCGGCGGGTTCAAAGTCTGGCCGCGAGCGGCACAGTGCTTCTGTCTCACGGTAAATTTCCTCGTCGGATTTCGACAGATCAAACAGCTCGCCGCAGGGCTGCGGCGTGTACCACGGACTGTCGACGTAAAGCTCCATTGGATTGCCTTCGATGTCGCGGATGTAAATCGACCACGCGTTGCCATGGCAGATCGGCGTGCCATCGGTGCGACCGGCAGCGGTCAGCCGCGCTTGCGCGCGGCGCATGTCGGCGAGTGTCGCGTAGTGAAACGAAATCTGGTTGATCGCCGAACCAAACCCGCCGCCGCGAAACGGGCCCTTCTCTATTTTGCCCTCGGTGCGCCCGGAGCACAGAATGAACTGATGATGCTCGCCCGGATCAAGCGTCATGAACACCAGATGGCGGTCAGCCTGTGGCACATAGCCGCGGTCGGCCACCACCATGCCCATCACCCGCGTGTAGAAATCTTCCATCGCCTTGATGTCGAAACAGTTGATGCCGAAGTGGCCGAAGCGCATGGCTGGGGTGGTCATGATGGGTTGCGTCCTTTATCTGTAAGTATCTGATTTATATTAATTTTCTAGGTCTCCAGCGGCAGGCGAATCGTTTTACCTGTTGCTACCGAGCGCTCAATCGCGATGGTGGTTTCCAGGTTTATGCGCGCCTGCTGGGGCGTGGTGTGCGCCACGGGTGCACCGGTGACCAGGTGATCAATCCACGCGCGGGTTTCGTTGCCAAGCGATCCCCAAAAATTGCCGAGCGCCCAATCTCCTGCCGAGTTGCTGCCGAGGAACGCCATGTTGAGATTGTGGCCGGGCACATACGGATGCGGCACGCCTTTTTCGGTGTAGATGAGGTGATCCTTGTGATCATCGTCGATCAGCATGGTGCCTTCGGTGCCTAAAAGCTCCACGCGATCCGACTGGCCCTGTGTGGGGAAATTCGCGGGCAGCGAATAGCTGATGCCGAAATTCAGCACCGCGCCGTCTGCAAATGTGACAATGGCCCAGGTGGCATCGTGGCATTCGTAACCCGCCGCCTTGAATACGCCGTGCTGGCCGCGCGCGACCACTTCCACCGGCCGGTTGCCTTCGAGAAACCAGCACATGAGATCGACGTAGTACGTGAGCACGTCGAGCACGGGTGTGGCGTGCGGATCGCGTTTGAGAATCTGAAACGTCTGTGCCCGTGAGTTGTAGACGCGCGCAAGTCCGCTGATGATGGTGCCCAAACGGCCTTGCACCATCTGTTCCTTGGCGCGCAAAAAACATTCCTTGTAACGGCGGCTGTAGCCGAAGTTGAGCTTGCCGTTGGTCTTGGCGAGGGTGTCGAGGATGTCGTCGGCGGTTTGCAGCGTCAGGCCGATGGGCTTTTCACACAGCACCGGTTTGCCGGAGAGCAGTGCGCGCTTGATCGGCTCGGCGTGTTCCTGCTCTGGCGTGGAAACGAACACGGCATCCACATCGGGGTGATCGATGGCTGCGTTGTTGTCGCTGGTGTGAAACTGCGCGCCGGACAATTTGGCGAGTGCTTCCGCCTTGGCAGGGTCGGCATCCGATACCGCGAGAAACTTGACTGAAGGGTGCATGCCCGACAGGCGTGCACGCAGAGTGCCGATGCGGCCAGAGCCGATAACCGCGATGCCGAATCCATTTTTTGCTGCAACGTTTGCCACGAGAATATCCTATAACTATCTGTTTTAATTGACTATTTTTAGATGCTTGATTTCCGCTGTGCCACCGCTGCCACCATTGGCCTCGTCCAGCATGGTGAAAATTTCGTTGCATTCCTTCGCGATGGCGTCGGCAATGTCATTCAGCATTTTCAAACCTTTGGCGGCGGTGGCGTGTTCGGGCGACCCATACCAGCCGGTTTCGGCGATGGTTTTGATATTCGTCAGCACCGGCTGATAACTGCGCGTGCGGCGCAGCTTGTCCCACTTGCGCCCATGCGAGTGGTCGGATGAATAATCGATGCGATCCAGATGGACGAGATCGGGCTGATACGCCAGCACCGCCAGCGCTTCGATTTCGCCCCCGTGGGTCAAGCCGCCGCAATCGTGGCCGTAAAGTTCCGCCGCGACATAACAGGCCTGCACCACGATCACGCTCATGCCGACATCGCGATGCAGCTTTTCCGAGGCGATGGCGAGCGACGGAATATTGCCTTCATGCCAGTTCAGAATCATCAGCCGTTTGGCGCCATGCTGGGCGGTCGAGGCGCCGGTTTCGACGACAACACGTTGATAGGTTTCCGGCGACAGCGTAATCGTGCCCTCGAACGGCATGTGCATGGGCGTCACGCCCAGTGGGCCGCCGGGCAGCACCAGGCCATCCATGCGCTCGGCCACCGCATGGCTGATGACGTTGGCGGCGTAGATGTCGGTGCCGGTGGGCAGATGCGGGCCGTGCTGTTCGACGCTGCCAGCGGGCAGGATCACCAGCGGGTTTTTCTTCAACTGCGCGGCGATTTCCGGCTGGGTGAGGTTGATGAAATAGCGCGAGTTTATCGAGGGTATGGTCATCTTAGAGTCCTGCACGTTTGCGGGTTTCGGCAAGGATATCCGCAACCTTCACGGCTTGCCCGTTTTTTTCAATCGAGCGCAACGCGGCATCGACCATCGCCACCGCCACGTTGCCATTATGCGCCGTCAGTTCGCCCGGCTTGCCGCTGGCGCAACTGCCGGCGAACATTTCGAGTTCGGCGCGGAACATGTCACTTTCGGGAACCGGGATGTCTTCACGCTTCGCCCAGCCATTTTTTCCGCGCTGGATGTAGAGCACGGAATTCTTGTGCAGCAAATGGGGCGTATCCCAGGTGCCGAAATCGATTTCGTAATGCATCAAGCCCTTGGCACCGAATACGCGCACGCTGAAAATGCCGGGCGAAGTCCAGCTTGAACCGACGTAGCCCAGCTTGCCGTCGGCGAAACGAATGACATTCATCGACTGATCGTCCACCTCCGCGCCCACCGGTGAAAGTTTGGACGACATCGAAGACACTTCCGTCACCGGCCCGCCCAGCATGTGCAGCACGTCGAACTGATGAATGCACAACTGCGACAGATTGCCGCCCGGCGCTCGCGCCTTGTACCAGCGCCACATTTGCGGCGTGAGTTCGAGCGCGCGTTCGTTCGAAAAGTTCGCTTCCATGAAGGCCACACGGCCCAACTCGCCGCGGTCAATGTGTTCCTTGATGATGCGGATGCCCGCCATCAGCCGCGCGCTATGACCAACCGTGACGGTAATGCCATACTGCTTTTCCAGCGCTTCGATGCGCAGCCCTTCCTCCAGGGTTTGCGCGATGGGCTTTTCGGTGTAAACGTGCTTGCCGGCCTTGGCGACCATTTCCGCCAGCGGCCAGTGCTGCTCGTTGGGCACGGTGAGAATCACGCCCCTGATGTCCGGGTTCGACAGCAGGGTTTGCATATCGGGCACGCCGAGTACGCCGAATTCCTTTTCGAATTCATCGCGCTTGGCCTGCGAGCGGCTGTAGCCCGCGATGATCTGCAACTGGTCCGACTTGCCGGCAACGGCACGCGTCAGCACCTTGGCCCAGCGGCCCAGACCGACGATGCCCATTTTGACGGGACTGCTCATGCAATTGCTCCTTCGCTATTTCATTGGTAAGACGCAGGCCGCATTTAATCACAGACTGCTGCAACTCAGTGCGCAGATTGCGCAAACCGACATCGTGTCGGATACTTCAATGCACTGATCTTTTGGAGAAAAGCAATGAAGGGGTTGGGCTCGTATTATTTGCTTGCGGCGTGCTGTGCCGTGGGCGAGGCTTGTGCTGCTGTTCCAGGCGCCTATCCGGAAAAAACCATACGCCTCATTGTGCCCTTTACGCCAGGGGGCGGCACGGACATACTGGCGCGCATGGTGGCGAACGAGTTGACCAAGGCCCACGGTTGGCAATTTGTATTCGACAATCGGCCCGGCGCCGCCGGAAACCTGGGGCTGGACCTTGCGGCAAAAGCGGTGCCCGACGGCTATACCATGGTGATCGGGCAAACCAGCAACCTCGCGGTGAATCCCAATCTATATGCAAAGCTGCCGTACGACCCGGTGCGTGATTTCGCTCCGGTGTCGCTGATTTCTTCAATGCCGGTCGCGTTGATGGTCTGGGCAAAATCACCTTATCAGAAGCTTGGTGACCTGATTGACGCTGCAAAAGCCAAACCCGCCGAACTAACCTTTGCCACTACCGGCAACGGCACCATCGGGCATCTGAGCGGCGAGCTTTTGCAGCGCGCAGCCAATGTAAAGTTCATTCACGTACCGTACAAAGGGGCAGCAGTGGCTTTTCCAGATCTGCTGGGCGGCCGCATCACCGTATTCAATGCGTCAGTGGAAACCGCTTTGCCGCAAGTGCAAGGCGGCACCATTCGCGTACTCGCGGTAACCTCAGCCAACCGTGTGCCGGTACTGAAGAACGTTCCCACGGTTGCCGAATCGGGATACAGGGGCGTGGAAGCCAGTACCTGGTTCGGTTATCTGATGCCCGCGCGTACGCCGGAAGCAATCGTCGCTCGTATGAGTGCGGAAACCACGCGAGTACTGAACCGCGCCGACATGCGCGAACGCCTGTCCAGTGTGGGAGAGCAGGTTACGCCCGGCCCGCAGGCTTTCGCTGCGCTGCTGAAAGCTGATCTGGCCAAGTGGGGTAAGATCGTGCGCGAGGCGGGACTGAAGGTGGAATGAAATAATCGCTGGCCAGGACATGAAAAAATGTTTTTAAAACAAATAGTTATCGTATCGACTGGTGTTGTGTCGCTTATCGGCGCTGTCCATGCACAGCCGTTTCCGTCGCGCGCCGTACGTGCCATCGTGCCTTACGCGCCGGGCGGTTCCACCGACGTGGTGATGCGCATCATCGCGCCGCACATGAGCCAAATGCTGGGTCAGCAGGTGGTTGTTGAAAACCGCCCAGGTGGGTCGTCGACCATCGGCTTGGATATCGCCGCCAAGGCCGCGCCCGACGGGCATACCATGGGCATCGCGAATCTGACGTTCGTCGCCAACCCCAGCCTGATCAGCAGGATGCCGTTTAACTCCGAGCGTGATCTCGCGCCTGTGTCGTTCATGTCGCTGGTGACCTTTGCGCTGGCGGTGCACCCGTCGGTGCCCGCGCAAAACGTGAAGGACCTGATCGCGCTCGCCAAGGCACGGCCCGGTGCGCTGAATTACGCCTCGGCGGGGCAGGTCAGTGCGAACCACCTCGCCACGGAACGCTTCAGCGCCGCCACCGGCATCAAGATGACCCACGTGCCGTACAAGGGCGGCGGCCCGGCGGTGGTGGCGCTGGTGTCGGGCGAAACGGCGCTCTTGTTTGCCACCATTCCCTCGTCGATACAGCATTTCAAGACCGGCCGGCTGCGCGCGCTGGGCGTATCGAGCCTGAAGCGCAATGTCGCCATGCCTGATCTGCCCAGTATTGCTGAACAGGCGGTGCCGGGCTTTGAAGCTGCTGAATGGAATGGCGCGCTGGTCGCCACCGGTTCGCCGCGCGCCGCGATTGACCGGCTGCATCAGGCCATTGCCAAAGCCATGCAAATCCCCGAAGTGCGCGAACGCATCATTGCGCTCGGTGCCGACCCCGTTGGCAATTCGCCCGAGGAATTCGGCGCGTATCTCAAGCGCGAGTTTGCGGTTTGGGCGAAGCTGGTTAAGGAAGTCGGGATCAAGGTAGAGTAATGCAATGATTGCCTATTGGCTCAACAAGATCGGTGACACTGCCCAACTCGAAGCCCGCGAAACGCCCATGCCCGTGCCGGCAGCCGGACATATGCTGGTGCGCGTGCGTGCGGCGTCGATCAACCGCGGCGACATCATGGCGCGCATCAAGCGGCACAGCGCGGCGGGCGGGCGGCCCGTCGGCGTTGATGGCGCGGGCGAGGTGGTCGATGCCGGCGGTTCTGCGTTCAAAAAGGGTGAGCGCGTGATGTTCCGCGCGCACGGTGCCATTGCGGAATATGTCGCGGTTGATCCCGCACTGGCCTCGCGCGTACCGGACACGATGTCGTGGGAAGAGGCCGGTTCCATCCTCGCCGCGTACGTCACCGGCTGGGAGGCTGTGTGCCAGTTCGGACGCATGAAGGCCGGCGACTGGGTGCTGCTGTGCGGTGTGTCGTCGGGCGTGGGCGTGGCGGCGCTGCAAATGGCGAAGCACACCGGCGCACGCGTGATTGGCACGTCCGGCTCTGTGCAAAAACTGGAAGCCCTCAAGAAGATGGGCCTCGACGTGGGCATCGTCGCGCGTGGCGGTGATTTCGCCGGGGAAGTGCGACAAGCCACTGGCGGCAAAGGCGTGGACATCGCGGTGAATCTCGTCGGTGGTACGGCCTTCCCCGCGTGTGTGCAAGCCTGTGCCGACTTTGGGCGCGTGATCATCGTTGGCTACGTCGATAACACCATGCACGCGGACTTTGATATGGAAACCGTGCATGGGCGGCGTTTGCAGATCATGGGCATCTCCAATACGCCGTTGACACCCGCGATGCGCGCTGTTGCTCACGGCGGTTTTATGGCGGATTTTGGCGCGGCGCTGGAGTCGAGGGCGATTCGCCCGCTGATTGACCGCGTGTATTCCTTCGAGCAGGCGCCTGCGGCGAAGGACTACGTCGAGACCAATCAGCTGATCGGCAAGGTTGTCGTCACCATGGCGTGACGGCCGGATGTGCGTTACAGCGACTCCGCCTTTGCCCCCGACAACTTGATCACCTTCGCCCACTTGGCTATTTCAATCTGCACGTAAGCGGCAAATTGCTCCGGCGTCGTCGGCATTGGATCGGCGCCTGCGTTGAGCAGTTGTTCGCGGAAATCCGGGGTGCCCAGCACGGTGGTGATTTCCCTGTTGAGCCGGGCAACAATCTCACGTGGCGTGCCGGCGGGCGCTGTAATGCCATACCAAGAGCCGGATTCATAACCTGGTATGCCCGATTCTGCCACGGTGGGCAGTTGCGGCAGCAGATTGGAACGTGCGGCTGTCGTCACCGCAAGACCACGCAGGCGGCCGGTCTTGATGTGGGGAATCGCCGCTGGCGCGGTGCTAAATATCGTTTGCAATCTGCCTGCCATCAAATCCACCAGACCGGGGCCGAGGCCCTTGTAGGGCACGTGGGTGAGCGTCACGCCTGCCATCACCGCGAACAATTCGCCGCCCAGATGCGTGGAATTGCCGGTGCCCGCCGATGGATACATGATTGAGCCGGGCTTTGCTTTGGCGGCGGCAATCAATTCAGCTATGTTCTTTATGGGCAACGCCGGATTCACTGCTACCACCAGCGGACTGACCCCCACCATCGACACCGGCGCAAAACTCTTTATTGAATCGTAAGGCAGCTTTGCGTAAAGCGTGGCATTGGTCGCCAACGAACTGCTGCTGGTCACCAGCGTATAGCCGTCGGGCGTGGCACGTGCGACGATTTCCATTGCCACAATGGTATTCGCACCTGGCCGGTTATCCACCACGATGGATTGCCCCAGATTCTTCGTCAACGCCGCGCCCAGCGTGCGCGAAATAATATCGTTGCCACCGCCGGGGGCAAAGGGGCTGATCAGGCGGATGGGGCGGGTGGGGT
>OMIN01000154.1 GCA_900299145.1 Betaproteobacteria bacterium | reverse complement strand
CTGGGCTACCGACCACCGGCACCTGCGGCGATCAACCCGCAACCACCCGTCTTGGAACAGGCAGAAGCTATGCAGTAAACTGCGTCAATGAACCTGGCACAAAAAACCAGTCAGGCCACTGCTTTGCGGACAGGCGTTCGATTCCTTTTCCCGCGTTACCACCTGCATTTGGGTTCGACATTGCTCATTACCCCCTTCGTTACCACCATTGTCCGAGAATCTTGGTGGAACGTCAAGGACGGTTATGGACTGATTTTATTAAGAAAAAAGACCGCGCTGGGCGGTCTTCCGGTGGTCATGGTGGAGGCGGCGGGAATCGAACCCGCGTCCGCAAGTCCTCCACAGTCAGGACTACATGCTTAGCCTGGTTGTTTGGGTCTCGCCTCGCACCCGCCAACCGGCAGGCTGATGCTTGGCCAGCCGCTTCGACGGATCCGCGCGGCAAAGCGGCCATGCCGCGCAGAGAGGCTGATGTAAATGACACTGCACCGGACAAATAAACTTGCGTCTATTTGCCCGGCCTGACCCATCAGCAGGTCAGTGCAGCGTCTCGCCGGTATTAGGCGGCGAGAGAATAACGCTCGTCGTTGGCGTGTATAGATTTCCAGCGGATTTACAAGGTGACTGGACCTTGGCATGCCCTGTGCTGCTTTGTAACCCACGTCGAAGCCAGGTCGCCCCCGGATTCGTTTACTACGCGTTCATTATCTCATATGAGGATGCCAGTGCTGCGGATCAAGTAGGGTAAGTCAAATTGACCCTTAAACGGTCTTTAAAATAGATACTTACGTTATTTTTCTGCTGGCGTTATGGCGGCCGGCTGCACGGGCGTGGAGGTCGCGGGCACGGGTGTGATCCTAAAGCGCCGCTCCGGTGGCGTGCCCGCCGCGAAATGCACGGGCGCCAATGGCGGCACTGCAACGTTTTCACATACTTTTTGTACGCGATAGACCTCGACCGGCGGCGTCCAATTCGCCTTAAATTCGCAGGTGACTTGCACGCACGAAATGCTTTTCAGCCACGCGCAGATTTTGGTTTTGGCGCCGTTGGCGCTCACGATTTCGGTGAGGTAGGGCGCTCCGGCGTAGTGCGGCCGATTGGCGCCGTCTTCGGCGTGCACATCCTGCAACATGCTGTAGAAACTGCCGTTCAGTTGCAAGAAGTCGAGCGCCTTTTCCATGAAGCGCGACATATTGCGTGTATAGGAAAATCCGCCAAGCAGATCGGTGATGACGTGAAACTTTCCGCCCAGTTCTTCGGTGGTGTAATCGTTGATCGATTTACCATAGTGATAGCGGATTTTATTAGCTTCCAGTTGCGCGGCTTTGCGGTGCCATTTTTGCGTGCGGCGGTCCTCGATCGATACGGCAACGGATTGCGCTTTGTCGTGCGGGCTGACCTGATTGGTATCGTAATAATCGAGGATGGCCTGGCCCTCGCCTGCGCCGATATCCAGCCAGCGATCAGGGGCGCGCAGCGCCGACAACGTGCGGTTAAATTGCGGCGGCAAGGCGTTGGCGTACGCTTCAAGGTCACGGTTGATGACATAACCCGCAGGCCGGTCGTTTTCGCGGCTGCGGTAAATGTTGTCCTGTTTTGAGGTTTCTTCGGCAAAGGGCTGGCCGCCAGTGTTTTGTGCGTGCAGCGCTGTGGGCGGTAAGCCTTGCAAAACGAACAGCAATATCAGGCGGGCGCGAGCCGGTGTCGTGCGGGTCATGCGGATCATTCGGAATTCTCCCCGGTGCGCAGCCAGTAAGTCAGTGCACGAGACCGGCGCGTCGCCGTCCGGCGTTGCTTTGGGCCGTCAGTTGTTGAGGAACATTATAATTGTCGCCATGATGATGCCAAGCCCCCGCGTAACTTTTCTGCTGGTTTGCCTAGCGATGATTGCCGGTTGTGCCAAGTTCCCGCGTCTTGAAAAAACGCCAATCAGGGCCACTGCCGTGGGCGAATTGCACGCCCAGTTGGCGAAAGGGCCGCCGAATCTCGACACTTTCAGGCTGCTTGGCCCGTTCGAGGTGCAGGCGCGCAACAATGTCGAGATACGCTTGTCCAGCGCGGAGCGTTTCAGCGCCGATTTGTATCTGGCCTCACACGCCAGCCCCGCGCCACTGGTGATATTGTTGCACGGGCTGGACGCCACCAAGGAGCAGCACGCGAATCAGGCGGAACACATTGCCTCGTGGGGTGTGCATACGCTCGCGTTGCAGTTGCCCAACGGCGGTCCGTGGGATGCCAATGCACGAATCCTTGCGCGCATCGCGCAGGCGATTCAGCGTGGCGACCTTTCCATCGACACACGTATCGATACCCGTGCCCTTATTCTGGCCGGGCATTCCTACGGCGCAGCAGCGGTATCGATGGCGTTGGCAGAAGGCGCGCCGGCCGCCGGCGGCGTGTTGCTGGATCCGGCAGCCATCGGCCGGGATTTGCCGCAGTTGCTCCGGAAAATCCGCACTCCGGTGCTGATCGTCGGCGCTGATGAGCAGGTTACGCGTACCAACAACCGCGAGTATTTTTTCCGCTTTACGCCCGGCGGGGTTGCGGAAGTATCAGTGAAAGACGCAACGCATGAAGACGCGCAGTTTCCGTCCGGTGTTTCGACCACCACGGAAGCGCTGCAAATCACGTTTGCCGGCGCGCTGGCCGTCGCCGCACTGAGCATGCATATGAGCGGCGGATTCGAGTTCGCCTGGGCCAGTTTCGAGCCGGATGTCCGCAGCGGCCGGCTGTTGAACCCGCGGAAAAAGTAACCGGTTCGTGCCCGCAAGGAGCGCTACGGGTCAGATTTTTTTCGCTTGCGCGCGACGGGTGGCGATGCGGCTGGCGGGGGGGTTGGGCGG
>OMIN01000153.1 GCA_900299145.1 Betaproteobacteria bacterium | reverse complement strand
CGCGCATCCGCAAGCTATCGGGTGGATTTCTGCACCGTAACTGGGTGAGCATTCCTCACGTCACGCAGCATGACGAGGCCGATATCACCGAGCTTGAAGCCTTCCGCAAATCACAAAGTGACGAGGCCAAGAAGAAAGGCATCAAGTTCACTCTGCTGGGCTTTTTGATGAAAGCTTCGGTGGTGGCTCTGCGGCAGTTCCCCGAATTCAATTCTTCGCTGTCGGCCGACGGCGAAAGCCTCGCGCTGAAAAGCTATTACCACATTGGTGTCGCCGTCGATACGCCCAACGGGCTGGTGGTGCCGGTGCTGCGCGACGTCGACAAGAAAGGCCTGCTCGAACTCGCGCGCGAGCTGGGCGAGGTGAGCGAGCGCATGCGCGGCGGCAAAATCACGCCGGCCGATGTGCAGGGGGGCTGTTTCTCGATTTCCAGTCTCGGTGGGCTGGGCGGCACCATGTTTACGCCGATTATCAACGCACCGGAAGTCGCCATCCTCGGCGTGGGCAAGGCGTCGATGAAGCCGGTGTGGGATGAAAAATCCAGGACCTTCCAGCCGCGGCTGATGTTGCCGCTGTCGCTGTCGTACGATCACCGCGTAATCGACGGTGCGCAGGGTGCGCGTTTCGTGTCGTTCCTCACGCAGACGCTGGCAGATATCCGCCGTCTGGTGCTTTGATGGTTGCTGGTGCCATTTCAGCGCGCCCAGCGGATTGATGCCAGACACTCACGCCCTCGGCATCCTCGGCGGCACGTTCGACCCGATTCATTTTGGCCATCTGCGCCTGGCGCAGGAAGTCGCGGACGCGCTGTCATTAAGTGAGGTTCGCTTCATCCCCGGGGGCACGCCGCCGCACCGTGCCGCCCCTCACAGCAGCGCGCAGCATCGCGTGGCGATGGTGCGGCTGGCGATTGAAGACAACCCGCTGTTCGTGCTGGACGAGCGCGAGACGCGCCGCGACGGGCCGTCATATACCTTTGACACGCTAGCGGCACTACGCGCGGAACTGGGCGCGGCGCAGCCGCTGGTGCTGATCATGGGTGCGGATGCGTTTACCGCGTTTAACCGGTGGCATCGCTGGCGGGACATTTTTGCGCTGGCGCACATTGCCGTGGCGCATCGGCCCGGGGCTGCGTTGATGCAGATCAACGACACCGCACTCCAGCAGGCTTTCCTGCAACGGCGCACCGATAATGGCGAGGCGGTGCACCGCGCGCCAGCTGGCTGCGTTATCGAAGTGCCGATTACCGCACTTGATATTTCCGCCACGGCGATCCGTGGCCTGCTGCAAGCGCGGCGCAGCGCACGCTATTTGATGCCGCCGGCGGTGCTGGAATATATAGAACACAACTATTTGTTTTAAGAGGAAATTTTGACAATGCGGCTGGATAAAATTACGCGTGCTGCGGTCGATGCGCTGGAAGACATCAGGGCGCGCGACGTTCAGGTGTACGACGTGAAAAAGCGCACCGCGTATTTCGACCGCGTGATTGTCGCCACTGGCGATTCCAACCGCCAGTGCCGCGCGCTCGCCAGCCACGTGCAGGAAGCAGTCAAGGGCGCGGGCGGCAAAATTTTCGGCGTCGAGGGCGAGAAAACCGGCGAGTGGCTGCTGGTGGACATCGGGGACACGGTGATTCACATCATGCAGCCGGCGATCCGCGCGTATTACAACCTCGAAGAATTGTGGGCGCCGCCGCCGAAACCCGTGAAGGAAGCGAAAGAGGCGAAGGAAGCCAAACCGGCCAAGAAAAAGCCGGCAGCCAAAAAATCGGCGAACCCCGCCGCGCCACGCGCAAGAACCAAACGCGCGGCCGCCGCGCGCAGCGGCGATTGAAACTCACCGTGATAGCCGTGGGACACCGGCTGCCGGATTGGCTGGACAGCGGCTTTGACGAATACGCCCGGCGCATGCCGCGCGACATGCAGCTAAAACTTACTGAACTCAAACCCGAAGTGCGCCGCGACGAGCCCGGCAGCAGCGCCGCCGCGCGCGTACTCGAAAAAGAAGCGCAGCGTATCGACGCCGCCGTGCCGGGTGGCGCAGTGAAAGTCGTGCTCGACGAGACCGGCAAGGCGGTGACCACCCGTCAACTCGCGCAGCGTCTGGCGCGCTGGCGTGATGATGCACGGGACGTGGCGTTCATGATCGGCGGCGCGGACGGCACCGCGGCGCGGCTGAAAGCCGGCGCCGACTGGTTGTGGTCGCTTTCGCCGCTGACGCTACCGCATGGGCTTGTGCGCGTGGTGCTGGCAGAACAGATTTACCGCGCGGTTTCGATTCTTAACAATCACCCGTATCATCGGGAATAGTTTGCCGGTCTTCAAGGATATGTCCATCAGCGAGCAAAAAATCTACCTGGCGTCACGCAGCCCGCGCCGCCGCGAATTGCTACACCAGATCGGCGTGGGCCACGAACTGTTGCTACTGCGCGAAAGCGCGAGCCGCGGCGCGGATGTCGACGAAACGCCGTATGACTATGAAGCGCCGCGCGATTACGCCCTGCGTGTTGCCATCGACAAGGTCCGCGCGGGGCTGTTTGCCATGTCGCGCCGTGCTGGCGCCCATAAGCCGATACTGGCGGCCGACACCACAGTGGCGCTGGGCAGCCGCATTTACGGCAAGCCGCGCAATGTGGCGAACGCCGAGGAAATTCTGCTTGAACTGTGCGGGCGCAAACACACCGTGATCACGGCGGTGGCGGTGGGCCTTGCCGAGCGTATTGAAACCCGCATCAGCCTGTCATCGGTACACATGATGAAACAAACCCCCGAAGCCATCCGCCGCTACATCCAGACCGGTGAACCGATGGACAAGGCCGGCGCCTATGCGGTGCAAGGCCGCGCTGCCGCCTTCATCTCGCGCATTGACGGCAGCTACTCCGGTATCATGGGTCTGCCGCTGGCTGAAACGGCGGAGTTGTTGGGATTGTTCGGAATAGAGACTTGATGCGTGACTGGTAAACCGAAAGGGGTGAACAGTGAACCTTAAGACCCGAAGGCAAGGGGTTGCGGTTCACGGTTGATTGTTTACCGCGCACTGCTTTTAGCCCATGAGCGAAGAAATCCTCATCAATGTGACGCCGCAGGAAACCCGCGTCGCTGTCATTGAAAACGGCGTGATGCAGGAGCTGCACGTGGAGCGCACTGCCGCGCGCGGGCTGGTGGGTAACGTATACATGGGCAAGGTGGTGCGCGTGCTGCCGGGCATGCAGTCGGCGTTTGTCGATATTGCCGGCGATCGCGCGGCGTTTTTGCATGTCGCCGATATCTGGGGGCATCGCCACAGTGCACCCAACAACAGCGGAGGTGCGGCTGGCTCGAACGGCCCGCCCATCGAACAACTGCTGCAGGAAGGCCAGCACCTGATGGTGCAGGTGGTGAAGGATCCGCTGGGCACCAAGGGGGCGCGTCTTTCCACGCAGATCAGCATCGCCGGGCGTTTTCTGGTGTATCTGCCGCAGGACGAGGCCTACATCGGCATCTCCCAGCGTATCGAGGATGAAGAAGACCGGGCGCAATTGCGCGAGAAGCTGCAACGCCTGCTGCCTTGCGGGGAAAAAAAAGGCGAAAAAGGCGGCTACATCATCCGTACCATGGCCGAGATGGCCTCGGAGGCGGAGCTGGCTTTCGACCTCGCGTATTTACGCAAAATCTGGGCAAGCATTCAGGAGCGCGCCCAGACGGCTGCGCCCTTGGCGATTTTGTATCAGGATTTGAACCTCAGCCTGCGCGTGCTGCGCGATTTTGTCGGTGAAGGCACTGCGGCGATTGTGATTGACGCGCCGGAGGTGCACCGCGCGATGAAACAATTTGCCCGTGATTACACACCTGCCAGCGCTGAGCGCATCAATTGCTATCAGGGCGAGCGGCCGCTGTTTGATCTGTATGGCGTGGAAACCGAAATCGAAAAAGCGCTGGCGCGACGCGTCAATCTCAAATCCGGCGGCTATCTCATCATCGATCAGACCGAGGCGCTGACTACGGTGGACGTCAACACCGGTGGCTTTGTCGGCGTGCGCAGTTTTGACGACACCATTTTCAAGACCAACCTTGAGGCGGCACAGGTGATTGCGCGCCAGTTGCGGTTGCGCAACCTCGGCGGCATCATCATCATCGACTTCATCGACATGGATACCGAGGAGCACCGCAATGCGGTGTTGAACGAATTCCGCAAGGCGCTGGCGCGTGACCGGACGCGCATGACCATCAACGGTTTCACGCAACTCGGGCTGGTGGAAATGACCCGCAAACGTACGCGCGAATCACTGGCGCACGTGTTGTGCGAGCCGTGCCCAGTGTGCGCCGGCCGCGGCGAACTGAAAACCGCAAAGACGGTGTGCTACCAGATTCTGCGTGAATTGACGCGTGAGGCGCGCCAGTTCGAGGCGAAGGAATTCCGCATTCTTGCCTCGCAGCAGGTCATCGATCTGTTTCTTGACGAGGAGTCGCAGGGACTTGCGATACTTTCTGACGACATCGGCAAGCCGGTGTCGCTGCAGGTGGAAAGCCTTTACAACCAAGAACAGTTCGACATCGTGTTGATGTAACTGCGCCCGCGCAGGGGTGACCGTGGCCAACGATTTCCGCCGTTTCGATCCCCGTTCCACCGCGCCGGCCCGCGGGCTCGCGGAGCAGGCTTTGTCGCGCACGGCGGGTGCACCATTGGTGGCGGGTAACCGTGTGCGCCTGCTGAAAGACGCTGCTGAAAATTATCCGGCCTGGCTTGCGGCCATCGCAAGCGCGCGGCATGGCGTTTTCTTCGAGAACTACATTTTTGAGAACGACGCCGTAGGCGCGCGCTTTGCCGATGCGCTGGCCGAGCGGGCACGCGCCGGTGTGCCTGTGCGCGTGATTTACGATTGGG
>OMIN01000152.1 GCA_900299145.1 Betaproteobacteria bacterium | reverse complement strand
GCCTTCGTCGGCAGCGTCAGATGTGTATAAGAGACAGATTTGTGTCTGCGTCACCATTGCCACACGGCTGCCATCGCTGGAATTGCTGATGGTGGTTTGCCACACCATGGTGGTACGCCCGATGTGAAGCGGCACCGACACGGCATTCAGCACCGGCCCCATGCCCGCACCGAAAAAATTCGTCTTCGATTCAAGCGTAGTGGTGAAGTAGCCGTCCGGCAAGTTCATGATCGTGCCCGCCGCGCCCAGGCAATCTGCATAGGCCATCAGCGCGCCGCCGTTGGCGCGCAGGTTGCGATTCAGCACCAGCGGCTTGATGCGCAACTCGGCGACGATTTTTTTCTTGCTGGCCTGCGTGATGGTGACCCCCATCGCGCGCGGCAATCCGCCGCCGAAACCCCGCAGTTTTTCCGGAATTTCTCCGCTGACGGAACGAGCCTTGCCAGCTTTCGACTTTACAGGCTTGGACTTGGTGCTGGTGGTACTAACGGCAGCTTTATCTGCATTTTTCTTGGTAGAGGGCATAATAGAATTACTCAATAAAATCAAATACTTAAACTAAACAAACTGATAGTCGGCTACGCGCAGCTCAACCTGGCCGCTCTGCGGGAATCGCGGCAAGCAGTGTCGTGCCGCGTCAAAGCCACTCACGCCGCTTCGCGCAGGAACGCCCGCACGTGGCCGCCGATGTCCACCGCGCGCTCCCACCCCATGCACAGCCGCGCGCCCGCAATGACTTCTGAACGCAGGCGCTTATTCCGGGCGTGAAACTCATCGCGGTATTGCAGGTAGTGAAAATGCTCGCCGATCAGCAGCAAAATCGGGCGTTCGACTTTCTGCAGATTCGTAGCGATGTCGTAATCGTGCAGCGCATCCAGCGCCTGCCAGCGGTGCCGGCCGCATTCCATTTGCGCGGTATTGATGCGATCCATCCACGATTGCGTGGGGTTCATTGGCGCGTGTCCCGGATCCTTGCTCAACAAAAACTCTATCGTGCGCGTCACCGGAAAGCCGCTGGCGTCCTCGGGCCGCAAGCCGCTTTTCAGCGGGCCGTGGCGCGACTCGGCCATATTCCGATCCTTGTAATAAGGGCAATTCACCAGCACGATTTTATTGACGCGCGCGGCATGGCTCACCGCAAGATCAATCGCCACTGCGGCGCCCGCGGCCTCGCCCAGCGCGCTGAATTTTGCAATGCCCAAGGCGTCGGCCACGGCCACCGCGCATTGCGCGTAATCGCCGATGGAAGGCTGTTTATCGACGTGATCCGAATCGCCGTGACTCGGATAATCAATCGCCACCACGCGCAGGTGCGGCGCGAGTTCCGCGATCAACTCCAGATAAACCGCCGATGATTGCTGGTTCATGTGCAGCAGCACGATGGCCTCACCGCCTGCCGCACCACCAGCACCAGCAGCCCGATAGTGAATATAGCCGTAAGCCGTCTTGACCAGCCCGCGTTCGATGTCCATGCTTGCCCTCGTAACTGCCGCTCAGTCGGCGCGTATACCGTTTTCTTTCACCACCTTGGCCCAACGCCCGATTTCGGCCGTCAGGAACTTGGTCATTGCTTCTGGCGAACTCGCCACCAGATCCATACCCAGTTGTTCGGTGATCTGCTTGCGCAAATCCGCCTGTGCGTAAACCTTGGTCATTTCGCCATGTACCTTGGCCAGCAACGGCGCGGGCAGCCCCGCTGGCGCCACCCAGCCCCACCAGGCGAGCGCGGACATGCCCGGCAAGCCACTTTCGATCAACGTCGGCGTATCCGGCACCACATGCGAACGCTTGTCGCCAGTGCTCACCACCGCACGCAGCCGCCCCGCTTTGATATGCGGACCGGGCACGGCCACCGAAGTCACCGCGAAATCAATCTGTCCGCCGATGGTGTCCGTGATCGCCGGGCCGCCGCCTTTGTACGGCACGTGAATCATTTTGATGCCCGCCTGCTGCTGCACCAGCATCATCGCCAGATGACCCAGACTGCCGCTGCCGACCGAACCAAAGGTTAGTGCCGCAGGCTTGGCCTTGGCGAGCTTCACCACGTCGTCAAACCCTTTGTAGGGCTTTGACGGATTGGTGGTCAGCACCATCGGCGCCGTGCCGATCAGCATGACGTTCTGCAAATCCTTCAGCGTGTCGAACGGCAAATTCGGAATCAGTGACGGATTCACCGCATGCGTGTCGAACACAATTACGAATGTGTAGCCGTCCGGCGCGGATTTCGCGCCGAGCGCCGTGCCGATGGAGCCGGAACCACCGGTGCGGTTATCCACCACAAACTGCTGGCCGAGCGCCGCGTTTAGCCGCGCACCCGTCATGCGCGCCAGCGGGTCGACCGAACCGCCGGGCGGAAACGGGCATATAAAACGCACCGGCTTGTTCGGCCAGTCGGCGGCGGTTTGCGCTTGCGCCGATTGCAACAACGGCATCGCGCCGGCACAGCCCAGCACGGCGGCAAACACCGCCGCGTTTCCCTTCACGAACACGCCCACAACAACCTCCTCGTAACTATTTGTTTTTATTGATATTTTTATTTATTAATGGCTTATTGCTTTGATGCCGACCACTTGCCAGTTTCCGCACCGGCCTTGTAGGTGCCTTCCATATTGCTGCCGTTCACACGCCCCGTGTATTGCGCACCACCGGCGGTAAACGCAATCTGGTCTCCATTCATTTTGGCGTCCGACACGATCGCGCTGACGTTGCCGTTATTTAGCGTGCCCGACAGCATTTGATATTCCTGCTTCAACGTCAGCGTGCCGCGCGACGTCTTCCAATTGCCGCCCACTTTCGCCGGAATGATCCACAGATAGGCCGTGCACCATGAAGTGCAATCGCCACCAGCGGAAATTTTGTCGTCTTCCTTCCAGTCGCCCATGCTGAAGCTGTTGGACACAATGCGCGTACCCGGCTTCATGTTCAAAAGATTCGGCCGCAGCTTCACGTTCAGGTCAGGCAACAGAAACAGCGTGATAACGTTTGCCTTCGAATACGCATCGATACTTTGCTGGGTGAAAATATCGCCGTTGATGAATGTCGCTTTATCGGCAACGCCTTCCTTCTGCGCGTTACGGCGCGAGAGTTCCACCATGTCGGGGTTGTATTCGATACCCGTCGCCTTGCCGCCCCGTTTGGCGGCAGTGATCACGGTACGGCCATCGCCGGAACCGAGGTCAAAGTGAATATCGGCGGGCGTGACCTTCGCCATGTCGAGCATGCGATCCACCAGCGCCTGCGGCGTCGGCACCCACACCACGTCCTTGCCCGACTGGCCCACGCTGGGCTCGTAATCTTTCTTGGCGGGCGCGGGCTGCGCCAGCGCAACCCCCGCGAACAGGGTCGCGGCCAGCATCACGGCTGACGTCGTTGAAATACGGCTGAAATTTGGCAACATGAAAACTCTCCAAAGATGGGTGGTATCAACCTCGCATGATACCGGAATCACCCGTGCCCCGGCGAGCACGGTGCTATCATGCCGCCCTGAATTTTGCTCAACCTTACACCACGCTGACGGATCAATCATGGCCAAACCCGACGAACTTTCATTCATGTATTTTCCCGAGGATTACCGCTGGTCGCACGGCATACTGATCGGCCTGAACTCAGCGCCCTGGGGTGGTGCGGAAATCGACGAAATCAACCGCATCGGCCTGCGCCTGAAAGGCAAAGCCGGCGACGACAACGCCTGGTTCACCGAATGGGCACGCGAGGCGCGAAAAGTCGAGGACGCGGGCCGCGCGCATATCGCCGCCGGACGGCGCAGAACCGGCGCACAGTATCTCTTTCGCGCGGCGAACTACTACCACGTCGGCGAGCGTTTCTTGCAGCCCAAGGAAGCCGGTCTCGCCGATTACAAACGCGGCGTGAATTGTTTTCGCGATGCTGCGCAAATGATTCAGCGCCCGAAAATCGAACACGTCGAAATACCTTACGAAGGCGCATCGCTGCCGGCGATATTGATTCACGCCGAAAACACAGGTCAAAAAGGCCCGGCGCCCGCGATGGTGTTCTTCGACGGCTTCGATGTCACCAAGGAAATCCAATACTTCAAGGGCGTGCCGGATCTCGCCGCGCGCGGTATTGCCTGCCTGATCGTCGACGGCCCCGGCAATGGCGAGGCCGTGCGCTTTCGCAATCAATGGCTGCATCACGAGACCGAACGCTACGGCACCGCGGCGTACGAATATCTGGCCGGACGCAAGGAGATCGACCCGAAACGCATCGGCGTCATGGCCATCAGTCTCGGCGGTTACCACGCGCCGCGCGCGGCAGCCTTCGAGCAACGATTCGCGGCGTGCATCGCTTGGGGCGCACAGTGGGATTATTGGGAGATTTGGCGCAGCCGCTTTGAAAAGCTCGATAGCGGCAAATTGCCGTCACTCTCCGTCGCATGGCAGCATCTGCTGTGGATATTCAACGTCAAGACCCGCGATGAAGCCATGAAAAAACTCGAGGGCTTCCGGCTCGACGGCGTGGTGCAAAAAATCACCTGCCCATTCCTGATGGTTCACGGTGAAGGTGACGAACAGATTCCGCTGCCCGTCGCACAAAAATGCTTTGATGCCGTTGGCTCGAAAAACAAAACCTTCAAACTGTTTACCCGAGAAGAGGGCGGCTATCACCATTGCCAGATCGACAACGCCAGCATCGGAACGGCGGCCATGTGGGATTGGCTGGAGTCGGTGTTTTTTGCGGGCCATTGAAAAGGCGTCGGCGGTGAAGAATCATCGAGCGCTCTGCGGTGCGGTAGTCCTTGTTTGCGCAGTCACATTGGACGCAACGGCTCAACCTTACCCCAACGCCCCAGTACGCATCGTCGTGCCCTTCCCACCCGGTGGCGGCGTCGACAGCATCGGCCGCCTCGCCGCTGCAAAGCTTTCCGAAAACCTCGGCCGCGCATTCGTCGTTGAAAATCGCGGCGGCGCCAACGGCATGATCGGTAGCGAAGCCGTGGCCAAATCTGCAAAAGATGGTTACACGCTGATGGTCAACGGCGCAAACTTCGTCACCTCGCCCAGCCTTTACCGCAAGGCGCCGTACGACCCGGTGCGGGATTTCGACGCCATCAGTCTCATCGCCTTCGGCCCCAACGTGCTGGTGGCGCACCCGTCGCTGCCTGCGAAATCCGTCAATGAATTAATCGCGCTCGCCAAAGCCAAGCCCGGGGAAATCGGCTTCGCCGGTTCAGGCAGTGGAAGCACTCCCCATCTGGCGGGCGAGTTGTTCAACGTGATGGCCGGCGTGAAGATGGTGCACATTCCCTATCGCGGCTCCGGCCCGGCAATGATCGGACTGATGGGCGGCGAGGCGATGATCATGTTTCTGCCCGCGATCAACGCCGGTCCGCATGTCAAAACCAACCGGCTGAACGCGCTTGCCGTCACCAGCCGCGAACGCCTGCCCGCCATGCCTAACCTGCCCACCGTCGCGGAAGCCGGGCTAAAAGGCTACGAATCGAGCCAGTGGTATGGCCTATTCGCGCCCGCAGGCACGCCGGCGGACATCCTCGTGCTGATCAACACACAAGTCGCCAAAATCATGCAAAGTGCCGACGTCAAACAACGCCTCGGCGAAGAAGGTGTGGTGCCGGTGGGCGGCACACGTGAACAGCTCGCCACCCACGTGAAATCCGAAATCGCCAAATGGGCGAATGTGATCCGGCTTTCGGGCGCGCGGGTGGACTAGCTGCGTCCCCCGCGCTTGCGGCTAGTTAAACTTCTTTACGATCTCGATCAATTCATCGCTCGGCACTAGTGTTGTAGCGCCCACCTTCATGTAGCGCACAATGCCTTGCTTGTCGATCACGTACCAGGCGCGCTGCGCCTTGAGGTAGGTACTGATACGCGAACCCTTGACCATTTCCGGATCATCGAACAACGCACCATAAGCACGCAGCATCGTTCGCGGCAAATCCGTCAACAGCGGATAAGTCACGCCCATCTTCTCACCCCACGCGCGATTGGCATCGAGGTAATCCACGCTGACACCCAGAACCTGGGCGTTTACGGCTTCAAACTTGGGTAAATCCAGTTGAAAGCCGAGCGCTTCCTGCGTTCAAGTCTTGGTAAACGCGCCGATGTAAGTGAAGATCACCACCGACTGCTTGCCGGCGAAATCGCTCAACCGAACGTTACCGCCCTTGGTGGACGGTAACGAAAAATCAGGGGCTTTGTCACCCACCTGCAAGGCATGGCCGGTCTGCGACGCCAGCATCAGCGCCGCCCCCGCCAGCAGGGACTTCAACATACGCAAGAACATAACGATCTCCTGGGTTGTTTGCAGCTCAGCCGGGCGGCTTTGCCACAAGGGTTTGAATCAACTGCTTTACATCGGGCCTGTCGAGCTGCAACGGCCCCATGCCGCGTGACACGATATTCTGGTCGCGATCGATAATAATCGTAGTGGGAACGCCGCGCGTGTTGATCCGCCGCGCGTAAGCCATTCCCTTGTCGTGTGCGGACGGCACGGTAATTTTGTGATCATCCAGAAATTTTTTCACGGATTTTCCGTCGCCGCCGTCCAGCGAAATGCTCATCACGACTACGTCTTTTGCCGGGTATTCCTTGTGTGTCTTCTGCACGGAAGACATCTCGCTCACGCAGATGTCTCACCAGGTTGCCCAAAATCGCATCACGATGACCTTGCCCTTTAGCTCCGGCGACTTCAGCGTTCCGCCGTTGAGATTGGCAAATTCAAACTCGGGCATTTTGGTGGGCTGCGCCGGCGGCGCCATCACCGTAGGATTGGGAAACAAGCCTTGCGCCGCATGCGCTACGGCAAAACACGCCGTCGCGCCCAGGGCGACCAGAAATGCCCAGACAGGCCAACAATTTTTCTTTAAAAACATATACTTAGAGCATCCATTGTTAGACAGGACTGCACTTTATTGAAATGACACCTGCGCTACCGCCCGGCTGATGCCGCTATAGCACCGGCCATACTCACACCAACGCCACCTTTTACCACGCAATGGTGCCACCATCCACCGGGAGAATCACGCCGGTAATGTGATTCGATGCCTGCGAGGCCAATAGCACTGCCGCACCCTTCAGGTCATCCGGCCCACCGGTGCGATGCGACGGGACCTCGGCTTCAAGATACTCGCGATTGCGTTCAAACAGTTTTTGATTGAGCGGCGTGACAAAAAACCCTGGCGCAATGCAATTGACCTGTATGTTGTGCTGCGCCCACTTCACCGCCAGATCCCGCGTGAAATGCACCAGCGCGCCCTTGCTGGTGCTGTAGGCAATGCTGCTGTACGCCGCCGGGTTGCGCCCGACCATGCCGGCAATCGACGCGATATTGATGATCTTGCCGCGCTTTTGCTTGATGAACTCCCGGCCTATTGCCTGCGAGCAAATCAACGCGGCGTTGATGTTCAAATCCATCACCTGCTGCCAGCGATCCAGCGGCATATCTTCCGGCGGCGCCACCCACGCACGGCCGGCGTTGTTCATCAGCACGTCAACACGATTGAATTTCTTCAACACCGCGGCCTTCATCGCCTCGACCTGATCGAGCTTGGTAACGTCGCAGGCCACTGCCAGCGTTTGCACGCCGAGTTTTTCGAGTTCCGCGCAGGCAGCCTCACACACTTCCACCTTGCGTGAGCACAGCACGATGTTGGAACCGGCCTCCGCCAGCCCCGTCGCCATTTGAAAGCCGATGCCGGTAGCGCCGCCAGTGACCACACTGACACAGCCTTCGAGGTTTAAAAGCGCCCTGACGTTCGCCACAAAAATATCCTTATAAAACAGATAGTTATAAATCAGTCTTTGAGCAATAGCCCGCCGATGATATTCCGCTGAATCTCCGACGAGCCTTCATAGATGCGCACAATACGCGCATCACGGAAGGTCGTCTCAATGCCCGCCTCACGCATATAGCCCATGCCACCATGAATCTGCACGGCGGCATCGGCCACCTTACCCAGCGCCTCCGTGGCGAACAGCTTCGCCGCTGACGCTTCCATGGTACCGCGCTCGCCACGCATCAGCGCATCGATGGCGCGATAAGTGAGGCCACGCGCGGCATCGCGCTGCACGCTCATGTCAGCCAGCATCCATTGCAGGCCCTGATGCTCGGCGAGCTTCTTGCCGCCCTGTACGCGAACTTTCATGTAATCGACGCAGCGGTTGATCAGATGATCCATCATGCCGCAACTACGCGCCGACACCGTGACACGGCCCGCGGTCAAAGTCTTCATCGCCTGAATGTAGCCCAGCCCCTCTCCGCCCAGCAGGTTTTCTTCCGGCACTTCGCAATCGGTAAACGCCAGCGGCGCGGTAGTGCAACCATGCATGCCCATCTTCAACTCATTCTTGCCGACAGAGAACCCCTTGAAGTTGCGCTCAACAATAAACGCCGAAATGCCCTTGATGCCTTTGGACTTGTCGGTAATCGCCATCACGGTGAACACATTGGCAATGCCGGCATTAGTGATGTAGATTTTTTCGCCATTGAGAATGTAGCGGTCGCCTTTTTTAACCGCCATGGTGCGCATGTCGGCCGGCGATGACCCGGCGGAAGGCTCGGTCAGCGAAAACGTGCCCACCCACTCGCCGCTCGCCATTTTGGGCAGATATTTTTGTTTTTGCACTTCGTTGCCCAGCGCGACGATGCCGGCCGTGCTGATGCCGGTGTGGTTCCCGATCACCGTGGCAAAGCCATAATTGGTAGAACCCATAACTTCCTCGACCGCGCATTTGCCGCTCAGCGTCAATCCGCTGCCACCATATTGTTCGGGAATGGTGAGCCCGAACAGACCGAATTCCGCGGCGGCCTTCAGCAGCGATGGGGGTATGGCATCATCCTCTTCGATTTGCCGTGATAGTGGATCAACCTCATTCCGCAAAAAGCGGGCAACCTGCCCGGCGTATGCGCGTTCTTCTTCAGTGTAAGGATTCATTGAAATAACGTGGACGGATTCGTATGACTAAAAGTTGCACGGGCTACATAGTGAGTTAGCCCCGCAGATTTTATTGCGGCGAGCTTAGCATGGCCGGAGACACTGCGTTGCCCGTCGCCGACGTTCACGGCCTCCGTTAAAACACTTTTACTCGCGCGCTCACTTGGTGCGCAGACCAACCTTCTGGGCGAGCGCCGTAAACGTCGCGACTTGTTCGCGAAGAATTTTATCCAACTCCTCGGGCGTGCTGGAAACCGGCGCAAAAGCCATGCCTTGCAAACGGTCTCTGACGTCAGGCTGATCGAGTGCGCGCGCAACATCCCGGCCGATCTGCCACCGTATCGATAGCGGCGTACCAGCCGGGGCAAACAGCCCGAACGAAGCATCGCGCGAAAATCCGGGCAAAACCTCGACAATCGCCGGAACATTCGGCAATAGCGGAGAGCGCGCGGGCGTGGTGACACCGAGTGCCTGCAGCCGCCCGTCTCTAATCATCGGCAACGCAGCCGCGACGCTCGCCATGCAATAGTGCGCGCGCCCTGCCAGCACTTCGATCAGTTCCTCTGATCCGGATTTGAACCCGACATGCACCGCCTTTATGCCGGCATTGAACCCGAACTGCTCAGCGGTCATGTGGTTGTTGCTGCCAGCGCCGCCGGAACTGAAAATGAGCTTTCCAGGCTGCGCCTGCGCCAACGCGACAAGTTCCTTGACCGATTTGGCCGTCGCGGGTGCAACGACCAGCACGGACGTGCTGTAACCAATCTGACTGACACCCACGAAATCCTTCAGTACCTGATACGGCAGATTGGGTTGCAGAACTGCGCCCAGCGCGAATTGCCCGGAAATCAGCAGCATCGTGTGACCATCGGGCGCCGCCTTGGCCACCGTTGCAGCGGCCAGCGTGCCGCCCGCGCCCGCGCGGTTTTCAATAATCACCGGCTGCCGCCAGCCTTCGGCAAGCCTGGGGCCAATAGTACGCGACACCGTGTCCGCGATATTGCCCGCCGCGGGGCCCACCAGTCGAACCGGTTTTGCGGGGAACTTCTGCTGCGCGCACGCAAAATTCGGAACTGCCCACAAAATCGCGCCAGCGACATACAGGAATGCTTGCCACGGACCCAAGGTTCGGCGTTCAGCCATTTATTCTTTCCGTTCTTTCCAGTCAGCGAGGCGCTATAGTAGCGCCTTACTGGCATTGCCACGACCAACCGGGGACACCATGGCGCCACTCAATGTTTTATTCATCATGTCGGATCAACACCAGCAAAAGGTTACTGGCTGCTATGGGCACGATTTCATCCAGACACCCAATATCGACGCGCTGGCGGCGCGCGGCACGCGCTTTACCACGGCGTATACCAACTCAGCCATTTGCGTACCCGCGCGCGCTGCGCTGGCGACCGGGCGCTACGTCTACGAGACCCGCTACTGGGACAACTCGCACGGCTACGATGGCCGTGTGAAAAGCTGGCACCACATGGCTGCCGAAAAAGGCAGCGGCACGACCTCCATAGGGAAGCTGCATTTTCGCAGCGCGGCCGACCCGATTGGGTTTGAGCAATCGATGATCCCCATGCATGTCGCCGGCGGCACGGGCGATGTGCGCGGCTGTGTGAAACGCCCATTGCCGCCGCCCTTGAAGCGCAGCAAGATCGTCGAGCGCATCGGCCCTGGCGAGTCGACCTACACCCGGTACGACAGGGACATCATGGAAAGCGCTTGCGCCTGGCTGAAAGCCCGGGGCGAGAGCAAACAGGGCGCGCCATGGACGCTGATGTGCTCTTTTGTGTGCCCGCATCCGCCTCATATTGCACCGCCGGAGTTTTACGAACGCTACGAACGCATGAACTTTCCCATGCCGAAAATGAGCGATCCGGACGTGCCGCTGCATCCATGGATACACCTCATGCAACGCACGCGGAATCACGAAGACTTTCTCACACCGCAAACCAAAAAAGTGCTGATGAATTCGTATTACGGCTGCGTGAGCTACCTGGACAGCAATATCGGCAAGGTGCTGGCCGCGCTGGATGAAGCAGGCCTGCGCGATAACACCCTCATCGTCTACACCACCGACCATGGCGAAAATCTCGGTGCGCGCCGGCTGTGGGGCAAGAACAATATGTATGAAGAATCCGCCGCGATCCCCATGATCGTCGCCGGCCCCGGTGTGCCCGAAGGCAAGGTGTCGACGACCCCCGTGACGCTGATCGATATCGGCCCCACGGTGCTCGAAGCCATCGGCCACGCCGAAACGGCGAAGCAGGAGAAACTGCCGGGGCAATCACTGATTCAGTTAGCCAAGGCGCCCGCCGACCCGGAGCGCGTGGCCTTCAGCGAGTACTACGCGGCAGGCGCGGACCGTGCCTCGTTCATGATTCGCAAGGGCAAATACAAATTCATTACCTACGTGGACTACGAACCGGAACTCTTCGATCTCGACCAAGACCCGGAGGAAACACACAATCTTGCGCAAGAACCGGCATATGCGGAGGTGGTGCGGCAGTACGATGAAATCCTGCGCGGCATGGTCAACCCCGAAGCGCTGGACGAACAGGCATTTCGCGATCAGTGTGCGCTGGTGGAGCAGTGCGGCGGGCGCGAAAAAATTACCGCCAAGGGCGCGATACAGGGATCGCCGGTGCCCGGGGAGCAGGCGGAGTTTATGGCTTAGGATTTCTTCGGCCGTATCAACGCATCCGCCGCTTTCACACCTTTGCCCTTCTCCATGACGAACAACGGATTGATATCCAGCTCGGCCACATGATCTTTCAAGTCCACGGCTAGCGCGGATAACTTCACGATCGCGTCGGCCAGCGCATCGACATCCGCGTGCCCGCGGCCGCGGGCGCCCGTCAACAGCGGATAACCTTTGATTTCCGAAATCATTTCGCGCGCCATGGCCGGCGTTACCGGTGCAAGGCGGAAGGATACGTCCTTCATGATCTCGGCAAAGATGCCACCCAAACCAAACATCACCGCCGGCCCGAACAGCGGATCGTTGGTGATGCCGAGTATCGCCTCGGTGCCGCCGCGCAACATTTCCTGCACCAGCACGCCATCGAGTTGCGCCTTGGCGTTGTAGGCCTTGGCGTTGGCGATGACTTCGTCGTATGCCGCCGCGAGTTCGGCGTCGGAATTCAACCCGAGCTTTACGGCCTTGGCTTCGGTCTTGTGCGAGATATCGGGCGACTGAACCTTGATCGCCACCGGGTAGCCAATTTTCTTCGCAATCGCCACGGCTTGTTCACGTGTGGTGGCGAGAGCTTCCTGCGTCACCGGGATGCCGTATTCGGCCAATACCTTCTTGGCTTCATATTCGGTAACGTCAGCTGACCTTCCGGTAAGTATTTGTTTTATTTGCGTTTTTTCTATAACCAACGGCTGCTCATTACGCTGTGCCGCGATGCGCCGCTTGGCCTCGGCGTAACCGCTCAAGACGGCAAACGCACGCCCGCAGCGCACCGGCGACTTATAGTGCGGGATGTGCGCGGCATCCAGTGCGGCATACG
Organism: Betaproteobacteria bacterium; assembly: GCA_900299145.1. Taxonomy (GTDB): domain Bacteria; phylum Pseudomonadota; class Gammaproteobacteria; order Burkholderiales; family SG8-41; genus UBA5216. Next base: position 78,099 of record OMIN01000152.1, on the reverse strand, counting down.
CATCTTTCGCCATGTCATTGCGCGCGCTCCATGCGCAGGCGATGGGCTTGTCGGTCGTCTTCGCAATGGCAATGATTTCGGCGGCGATTTTGGTGGCGATTTCGCCTTGCAACGAGGCATTGAGCAGCGCGATGCAATCGACACCCGGATCGTCGACGATGGCTTGCAACGTGCGGCGTATCAATGCGAGGTCGTTGAAGATAGACGCGGTGACATCCACCGGATTGGCGAGCGAGCCGTACGATGGCACAAACTCGCGCAGCTTTTCAGTCGTTTCCGACGCGAGTTGCGCGAGCCGCATTCCGCCCGACACACACTCGTCGGTCATCAATATGCCCGCGCCACCCGACACCGTAATCATCGCGATGCGGTTGCCTTTGGGCAATTTGCCGCAGCGGAACATGCGGCCATAGTCGACGACATCCTGCACGTCGTCCACCTGAATAATGCCGCTTTGTTTGAACGCAGCCTTGTAAAGTGCCATGGCGCCGCCGAGGTTGGCGGTGTGCGAGGCTGCGGCTTTTTGCCCTTCGTCGGTGTTGCCCACCTTCCACATCAAAATGGGCTTGCCCGCATCCATCGCCTTTAGCCCGATTTCCACCGTGCGATTGACGTCGCGCGCGCCTTCCAGATAGCAGGCGATGATGTCCGTGCCGGGGTCGCGCACAAAGTAATCGATGAATTCCAGCGTGGAGGTGCCGATTTCATTGCCGGTGGTGACCATCTGCCGGAAACCCAGCCCACCCTCAGAGCACAGCGCCAGCACCGAGAAGCCAAAACCGCCCGACTGCGACACCATCGATACGCCGCCCGCCGGGAACTCTTTGGTGAAAAACACGGAGCCGAAACCCGCCCATACTTTATCCGCAACGTTCATCATGCCCTGGCAGTTGGGGCCAATGACGCCGATGTTGTACTGCTCGGCAATGGCAACGAGCTTTTTCTGCAGCGCCACGCCTTCGGCGCCGGTCTCGGAAAAACCCGAACTGAAAATAATCACATACGGCACGCCCTTCTTGCCGCATTGTTCGAGCATGTCCGCGACGCGAGAGGCGTTGATCAGAATCAGTGCAAGATCCGGCGTCTCCGGCACATCAGCGAGTGATGGATAACACTTCTGGCCGAGGATGTCCTGATATCGCGGGTTCACCGGATACAGCTTGCCCCCGTAACCGTGATTCAGCATGTGCGACAGCGGCTGGCCGCTGATGGTGATGAGATCTTGTGAAGCGCCGATGAGCGCAATGGATTTGGGGCTGAAGAAACGTTCGAGGTCGGTGCGCACGGCGGGGGGTCACAGTCATCAAAAGCGAAGGGCAGAATTATACGACGGTGCACAACGGCGCGGCGGCAGAGTGACGCCATGACCTACGTCGCGTATCATCCAAACCCACTATGAATACCGCCGCCGCAACCGCGATTCCCCGCGCGCAATACGTCAAAGAAGTCGGCCTGATTTCTGTCGGCCATGGCCTCACGCACTGGTATCCCGCCACGTTTTATCTGCTGCTGCCGTTGATCGGCAAGGAACTGGGGCTTACCTACACGCAAATCGGCTTCATCCTCACTGTGCAGCATGTGGTCGGCGCCATCGCCAATCTGCCGGGCGGCGCGGTGGTCGATGCCTACGGCAAGAAGGGTTATCTGCTGACGCTGGCGCTATTCTGGATTGGCATGCCGTATGCGGTGATGAGCATGGCACACAGCTATTGGGTGCTGCTCGTTTGCATGGCGCTGGTGGGCATTGGCAACAATATCTGGCATCCGGCAGCGATTCCCATGCTTGCCTACCGCTATCCGGATCGCAAGGGCTTCGTGCTGTCGGTGCACGGTATGTTCGGCAATCTTGGCGAGGCGCTGGCGCCACTGGTGATCGGCGCGCTGCTCACTTGGTACAGCTGGCGCACGGTGGTGGTCATGAACGTAGTGCCCGGGGTTGCGATGGCGACAATGATCCTGATCCTGCTTGGGGCGCTGAGCGCCGCCAAGGACAGTCACGCCGACGACATTAATGCCAAGGCCGCGCAGCCGTGGAGTGCGCGCCAGTACATCGCAGACGTGGTATCGCTGCTGCGCAACAAGGCGCTGATGCTGGTCTCGGTCAGCGCCATGGTGCGCTCGGTGACGCAATCGGGCATCCTCACCTTCCTGCCGCTGTACCTGGCCTATGAACTCGGCTACAACCCGTTTCTGGTGGGCGTGTGCATGGCGGTGCTGCAAATTGCGGGGTTCGCCGCCAGCCCGGTCGCCGGGCATTTGTCCGACAAATGGGGCCGCCGCCGTGTGGTGATGTCGAGCATGGTGCTTACTGGGGTCACCATTATCGGCATGATCGTCGCCGGCAACAGCGTATGGTTCGTGGTGTTCGTGGGGCTGGTGGGTTCGTTCCTCTACGCCATGCGCTCGGTGCTGCAGGCGTGGGCCGTCGAATGCACGCCAAGGCATCTCGCGGGCACCGGGGTGGCGGTGCAGTTTTCCGTCACCGCCATCGGCAGCAGCATGGCGCCGGCGATGTTCGGCATGATCGCAGACGCCCGGGGCATTTTTGCGACGTTTTACGTCATGGCGGCGACCATTATCGTCGGCAATTTACTGGTAATTTTTGTGCCGGGCGGCGACCGTGCGCGCAAGACGCAATAGCCCGCCGGCATCGCGCCGGATATTCAACAACGAGGCTGCCAAGCTTCGCCAGTCAAGCCGCTTAAGCCTTGCGCTGCTGTTGGCCATGTCGCCAACACTCCTGGCCGCCCAGCCCTACCCCACCCGCCCGGTGCGAGTCATCTCGCCCTATCCGCCCGGCTCCAGCGCTGACGTCATTGGCCGCATTTACGCGCCACGCCTCACCGAAGCGTTGGGTAAGCAGTTTGTCGTCGACAACCGCGCGGGGGCGTCGGGCAATATAGCGGCTGAAATCGTGGCGCGCGCCACCCCCGACGGCTACACCATGCTGCTGCTGAATACGTCCATCGTTGCAAGCCAGCCGCTCTACAAGAATCTGCCATTCGACATTGCGCGTGATTTTCAGGCGGTGGCGATGTTGGGCATCAATGCCTACGTGCTCGCGGTTAATCAGGCGGTGCCCGCCAAATCCGTGCAGGAACTCATCGCGCTGGCCAAGTCGCGCGGCGGCAAGATGATTTACGCTTCCACCGGCATCGGCGGCGGGCTGCACCTGACGATGGAGCTTTTCCTGATGCAGACGGGGGTTCGCATGCTGCACGTGCCCTACAAGGGCACCGCGTTTGCCGTGCCGGATTTGATCGCGGGGCAAGTGGAAACCATGTTCGGCTCGGCGCCCGCGCTCACGCCGCACGTCAAGTCGGGCCGCATCCGCGCACTGGGCATCAGCAGTTTGAAGCGCAGCGCGGCGCTGGCGGAAATCCCCACGATTGCTGAATCGGGAGTACCCGGATTCGAGTCGGTGGCGTTCACCGCATTTGCCGTACCCACCGGCACGCCGCGTGCAGTGATCAGCACGCTGAATACCGTAATCAACCAGGCCGCGCGCGCGCCTGACACCATCACCGCGCTGGGCAATCAAAGTACGGAAGCCTCGCCGATGACGCCCGAAGCGACCACCGCTTACATACGCGACGATGTGGTGAAGTGGAAGAAAGTGGTGACGGTGGCGGGGGTGAAGGGTGAATGATCACCAACCGTTACCCAATGCGTAATACTTACCTTGTCGTTCCCGCGAAAGCGGGAACCCATAACACACGTGCCATTTGAAAAAAACCACCCATCCTACCTTCCCTGAGGGAAGGGGATACTCGCTTTCGCGGGAATGACAGTGTTGGTGTTGCCGTTACCCTACAAGCATTGGTTCTAACGAGTGCCGCTGAAATAGAAAGACCCAAACAATGCTCATCCAAGACAAACTGGCCTGGGACAATAACCTCGAAAAAAATCTGGCCTTCCTGCAAACACTCGGCGTAGATTGCGTGGCCCTCGAACTGCCAGATCGACCGGGCGCCAATCCCGCCGTCGACTGCTCAACCCCAGCCGCCGCAACAGCATTTTTCTCCAAGGCCAAGGCCACCGTCGCCGCACACGGCATGGAGCTGCGCACCGTGCTCGCCACCAGCGGCTTCGAGGAAGTCAAACGCGGCCTGCCGGGGCGTGACGAAAAAATCGCGTGGCTGCAAAACGCGGTGCAGGCGATGGGCACCGTGGGCATTCCCATCCTCGCCTACAACTTCAAGCTGCTCAACTCCAAGCTGCTGCGCTCCGCCCCCACGCAGGGGCGCGGCACGTCGACGTATATTTCATTCGACTACGCCGAGTATTTGAAAAAACCCGCGCCGCCCGTCACGCCACCGGTGAGCGAGGCGCAGGTGCGCGACAACCTCCATTATTTTCTGAAAGCGCAGATCCCCGCGTGCGAAAAAGCAGGCGTGCGCATGGCGCTGCACCCGGACGACCCGCCAGTGCCGCTCGGCACACCAGCGCTCGCGGGCGCCGCGCATGTCGTCTCCAGCCTCGACGACTATCAGCGCATTTTCGATCTCGTGCCCTCCCCCTCGAACGGCATGCTGTTTTGCCAAGGCTGCGTTACGGAGATGAAAGGTGTCGATGTCTACGACGCCATCCGCAAAATGGGCGGCATGAACAAAATCGTCATGGTGCATTTCAGGAACGTGCGCGGCGAGTTCCCGCACTTTCAGGAAACCTTCGTCGATAACGGCGACGTCGACATGTTCCGCGCCATGCAGGCCTATCGCGACGCGGGTTTCAAAGGCCCGTTTTCGCTCGATCACTCGCCGATGTTTCCGGGCGCGGAAGTGGCGAATCAGGCGTTTGTGATTGGTTATCTGCGGGCGCTAATACAGGCGGTGTATCGGTGACGGAAGATCACTAGCGCGCAACAATTGCGCCTGCGCTGGATGAGCGCTACGCTTGCGGAAGCTGTTGCTTATCACGCCGATTTTAGCGGAATATTCTACGATGGGAATTTCAATAAGCATTTGTTTTTAAATGATATTTTTTGAAAATATTGAGAATGTTATCCGACAGTTGGGGATTTTATCCTGCAGTTTTGTTGCATTAAACTAGTTAGCCCGCTCAACCACATTCTCGTCAATGTCGAGTCCTGAGATCAACAACCCCAATGGCATGCAGGACATGGCTTCGACTGAGCCGTCAGCTAAACCTGTGTTTACACCTCCAACCGAAGGCGAACTCATCACCAGTACGAGCACTGGCAACACCTACCGAATTGGTCGCGTCATCGGAGAGGGCAGCTTCGGAGTCGTATACGAGTGCACTGACACATGGGACAACGAGCTTGCGGTGAAAATCCTGAAGCCTCGTGGTACCTACGAAGAATTCCGAGGCAGTGCTGTTGACGAGTTGCAGAAGCTGCGCACACTCCGCCACCCGAACGTCACTTATGTGCACGATGGCTTCGAGTTTAGGCACACGTTCTACATCGTGTTCGAGCGGTGTTGGCAGCCAATCAACCAGTTTATTCAACGGGAGAACTTCAAAGGCCACTTTTGGCTTCGCGCAATGGCTCGCCAGCTTTTGCAGGCGGTTCACTTCCTCCACTGCAACGACTACGTGCACCAAGACATTCACGGGGGAAACGTTTTCGTCACCACGGTGCGCGATGACATGGCGCCAGACGACATGGTGTTTACTTTCATGCTCGGTGATTTAGGGATCACGAAGATGGTCAGCGAGATGGATGCCGCGAACACTGTCCTCGCAGAATGGATGCGTGCCCCGGAAACGTTGGCTCCGTCGGAGTTTGGCCCGATGGACCGCCGAATGGACATCTACCACTGTGGTTTGCTGTTCTTGCAAGTTCTGCTCGGTAAGCCCTTGACGTTTACGCGGGAGGAGGTTCTCGCAGGCAGGCCCCGGGAGGTTGCAAGAGAAGTCGGTGGCGCATTTAGCTTCGCCTTAGAGAAGGCACTGCGTCGGCACGTCGACTACCGAACAGCCTCCGCATTGGAATTTTGGCGGGACCTGAACACCCCAGAATGAACACGCAGTCTCGAGAACGGCCTAACCCCCGCATCGAGCAAACGATCCTCGATGCGGAAACGGCACGTTAGGCGTTTAGGATGGTTTGTCAGCAGACGCTAACGCAGCACAGGCGGCTCATCATTGACGAAAAAAATATCAATAAAAACAAATACTTAAAATCAATCCACTTTGTAACGCGATATCATCTCCACATCCGGGTCACGCCCCAGCCCCAGCCCGCTGGGAACCGCAATGCGCCCATCGTTGACCGCAATCGAACCCCCCATCGGACTCGCACCGAGTTCAACAAACGAATACTCCACCATGGTCTCGCGCTCGAAGGTCGCGGTCATGTGAATGCTGGCGAGCAAACCGGGGCCGAAGTACGGCGAATGCGGCACCAGCGTCACGCCGTGCTCCAGCGCCAGCCGGTAGATGCGCATCATTTCGCTGATGCCGCCGATTTTGGTGACGCTGGGCTGCGCGACATCGACCGCGCCCGCTTCAAACATGGCGCGAAAATCCGTCGGGCTCATGGCGTTTTCGCCAGCGGAAACGGCGATGCCGCCCTCGCGCCGCACGCGCGCCAGCGCCTTGAAATCTTCCGGCGGAAACACCGGCTCTTCCAGCCACAGCAAATCGTAGGGCTTGACCTCTCGCGCCACCGCCAGCGCTTCGTCCACCGTCCACGGGCAGTTGGTGTCCATCATGATTTTGATATCCGGGCCGACGGCCTCGCGCGCGGCCTTGACTTCGGTGACGGTGATTTCATGCAGCTTGATCGCCTTGAAGCCGCACGCAACAGCGGCCTTGGCGTTCTTCGCCACCAGCGCCGCGTCGCCATAGCGCACCAGACTCGCATAAGCGGGCACGCTGGTACGCCGCGCGCCGCCGAGCAACGCCGACACGGACTTGCCCGCCTTCTTGCCCGCGATATCCCACAGCGCGATGTCGAGCCCCGACAGCGCGTACACCACCGGCCCGGTGCGTCCGACAATGTGCAGCTTGCGTTGCAGATCATCCATCAGCCCGGTGATGTCGTCCTCGTTCCGGCCGACGGCCATCGGCGCCACCAACTTTTCCAGCGCCACGCGCGTGGCGGGCCACACGGCATAGCCAAAGGCGTCACCCCAGCCGACGATTCCGTCTTCCGTTTCCACGCGCACCAGCAGCATGGCCATCTGGCGCGGGCGTCCGGCGAATTGTGATTTGGGCCCACCGACTTCAAACGGCAGGTCGAGGGCGATGGGGGTGATGGAGCGGATGGTCATGGGCTTGAGGATTTTTCTTGTTGAGCGGAGCTACCCGAGCGTGATGCCGCTACGGGAGAAGATTCTGTTCCCGGCGGGCGCGCCCGGCCCCAGCGCAAGTATCGAACTCGGCCGGCAAACGACCACGTCTCTTCAACCTCTGTGCAATGCGGACTGGGCAAGAGCACGGTATCACACCGGCGTTACTACTGCGACCCCGCCAAGCCCAGCTTGCGCACAAGGTCACCCCATTTCTTGGCTTCCGCCGCGATGTATTGTTGCGTGTCTTCAGTGGAGGCAGGCGTGAGCGGAATGAGATCGAGATTGGCAATCGCCTTATTGACCTCCGGTAGTTTCATGGCGCGCGCCATCTCGCCATGCAAGCGGTTCAACACGGGCCGCGGTGTGGCCGTGGGCGCCATTAGCGCGTGCCAAGACGCTGCTTCGAGGCCCGGTCGCGCCGTGGCTTCGGCCAGCGTAGGCACATCCGGCAGCGAGTTAAACCGGGCCAGTGATGACACCGCCAGCGCGCGCAGCCGATTGCCACGGATGAATTGCTGCGCCGCACCCGCTTCGCTGAAAGCCATGGGCACCTGGCCGGCAGCCAGATCCGTCACCACCTGTATCGAATTCTTATAGGGAACCACATTAATGTTGAGGCCAAAATGCTGCGCAAACAACTCCATCGAGAGGCGTGGCGCGCTACTGGCGCCAGCAGCGCCGTAGTTCAGTTGCCCCGGACGTGCTTTGACATACGCCACCAGTTCCGCCGCCGTGCGCACCGGCAGTGACGGGTGCACCACCAGCACAAAAGGTGATTTCACATACAGCGACGCAGGCACAAAATCCTTCGCCGGATCATAAGGCAATTGTTTATAGATGGCCTGATTGATCGCCAATGCACCGCTGGTCGCCACCAGCAGTGTATGGCCATCGGCGGGCGCGCTCTTGACGGCGTTCACCGCAAGAATGCCATCTGCACCCGGCCGGTTCTCGATAACAACCTGCCTGCCCAGCGATTGCGTGAGTTGAGCGGCCCATGTTCGCACCGCGACGTCCAGCCCCGTTCCCGCGGCAAGCACCAGCACGACAGTAACGGGCTTGGACGGGTATTCCTGCGCGCGGGCCTGCATGCAAGGCAACGCTAGTGCGAGGGATGCGAACAAACTTAAAAAGACATTGCGTAACATCATGATTTTCCTCAGGAAACCATACGATCGCTCTCGCCGGCAGGGCTCGACACTGACCTGCAAGGCTTCTTGTAGCACAGCCTTTTTCTCTCGACCACAAAGGCTAATTGTTGTCGACGCGCGCGCCCGAATCCTTCACCGCCTTGGCCCACTTAACCATCTCGCTGCGAATCCAGGCGGCGAATTCTTCAGGCGTGTTGGTGTGGATTTCCGCACCGAAGTCGGTCATCTTTTCCTGCATCTCGCGCGTATTCATGGATCGCGCCACCCGGGTGTTTACGCGCTGCACGTAGTCCTTTGGCAAACCGGCCGGGCCGACCAAACCGTTGATGGTAGCGGCCTCCACCGAGGGAAAACCTGCTTCGGTAAACGTCATTACTTCTGGCATGGCGCGCGAGCGTTTTGCGCCCGTGTGAGCCAGTGCACGCACGCGTCCGCCTTGCACGTGCGGGCGTGCCGTACCCTGCACCATGAACAGCATGGTGATCTGCCCGCCGATCACGTCGCCCATCGCCTGACCGCCGCCCTTATACGGCACATGCACGATGTTGACACCCGCCGCGGCGCGCAACTGTTCCGCAGCCAGATGCACCGCCGAGCCGTTGCCCGCCGAACCAAACACCAGCTTGCCGGGCTGCACTTTCGCCAGGCCCACCAGCTCCTTGACCGACTTGGCTGGCACTGCCGGATGCACCACCAGCAGCAATGGCGCAATAGCAACCAGCCCGATGGGGGTGAAATCCTTCGGCGTTTCGTAGGGGACTTTGTTCAGCAGGCTGGGATTGATCAAGAACGCCGCGTCGATCATGCCGATGGTGTGGCCATCGGGTGTCGCGCGCGCCATCAGTTGCGTGCCTATGGTGCTGTTGCCGCCGCCGCGATTGTCGATCACCACCTGCTGACCGAACTCCTCGGCAATGTAGGGACCCACAATACGCGACAGCACGTCCGTCAGCCCGCCGGGCACATACGGCACCACCAGACGGATGGGCCGGGTGATCGGCGTGGCTTGTGAAGCGGGCACGCCCTGCGCGAGGGCATTCCCGCAAGCCAACAGGGGCACGCCCAACCGCGCGACGTAGCGCAACCACGGCACACTACTGCGCCCGCGCAGACAGACATGGGATTCGTGAGATGGGGTCATGGCCATGCGTACATCACCATTTTGAGTTTCTTCAGTGTAAGGGTAGCCGCGCTGTATGGGGTTGGTTTAGCAGCGGCCACTTTGCTTTGTTTACGACACCCGCACCGCCATGGCAGCGTCGCCACGGCGAGCTGGGTGACGGTATCGTCACGCACACGCCAGTGTCAAGTCTGGTGGGGGGCTGCCGTACGATACACTGCCAGCCCTTGCAGTAAATCCGAGGGAGTCCTCATGCGGCGACACTGTAATCCGTTGCGCTGGCTGCTGATCGCCGCGATGCCCGCTCTGGCGTGCGCACATCCGGATCAGGCCAAACCCTTGCGGCTGGTGATCGGCTTCCCGCCGGGCGGGCCGATCGACACCGCCGCGCGCATGTTGGCGCCGGCCCTGGCAGACGGCCTTGGCCAATCGGTGGTGGTGGATAACCGCGCCGGCGCGAACGGCATTGTCGCCACCGACATTGTGGCCAAGGCAGCGCCCAACGGACAGACCCTGCTGCTCGGCACCACGGGCAATTTCGCCATCAACCCGGCGCTATATCCCAAACTGCCTTTCAGCATTCCACGCGATTTCGCGGCGATCAGCCATGTGGTGTCAACGTCTTCGCTGATATACGTGCACCCGGCGGTGCCCGCGAATTCGCTACGGGATTTCATCGCGTATGCCATCGCCCATCCCGGCAAGCTCAACTATTCGTCCAGCGGTACCGGCAGCATTCCTCACCTGGCCGGCGAGCTGCTGAATACCGCTGCAAAAATCAAAACCATACACGTGCCCTACAAAGGTACCGCGCCCGCGTTCAGCGCCCTGCTGGGCAATGAAGCGCAGTTCGCGGTGAGCGCGGTCGTCAGCGGCTTGCAGCATGTCAAAACCGGCCGTCTGCGCGCCATCGCCACCACCACGCGCAAGCGCATCACGCTGTTGCCCGAGCTGCCCGCCGCGAACGAAACCCTGCCCGGCTACGAAGTCGATAATTGGTACGGCGTCGTGGCGCCGGCAGGCACGCCGGGGACCGTAATTGCACGCCTGCACAGAGCGTTACTACGCGTCATCGCCCTGCCCGACATGCGGGAAAAATTTTCATCACAAGGGCTCGATCTCGTCGGCAGTTCGCCGGCGGAATTCGACGTGTTTCTCAAGGCGGAAACCACCAAGTGGGCGCGCGTGGTCAGGAGCGCGGATATCCGGCCCGAGTAGTGCCCCTCGTTTGCTGGTGGTAAACTTTGCCGAATCCGTTTCACCGCAGACCGCCAGGAGACAGCCATGCTAGAAATCCGCCGCATGACACCGCAAGTCGGCGCGATCGCCGAAGGCGTCGATGTCCGTACCATGAATGAAGAAACGTTCGATACACTGTACCGCGCGTGGCTCGATTGCAATGTGCTGGTGGTTCGTGGCCAGAATCTCGAACTGAATGAATTTCTGGCTTACAGCAGGCGCTTTGGCCGCATCGACCCGCATCCGTCGAAAAGCACCCGGCATCCGGATTGCCCGGAGATCACGCTGCTCGGCGCGAACAAGTTCGACGCCGACGGCAAGCTCAATATGGCCATCTACGCGCGCGGCGCGTCAGGTTGGCATACCGACGGCGCGTACGACCCGGTGCCGTTCAAGGCCACGCAACTGTACGGCGTGGCGATACCCAGCCGCGGCGGCAATACGCTCTTCGCCAGCATGTATGCCGCCTACGATGCACTGCCGGAAGCGTTAAAGCAGCGCATCGCCGGGCGCATGGGGGCTTATGTTTACGGCGGCCGGCGCAGGGCCACCGAGCTGCTCAATCCGGAAGACCGCAACAAGCAACCCGCGTTTCACCCGCTGGTACGCACCCACCCGGAAACCGGGCGCAAGGCGCTTTACTTCGACCCCGGCAAGATTCTGCGCGTCGAGGGGCTGGCGGAAGAGGAAAGCAACGCCATTATCGACGACCTCACCCGCTACATGGTGCAGCCGGCATCCGAGTACCACCACCAGTGGAAAAAAGGCGATATCGTGATCTGGGACAACCGCTGCTCATACCACAAGGCCGCGGGGGATTATCCGCCGGAGGAAGACCGCATCCACTGGCGGGTGTCGATCAAGGAACAGGCAGCCGCGCACTGATACACGACTGCCGCTGTGCAGAGTAGCGGCCTCGCGCCCGCCCGCGGCCCGTGATCTGAGTACTTCTTCTGTTGCCTGAAATTTCGATAATTGTTATTTGATCGGTTTGACTGTCGTAACAGGCCGAGCCAACATCGCGCGCGGCCTTTCAAAGGAATCCATGGTAATCGACACCTGGCAGCAAAAAATCGGCGTCATCGTGCCCTCATGGAACACGGTGATGGAGTATGAAACTCAGCGCCTGTGTCATATGGGGCAGACTGGCGCATCGGTGCACGCGATGCGCATTCCGCACACCGCCGACACCGAAGAACGGCTGATGGGCCTTTCAGTGCAGGCCCCGGCAGCCGCGCAACTGCTGGCGCACGCCAAGGTCAGCGTGATCGGTTACGGCTGCACCGCCAGCGGCTTTTTACACACGCCCGCCGAAGACGCGGCACTCGCCACGCGCATCAGCGCCGAAACCGGTATTCCGTGCGCCACCTCATCACGCGCCATTGTCGACGGCCTGCGCGCCCTCGGCGCAAAAAAACTGAGCCTCGCTTCCCCCTATGCCCCGTGGCTTAACGAGCGTCTGAAGCAATACCTCACCGCCGACGGTTTCGAAGTGCTGGCGATGCAAGGCCTTTCCACCGAGGCGCATTCCACCATCACGCGCGAACGCATATTGGCGCTGGTAGAGGAAGTGGTGCGCCCGGATACCGAGGCTATCTTCATCAGTTGCTCGAATTTCCGCACGCTCGAAATCATCGACGGTCTCGAACAGAAATACCAACTGCCGGTGGTCACCAGCAACGCCTCGATGATGTGGGCAATGCTGCGCCTGATGAACGATAAACGTGACGTGCCGGGCGCGGGCCGGCTGTTCAAGCTGACATGACCGAACCTCGTAACGGCTGGCAGCCTGAACGCGAGACCGACATTCTCGCCGGCACGCCGCCCGGCGGCGGCCTCGACCGCACGGCGCGCATGCTGGCAGCGGCGCTGCAATCGAACGGCGTCGCCTGCAAAGTCGTCAACGTGCCGGGCGACGGCGCGCGCCGCGTGTGGGCAAGCGTGGACGCGCGCGCGGGCGACCCACACGTGCTGTGCATCAGCTCGCCCAATCTCACTACGGATTATCTGACGGGCGTTGCCGCCTTCAGCCACGCCAACTACACGCCGCTGGCGATTTTGTACAACGAGTACATCGCGTTCGTTACGCATGCCAACCGCTCCGATAGTCATTTTGGCAGCGCGGGCGATCTTCTGAAACGGCTGCGCACGGATACCGCTAGAGTCACAGTGGCGCTCTCCACCGCGGCGGGCAATCCGAATCACATCGCGCTGGCGCAGGTGATACTCCATGTTGGCGGCGACGTACGCGCGCCGGTGATTCGCGTGTTCGACTCCGCGCTGGATGCCGTGGCGGATGTGGTGGCGGGCAACGCCGATGTCGCGGCAGTAACCGCCGCGAGTGCGGTGCCCGAACTTGACGCCGGGACGCTGCGTGCACTGGCGGTATCCGCGCCCGCGCGGCTTGGCGGCAGCTACGCACAAACGCCCACCTGGCTTGAATGTGGTGTGCCGTGTACGCTGGGCGCGTGGCGTGGTGTCCATGGCGCGCAGGGCCTTGACGCCGCGCAAATCGCCTTTTGGCAGCAGGCGCTCGCACAGGCGACGCAAGCCGCGTCATGGGCGCCGGAACTGGCGCGTCAAAGTTTGTCGCCGATGCTGGTTACCGGCGTGGCGTTGACCGCGCAGCTTGCGCAAGAGCAAACCGAAATGGCTGCCATGCTGGCGGCACTCGGGTTTCGCGATAAAGCGTAAAATGGGACTTGATGCTATAAAACGTAAGTATTTGTTTTAATTGATTTTTTTAGACGTACGTTATAATCCGCTACGGGCCTGCGATGGTGCGGGCCGGTGACACTGGAAACGCTATGAGAACGGAAGTACACGTACACGGCTCGATTTTTTTATGCAAGGGCGTGCGCCTGAAACAGGTGGAACAAGCCTTAAGACCGTGGCTGGAATATCTGGACGTCGACACGCTGGCCGACGCGCACAGTCTTGAGCGCGAGGAGCCGGGCATCGTGTTCGATGCGCAGGAGCGCACCATCAATATTTGCTGGACGGGCGAAGTCGGGCGCAATTTTCAGGACAAACTCGCCGCGGCGGTGCAAAACATCGGGCCGCTCACCGAATACGCCTCTGAAGTCGAGGTAACGTACTACCCCGACCACGGCGACGACGAATTTTTTCAGGTGTTCGTCGGCCCCACGCCGGAAGCGATCCACGAATTCCGCCGCCAGTGCGTGGTGGAAGACGCCACCAACCTGCTGTCGCGGCACTTGGGCAAGGCCGAAGTCGATCAGGTCGCGACCCTCATCAGCGACCTGATCGGCAAGAGCCGCCCTGCGCAGCAGCCGTCGTCGGAACACAGCGGGTCATCAACGGTGATACCACTGCATCCGCGCGGCAAGCATTTGCACTGAGTACCCGCCCTGCGATTTCGGGCTCGCCTCACCAGATTACCGCGCCGCGCTCTTTCCTGGCGTTGATGCAAACGGCAGCTTTGATTTCTCCAGCGCCACCAGCGGCCCCAGTTCATACACGTTGCGATAACCGTAGTTGTAAAGCGCGGTATACGTCGACAAATTGAGCGACGCCGTTGCCAGCTTGCGCGGGAATGGCTCTTCAGCGTTGGCGAAATTGTTGTTGCAGTAAATCAGGATGCGAGTGTTTTTGTCGGGAATCGTACGCGCCAGACTCTCCACCGCGATATCCGAAAACGCGAGATTGATCGCGCCCTTCACGTGCAGCTCGTCGTATTTTTGCGGGCTGCGCGCATCCAGCACGATGGTGTTTGGCTCGCGGCTCATGCGCAGAAACTCCGCTTCGGTAATGCGCCGTGATGCACGATGCTGCGCCGCCTCGCGCGAGACGCGCAGATAGCCGTCCATATCAATGGCGGGGTTGGCGAGGGGGTCGCGCGGGTTTGCGTCTGCCAGCGTGACTGTGCCTAGCAACGGCACGCACAACAGTCCGGCGAGCAGCACAGACAGGAAACGGGCGCGATTTGGGTTGAAGTCATGCATGGCAGGCAACCTTGGCGTTGTGGGAATACCAGCCTGACTGCCCATGCACGTGAAAGTTCGCGGCCATGGTAGCCGCGAAACAATTGCTTACAAATTCGTACTGTATCGTGGGGCCAAGCGCAGAAACGGTACCGTACGAGCAAGTGATCGCATCCTCAATACATCACTGTCATTCCCGCGAAAGCGGGAATCCATAACACAGTGCCACATGAGACCACGTATGGATTCCCGCTTTCGCGGGAATGACAGCGGTAGTTATAGCCAGCGGCTACGATCTACGTCACTGCTCCCGGGCGAAACAGGAAGCGATAACTACTTCTTCTGCAACACCTCGCGATTAGCCACATTGGCCGGCGCGCCCGCCAGATAAGCAAGGATGTTGCCCACCACCGCGTCGTAATAGAGCTCGTAAGTTTCCCACGTGACATAGCCCAGATGCGGCGTGCACACCACGTTGGGCATGCTGACCAGCGGGTGCTCGCGATTGAGCGTCGGCTCGATTTCATAAACGTCAATCGCCGCGAAGCCGGGGCGGCCTTTTTTCAGCGCCTCGACCAGCGCGCCTTCGGCGATAATCGGCGCGCGGCTGCTGTTGACGATGCGCGCGGTGGGTTTCATCAGCGCGAGATCGGCAGCGGTGATGAGGCCGCGTGTTTCCTTGTTCAGCGGCAGATGGATGGTGACGATATCGCTCTCGGCAAAAAATGCTTCGCGGCTCGCCGCCACTTCAAAACCGTCGGCGCGCGCCTTGGCAGTCGAGCCATCGCGGCCCCAGCAGATCACCTTCATGCCAAAAGCCTTGCCGACTTGCGCGACGCCACTGCCGATTTTGCCATAAGCGTAAACACCCAGGGTCTTGCCACGCAGCCCCGTGCCCGCCGTCGACTGCCAACGGCCAGCTTGCATGTTGTTGATTTCGGTGCCGAGGTTGCGCACGGAGGCCAGTATCAGCGCCCACGTCAATTCCACTGTCGGGCTGGAATTGCCGCCGCCGCTGGCGCTCACAATAATGCCGCGTTCGGTGCACGCTGCCGTGTCGATGTGCGGCACGTTGCGGCCGGTTTGCGCGAGCAGCTTCACCGATGCAGGCAGCGCTTCGATCATCGGGCGCGGCAGAAATGAACGCTGCTGCGTCAGCACAATCACTTCACAGCCGGCGGCACGCGCGCCGAATTTCGCCGGGTCTTTTTCCGACGAGGTGTAGCTGATGATCTCGTGCCCTTGCAACTTGGCCGCGGCTTTGGTTTTGCGAAACGCGTCTTGATAGTCGTCCATCACTGCGATTTTCATGACACATCCTTATAGAAATTATTCAATAAAAACAATTACTTATCGTCTTCTGCTGACATAGCCGATACCCATCAGCATGAGCGAATTGGTAAGAAACACCGGCCACACACCGAACGCCGAGCCAATGGCGCCGAACGCCAGCGGCACTGCCATGTGCGTGAAGTGATTGATGGTTTGGCGCAAACCCAACGCTTCGCCCGACTGGCCTTCAGGTGCGCGGTTGTAGATCATCATCATGATCAGCGGCTGGCCGCAGCCCATGCCGAGGCCCAGCGTGAACGTGATCATCATCAGCAGCGGCACCTGCTTAATCCACGGAATAATCAGATACGCCACCGCCGCCACGCCCAGCGCGAACGTCAGCACTTTGTGTTCGCCGAAACGTTTGACAATGTCTGGCATCCATACGCGCACCACGAACGCCGCCGCCGAAAACGCCGCCATGATCATGCCGATTTTGGAAGCGGCAAGGCCAATGGAATGCCCGTAGATCGGCATATAAAAATGCAGCAAATCCAGCGCCGTCATCAGTATGCCGCTCATCACGATCACGCGGCGCAGCGGCTTATTGCCAAGCAACCCGAAGCCCGAAAGCTTGATACCCTCGTCTTCGCCACCCTTGCCGCCCTTGCCACCGTTGCGACCATTACCGCCCTCCGCCCCGCCGCGCAGATTGGCCGCGAATTTCGGTAACGCCAGCATGATGATCACGCCGGCAACCGGCCCCAGCGTCAGGCACAGATAGGTTTTGGCATGGCCAAACGCATCTATCAGCATGCCGCTGACCAGCGGACCAAGAAAGCCGCTGATCGACATCATCATCGCGAAATTGCTGAAATTACGCGCGCGGTCTTCCTTCGGGCTCATCAGGCCGATGGCGTTCTGGATCGACACGTTGTAAAAAATGTGCGCCGCGCCAATCGCCGCCGCCGACACGAATAGCGCCGGCAGCACCGGAAAGAAACCCGGGATGGCCAGGCCCAGCGCAATGCCCGTGGAGCCAAAAATAATTGGCAGCCGCACGCCAAGCCGGTCTGTCAGCTTCCCCGCATAAAGGCCAAGGAACATCGGCAGCAGCGAATACAGCGCGACAATCACGCCTACCATGAACTGGGAAGCGCCGAGTTCCAGCGACATCAGCGACACCGTAATCTTGCTGCCGCGCATGCCGAGCATGTTGATCACCACCAGCAGCATGGCGATCCACATGGGCTTTATCAGCGGCGTCATGCGTACCCCTGCACGCACGCGGGCCCGGTGGAGCAGGCCAAAAAGGGTTCGACTGTCGGGATCATCAGAGTGCCCGATTGTATCGCACGACGCTGGTTCGATGGTGGCGCGATGGCAGCGCGAAGGAACGTACAATGCCGGATAACTGACGCACCGCCTTACCCGGCTCCCTCTCGCCCCGCCCCTACGCATCGCCACGCCGCATCACTCCCGTGAAAAACCCCTTGCCGACACTGCGCGCGCTACATCACCGCAACTTTCGCCTTTTTATTTCCGGGCAGGCGTTTGCGTTGGTGGGATACTGGATGCAGAGCATTGCGCAATCGTGGCTGCTTTACAAAATGACGGATTCGGCCACGCTGCTCGGCCTGCTCGGCTTCGCCGGCAGCTTACCGATTTTGCTGCTGTCGCCGTTCGCCGGCATCTGGTCCGACCGCTGCAATCTGCACCGCGTGATGTTCGCCACCCAGGTGCTGGAAATGGCGCAAGCGATCACGCTCGCCACACTGGCGCTCACAGGCAACCTGCAGCCGTGGCACATCATCGCACTGTCGATGCTGATGGGCGTGCTGATTTCGGTGGAGCTGCCGGTGCGCCATGCGTATCTGCTGGAGCTGGTCGGCGACAAGGCCGATCTGCCCAACGCCATCGCGGTGACTTCGCTGATGGCCAATTGCGGGCGGCTGCTCGGCCCAGCGCTCGCCGGCCTTGTCATCGGTTGGCTCGGCGAATCGGCGTGCTTCGCCATTAACGCGGTCAGCTACAGCGCGGTGATCATCAGCTTCATGTTTATCCATGTAACGCCCACCGAGCGCGCGGCGAATCATCAGGCCATGCTGCAGGGCATGCGCGAAGGCGTGGCCTATGTGTGGCACTCGTTGCCCATCCGCTCGCTGTTGCTGCTGATCACCACGCTGGGCCTGCTCGGCACGCCCTATATCAGCCTGATGCCGGTGCTGGTGCGTGAAGTGTTTCAAGGCGGCGCGCAGCAGATGGGCTTTCTCGTCGGCTCGGCGGGGCTGGGCGCGGTGGCGGGCACGCTATTCCTTGCCAGCCGTTCCAGCGTGCGCGGCCTCGTGCGCCTGCTCACCTGGGCCGCCCTCGCGGCGGGCGCGGCACTGGCACTGGTCGCCCATGTGAAAATCGTCTGGTTCGCGCTGCCGCTGCTCGCGATCACCGGCTTCGGTATTCTAGTCACCTCGGTGTCCGTCAACATGATCGTGCAGGCGATAGTCGACGAAGATAAACGCGGCCGCGTGATGAGCCTTTACACCGTCAGCTTCATGGGCGTTGCTCCCTTCGGTGCACTGGCGGCCGGCGCGTTGGCTGACAAGATTGGTGTCGCGGCCACGCTGACGACTTCCGGCCTGTGCTGTGCAGTGGGGGCTCTGATGCTGGCTTCACGGCATGGCGTCATACGTCAGGAGTTGGGGCAGGCTTATGCGCGGTTGGGGGTGAAGTAAAAGGCGACAACCCGAAACTATCTCAGGGTGCCGCCATCACCACCACTTCCCGCGAATCCGCCCGCCCCTGTTCATCCACCACCCGAAGCAAATAACGCCCCGGCTGCGCAGGCTTCCACGGCAAAGCGATGCCGGGCTTGCCTGCGGTGACAAAGCTGTCGTTGGCGAACCAGTACAGCGTGTTGACGCCGCCCTCGGCAGTGGCGGCGAGCGGCACCACGTTACGCTCCGGTTGCGAGGTGCGCATCACGTAGGCCGCACCACGCACCGGCGCACTGATCGCGGGTGGCGTGCCGCCAGAGTTGGATGAACCGCAATCGCCCGACGGCGGCGCGCGGCGCGGCACGCCGGCCTGCGCATATAGGCGCATCAAGTCGGACGGCCAGTATTCGTACACTACCTGCTGCACGCGGCCTTGCTCATACGGTGGGCAGGCCACGCGGCCGGTGCGCGTATCGATCATCACCGCGCGGTGCACATCGCTCACACGAATCGGCGATTTGCCGGGCACGAACCACGTTGTCGCCTTCATCGGGCAATGCACATTGGGCAGATCGCCCGAAGCCGCGCACACTTCCACGCGCGTGAGGTTCGGGGGATTGCGAAACACCGGTTCTGCCAGCGCGCGATCCTCGGCGGCAATGGCGTCAACGATCTGAAAAAACAGAGGTGCGGCCGCCTGCACGCCCACGTAAGCGGGATTGCCTTCGCCGTCAAAGCGGCCGATCCACACCGCCAGCACATACGGCCCGAAAATGCCCGCCGACCACGCATCACGAAACCCCCACGAGGTGCCGGTTTTCCACGCAACGGGAATCGAGGCGCGCGTACCCGCTATAGTGCCTTCCGGGCGCGGGTTGCCACGCAGGATGTCGAGGGTCATGAAGCTGGCTTCTTCGGAAATGAGACGGATGCCGTCAACGGCGGATTCCTTTTCACCAGCAGCCTTGCGATAGTGCAATGGCTTCAGCACGCCCCGATTTGCCAGCGCGCCATACAAAGTGACCAGTTCTTCCATCGACACATCACCGCCGCCCAGCGCCAATGAAAGACCGTAGTGCTTTTCACTCGCCATGCGCGACACGCCAGCGCGCTTTAGAAAATCATACAGCGACGGCTGCGACAGCTTCGCCGCCAACCCCACCGCCGGCACATTGCGGCTGCGGATCAAGGCGTCGCGTGCGGTCACCGGACCGATGAACGTGCCGTCAAAATTCTCCGGGCTGAAGGGGCCGAACGCCGCCGGGGAATCCTTCAGCACCGACAGCGGATGTATCAGGCCCTGATCCATCGCCAGCGCATAGATAAAAGGCTTCAACGTCGAACCCGGCGAGCGCTTGGCGAGCGTGCCGTTCACCTGCCCGTTGATCGCCGTATTGTGAAACGCCGCGGAACCGACAACGGCTTTGACTTCCATGGTGCGATAGTCGATCAACATCGCCGTGGCGTTTTCAATGCCGATGCGGCGCTGGCGTTCGACGTAGCGGTGTATTTGCCGTTCCAGCGTGCGCTGCAATTTGAGATCGAGCGTGGTGTGAATTTCACGTGACTCGCCATCGCTCGCACCCCGCGCCACCAGCTGGTTCACCGTGTGCGGCGCGTAAAACGGCAACTGATTGGCTCCCCGCAGATTCAGAGCGAGCTTCATCAACCCGGCTTGCGAGGCGGCGGACGGGTGACGCGCTAGCCAGCGGTCGAACAATCTCAGCCGCGCGCCTGTCAGCGACGTACTGTCAGCCTGTTCCTGCGTGCGCGCTTGCGCACCACCCGCTGTGCGCCCCAGCGTGCGCTTGGCCGGCGCCTGCGGAATCACCGCCAGTGTCAGCGTTTCCGGCAGCGACAGCGCCCGTGTCGATTTGCCAAAGTGAATCAGGCTGGCCGCTCCCACGCCCTCGATGTTCGCGCCATAGGGCACAAGGTTCAGATACGCCTCCAGAATCTCGCGCTTGGAATACTGGACTTCCAATTGCAGCGCGCGTGCAATCTGTTTCACTTTGCCACCCAGACTGCGCGACTGATTGCGATCCATCAAGCGTGCCAATTGCATGGTGATGGTGGAACCACCCTGACGCGGCTCGCGCGTCACATACGTGCGCCAGCCGCCGCGCGCCAACGCCAACGGGTTCACGCCCAGGTGCAGGTAAAACCAGCGGTCTTCCTGCAACAGAAACGCTTCAATGATTTCCGGTGAAATCGATTCCAGCGGCAGCCACAGGCGATAGCGGTCGTCCTTCGCCAGCGTCAGGCGCAGCAGTTGGCCACGGGCGTCGTAGACGGCGGTGGAGGAGGTATAGTGCCGGGCAATCGACGGCTTGGGCCACAATCGGATAACCGCGAGCGCGGAGGCGATCACGCACAACAACGTGATCGCAATTGCCCAATGCCGCGACAACCGGATGCGCATCGCCCGTTCCTAGCGCTTTTCCACCGTCATCTTCGCCCCCAGCGACCGCGCCTGTACACTGCGCTCATACATCGACTCGCCGTACGCCGGCGGCACCACAAACGTACCAGTGTTGGTGGCCTTGATGCGGTAGGCGAATTCCTGGATGTCCTTGCTGACTGAACCGTAGAGCACCACACGGTCTTCGCGCAGGTCTGCGTAGTCAGGCTGCCATATCGGACGCTGCTGCGTGCCCTTGATCCCAATCGGCGCGCGCCACTTGCGGTTTTCCGCTTCACCGCGTCCTTCCCGTCCCTCACCTTCACCCTCCTGTTGCTGCGCGGGCGCAGTGTTCAGCACCAGATCAAATCCGCCGGGCAACAAATCCACCAGCGCCGCGTTGTCCACACCCTCGCGGCCAATGACGCGGAACCTCAACCGCACTTCAATTTCGTCGCCAACCTTCACCGATTTCACCGGATTGCCCTTGGCATCGACATACTCGCGCAGGATTTCAAGGCTATTCTTGATTTCTTTCTCCGGCAGGCCGCGCTCGAAACCGGTTTGCTCGACCACGTAATACGCGGGCAGATTCGCCTTGTTGGTGAATTGCAGCTTCGCCGCGTCCACCGAGAAACTGGCACGAGGCACGGCATTCGGAGGCAGAACCAACCCGCGCGTGTTGTTATTGCGCAGCACTTCGGCGGCGGCCAAGGTGCCCGGCGGCAGCTTTTCACTTGCAGCCGCCATAGCATCAAACGCCAGTATCGCGTTGCCGGCAGAGTGCGTGTTGTAACCGCCTGCGGCAATGTCCTTCAGCATGCTTTCCACCACACTGGGCGAAACCTTCGCCAGCCGCTCGGGGAAATGCCGCGCGAGGACATCCAGCAATTTGCCGTTGGACGTGAGTGTGTCAATGTAGGCTCCACCGTCTGCGGGGCGCTTTTCAAACGTCACGCCGGCAATCAACTGATCCGCCAGCCGCTGTTGCTTCATCAACTGATAACTTGCGGCAAGGTAGGCGGTGGCAATGTCCTGCGCGTACACCTTGGGGTGATTCGTTTCCAACCGCTTTTGCACCGCCGCCGCAAAGTTGGTGGTGACTATGCCCTGCCGCGTCAGCACATAGATGGCGTAGGCGCGTGTGCGTTCGTCGGCGAGTGTGCCGCTGTCGTTGCTGGCCAATGATCGTAAGTAATTGTTTCCATTGACAATTATGTCATTGGGCACAGCACGGCCCCGCTCGCGCGCCTCAATCAAAAAGTGCATGGCGTAGACCGACACATAATCCACCACGTGCGCATTCGCCGCCCACAGACCAAACGCGCCCTCGCCGTTTTGCCGGCCTCGTAGCACGTTAATCAGATCGTCAAGCGTTTTGTAGTCCTTCGATTTCACATAACCAAATTCCGGCCGGTTGCCAAGCACCAGCGCAGGCATGCCCATGCTCACCAGTTGCTCGGTGCACGAATACTGGAAGCCTTGCAGATACGCCGTGAGGCCATGCGCCAGCGCCAACGGCACATGCGAAATGCTCGCCTCCAGCTTGCGATAGTGCGGATACAGATTGCGCGTCACCGGCGCTTCGGCTGTTCCATTGCGTACAATGCCCGCAGTCAGCAACGTGATATGCGGCTGTGCCGGACGCACGCTGATGCTGGTACCCAGCTTTGCGCTCTTGTTCATGCCAGCCGCGCTGAAGTTCAGCGTCCCCGCGCCCAATTCGTCCTTCACGCGCACCTTGAAGCTGGTGACACCTTCGCGCAGTTCGCCCACTTTGATGGTGTTGATCGCGGCACCCACGATTTCCAGATGCGGCGAAGCCGCCAGCGTCACCGCGATCTGCGCATCCGCACCCGAACCTGCCACGTTGTTCGCCACGCCGACGCTTACATCGAATTCATCGCCCGGTGTCACCGTCAACGGCGCGTTCGGTGACAACACAAAGTCGCCACGAGACAAGGTTTTCTTCTCGAACACGCCGATGGAATCCTCGTTCACCGCCACCGCCATCACCCGCAGCGTGCCGTTAAAGGTTTCCGGCACCTGCCACGTGAGTTCGCGCTCCTGCGGGCCGCTTTCGATAATGCCCGACCAATACGCTGCCGGTTTGTCGTTCTTACGCTTGAACGGATTCAGATGCTTGCCCAGCGCGCCATCGCCGTCGCCGCCGGGCGCAGCCGCCGCCATGAAGCGCTTAAATTCCGGCAAAACCAAATCAAGTATCTGGAAGGTTTTCACCTCCAGCGCGCGCTTCTGGAAAAAGAAACCCAGCGGATCTGCCGTCTTGTAACGCGCCACCCGCAGAATGCCTTCATCCACCGCGAATACCACGATACGCGACGGCTGATTGGTCGAGTGCCTGAATTTGATGGTGTCGCCGGGCTTCACCAGGTCGGGGGCCTTCACCGTGGCTTTGAGTTTGCGGCGGTCCAGATTCACCGAAAAAGGTTGCACGCCGTAAGCTAGCGGACTCGCGTAAATTTCATCCGATCCTGCATCGCGGATGAACGTCACCGTCACGTAACCGTTGCCCTCGAAATCCTTGGGTAACGTGATCTTCTGCGTGGAGGCCGTGGTCTTGCTGGTGAACCACGCGTGCGCAAAGACGCGCTCCCGCTCGATAGTGATAAGGCCCGAGCCGACATACGGCGCTTGTATCGACAGTTCGATGTCTTCGCCTGCCGCAAAGTCTTTTTTGCTGAGCTTTACCTGCAACTCAGCGTTTTTCTCCAGCGAGCGCGTAAGGTTCGCCGCACCCGCCACTTCATATGACACGCGCGCCAAGTCCTGCCCCACCGCGTCGCGCACGACATAGGCGTAACTGCCCGGCGCGTCAGTGGCCAACGCCACTTTCGCACCCGCAGCAGCGATGGTGAACGGCTTTTCATCAAGCTGAATGCGCTTTTCACGCGATTCGTATTTGTAGGTATTGTTGGCCTGTTTGGTCAGCACCGACACAAACTTGCGCTCGAAGTGAATCAGCTTCAAATCCCTGGCGTCGGTTTTCGCGGCCTTCGGGTCAATGGCAATCAGCTCCACACTGCGTTTGCTGGCCCGCGACACATAATTCAGATCGCCGTCGGCCTTGTAGCCCACGAGGAACGGCATGTTCGACACCAGAGTCGCCGCTTCCGCCGACACACCGCGCCCACCGTCGGCCTCAAAGCCCTGCGTGACCAGATGCAATCGGTACGTGGCCTTGGCGAATCGCGCGAGGTTCAAATCCAGTTCAACTTCGCCTTTGTCGTTGGTTTTGCTATCAGACAACGGCTCGGCAAAACCTTCTTTAGCGAACTGCGGGTCGTAGAATTGATAGTCACGATACTTCGGGAACGACAACAACGCGGGCTGCAAAGTCATGGTCGCCGTCACGCGGCGTGCCTCGGCGGGCGTGCCAAACAGATTTTGCAACGACACATTCGCCTTCAAGTCCTGCGGTGTCACCCAGCCCTCAATCGATTCGCGGCTAAAGCGTGCGCTCATTTTCAGCCGGTCCGGCATGAATTCTTGCACCTTCACCGTCACCGATCCCAACTGGCTGTCGCGCTGGCCATCCTTTACGATGTAGAGCGACACGGTGTAGTCACCGGTGGGCGAGGTGTCCTGCGTGGCGTGGCGCACTTCCTCGAAGCCGCTCGCCGAAAGTTTGATTTTGTCCTTGCGTAGCACCAGCCCTCGCGCGTCGGTCAGTTCATATTCCAGCGGCGCGCCGGTGATTCGGCTCGCCCAGTCAGCCGCCTTGACGATCATGCCAACGCGAATTTCCTCCCCCGGCCGGTAAATGCCGCGATCCGAAAACAGAAACGCCGACAGCTTGCCCGCATCCGCGCTGCTGTTGACGCCGCCGACATCGAAGCGCGAAAAGTCGATCACGCGGTCGTTGCGTTCATACGGCAGGAACGAGGTGTCACCTGCCTTGCGCGCCACATACACCGCAGGTGCTTTCTCACGGGTAAAGCCCGCGAAGTCCGGCAACCGGGCGCGCCCGGCGGCGTCCGTCGTTTGCGAGGCGATCACCTGCCCGTTGCGGCCCAGCACTTCGATGGCCGTGCCCGCCACCGGCTGGCCGGTTGCAATCGACTGCACAAACACATCCTGCGAACCATCAATCGCGCGCTTTACCACCATGCCCAGGTCGGTGACCACGACCAGCCGTTTATCGACCGCGCCGGTGGTACGCTTGTTTTTCTGATCATAGCTTTCGACCTTGACGAAGAAAATGCCGCGCCTTCCACCTTCCCCATCGAGATATTTGCCGAGGTCGAGCGCAAGATAGTTCGGCTTACCGGGCTCGCTGGGCGGCGCGTCTTCAACCTGTGTGTAGCGCTCGGCCAGATTGTCGTCGTCAAAGCCCTTGTCGAAATTCGGTTTGGCAAAGCCGCCATCAGACATGGTAACCAGATGCTGCAACTGCTGCGGCAGCAAGCGCCCCACTTCAAAGCGGATGCCTTCCACGTCGCGCACCAGCACAGCAAGTTTCTTTTCGCCCGACAGCGCCAGCAGCGCGCCTTGGGAGGCTATGCGCAACTGGCGTGGGTAACGCTGCACGCGCATGATGCCATCGCGCTCCTTTTCCATCAGGTAGCCGCCGAAGGACTTCATGCCCTTCTCGACTTTCACATACACATAGCGGCCGGCCTCGGCGTTGTATTTGAAGCCGTGCTGCTGCACATGCTCTCGCTCAGCGGGCACGGCTTCGAGTTTCAATGGTTCAGACTGCGCCAGCACTTCCGGGCCAATCTGCTGCGGGTTGTTCCACGCGAAGGGTTGCTTCCGTTCCTCCGGTTTGGTGTTCGGGTGATGCAGCGGCAGTACCCATGCGCGCACCTTGCCCGCAACTTCCTTTTCGTGCGTATCGGCGGACAGGTTCACCATCAAAATGCGATCCGGCTCCAACCGTTCATTTTCCGCCAGCGTCAGCGACATCCCCTGCAGCGCCAGGCTGTAAAGGCCGGGCACCGTGACGGACTGTTTCACCGGCGCCGTGATGCCGTTGCCGCCGCGCGACGATTTCGCACCCGCTTCGACGGTGACGGCGATTTTCACCGGCTGCGGCGGAATCGGCATCGGCTCGGAATGAATGTAGGCATTGACCTTGAATTTGTCGTAAGTCACCTTGAATTTTTTGTCGTCCGCACCCAGGCCCAGGATCACTCCATCCTTGCCCTCCTCGCGCAGCACGACGCGCTTTTCAAAATCGGCCGCATCCACCGGGTGGGTGAAGTTCACCGTGGCGACGATTTTCTTCGACGCGGGGTCGGCGGGGTCCTGATAAAACTGCGCTTCGGTGATTTTCGCCACGAACGGCGCGGTGGTGAATTTCACGCGGTAATCCTGAAGCCGCACGTGCTCGGCGAACAAACCTTTCTTTGCCAGCGTCACCACAACTTCGGTGCCGACCGGCCAATCGGTTTTCGGCGTCAGCGTCAGCGTGCGGTCGTCAGCCCACTTCCATGTGCCGTCAATTCGTGGCTCGACCTCAATGCCCGTCGTGACATCCTTGCCCACGCCCGCTAGGGTGGCCGCCGACTCGCTGAATTTGATCATCAACGGATCGGGCTTGGCATTAGGCTGATCTACCGGCGTCGGGTCAGGCGTGACGACCTCCACCGTTACCTCATGCGGCTTGGGTAAACGGTCGTACCATGCCTTGCCCGCCACGCCACCGGCGATGAGCGCCAGGCCCACGCCGCCCGCAATCGCGGCGCGCCGCATGTCGGAGCGCACCCAGCTTGAAAACGCCATCGCAAAGAAGCCTGCCGCGTTACCCAGTCCTCGCAACCATCCCGGCGCCAGCCATTGCACATCGCCGATCAACGGCCGCAGCAGTCGCCGCAGCAAGCCAGTTGGGGTGGAAGACGGGGCGGCGATGCTCATGGCAATTCCTTCTTAACTCTTTGTTTTTTTATGTAATTTTTAAGACACTGGCTCAGGTGATTCCGGCGCTGCGGGTATTTCCGGCGCAATTGTGCGTGCATTTCGCCCGGCAAACACCATGTTCCAGTTCACCCGCGCCGTAACTTGCATCAACACGAACAGCGTTGCGATCGCGCCGATGGTGATCGCCAAGCCGGTCAATCCCTTGAAGAAAAACGCATACGAGAACAATACCAGATAGACCAACTGCGCAGTGCCGGCAGCAAGGAAGGCAAACGCCGCGCCGAACACAATGCGCAGATAGCTGATGGTGAGCAGCATCGACACTGCCGCCGCGACACCAAACGCCAGGTGAATGGAAACCTGATCGGCCAGATACGCAAACAGCAAGTGAAACGCGAAGAACGCCGCCGCCACAAAGAAGAAGTGCATCGGGTGTATATCAACATTGCGAACCACGCCAATGGTCAGCAATACAACGATGAAGAAAAACAGCGACACCGGCGCGAACAGCGAAATCTGACTGGCGAGCGGGCCGGGCTGCAATTTTTCCGGCATGGCCATGGCGATGTTGACGCCGGAAACTAAACGGCGGTATTCCCAAGTCAGCGCCCAACCGTTGCCGTCACGCTGTTTGGCGGTGGGCGAAATCGCCTCTTCCGGGAAATCAATCGCCTCGAAATCCGTGCGCATGGCGAGTTTGAAATTTTTGACTTCCGACACGCCGCTGCCGAATTTATACGCCCAGCGATCCAGACCTTGACTGCGATAGCGCACGCGCAGCGTCGCCTTCTCGCCGGGCGCCAGCCGCGTCCATCCGATGATTTTGCCGTCGCCCGGCGTGGGTGGTGACAACCAGGTCGCGCCTTCCAGATCAAAGCGCAGATCGTCGAACACCGCACGCTCAGCTGGAAACGGCAGCGCCACCTTGATCTCGCGCGGCACGTTCTCCGCATTGGCAAACGCGTACGTCGCGTCAAACGTCACGGCATAGGTGGAATACCACAGCAGGCCTTTTTGCCGATGATCGAGTTTAAGATCAACTTTGATGTCGCTCGAATCCAGGGCGATGGGTCGGACAATCACGTCATCGACGATTTTCTCGACCTTGTTGCCGTTCTCCGTGCTTTCCACTTTACGGCGGATTTTTTCCTCGGTACTGATGTGCGGCGGCAACTGCGCCTGTGGCGCGCCCCACAATTGCGACACGCGCGACTTCAGACTCGAATCCGCCGAGTGCGTTCGGGTTGAGGTCGCACCCGCGAGCACCATCCACGCAATCGACACGCAAAAGAAAATAAAGCCGATGGCGAAGAGGCGTCGGATCATGACGCCACCCCCGCCAGAAATGCCACCACGCCGGACAACAGCGCCGCGGCGGCAATGCCCGCAATCAGTGCCTGAGCGGTCAGCCACACCATATCGCCAGCGATTTTGTCGGCTGCGAATACGGCCGGCTTTACCTTGATTTTCATGCTTGCTCCTGTGTTCCTGGGTGAGTTTGATTGGGGCACGTGAGCATTAAACGGGGCAACGCTGGCGCGGTGGGGGCGCGATTCGGGCAGGGCGCTGATCAATTGTGGCAACAAAAAGGCAGCCGGGCTTCCGGGGCTGGTTGGCCGGACGATTGCGGTATAGTCCGCCGCATTGAGTCAGGAGTTCCCATGCCACGCCGCATCGCCATTGTCGAAGACGATCCCGTCATTCGCGCCAACTACGCCGACGTGCTGAAAAAGCACGGCTACGACGTCATTCAACACGCCAACCGCCCCGAAGCGCTGGCGGCGATGCGCACGCGCCTGCCCGATCTGGTGCTGCTAGACATTGGCCTCGGCGACGAGGTGGACGGCGGTTTTGCGCTGTGCCGTGAGCTGCGCGCGCTTTCGGGTACGCTGCCGATTATTTTCCTGACGGCGCGCGACAGCGATTTCGACACCGTGTCGGGCCTGCGCATGGGCGCCGACGATTACGTCACCAAGAACATGAGCCTGCCGCATCTGCTGGCGCGCGTGTCCGCCCTGTTTCGCCGCGCCGATCTCGCGCAACAGCCCGCACCCAGCGAAGACCTGCTCACGCGCGGGCCACTGCAGCTGGATCTGCAGCGCTTTACCGTGTCGTGGAACAGCCGCGAAGTCGAACTCACGCTCACGGAATTCTGGATGGTGCACGCACTCGCTAAGTTTCCCGGCCACGTTAAGAACCGCGAGCAACTGATGGGCGAGGTGCACATCGTCGTCGACGACAGCACGATTACCTCGCACATCAAGCGCATTCGGCGCAAGTTTGTCGCGGTGGATGCGGCGTTTGACTGCATCGATACGGTGTATGGGCTGGGGTATCGGTGGCGGGCGGCGGCGTGAGACCGCGAGAGCTTCCCCACCCCCGTCATACCAGCGAAAGCTGGTATCCAGGTCGTAGCCCAATCCGAAGGATTCGTATTTCAGATGCTCCGCATCAACGTACGCACTGGATTCCAGCTTTCGCTGGAATGACGCTGGTGGTTGATGACGTGACGTAGTTATTCACGACTTCGTTGATGAATATGCCGCCAACCCAATCCGTGTCCACAAAAAAATCCTCTCGCCTGCCGCGCCTCCCCCGCCTCTTCGGCCTGCACGGGCAAGTGGTGTTAGTGGCGCTGGTGCTGCTGGTCATCCCCTGGGTGGGTTACACCTATGTGAAGGCGATGGAAAAACTGCTGCGCGAAAATCAGGAGCAGCAAGTGATTGCCGCAGCGCGCGGCATCGCCACCGCGTTGCAGGATCGGCCCCGATTATTGGAACTGCAGGGCCCATCAAAAAAGATAAATGAAATCAAAGAATTACAAGTAACCACCCCAATCCCCACCGCAGCCGAAGCCGAGCACACCGGCGAGTTGGAACCTCCTAAACCCCTCGCACCTCCAGCACCGCCGGAGCCCGCGCCACCCGCCACCAAAGTCACCGACGAAATTCGAGTCATCGTCACCGGTCTCGCACGCGCGGGTCTGCGTATTTGGGTGATCGACACCAAGCTGCAACTGGTGGCCACCGCAGGCAATCTCGACAACAAGCAAAAATACAGTGGCAGCGCCGTGAGTTTTGGCCCGCTGGAAAAAGTGGTGAACATTGCGCTTGAGCCGCTGTTCAAACGCATGTTCCCGCCGCCCGCGCATCCCGAAGAAGAATTCATCCCCAACGACGTGGTGTTCGGCGGCCGCGAACTCGAACGCGCGCTCGACGGCACGCCGGGTCTGCGGCGCCGCGCCGGACCGCAGGGGCGCAACGTCATTCTATCGGCCGTGCATCCGGTGTGGGTCGGTGACAAAGTCGTCGGCGCGGTGGTGGTCGAGGAAAACACCGATGCGATTGTTTCGCTCGGCAACCGCGCGTTTCAACAACTGGCGGCGGTGACACTGATCGCGTTTGCCGCGGCGGCGCTGGTGCTGCTGCTGTTCGCCTCGCGCGTGAGCACACGGCTGCGGCGGCTGCGCGACGAGGCCGAAAACGCCATCGATTCGCAAGGCCGCATACAGGGCCTCGCCACCGCCGAAAACGCCAACGACGAAATCGGCGACCTGTCGCGCGCGTTCTCCACCATGCTGGAACGGCTCGCGCAATACAACGCCCATCTCGAAAAACTCGCGCAACGTTTAAGCCACGAACTGCGCACACCCATTGCGGTGGTACGCTCCTCACTCGACAACGTCAAACTGCACAACATGCCGCAGGACGTCAGCGTGTACGTGGAGCGCGCCGAGGGCGGGCTCAACCGGCTCGAAACCATTCTCACCCGCATGGCCGAAGCTACGCGCCTCGAACAGGCCGTGCGCAACGAAGAACGCACACCGTTCGACGCCAAGGCTGTGCTCGCGGGCTGCGTCAGCGGCTATGGTAGCAACGGCGGTGGCGCTTATCCGCAATGCCAGTTCGAGCTGACGATGACCGAACAGCCGGTCACGCTAACCGGTGCACCCGACCTGTTCGCGCAAATGTTAGACAAACTCGCCGCCAACGCCGCCGACTTCGCTACGCCGGGCACGCCCATCGCCATCAGCCTGCAACGCGAAGGCAACGAGGCCGTGCTGCAGTTCAGCAATAGCGGCCCGCCGCTGCCGCCGGAGATTGCCGACCGATTGTTTGATTCGATGATTTCCGTGCGTAAGGAGGCCAGCGGCGAGAATCCGCATTTGGGGTTGGGGCTCTATATTGTGCGGTTGATTGCGGAGTTTCATGGGGGTAGAGCTTCGGCGCGGAATTTGGAGGGGGGCGGAGTTATGTGTGAGATTCGGGTGCCGCTCGACAAAGCGGCCCTGTAGGACGCAAGAGCATTGGTGCAAAAGCATCGCTCGCCAATCGTATCCTATGACACAGCAACAACTTTGCATCGATCTTTCCTTGTCATTCCCGCGAAAGCGGGAATCTATACGATGTGCCCTCTGCCAATGTGTTATGGATTACCGCTTTCGCGGGAATGACAGAACTGGTATTGATGCACCGATGCAACTATTGTCTGCAACACGTCAACTGCAGCCACTATGAACACACAAGCCTCCTTCATCATCACCCCCGCCCAACGCCACCACACCCCCGCCATCCACGCCATGATCCGCGAGCTGGCGCAATTCGAAAAACTCGAACACTTGGTCAAGGGCACGATAGCGGATCTGGAAAAGGAACTCTTTGGTGAGCGCCCCATCACCGAAGCCATCACTGCGCTGATGGACGACACCCCCGTCGCCTTCGCACTGTATTTTCACAACTACTCAACCTTTCTTGGCCGCAAGGGGCTGTATCTTGAAGACGTTTACGTGAAGCCCGCCTTTCGCCGACGCGGCATCGGGCGCGCACTGTTGATCCACCTCGCGCGCATCGCGGTGGAACGCGGCTGCGGGCGGTTTGAATGGTCGGTGCTTGACTGGAACGCACCGGCGATTGCGTTCTACGAAGGCCTGGGCGCGACAGTTATGCCGGAGTGGCGTATCGTGCGCGTGACCGGCGAAGCGCTGACCGCGCTGGCCGACAAGAAAGGGGGCTGAGCATGAAATCGGCCATGCTGCTGGCCATTGCGTTTTACCGGCGCTGGATCTCGCCGCTCAAGGGCTTTTCGTGCGCGTATCGGGTTTACACCGGCCACGCCAGTTGCTCTCGGCTGGGCTTTCGCGCGATCCGCCGTTATGGCGCATTGCGCGGCATGGCAGTCCTGCGCGCGCGCCTGACACGCTGCGCTGATGCGCACCGCGAGCACCGGCAGATGCATTTACATTTGCACAGTCAGGCCGGTTTTTGCGACGGCTGCGATATCCCTTGTGACGGCATCGATTGCGTCAACTGCTCCGGCGTGGGTGATTGCGGCAGCTGGGGCGGATCGAAGAAAAAAAGCACGGACGGCGATAAGGGGCAATCCACTTGAGTATGCGAGTTGCCGCCATCACGCTCGTTGCCGCTGCCATCGCTTGCGAAATTTTTGCTTACTGGGGCCTCAATACCGTGGCGGGCCGCCGCGCGTTTGATGAAATGGCAGGCATCATCCCGATGGCGGCGGGTGCCTTGGGCGTGCCATTGGCGTTGGGCGCGGGGTACCTTTGGTGGCGCAGCCGGCGCAATGCCGCCCGTCGATAAGCGATAGTCGATAGTCGATCATAACTATCTGTTTTTATTGTATTTTTTACGGAATTTTCCATCCCAGCCATTCGCAAATGCCGCGCCCCATTACCCATTCCTTGTCCTCTGCCTTGAGCCACGGCGCGTCTTTCAGCCACATATCAATCTGCTCACGGTACGGTACCGGCGAGCGCGACAGATCACTGCCCCAGAATGTTCGCTTGCCCCCGAATGCCTCGTACGCCTTACGCGCGTAAGCCTGCACGCGCGTGAACGGGTACGGCTCGGCGGAATAGCACGGCAGCGCGGTAGCCTTGACCGCGACATTGGGGCGTTTGGCAATCGGCAGCAGTTTGTCGAAATCGCGGAAGGTCTCGTCGAACGGTTTGCCGCTGGTGAGCGCCATGTGATCCATCACGATTTTGAGTTTTGGGTAGCGCTCGGCCACGCGGTCAATGACTTCGACCATGTGCTGCGGCACGAGGATCATCATGACGATGCCCTGCGCTTGAGCTTCGGCCCACACCCAATCGAATTTGCCGTCGATCAGCGGCTGTTGCAGCACGGGAATGTGAAATGTGAAGCGCATGCCGAGCATGCCTGGCTGATCGCGCCAGCCCTTGATGGTTTGTTTGGCGTCCGGCGCTTCCGGGTTGAAGCGCCCCATGATGGCGAACCGGTTCGGATTCGCCTTCACCGCCGCAAACGCGAGATCGTTGCGGTCGCCCTCCCACGAGGGCGGCACGATCACCAGCCGCTCGACACCGGCGGCGTCCATCTCGCGCAGCAGTTCTTCGTGGCCGAGCGGAATCTCGCGTTGTGCGTGCGCGCGGGCGGGCCACGGGCGCTCCGGCGTGTTGGCACCCCAGACGTGGACTTGTGAATCGCAGATCAGCATGATTTACATTCCCTGAATTTTTATCAGCCGCGATTATCGCCGGATTGCGCTATGGCGCAATCCACATCGCGTTGCAACGCGGTTGCCGCGCTGGTTTGCTCGCGGGATAATTCCTGCTCTTCCTGTTCCCCTCATCGCACCATTCAAGGAGTCCGCCATGTCCAGTTCCTCCAGCGACGGCCGCTACGAAGCCTGTGAAGCATTGTGGCCGCGCAGCCCGCGCCAATCCAAAATCAAACCGCTCGCCAAGCGCCTAGACACACTTAACGGCAAAACCATCGCACAAGTGTGGGACATGGTGTTCCGTGGCGACGAGGTGTTCGAGTTTCTGGAGGAAGGCATCAAGGCGCGCTACCCGGACGTTAAGTTCGTAAGCTGGAAGGAATTCGGCTCCACGCACGGCAGCGATGAGCGCGCCATCGTGGCGGCGCTGCCGCAAAAGTTCAAGGAGGCGGGCGTCGATGCCGTGATCAGCGGCATGGGCTGTTGAGGCTCCTGCACGCCCGCCGTGTTGCGGGCCAGTGCATCGGGTGAAATGGGCGGCTTTCCGTCCTCCACGCTGGTGGGCGAGGGCTTCATGACGCTCGCCACGGCGGCCTCAAAGGGGTTGGGCATGCCCAATCTGCCGGTGGCGAAAGTGGTCGGCCACCCCGGTGTGCAGAGCACGGAGCAGCTGCGCAAGAACGTGCTCGACGTGACGCTGGATCACGTGATCGACAATCTTTTGAAACCGCCCAAGAGCGCGGGCACGGACAACGAACCCGGCGCACGCGACGTGGTGTTCAAGGGCAGCTTCGATGAAGTGAACGATTATTTCTACGACAACGAACTGTCGGATGGGCTGCCCATCGTGCCGCCGACCGTGGAGAAAGTGGAAGCGTTCCTCAAGTTCACGGATCGCGCGCCTGACGATTCGCTTGGCACCATCCTGCCGGACAACCGCGCGGCAACCATCTGGAGCATTGCGGTGAATGGCGTCATGGCGGGCTGCAAGCCGGAATACATGCCGGTGCTGGTGGCGCTGGTCGAGGCCATGGCCGATCACGGCTATGGCGTCGAGCACAGTGGCAATACGCCGGGCGGTGAAACGCTGATTGTGCTGAACGGTCCGATCATCAAACAGCTTGGTTTTAATTACACACAAGGCGTGATGCGAGACGGCTTCAAGGCCAACACCTCCGTGGGGCGCTTTTGGCGGCTGTATCTGCGCAATGTCGCTGGCTTCCTGCCGCACAAGAATGACAAGGCGACTTTTGGCAACACCTGGCGCGTAGTGGTCGCGGAAAACGAAGACGTGGTAAAGAAACTCGGCTGGACCAACAGCGCGGCCGACTTCGGCTTTTACCCCGACGACAGCACGGTGATGATTTCGCGCCACACTGGCGGCAATCACATTTCGTCGGTGTCGGGCGCAACGGCGCAGGAGCTGATGCCCTACATCAGTGATGCGGTGGTTCGCCAGTACTCATGGCAACTGATGTTCTCCACCGGCCAGGGCCTCGACTCACTTCGTCCGCAGTTGCTGCTGTCGCCGCTGATCGCGGAGACGATCGCCGCATCCGGCTGGAGCAAACGCGATTTTCAAAAGGCATTGTGGGAGCAGGCGCGCGTGCCCGCGCACCAGTGGGAACGCATCCAGCGCGACTGGACGCAAAAGCCGCTGTGGAATCTGAAAGAGGCCGTGGCCAAGGGCGACATCCCCAAGGTGGATCACGAGTCCGACGACCCGAACCGGCTCGTGCCGATGGTGTGGCGGCCGGAAGATTTTCTCACCTGCGTCACCGGCGACCCGGCGCGCAACAGCATTTATGTGTTCGCGCACAATGGCGTACTGGGTTTTCCGACGGCGAAGAAGATTCAGTTGCCGAAGGATTGGGACGCGAAACTGGCGGCGGCGGGCAAGCGCTCGTAACGCCGCATCCGTATCCGCATCTGGAAAGACCGCACCCGCAGCACCGGGTGCGGCCAGCGAAAATTCACCCTAAGTTCGTTGAAAAATTCGCTGAAAAGTTCGTTAAACTGACGGCTCTCAAGGAGCCCCGCCATGATTAACACACAAACCGCGCGCATGCTGACGCGCTACAACACGTGGTCGAACAAGGTTTGGTACGACGCCATTGCCGCGCTGCCCGAGGGCGAGGCGATGAAGCCGCGCACGAGTCTCTTCAAGAACATCGTGCACACGATGAATCATATTTACGTCATCGATCTCATCTGGCAGGCGCATCTGGAAGGCCGCGATCACCAGATGACGGCGCGCAATTCCGCCGAATCGCCCACGCTCGCCGAGTGGTGGGCCAACCAGCAGGCTATAGACCAGTGGTATGAGCAGTGGAGTAGCAAGCAAACCGACGAAACGCTGGCCGACCGGCGGCCGGTGGTGTTGATCGGCGGCAACCGCGTGGTGATGTCGCAAGGCGAAATGCTGCTGCATCTATACCACCACACGGCGTATCACCGCGGCTTTGCCGGCGACATGATGTTCAATGTGAAGGGGCATCGCGCGCCGGTGACCGATTTACCGGTGTTTCTGCGCGAGGCGCCGCAGAGCTATTAAAATTCCCTATAAAAACAGATAGTTATAACAATTCGCCATTACGGATCAACAACGCCAGATTGTGGTTAAAATCGGCAAGTTGCATCAATCGAGTTCCAGCATTCGTCAACCAGTCATCATAGTCAACATAACCCGACGCAACCCCAGGGAGAAAGCTCATGACCACCGAAGGCAGTCTCAGTCCGGAAATCGTTCTGGCTGAAATGAAAAAACACGGCATCACCCACGTGGTGTGGCTGCCGGATTCCGAAACCAACTGGCTCTATACGCTGATGAAGGCCGACCCGACGATCACGCTGGTGCCGGTACCGCGTGAGGGGCTGGCGTTTTCGTGCGCGGCGGGCCTGCACATCGGTGGCGCCAAGCCGGTGATTCTGATCCAGAACACCGGCCTCATGGAATCGGGCGATTCCATGCGCGGCTGGACCATGGGCATGAACATTCCGGTGGTGCTGATCGTGGGCTACCGCGGTTACACGCGTCATGGCGTGAACAAGGACACCGCAGCCACTTACACCGAGCCGTTCCTCAACGCATTCCATATCCAGTATTACCTGGTGGAAAACAGTGAAGACGCGCCACGCATTTCGGTTGCGTTCGAGGAAGCGAAAAAATTCCAGCGTCCGGTCTGCATACTGGTCGGCGACGAATATCACGGCTTTAATCGTTAATATCGCCCAATTCGCGAAGGAAAAATCATCATGATGAAAATGGAAGAAATCCTGAAGGTGTTTGCCCCGCATCGCGGCGACGCCATTGTTATCTCGGGCCGCGCAAACCGTCACTGGGACAAAATCAGCACCAACAAAAACCGTGATCTCTCGCTCGGTGATCCGGCGATGGGCGGCCACGCGTCGTTCGCGCTGGGGCTGGCGCTGGCGCGGCCGAAGAACAAGGTCGTGCTGTTCGACTCCGAAGGCGATCTGCAAATGAGTTTGAGCTCGCTGTCGATGGTGGCCGAGCAGGCGCCGAAAAACTTTGTGCACTTCGTGCTGGATAACGAGTGCTACGCCACCACCGGCGGCCAGCCCGTGCCTAATGCCAGCAAGATCGCCTATGACGTCATTGCCAAGGGCTGCGGCTATTCGTCGAGCTATGCCTACACCAATCTTGAATCATTCCAGGTGAACGTGAAGCGCATCATGGAAGAGCCGGGGCCGGTGTTCGTGGCGATGAAAATCGTGCCGGAAATCGAAAACCTGCCGATTGGCCAGCGCGCGCCACGCCTGGGCAAGACCAAGGATCAGGCGGTGGCCGATCTGCGCAAGGAATTGGGCATCAACAATTAGCCCAACAAGTACTCGAAGGTGAAGCCCCGCACCGCTCACGGGCAGCGCACGCTGCCCGGCGAGTATTTCACCAGCCCCGACGTCTGGCGCGAGGAACAAACCCGCATATTCCAGAGCCACTGGCTGCTTGCGGGCCATGTGTCGGCGTTGCGCTACGAGGGGGATTACCTCACGCTTGAGGTCGCCGGCAGCGGCGTGATCGTGGTGCGCGGCGCGGAAGGCCACCTTTACGCGCATCACAATATCTGCCGCCACCGCGGCACGCGGCTGTGTGAGGACCGCCGGGGCACGTTCGGCGGGGGCGCCATTCGCTGTCCCTACCATTCGTGGCTTTACACGTTTGACGGCACATTGGCCGCGGCGCCGCACATGCGCGAGGTCACGGGCTTCGATGCTTCGCGCTGGAATCTCAAACGTGCGGCACTGGCGCAGTGGCACGGCTTTGTATTCGTCAACCTCGCAGAGAACCCCGTGCCGTTTGCCGATGCGCTGCCGCAGCTTGATGCCCGCGAGGGTAAGTTCGAGCGCTGGCCGCTGGCGGAATTGCGTTCCGCGCATCAAACTGCCTACAACATCGACGCCAACTGGAAACTGTTTTTCCACAACTACAGCGAGTGCTACCACTGCCCCGGCGCGCATCCGCAGTTGAACAGTCTCACGCCGTTTCGCAATAGCGAAAACGATCTGGAGGAGGGCGCCGTACTCGGCGGCCCAATGACGCTGTCGAACCCGCAGGGCAGCATGACCACGCACGGCGAACGATGCGCGCCGCCATTTGCGGCGCTGAACGAAGCCGACCGTGGCCGCGTGTATTACTACACGCTGTTTCCCTCGGGTTTTATCTCACTGCATCCCGACTACGTGCTGGTACACCGCATCGAGCCGCTCGACATCGGCCGCACGCGCGTCACCTGCGACTGGTATTTTCACCGCGACGCCATGGCCGCCTCGGGCTTCAGCGCGAAACCCGCGGTCGAGTTCTGGGATAACACCAACCGGCAGGACTGGTTGCTGTGCGAGGGCGCACAGGCCGGCATGCGCTCGGCTGCGTGGGAACCCGGGCCGTACAGCGAACTGGAAAGCCAGCTTGCGGCTTTTGACCGGCACTATCTGCGGGTGCTGCAAGGCGCTTAGCGGTTTGTTGCGCCGCCGCATAAGAAAAAATATTTAATAAAAACAAATAGTTACCATACCCACTCTATTTGACATCCTGAGTCTGAAGTTCGAATCGGAATGCATTGCCCGTTGCCGATGCTTTGCCGCGTCTCGTTACATAGGCAATAGCATTCGGAGAGTGCATTTTCTTCCTTACCGATGTGCAACGAATATCAGCTTCAGGACACCACAGAAAATCAACTACCACAACGCTGCGGCCACAGCAGCCGCACACAATGAGGAAGCTGCAATGTCCACCCGTACGATGTCTGAAATAGCCCTGCTACCGCAATCTGCCGCTCGGTTCATGGTTGCCACGTTGCTGGCATTGGCCGCTAGCTTGCCGCAGGCCGCCGACGATTACCCCAACAAGCCCGTGCGCTTTATCTCGCCGTTCTCCGCCGGCGGCGGCACCGATGCCGTGGGGCGTATCATCGCCTCGCGTCTTTCCGACATGATGGGCCGCTCGTTTGTAGTCGACAATCGCGGTGGCGCAGACGGCGCCATCGGCACCGAAATCGCCGCCAAATCCGCGCCAGACGGGTACACGCTGCTGGTCGCCAATCTTGGCACGTTCTGCATGACGCCGATTCTGCGCAAAACGCCGTATGACCCATTGCGGGATTTTTCGTACATCACACAGACCACAGCATCGGCGAGCGCGCTGGTGGTGCACCCGTCGCTGCCCGCGAAGGGACTCAAGGATCTGGTCGCGCTGGTGAAAGCCAAGCCCGGTGAATTCAATTACGGCACCAGCTCCAACGCCACGGCGCTGCCGATGGAGTTGCTCAAAATGATGACGGGCATGACACTCACACGCGTGTCTTACAAAGGCACCGGCCCCGCCATCATCGGCCTTCTGAGCGGCGAAGTGCAGGTGGCGTTCAGCGGCGCCATCGCTACCGTGCCCCACGTGCGCGGCGGCCGGCTGCGTGCACTGGCGGTGGCCGGCGACAAACGCGCCCGTGCCCTGCCCGATGTGCCCACCGTCGCCGAACAGGGGTATCCGGGCTATGAGGCGAATAGCTGGAACGGCATTGTCGCGCCCGCCAAAACGCCGCGCCCCATCGTCGACAAGCTCAACACGGCAATTATCAAGGTGCTGCAAATGCGCGATGTGCGCGAGCACATGATCGCCGACGGTGCGGAGCCGACGCACAACACGCCGGAGGAATTCGGTGCGCTGATCGCGTCGGGCCACGCCAAGTGGACAAAAGTCATCAACGCCGCGGGGTTGAAGGAGAAAATCTGAGGACTGCAGCGTGGCGAAGCCAATGAAAAAGGCCCGGAACATTCCGGGCCTCTTTGTTTCACTGCAGTAGCGACTGTTATGCCGCCTTCGCCCGGTTCTTCGCCAGCCACCCGTCCACCAGCGTCACGGTTTTGTCCAGCTCATCCAGCTGCATGCCCTTGGAGCGCGCAATCGTCTGCACCAGACGGTCGACACGCTCGATGTTCGGTGCGCCGTTGGCCAGCGCGCGCGCGGCGGACGACGGCGTCAACAACGACAGCGCGGCGTTGGCATATTTGTCGAACGGCACCATGTCCCGCGGATTGGCGCCCAGCGACACGCACAGCTTCACCACCCAGTCGTAAACCGCGCGCGAGGCGTCGAGATCGCTGTGCACGGCCTGCTTGATCGGGCGCATCGCGTCTTTTTGCACGCAGCGGTAGTTGCCGGAGCACAACATGGCCCACTTCGCCAGTGGCACGAACACCGACTCGTGTGTTTTCAGCTTTACCGGCAGTTCGATTTTTTCGCCGTTGACTTCGAAGCGCGAGGCATCGATGTCTTTTTCCAGATTGCGCAGTATCTGCGTGTGCGCCTCGGAATCGAAGCGCGCCGACTTGAAATTGGTCGCCAGCCGCACCTGCAGCACGTTGACCTTCTCCTCCGGCGGACGAAATGCCTGCGGGTCGGGGCTGCACAGCGTGATGGTCGCGGGGTCAAAGCTGTCCCAAACGCTGGCGTCGGTCTAGCTGTCGCGGATCGCGTCGGCGTCGATCGACGGAATGCGTTTCAGATATGCCAGTGGCGGCATGTTCATGATCGACATGCACGGCTTGCGCGATTTGGCCACGGCATCCAGCAGTTCGCGCACGCCGGGTGAACGGTACTGCGGCTCCTGCATCGCCAGCGCCACCAGATCGTAATTTTTCGGATCAAATGCACTGGTGCCACCGGCAGCCAGTTTGCCCGGCAGCTTTTTGGAATTGATCTCGACCAGCCCTTCGCGGCCGCGCACCGGCATACGCACGATGGCGCCTTCGCTGTTCATCAGTTCCGATTCAGCGGGCAGACACACCAGATCGACGTTGTGCCCCGCCAACGCGAGCTTGGCGCCGAGCAGCGAACCGTACGACGCGCCGAGGATGAGAATTTTGTAAGCCATGGAAAACCCCGTTGTTGGATTGAGAGAATCGGAAGAGTGAAATAGCGGCAGGGGCGATGCTAACCAATAGACCGGCAGGGCGCAATGCACCGGCATATCAGCCGCCGAATGCAAGACTGGCGCTACCCCAGCACACCCTCCGCCACCACCCGCAGCCCCGCGCTGTTCGCCTTCATCAAAATCAGCGTACCGACACTGCCGCGCGCACCGGCGGCCTTCCATACCTGCAACCGCTCGCGGATGCGCGCAGGCGGGCCGACCAGCGCCACGGTGTCGACCAGCTTGTCCGGCACGGCAGCGGCGGCCTCGGCTTTTTTGCCGGCGAGATACAAATCCTGAATGTTCGCAGCGTCGGCGGCATAACCCATGCGCGACGCGTAGTCGTTGTAAAAGTTTTTGCCGCGCGCGCCCATGCCACCGATGTACAACGCGAGCCACTCTTTCACCGGCTGGCGGCATGCGGCGAGATCGTCGCCCACGTGCACCGGCACGAAGGGCGCGATATCAAACGCCGAGAAATCCGCCGGCTTGCCCGCGCGCAGCATGCCCTTTTTCACGTGCGGCTCGATCAGGTCATCGCGCTCCGGATCCAGAAAGAGCGGCAACACGCCGTCGCCCACTTCGCCCGCACACGCCAGACCCGCGGGGCTGATGGCCGCCGTGTAAATTTTCATATCGCGCCGGCCATGCTGGATGCACTTTAACGGCTTGGCGAGCCCCGTCGCACCCGGTCCTTTGTAGGGAATCTGATAGTGCTCGCCCTCGAACGTCAGCGGCGCTTCGCGCGCCAGCACCTTGCGCACGATGGCCACGTATTCACGCAGCCTTGTCAGCGGTTTGCCGTAAGGCACGCCATACCAGCCCTCGACCACCTGCGGGCCGGAGGGCCCCAAACCGAGTATGAAACGCCCGCCGGTCAGCGCATCCAGCGTGATCGCGCTCATTGCCGTCAGCGCGGGCGTGCGCGCGGGCACTTGCAAAATCGACGAACCGAGCTTGATGCGCGACGTTTGCCCGCCCAGCCACGCCAGCCGCGTCACCGCATCCACACCGTATGATTCGCCGCACCACGTGGAATCAAAACCCAGCCGCTCCGCTTCCTGCACCAGCTTGATCAAAGCGGGGCCGTCAGCACCGCCGATGGTTAGGCCCAGTTTTAAGGTCATGATGTTCTCCCTTGTGATTCGATATTCAATAGTTTCGCTAGTGGCATTTTAGTGCGTGCCGGGTGTTTGGAGCGCTGGAATTCGTTTAAAAATAATTCAATTAAAACAGATACTTACAATATATCGACATTCGTCCAATCACGAAGCAGCAGGCTGTGTAGGATAGGCGGCGCGCAAGTGCAGCTTGGCAGGGTAGGCGCGTTCCTTTTGCGCACCATCCACCCATCCGCGTGGGCACAAGCGACGCGCCCAACGTCAACGTACTACCATGGTGAACTTTGGAGGTTTTTCATGAACGATGGAAATTTTACAAACACCACGCCGCAACCCGCGCGCCCGATTCCGGCCGACGCCCATCTGCGCTCCGTGCCCGGCAATGTGACATGGGGCTTGATCCCCGCGAATGCGCCGCCCGTGCTGCGCATCACTTCAGGACAGACCGTACGCATCGACACCGTGTCGCAGCAGGGCATTACCGCCGGCATCGATCCGGTGGAATTCTTCGGCGCGGCGGGCATTGACCCCGACCGCGTGCTGGATGACGTGAAACAAATCTATCGCAACGTCAAACGCGAACCGGGCGCGGGCGGGCATGTGCTTACCGGGCCGATCTACATCGACGGCGCGCACCCTGGCGACATGCTCGAAGTGCGGGTCCTCGACATAGAGTTTCGCATCGACTACGGCGTCAACAACTCCGGCCCCGGCATGGGCGCAGCACCGGAACTGCTCACGGAAGTGGCGCGTAACATCATCCGTCTTGATCTCGCGCGCGGCGTGGCCAAATTTTCCCCGCGCATCGAACTGCCGCTGGCGCCCTTCATGGGCATCATGGCCGTCGCCCCGCCGCCCGCACAGGCGCCCGCGAACACCCGCCCACCCGGCGCGTTCGGCGGCAATATGGATTTAAAGACGCTTACGCGAGGCTCAACGCTGTATCTGCCGGTATTCAACGACGGCGCGCAGTTCTTCACCGGCGACGGCCACGGCTTGCAGGGCGACGGTGAAATCAACGGCACCGCCATCGAAATATCACTTACCCCCACGCTGCAATTCATCGTCCACCCCGGTGCGGGCCGCGCCATGAACTGGCCACGCGCCGAAGATCGCGACAACCACTACGTCATGGGCATGGATACCGATCTCGACGAAGCTGCGCGTCTGGCGATACGGGAGAGCGTCGCCTTCCTGCAAGCGCACGCAGGATTAAGCGCGGCGGATGCTTATGCGTTAACCAGCCTCGCCGTGGATTTTCGCATTGGCGAGGCGGTTAATCATGTGAAGATGGTTTATGGGGTGATTCCAAAGCGGTTGCTATTGCAGTGAGTGGTTGCCGAGGTTAAACGCAGGCATGGCCCCGCAATCTAAATCGGCGTGCAGTAAGCTCAATAGGAACGAATAATGTAAGCATTCATTTAGGTTGATTGGTGCTGGTAATATTTGTCAGCGAGGGTCAATTACCGCGCGCAGTCGTATCATCTCGTCAATCTTCAGCATCTCTCTACCTCGTTCGACCTGCTCAGTAGACATCTCATCGAGTTCAGGGAGCGCTTTAAACCAAGTTGTCCACCGACGTTCGATTGCCCGCAGGGAGATTTCGGACCACCGACCTCGCTGCCGCTGTGCTTCGACCAGCGCTAGGAGTTCTGGGGGTAGATTTACCCCCTCCATCAAGCGCTTGAACACCCACAGATGCACGTCTGAGACCTCTAAACCGCAGCTATTTGCACTTGATGCAAACTCTATTGGCACCTCTGGAACGTGGCTGTGGTCAACTCTAGGCAGTCCCGGACCAATGGGAGCATTAATGCCGCGCATGTTTTTGTAATACTCGGCGAGCGTTCGTTGAGCCCTATTGAACTGTGACTGTTGATCCACAACGATCCGCGTAGCCCTGATTCTTCCCGATTTTAGGCGCTCCGCGATGCCGTTCATCACGGATTGAAAGCCGACAACATTTGGTGTGACCTGCAGCATCTCCTTCTTGGAAGATACGTTGTAAGAGATGTCGCTCGGGTTCGCTTCTGCCCATGTAAGGGCCTCCATGATGATTTGTCTGGACCGAGAATCGGGCAAACTGCCAACTCTGCTTCGTAATTCCTGGCAGACACGCTGCATCGCCGGGAGTGCGATTTCGTCTTTTAGATTTATGCGAGCCTGCCACGCAATCTTGGCGAGATCCTCATCGAACAAAGATGCCAACTTAATTAGTAAAACATATCGCAGAGGTGTCCAGTAGCCAGTCCACGTGACCGCCGGATTTACGCCTTGATCGAAGACTTGGTCGAAAAAGCAAATGACGGCATGATCAGCCTTTACGACTCGATAGACGTTGAATCGGATGTCGAATTGCCGAACATCTGCGAGTAGTTGAGGAACAATTTGAACCAACCGACCTAGCCCTAGTTCAGCCGCGTGTATGCGCGAAACTGCAAGTTTTCTTCGGAGTGCTAGGAGACGATTCCCAAGTACGACATCCAAATTCACGCGACTGGAAAGTAAACCGTAGTAGAGGATAGGCTGATCT
This sequence comes from Betaproteobacteria bacterium, assembly GCA_900299145.1. Lineage (GTDB taxonomy): Bacteria > Pseudomonadota > Gammaproteobacteria > Burkholderiales > SG8-41 > UBA5216. The sequence goes on along the minus strand of OMIN01000152.1, from coordinate 33,549 downwards.
GCATCAAAAAGATTTGGCCCAGTGTGCCCTGACTCATCTACATAGAAAAACAAGAAAATGCTCCTGCGCGGACATATTGTGCGCAAAGCGAATCGCGCTCACGCCTACCTCATCATACACGCCCACACCTTCCGGCTTGGTACTTCTTCCGTAATAGCATGCGGATGATTGGGCAGCGGACAATGTGCCGCAGCTACCAGACATTACCCAATGCCGGTAACCGGCACGGCAAGGCTAATCCGGCGCTGTAATTCTGCCCACTTGCCTGACGCCAAGTGCTACATGGATTGCGCGTGGGCACGCTTCGCTTTGCCCACCCTACCTATACCGCACTACGATTTGATATCGTATCGAAAAGCCTGCATTGCCATCCTGTAGCCACGCTGGAGAACCTATTATGCGTATAACCCGTTTAGCTCTTTGCGTAGCCCTATTGCCTCTAGCCGCACTCCCCAATCAATCCCACGCCCAACCCTACCCCAACAAATCCGTACGCGTCATCGCCTCGGTACTTCCCGGCGACACCTGCGACGTGCTCGTGCGCATAATCACGTTCAAAATGGGCGAGCGGCTGGGGCAGCAGTTTGTGATCGACAACCGCGCGGGGGCGAGTGGCATGTTGGGGCACGGCATGGTGGCACAGGCGCCTGCCGACGGTTACACGCTTGGCTGCGGCAACGGCGGCTCGATGGCGATTGTGCCGCATGCATTCAGGAAAGTGCCTTACGATGCGTTGAAGGATTTCACGCCGATTGCGTTGATGGCGACGAACTTCATGGGGCTGGCGGTGAGCAATGCATTCCCCGCGCGAAATGTCGCCGAGTTGATCGCGCACGCGAAGGCCAATCCCGGCAAAGTGAGTTTCGGCTCGAATGGCGAAGGCGCGTTTTTGCACTTCGCCACGGAAATGTTTCGCTTTCAGGCAGGCTTTACCTATCTGCATGTGCCGTTCAAAGGGTTGCCGCAACTGGCGGGCGAGGTGATTGCGGGTCGCGTCGATGCAACGTTCGGCTCGTTCCCCGCGCTGCAGCCGTATGTGCAGGCCGGGCGCATGCGCATGCTGGGGGTGGCGCGCACGGCGCGGCTGACGAATTACCCGGACTACCCGACGATTGCCGAGACGCTGCCGGGTTATGTGTCGGGGGGCTGGTTTGGCATTGTTGGGCCGGCAGGCATACCGCGCGATATCGTCGCGAAGCTCAATGCCGAAGCCAACCGCGCGATGGGCCTGCCGGAAGTGCGCGACAAGCTGGTGGCATCCGGGCTGGATGTGTATACCGAATCGCCGGAGCACTTTGCGAAATTCATCCGCGAAGATCATGCGCGTTACGGCAAGATTGCGAAGGAGATCGGATTAAAGGCGCAGTAGATTAATTCATAAAAATACAATAAAAACAAATACTTATAGAGAATCCCCAATCAATCCGCCTTGATCCCCGCTTCACGGATCAGCCGCGTCCACTTCCCCAGTTCCGCTTTGATGTAAGCGCGAAACGCTTCGGTGTCCTTCACCGCCGGTTCCAGCCCGGCATTTTGCAATTGCTCGCGCACGTCGCTCATGGCCATTACGGCAACAGCTTCCCTGTGCATGCGTTCAATGATGGGCGCGGGCGTTTTCGTGGGGAACGCAATGCCCAGCCAGCCGCTCGCCTCGAAGCCGGGGTAGCCGCCTTCAGCCACGGCGGGCACATCAGGCAAAATCGGCGAGCGCTTCAGACTGGTGACGCCGAGGCCGCGCAGCTTGCCGGTTTTGACATGCGGCGCGCCGGTGGAAATCACACCCGCGAGAAACTCCACCTGCCCCGACATGGCATCGATCACCGCCGGCCCGCCGCCTTTGTAGGGCACGTTGACGACCTTGATAGCCGCGGTGGCTTTGAACAATTCAAACGCGAGATGCGCGATGCTGCCGGTGCCCGGATTGCCCACCGTGAGCTTGTCGGGCTGCTGTTTGGCGCGCGCGACAAAATCCTTCAATGTGCGTGATGCGCTGGACGGGTGCGAGGAAATGAGACTGCTGACATCGACCAGTTGCGCCACTGGTGCAAAATCGTTGATCGGATCGTACGGCAATTTGGCATAGAGGCCGGGGCTCATGGCAAGTGAGGCCACCGACGCCAGCACCATGGTGTATCCGTCGGGCGTGGCCTTGGCTGCGAGGTCGTGCGCGATGTTGCCGCCGGCGCCACTGCGGTTGTCGACCACCACCTGCTGGCCCAGGCGCGGCCCCATGCGCGCAGCGGCCACGCGCGCCACCAGATCATTCGCGCCACCGGGCGGGAAGCCGACAAGAAAGCGCACGGGTTTGGTGGGGTAGACGTCCACCGCCCATAACGTCGGCGCGGCCAGTACTGGCAACAGCGCCATCGGCAAAAGTATTCGTGTGACTGCGTTGCGCATATCGTCCTCAAGGCATTGGTTGGCGAGCATTGTAGAGGATGAGCCGCCGGTCATGGGCACGGCCTATAATTCGCCATCAAAAAGTTTTTGGAGAACTCCATGGCCACCCTTACGCTGGCGCAAGCCGACAAAATCATCGACGCCGTCCTCGCCCGCGCGCGCGAATTGAACTGCCGGCCGATCTCGGTGGTGGTCGTTGAACCCGGCGCGATTCCCAAGGCATTCAAGAAAGAAGACGGCTCGGCGATGATGCGGTTTGAAATGGCCATGGGCAAGGCTTACGCCGCGCTGGCGCTGGGCCGTTCGTCCAGTCTGGTGCGCGTGCGCGCGGTGGAAAAACCGCTCTTCATGGATTTTTTGTTCAAGGCATCGGCAGACAAAATTTTTGCCGAGGGCGGCGGGCGGCTGATACGCGCGGCGGATGGTGAGCTGCTCGGCGCGGTCGGCGTTACCGGCGACAAGGAAGAGCAGGACGAAGCGCTCGCCGCGCATGGCATCCGCGCGGCGGGTTTGAAAACGGATGAGGATTGCGAGCAGCTGGCGCATCATGTGCGGCTGGTGAATTGACTCGACACGCCACTACCGTCATTCCAGCGAACGCTGGAATCCAGCTTGTCAGGACATCCGAAGGATCTGTGTTGCGCTTCGCGCGCCGGTACATCCTAGGTTCCGGATCAAGTCCGGAACGACGGCGCGGTAAAGATGAATATCCGTAACTATATGTTTTAATTGAATATTTCAGGCCGGCACTAAACCCTTATAATTCCTCCACCTATAGCAAATTTGCCCCGGAGCCCGCCATGCCCAAGCACCCGATGTCGCAACCCAAAAAACACAAACTCATCGTCGAAAAAGATGTGGCGGTGCCACTGCGCGATGGCTCGATTATTCGCGCTGACGTGTTCCGGCCGGAGATGGCCAACAAAAGCGACGGCGAAAAATTTCCGATCATCCTCATCACCGGGCCCTATCAAAAAGACAAACTCTGGACGCCGCCCCCCGACCTTGAAGAAAAAGCCAATCCCTACATGAATTGGGAATGTGCGAATCCATTGTGGTGGTGCCCGCGCGGTTACGCGCTGGTGCGCGTGGATAGCCGCGGCTCCGGCAAATCGCTTGGCACATCGGAGCCGAGTTCGTATCAGGAGGCGGTGGACACCTACGATGCCATCGAGCATTTCGCCAAACAGCCGTGGAGCAATGGCAACGTCGGCTGCCTGGGCATTTCGTATCACGCAAATTTTCAGTGGCGCGTGGCGAGCCTGCAGCCGCCGTCGCTCAAAGCCATCATGCCGTGGGAGGGCCGCGCCGATCAGTACCGCGATCAGGCATTTCATGGTGGCATATTTGCCTCGGGCTTTCTGGTGATGTGGTGGTGGATGCAGGCGGCGCATCACCTGCTTGGCAAACCCAACAACTACAATCCCGAAGCATTCAACAACAACCAGTTGTGGAACTACATGCGCAACGATCTGGATTCCGAGTACTGGCGCATGAAGAGCGCGCGCTGGGATCAGATCAATGTGCCGCTTTACAGCGTCGGCAACTGGGGCGGGCATGGTCTCCATTTGCGCGGCAATACCGAGGGCTATTTGAACGCCGCATCGAAGCACAAGAAACTGCGTATCCACACCGGTTCGCACTACCACCCGTTTCACGCGCTCGAAGCACGTATCGAGCAACTGCGCTGGTTTGATTATTGGTTGAAGGGTATCGACACCGGCATCATGAACGAACCGCCGGTAAAACTGGAAATCCGTACCGGCGGCAACAAACGCTACCCGTTCCGCACCGAAAACGAATGGCCGCTGGCGCGCACGCAGTGGACCAAGTTTTATCTCGAACCCAAAGTTGCGAAGGCAGGTAACGGCAAGTCTGCAGAGGGCACGATCAGCACCACTGCGCCCAAGAAAGCCGCGAAGATTACCTACGAAGCTTCACCCGGCGGACGCCACAATCACGGCGGGCGCACCGGCGTGAGCTTTGAAACCGCGCCCATGAAGCAGGATACGGAGATCACCGGGCCCATCGTGCTGAATCTGTGGGTATCGAGCAGCTCGGAAGACATGGATATTTTCGCCACGCTGCGTCACATCGACAGCAAAGGCAAAGACGTGCCGGAAGTCGGCCAGCGCGGCGAGCCGTGCGAATGTGTCACCAAAGGCTGGCTGCGCGCTTCACACCGTAAACTGGACCGCCAGAAGTCGTTACCCTACCGCCCGTATCACGCGCACAACGAACGCTGGCCGCTGAAAAAAGGGGAAGTGGTCGAATGCCAGGTCGAGGTGATATCGACCTGTATCGTGATCAAGAAAGGCCACAAACTGCGCCTCGACATAGGCCCGAAAGACGGCCACGGCTCGGCGCATTTCACCCATTATCATGCCGACTACAACGACGGCGCGCTCAACACGATTCATTCGGGCAAGGACAAGCCTTCGTATCTTCTGCTGCCGGTGATTCCGTCGGTAATTGGTGCCAAACCGGCGGCGGCCAAGAAAAAGGCAAAGGCGGCGGGCAAGAAGTAAAACGCGGTCTCTTAACCACACCACGTGCCGCTGGCTTCTACGGGCGGCTTGTGTGTGCATTGCCGCGCTATCTGTTTCAAACAGGCCCTTCTGGACTTGCGCCATGATCCACTTGTTAAGACGCTGCGCCGACTGCAATCAGCCTATTGGCAATCGCGAGCGCTTCTGCGCGCGATGCGGGGCTCGGCAGCCGCGTGATCCCGTGCGGCTGGCGCCTGCCGCCGTTTTGATCGCGGGCGCGCTAGTCCTTGGCGCAGATGCAGCCAGCGCCCAACCCGTCGATCCCACACGCAGCTACCCCAACAAACCCGTTCGTGTAATGGTGACCTTCCCAGCTGGCGGTGGCGTTGACCTGATGGCGCGCACACTCGGGCAAAAGCTCGCCGATGCATGGGGCCAACAATTCGTCATCGACAATCGCGCCGGCGGCGGCGGAGTGATCGGCACGGAAATTGTCGCGCGTGCAGCACCCGATGGTTACACGCTGTTGCTCGCCACTTCCAGTGGATTGATAGTCAGCCCGCTGCTGATCGACAAACTGCCTTACGATCCGTTCACGGATTTCGCACCGGTGAGCCTGCTCGCCATCAACCCGACGCTACTGGTGGTGAACAGCACTTTGCCGGTGAATTCGGTGAAGGATCTTGTCGCTTACGCGAAATCAAAACCGAAGCAATTAAGTTACGCATCCGCCGGGCAAGGCTCGCCGATTCACCTGGGCATGGAAATGTTCAAGTTGATGACCGGCGCCGACATGATTCACGTGCCGTATAAGGGTTCGCCGCCCGCAGTGACGGATCTGCTCGCGGGGCAGGTGCAGCTGATGTTCAACACCATGCCGACGGTGCTGCCGCATGTCAAAACCGGCCGTTTGCGTGCATTGGCGGTGGGTAGCGCACGGCGCGCAAAGACAGTGCCTGACATTCCCACGGTGGCGGAATCGGGTGTGCCAGGTTTCGAGGCGACAACGTGGTGGGGCATGGTCGCGCCTGCCAAGACACCTGCCAGCATCATCGCCAAACTCGGCACGCAGATTGAACGTGTGCTGACCGATCCGGAGATCTCGCAGCGCATGCTGGCGCAAGGCGCGGAAGTGCAAGGCAGCTCGCCGGAGTCGCTGGCGAAATTCATGCGGGAAGAGTCAGCGCGCATGCGCAAGGTGATAGCCAGTGCGGGCATCAAGGCAGAGTAGGTCTCTACATAAATAATGAATAAAAACAATTACTTACGAAATCTCATTGGCGCAACAAGTCTGTTACTCACCGTAGCGGCTTTTGCACAGGAATATCCCGCGAAACCCGTGCGCCTGGTGATTGGCTTTCCACCCGGCGGTGCCAACGACATCATTGCGCGTCTGATTGCGCCCAAGCTCAGCGAAAGTCTGGGCACAAACTTCATTGTCGAGAATCGTCCGGGTGCCAACGCGATCATTGGTACCGATCATGTTGCCAAGGCTGCACCCGATGGTTATACCATCGGCCTCGCGGGTTTGAGCCCGCTGGTAATGACCACGTTTACCTACGCGAAGATTCCCTACGACAGCATCAACGATTTCGCGGGTATCACCACTGTGGTGATGAGTCCAGTGTTGATCGTGGTGCATCCGGCGCTGCCCGCGCGTGGGTTGAAGGAACTGGTGGCGCTGGCCAAGACCCAGCCGGGCAAGCTGGATTTCGGCACGGCGGGCGCGGGCGGCACGACACGCATGCTGATCGAGTTGATGAACCTTACCGCGGGTATCAAGATACAGGCTGTCGCCTACAAGGGTGCCGCGCCTGCACTCACCGATTTGCTGGGCGGCCACGTGCAGGGCATGGCGATGGATTTGCCCGTGCTCTTCCCCTCGGTGAAAAGCGGCAAGCTGCGCGCGCTGGCAATCACGCCCGAGCGGCGCAGCCCCTTGCTGCCGGAGGTGGCGACGGTGGCCGAGCAGGGTTTCCCAGCGCTGCAATCCACCAACTGGTACGCGATCATGGCGCCGGCGAAAACCCCGCGTATCATCGTCGAGCGGCTGCATGGCGCCATCACCAAAGCCGCACACGCACCCGAACTCAAGGAAAAATTCATCTCTGGCGGATTCGAACCGATGACCTCAGCTTCACCCGAGGCCTACACCGCATTCCTGAAACAGGAATTCGCGCGCTGGAGCAAGGTGGCAAAAGCCGCCAAAATCAAGGCGGAATGATGGCTGGGGCCAGTGCACGCATAGCCGCATTCGGCAAGAGCTTCGCCGCCGCGCCGCTTACCGGTGCGCAACGCCATCAGGCGTACCGAGCGCTGCTCGACACTGTCGCCTGCGCGATTGCCGGCCGCGCTGACGATGCGTCACGCCTCGCTACTGACTACGCACGCGGCTTCGCGAGCCATGGCAATGCCACCGTTTGGGCCACGGGTGCAGCCCTGCATCCCGAATGCGCGGCCTTCGCCAACGGCGTTGCCGCCCATGTGCTCGACTACGACGACGTGATGACGCCGATGCGCGGGCATATCAGCGTGGCGATGGTGCCCGCGCTGTGCGCGCTGGCGCAAATGACAGGCGCGGACGGTACGCGGTTCAGCACCGCCTATCTTGCAGGCTTTGAGCTGATGGCAAAATTCGCGCGCGTGATGGCGCTGCCGCACTACAGCCGCGGCTGGCATTCAACATCGGCGCTGGGCGTGCTGGGCGCAACACTCGCGTGCAGCGTATTGCTAGGGCTAAACGAAGCCCTGACCTCGCACGCCCTGGGGTTGGCCGTGGCACAAGCCGCAGGCAGCCGTCAGAACTTTGGCGCAATGGCGAAATCGTTTCAGGCCGGGCAGTGCAATGCGGCGGCAGTGCGCGCGGTGTTGATGGCACAGGCGGGCTTCACCGCTTCACCCGATGCCATCGACGGCAAGTTTGGCTATCTTTCGCTGTATGCCTCGGGTGAGGATGCGACTTCAGCGTTGTTGGCACTAGGCAAAGCACCGCTGGAAATAGACGCCATGGGCATCGACATCAAGAAATACCCGTGCTGCTACGCGATCCACCGTCCGCTCGACGGAATTCTGGCGTTGCGCAAGGCGCACGCACTGACGCCGGCAAACGTGGTAAAAGTCGAAGTCACAAACAGTGCTGGTGGCCTGGACGCCCTGCTGCCGCAGCCGCCCGTCAACGGCCTGCAAGCCAAATTCAACATGGCCTATTGCATGTCGGCTGCACTGCTGGACGGCGCGATTCGACTTGCCAGCTTTGATGACGCGCAGGTGCTGCGGCCTGAGATTCGCGCGTTGTTGCCGAGGGTATCATTGCAGGAAGCGCCGGGTGCGATACTGCCACGCTGGTCACATGTGCGTATCGAACTCATCAATGGGCAAGTGTTTGAGCAGCGCGTGAACTCGGCGCGGGGAGACGCTGGTGATCCGTTAAGCGATGCGGAGTTGATCGAAAAAGTCGCGGATTGTTTTGCTGGTGGCGGGCTGAATGTAGATGCCGGCGCGTTTGCACATCAGATTCTTGGACTGTCAGCGCGGCATGTTGGAGATGCCATTTTGGCACTGCAACCGTCAAAGTAGCGCTATCAATTGCGCGGACAATCCACCACAGTCGTTCCCGCAAAAGCGGGAATGACAAGGTTCCTTTCGCAGGCTGTCCAGAAAAGCTGAACACATACAGCGGGTTGAGTTCAACACCTGCAAACTGACGTTGCGCCCTAACTGCGGCAGATATAATCCCCACTCAAACGTCAAGCACAGGATTTCGGCATGAGAATCTGCATCCAAAGCGGCACGCCGCTCGGCACCTCCGACATCTACAAACCGTATTACGATTCACTCCAGCGCCACGCCAAACGCGTTGCAGGCCCCGGCACGGTGGTCGAGTTTCCCAACCTCGGCAAGAACTATCCCGGTGCGGCGCGCAGCATGACCCACCTGCATTTCGTCGCCCACGAAACCGTTCGCAGCGCCTTGCGCGCGCAGACGGAAGGCTTTGATGTCTTCGTCACCAACTGTCTTGATCTTGGCTACGACGAGCTGCGCGAAATGGTCGATATCCCTTCCATCTTCATGACGCAGGCCACGCTCGCCTACTACAGCCAACTCGCGCCGAATTTTGCATTCATCGTCAACAACGTGCGGCTGCACCATTTTTTTCAAGCATTGGCCGAGCGTTACAAGATTACGGCACGCATGGCGCCCAGTAGCTACGTGGATTTTGCGTTTACCGATTACGCCAATTTGTGGAACAAGCCGCAGCCATTTATCGACGAATTCCTGCGCGTGGCGAAGGGGTTGGTGGCGCAAGGCGCGACGTCGCTGTACCCGGCGGGGCTGTATCTGAGCCAATGGCTGATCGACCAGGGCATACGCGAAGTCGACGGAGCGATTATCATGGACCCGCTCGCCATCGCCATCAAAACGGCGGAGATGCGCCAGCAACTCGCGCCCATCGGCATCAAGCGCTATCAGGCGGGGCCTTGGGCTGTGCCGCCGGAGGACGTGCGCAAAATATTGACCGGCGAGTTTGCACCATAGCAGTAGAAGATACTTCCCGAAAACTCAACGACCACGACAAGGAGACAGCATGTTCAAAATCTGGGGACGGGCCGACGGCTCAAACGTTATTAAAGCGATGTGGTGCATCGGAGAACTCGGCCTTGCGCACCAGCGCATCGATTGGGGCGGCGAATTCGGCGGCAATGACGATCCGGAGTACCGGCGCAAGAACCCGAATGGCCGGCTGCCGACCATCGAGGAAGAAGATGGTTGGACTGTGTGGGAGTCCGGCGCGGTGGTGCGCTACCTGTGCATGAAGCACAGCCTCGGCAATTTGTGCCCCGATACGCCGCGCGGTCGCGCCGACGCGGAAAAATGGATGGACTGGAGTTCACTTAATTTCGCAGGCTTTAACGGCGTCTATTTGCAACATTTTTTCGGCCCGGCTGACAAGCGCAACCGTAACGCCATCCTCGCCGCCGCCAAGGCGCAGGTGCAATGGCTGGATATCCTCGAAAAGCATCTCGCTGGCCGTCAATACCTGTGCGGCGACAAGTTCACCATGGCCGATATCCCGTCCGGCTCGCTGACGCATCGCTGGTTCCACTGGACACCCAAGGAAGCGATACCCGCGCATCCCAACGTGCGGGCATGGTACGAGCGGCTGGCGGCACGGCCGGCTTATCAGGAGCATGTGATCAAGCCCAATGCCAAGAAGACTTTGGAGCTTGCGGAGCGAGGATGAACGCGGCTATTTCAATTGTTCGCTCAAAATCGAAAATTTGAATCGAAGAGCGAAAATAAAGCGCGTATCGCGGAACCCTAAGGCGCCATTGCTACCACTCTTTTCCAGCAGGAGCACCCCATGCCAGTAGACACCAACCGCCTGCGCGCCGCCATCAGCCCATCTGCACCGCCGTTTTCGCTAAACAAAATCGGCCACGTCGTCCTGATGGTCGAAAACCTCGAACGCTCGATCGCCTTTTACACCGGCGTGCTGGGCTTCAAGGTTTCCGACATTTACGGCGACGACATGATGCCCGGTGGTATGGTGTTTATGCGCTGCAATACGGATCACCATGGTGTGGCGCTGATTGGTGGCGCCGCCGGGCCGGACAACAAACGCGGGCTGCATCACATGGCGTTCGAGGTGAGTTCTCTCGATGACGTGATACGCGCGCGCAATCATTTGCGCGACAGCGGCGCGACGATTGTGTTTGAAGGCCGCCGCCGCGCAGGCGTGCAGATCGCGGTGGAGTTTCTCGACCCCGACGGCCACAACCTTGAAATTTATTGGGGCCTTGATCAGATCGGCACCGAAGGCGTGGCAAGGCCCAGCAATGAATGGCGCGGCGCGAAATCGCTGGAGGAGGCGATTGCCAATCCGCCGCCGGGGCAGATTCCAATGGTGCGTGACAAGTCATTGCTGGCACGCTGAAAATATTAATTAAATCAAATAGTTAATATTATGCATTCTAATCCGGTTCGCTCCCTGCTTCGCACCCTCGCTCTGGCTGCCTCCACCGCTTTTACCTACCATGCGCTCGCGCAGACCGCCGCCCCGTCGACAAGCTCAGGACAGGCTTTCCCCACCAAGCCCATTCGTCTCATCATCGGCTTCACCGCCGGCAGCGAAGTGGATGTCATCGGCCGCATGATCGCGCAGGAGATGTCGGAAAAGTGGGGCCAGCGCGTTGTCATCGACAATCGCCCCGGTGCGGGCAGCACGGTGGCGGGCGCGCTCGTAGCCGCCGCAAACCCGGATGGCTACACGCTGTTTTTCAATTCCGTGTCGCATGCCGCAACACCCGCGCTGTATCCGAAAGCGCCGTTCGACACGCTGCGTGATTTTGCCGGCGTGTCGCAGGCGACCAGTTTGCCCAATGTGCTGATCATCGCGCCGTCGGCGGGCGTGCGCTCGATGAAGGAATTAATTGCGAACGCCAAACAAAAAGCCATCGTGAATTACGGCCACGCTGGCGTGGGCAGCGGCACGCACATCACCGGCGAACTTTTTCGCCAGATGGCCGGGCTGGAACTTACCCACGTGCCGTATAAAGGTGTGCCCGAAGTCATTACCGACGCGATGACCGCGCGCCTGAATTACGCGTTCGCGCCCATCGGCAACACGCTGCCCTTCATCAAGGAAAAGCGCCTGTTGGCGCTGGCGGTCAGCACCGCCACCCGCGCGGCGCCCTTGCCCGATGTACCCACCATCGCGGAAGCCGGCCTGGCCGGGTATGTGTTCGACCACTGGTATGGCATGTTCACGCAAGCCAAAACACCGCGCGCGATCGTTAATCAAATTGCGCATGAGCAGGCACGCATCCTCAACCTGCCTGACGTTAAAGATAAAATCACCGTGCGCGGCGCCGCCATCAAGACTTCCTCGCCGGAAGCATTCGACGCGTTCGTCCGGGCAGAAGCGGAAAAGATCACCAAGGTCATGACCGCTGGCGGGGTGAAGGTGCAGTAGCCGTCAGATACTCCGCGTCCTCCCGCCATCCACATTAATCGCCGTTCCGCTGATCAGCCGCGAACGCGCCGATGCCAGAAACACCGCCAGATCGGCAACATCCTCCGGTTCGATGACCTTGCCAAGAGGCACTTCCTGCAGCAGCCATTGCTCGGCTTTTTCGAGCGAAAGGTTCCGTTCACGCGCGGTGATTTCAACGAGCTCAGTGAAGCGCCGCGTGCGCGTGGAGCCGGGACAGATGGCGTTAACCGTGATGCCGTAGGCGCCGAATTCATTCGCCATCGCCTTTGTCACGCTCAACGTACCGAAGTTGATAGGCCCCGACATCATTGAATGCGATTCGGGCTCGCGCCCGCGCGTACCGGAGATATTGATGACACGGCCTTGCCGTGATTGCTTCAGGTGCGGCAGCAGTTCGCGCGTCATGCGCAGCAGGCCCAGCGGCTTCACCTTGAAGTAACGCTCCCACATTTCATCGGGAATTTCGCCCAACCTTCCCCGATACGCGCCACCCGCGCAATTGACCAGAATGTCCACGCCACCCAGCTGCCGAACCGCCGATTCCGCCGCGGGTTTTATGGTGTGCGGCTGCTCCAGATCGACCAACACGGTCACCACATTTGCCGCCGAATGCCTTGCACGCACCTCGGCAGCCGCTTCAACCAGGGCTTTGTTGTTGCGCCCCAGCAGGGCAACATCAATACCTTCCCCCGCATAGTGATGCGCGATAGTGAGCCCAATGCCGCGATTGGCGCCGGAGATAATGGCTTTTTTGCCTTTGAGGTTGAGATCCATGTCTATGTCTCTTCGGTGATGTTTTCAGAACCGCTCGTCCGCCCGCAAATACCGCCACTGCCCTTCGGCCAGTTTGCCCAGCACCACGCTGCCGATGCGAATACGCTTTAACCCGGTGACTTTCAAACCGACCAACTCGCACATGCGGCGTATCTGGCGCTTTTTGCCTTCGCGTAGCGCAAATCTCAACTGATCTTCGTTCTGCCAGCTGACCTTGGCGCGCTTTAACGGCTGGCCGTCGAGACTCAACCCAAAGTTGAGCTTTTCCAGCCCCTCGGCGGATAGCGTGCCTTCAACGCGCACGAGGTATTCCTTTTCAATCTGCGAATCCTGGCCGATGAGTTGTTTGGCGATGCGGCCATCCTGCGTGAACACGATAAGCCCGACCGAATCGATATCCAGCCGCCCCGCCGGCGCCAAGCCACGCAAATGCGCCGCGCTAAACCGGAGCGGCTGCTTGTCGTCTTGGGAACGGTTCTCCGGCTTGATGAGTTCGACCGCCGGACGATAGCCCTGCTCCGGCAGGTTGGATACGTAGCCCACGGGCTTGTTAAGCAGAATGGTGACGCTCGCCTGCTGTTGTGACTGCGCCTGCCGTGCGAGGGTGATTTTCTGATTCGGGAATGCGCGTGTACCAAGCTCGGTGACCGGCACGCCATCCACCAGCACCCAGCCGCGCTCGATGTAGCTATCGGCCTCCCGGCGCGAGCACAGCCCCTGCTCGGACATGAGTTTGGAGACGCGGATTTTTTCCATTTATTTTTTAGCCACAGATGAACGCCGATGAACGCAGATTAACCCCATCTTGCCGTTCCCGCGCAGGCGGGAACCCAGAACAAACGTGCCACAGGCGACGGCTTATGGATTCCCGCCTTCGCGGGAATGACAGCAACGGGGTAACAACACTTTCGATTCTACGCACTAGAACTGATTCACGATATTCAACGCCACCGCCTCCGCCACTTCAATCCCGTCCACCGCCGCCGACAGGATGCCGCCCGCGTAACCCGCGCCCTCGCCCGCGGGATACAGCCCGCGCGTGTTGATGCTCACATATGCGGTATCGCGCGTAATGCGCACCGGTGACGAGGTGCGTGTCTCCACACCCGTCAGCACGGCATCGGCCATTGCAAAGCCTTTCAACTTGCGGTCCAGTGCCGGCAGCGCCTCGCGAATCGCGGCCGCCGCGTAGTCAGGCACGCATGCCGACACATCCGTCCAGCGCACGCCGGGCTTGTAGGACGGCGCAACCTTGCCCTGCGCCAGCGATGCACGCCCGGCGAGAAAATCGCCGACGCGTTGCGCGGGCGCGTTGTAGTTGCCACCACCCGCCACAAACGCCGCCGATTCCCATTGGCGCTGAAAATCCACACCGGCCAGCACGTGGCCGGGCGCGTGTTCCCGCGGCTGCGAATGGCTTTTCGGTGGCATCGAAAAATCTTTCGGGGTTATGCCCACCACAAGCCCTGCATTCGCGTTGCGTTCGTTACGCGAATACTGGCTCATGCCGTTGGTCACCACGCGGCCCACTTCAGACGTGGCCGCCACCACGGTGCCGCCGGGGCACATGCAAAAGCTGTAGACCGAGCGGCTTTGCTGGCGCAGGGCCGCATTTTCACAGTGATGCACCAGCTTGTAGTCCGCCGCGCCCAGCAGCTTGTGGCCGGCAAATTGGCCCCAGCGGGCGGCATCGATCAGCGACTGTGGGTGCTCGATGCGAAAGCCTATCGAAAACGGCTTTGCCTCCATGTATACACCACGCTGATGCAACAGCGAGAAGGTGTCGCGCGCGCTGTGCCCCACCGCCAGCACCACGTGCCTGGCGGCAATGCGTTCACCACCAGCGAGATGCACGGCGCGCACTTGCCGGCCGTCCGTGCCATCGACTTCAATATCGCTTACCTTGCAGCCAAACCGGATTTCGCCACCCAGCGCGGTAATCGTTTCGCGCATCGACTCCACCATGGCCACCAACCGGAAGGTGCCAATGTGCGGATGCGCCACGTACAAAATTTCTTCCGGCGCGCCAGCCTTGACGAATTCGGTGAGCACCTTGCGCGACAGAAAACGCCGGTCCTTGATCTGGCTGTAGAGCTTGCCGTCGGAAAACGTGCCCGCGCCACCTTCGCCAAACTGTACGTTCGATTCCGGGTTCAGCGTCGAGCGCCGCCACAAGCCCCACGTGTCCTGCGTGCGCTCACGCACGATTTTGCCGCGTTCCAGAATGATGGGCCGGAAACCCATTTGCGCCAGCAGCAGTCCGGCAAAAAATCCGCAGGGGCCGCTGCCGATCACCACGGGCCGCTCTTTCAAATTCGGTTGTGCGTGCGTGACAAAGCGGTAGCCGGTGTCGGGGGATTTATCCAAGTATTTGTTTTTATTATGTTTTTTATTCCTAATCCAAACTGTCTCTTCGTCAGCGACTTCGGCATCGAGGGTGTAAGTGAACTGAATCGAGCCGCGCTTGCGCGCATCCACCGCGCGGCGATAAACGCAGTAGCGCAGCAGCGCGTGTTCATTGATATCCAGCCGCTCGATGATCGCTGCGCGCAGCGCGTCATCGGTGTGATCGAGTGGAAGTTTCAGTTCAGTCAAGCGCAACATCGTGCCGCTATTGTCGCATGAGGCGTGGAGTAGAATGCGGACATTCCCATACTTCATTCACTTCCGTCACACGAGACCGATCATGGATCAAGCCCCCGCAAAACTCGCGCACAACGTCACCCGCCTTGGCCATCTCGATCTCGAAGGCGCGGGGCAAATTTTGGTCGAAGGCAACCACGCCTACGTCGGCCACATCACCAACAAAGCGGGGCTCGGCACCAGCATTGTCGACGTGGCCGATCCGAAAAATCCGAAGGTGATTTGCCAATTGCCGGTGGGCGACAACACCTCGCACAGCCACAAGGCGCGCGCGGTGGGCGACATCATGATCACCAACATGGAGCAAAACATGACCGCGATTGGCCGCAAAGCCGATGAGCTGCCCAAGCTGCGCACGGTGATGAAGGCCGAGCTGGGGCGCGAGGCCACGGACGCCGAACTCGCGGCAAAGCTGGGGGTTGCCGCCGCCGACATCCCCGAAGTGGATGCGCTGGCCAAGCGGCCATATGCGGAAGGCGGCTTCAAGGTTTGGGACATCAAGGATCGCAAGAATCCGAAGCTGCTGACGCACGTCAGAACCCATGGCCGTGGCGTACACCGCTTCGACATGGATGCCAACTACGCCTACATCTCGACCGAGATGCCGGGCTACATCGGCAACATTCTAGTAATTTACGATCTGAAAAATCCGTCAAAACCGGAGGAAGTGTCACGCTGGCACATTCCCGGCCAGCACATCGCCGGCGGCGAAAAGCCCACGTGGCCCGGCCGCCAGCACCGGCTGCATCACACCGTGCGCTTGGGCAACCGTTTGTTCGCAGGCTGCTGGCATGGCGGCGTGCGCATTGTTGATGTCAACGATATCCGCAAACCCACCACCATCGGCGCCTACAACTACCATCCGCCAATGCCGGAGCCGTCGCACACCTTCATGGGACTCACCCGGAAAATCAATGGACGCGACATCGCCGTCGCCATCGACGAAGAAGACCACGTGCACAGCGATGCTGAAGTCGCCAAGCGCCGCGGCCGCCCGCACGCGGCGCTGTGGACGTTCGATATCACCGAGCCGGCCAACATCAAGCCGCTGGGCGTGTTTGAAGTAAGTGAGCTGGAATCGCCGTGGGCGCGCACGGCGCCCGGCCGCTTCGGCGGCCATCAGTTTCAGGAACACTGGAAGGGCGGCGACACGCTGGTGTACTGCGCGTGGTTCGCCGGCGGCTTGCGGATTGTTGACGTAGCCGATCCGGCAGCGCCGCAGGAAGTGGGCTGGTACATCCCCGAACCGTGCGGCGGCAAACCGTGCCCGCAAACCAACGATGTTGATGTCGACGAGCGCGGCGTGATTTACGCTGCGGACCGTTACTGCGGGTTGGATCTGCTGGAGTTCAAGCGTTAACGAGTAACACCCCCGGGCACCCGAAGTACCTTTAGGCTTTCGCTTTCTGCCCGATTTTGCTTTCGGTGCCCGCCAGAATATTCTTGATGTTCTGGCGGTGGCGGTAGATCAATAGCACCGCGACCACGGCCACGCTTGCGAAAAACGGGTGTGTCGCGCCGAACAGCATCCACGTGGCGAAGGGCGCGAACAAGGCAGAGAGTATCGACGCAAATGACGACATGCGGAAAAACAGCGCAATGATCAACCAGGTCGAAATCGCTCCAAGCCCAAGGTAGACACTGAACCCAAACAGTGCGCCCAGCGCGGTGGCAACACCCTTGCCGCCCTTAAAACGGTGAAACACCGGCAGCATGTGGCCGATAACCGCCAGCGCGCCGGCCAGCGCCATCGCCAGCGGCGCTGCTTCGGCTGGCGAAAAATGCTGCGCCAGCCACACCGGCAAGCAGCCTTTCAGCGCATCGCCCAACAGCGTCAGCACGGCCGCAGCCTTGTTGCCGGAGCGCAGCACGTTGGTGGCGCCGGGGTTGCCGGAACCATACGTGCGCGGATCGGGCAGCTGGAAGAGCTTGCTGGTGATTACCGCAAACGAAACCGAGCCGATCAGGTAAGCTGCAATCGCAAGAATCGCCGTGGTCATATGAATTCACATAGAATGGCCGCGTATTTTAGCCTAACCGGTGTGCACTGCTGCGTGCATTCCCACACGCATTGACCGGCACGCTAAGGCGGCGTTTCACAATTCACCATTCACGTTTAACGGCAGGCAATGGACATTATTTTCATCCGCGATTTTCGCTTGAGCATCACCGTCGGCCTATACGACTGGGAACGTATCGCGCCGCAAACCGTGCAGTTCGATCTGGAAATCGGCATCCCCGGTAACCGCGCCGCGCAAAGCGACACCATCAACGACACCATTGACTACGCCAAAGTCGTGCAGCGCATTGAAGAAAGCCTGCGCGACAACAAAATTCAGTTGCTGGAAAAACTCGCCGAGCACATTGCGCAACTGGTCACAAGCGAATTCCAGGCGCCGTGGGTGAAAGTCAGCGTTACGAAATTATCCGCGCTGAAAAATGTGAAGCAGTTGGGCGTGACCATAGAGCGTGGCAAAAGAACCTGAGTGCGCGCCTAAAGCCGGTCATAAATAATTCAATAAAAACAAATACTTAGAACAAGCTCATCTGTCTCTTTTCCGGCCCCTGCAACGACTGCGGCTCCTGCACAACCGGCACCCGAAACAACGTCGTATCCAGCGCCGCATTACGCAGCATGCGTTCGCGCATGTCGTAACCGATGCGCCGCTTGGCAAGCGCGAACCTCTTGGACAGCAGTTCCGCGAACTCACCCTGTCCGCGCATGCGGCTGCCGAAGTTTGGATCATTGTCGCGCCCGCTGCGCAGCTCGTGCACGCGGCTCATCACGTGTTTTGCCTTGAGCGGATAGTGCCGTTCAAGCCAGTCGCGGAATAGCGCTTTTACTTCAAACGGCAGGCGCAGCATGACATAGCCAGCCTGGGTCGCGCCTGCCGCGTGCGCGGCTTCAAGCACGGCTTCGCACTGATCGTCATTCAGGAACGGAATCACCGGCGCCACCAGCACACCCACCGGCACACCCGCCCGCGACAACGCGCGGATGGCTTCGAGCCGCCGTGCGGGTGCGACGCAGCGCGGCTCCAGTTTGCGCGCGATGTCGTGATCCAGATTGTTCACCGAAATAAATACATTCACCAGCCGCCGCTGCGCCATCGGCACGAGAATATCCAGATCGCGTTCGATCAGCGCGTTCTTGGTGACGATGCCCACCGGCTGATTAAACTCAGAGCAAACCTGAAGCACGCCGCGCGTGATATTGAGCCGGCGCTCGGCGGGCTGATAAGGATCGGTGTTCGCACCCAGCGAAATCACTTCGCAACAGTAACCAGGCTTCGACAATTCCTTGCGCAGCAGTTCAGCCGCGTTCACCTTGGCAAAAATCCGTGTCTCGAAATCCACGCCGGGCGACAGATTGCGATACGCGTGCGTGGGCCGCGCGTAGCAATAAATGCAGCCATGCTCGCAGCCCTGATAAGGATTTACAGACTGTGTGAAAGGCACATCGGGCGACTGGTTACGCGAGATAATGCTTGCGGCGTTTTCTTCGGTGACGACGGTTTTTAACGCACGCTCGTCATCTTCAGGGTCATGCGCCCAGCCGTCGTCAAACGCTTCGCGCTCGACCAGCTCGAAGCGCCCTTCGGGATTGATCGCCGCGCCGCGTCCCTTGATGATCTTTTGGGGATCAGCGTGCTTGCCTGAGAGCGTGCGCAGCGCCATGGAAGGGCCAACTCAGGAAGAAGACTTGCTCGCGTGCGCTGTGGTCATTTCCATCACGCGTCGGTTGTTTTTTCCAAAAATCTCCGTGCGCACCACCGCAGTCAGCCGCCCGCGGTGCACGACCTTCGAGCGCGCCTTGAGCGTGCGGCCTTCGCCGGGGCTGATGTACCACGCGGTCACCGAGCTCAACATCCAGTTGGCGGGCAATGCCGCTTCCGCTGTGGCAATGCCCAGCCCCATGGTGATGCCGCCCTGCACATGGCCGACGCGGTTGCCGATATGCGGGCCATTTTTCAATTCGCCCTTTGCCGCATTTTCCAGTTGGTGTGTTCTCACGCCGAGAAATCCCTGTATGAAGGCCTCACCCGATTGCATGCGGGCAATCGCGGCGTCCGCCACCATCAATACTTTGCGCTCCTCGCTCGTTAGCAGGTTCTCATCCAGCGGCGCCACCGGCGGATCACCTGCCTTGCGCAGCTCCATGTTGTAAAGCGCCACGCCCGGCGGCGGATCGAGCACCATGAAAGCGCCTGTGCCCAGACACACCGGCTTGCCGTTGGCTGTCACTGTCACGGTGGTGGCGCCCTGTTTGCTGGTGATGCCGGCGATGTAGTCCTGCAAACGCGATTCGAGTTGCAGCGCGCCCGTCATCGGCGCGCCGGTGAATTGCAGATTCATCTGCACGGTCGCCAGCCGTGAGTACGGCTGATGACCCGCGCGTATATTCGCAGCCATTGCCATGTCGGCGAACACCGCCACCATGGCGTAATTGCAATTGCCGTTAGCCTCGGTGATATGCGGTCCGGCGGGCATGGTCATGTGCACCAGCGGCTCGGTGACGCGCTCGAAGGAAAACTCCAGAAAATTGCCGGTGTAGTGGTAACCCGGCGTGCGGTTCAGGGCGAGGCCGCGCAATACGCGCTCGCGAATCAGGGTGGCGTCGTTCACAGGGGATCTTCAGTTCTTCAAGGGATGCGCGAAGGCAGGGGAATGGCAGGGTAATGAAAGGGAAATAGCTGCGGGATTTTACCGCGCCACGCGCGATAGCAGGCGGCGCTCTCGGGCACGAACTTGCGCCCGCGCTCCACTTACGCGTAAACGCGATTAATACCGTTCGTCACGCGATCTGCGCCAACGCCGTAAACGTGGATCGTGATGGCGACTTCGTTGCCCCGATTGGCGATACGGTGGATACCCGCACCCGCCGCCGCGTAGGATACCGAATGCACCCCGCGCGTGGCGCAATGGCGTTGCATCGGCGCATCCTGACCGCCGGGCAAATCAAAAAACGTTTCTTCAATCTCACCCTTGAACACCCCCACCGCGCACCACGTGTGGTGGCCATGCACCGGACTCATCTGCCCCGGTGACCACACAATTGACAGCACCGAGAAGCGCCCGGCGGGATCGGCGTGCAGTAAATGCCGTGCATAGTTCTGATGGTTGGCGGTGCGGCGGTCTGGCGGCAGCCAGTCGCGTTGCGAAACCGCCGCGAGCAATACCTGCTTGACATGATTCGCGCGCGCCGGCTCACCGGCGTCTAGCGCCAATGCCATCTGGTCCATTAGCGAGTTGACTGTGAACGGTTGCATGAGCAAATAGTTTCCCGCGACTGAGATTATCGGAACTTCGCGCTATTGAGTGCTGCCGCGCAACAAATCCACCAGCTCGCGCAGTGCCGGGACATCCTTGTCGCCCTGTGCTCCCGCCAGACCCAGCGCAATCATACCCAGCGACTGATAAACCGCCGCAAGCCTGGGATCCGCCTGCAACAACGCCGCCAGTTGCCGCGCCACCACGGCATGATCGCCGCGAGCGATGGGACCAGTAAGCGCTTTTTGCGTGCCGAGTCGGAACACGTTATCCAGCGTCTCGCGCACCAGCGGTTCCATCATCTCCGTGGCGGTGTTGCGTGGCAGCCCGGCTTTTTCAAAGCATTGCAGGCCGGCTTCCATCAGTGCGGTGAGGTAATTGCACACCATCACGCTCCCGGCGTGGTACACGGTTTTAAAGCGCGCATCGATGGCCGCCATGCGCGCGCCGATACGTTCAAACGCGGGGCCGAGTAACGCCAGCGCGGCGGCATCGCCTTCCGCCACGCAATAGGTTCCCGCGAAGGTTCGCACCGCGTCCGCCGCGTCGGCAAAGCTTTTTAAGGGATGCACGCTGGCGATGTGCGCGCCAAGCGCGCGTACGGCATCGAGCTCGCCCGATGGCAACGCACCGCTGCAATGAAACACCATGTCCCCCGCGCGCAGCGCGCCACTCGCGGCCAGCCGTTCAGCGGCAGGCGCTATCTGGCCATCCGGTACCGCCAGCAGCCACACATCCGCCGCTGGCAGCGCGTTCATCGCATCCGCCGCCGAGCCCGCACCAATAAACGCCACGGCCTCGCGCGCGCTGCCTGGTGAGCGCGTCAACACGCCTTGAATTTCAAACACGCCGCTCAGTTGCCACAGCGCAGCCAGCGTGCGGCCGACGCGGCCGGCGCCAACCATGTTGAGGGTTTTGAGGCTCATCGGGCGCATCTTACTCCGCAACATGATCACAAAAATTATTCAATAAAAACAAATGCTTACAAAATCCCACCCATGTCCCTCGCATACACCGGCGATGCTATGCTACTGGCCCTTGGCCTCATCGTGAGATTGAAGAACATGCCGTTGCAACTGAAAGTAATGTCCAGCACTGTCGTGCTGACGCTGGTGATTGGCAGTGCCGCGATGCACGCCCCACTGGCTCAGGCCCAGAACTTCCCCAGCCGCCCGATCGAAATGGTAATCCACAGCAATCCAGGCGCGGGGCAGGACGTGTTCGGCCGCCTGTTCGCCGAAATCAGCCAGCGCGAAAAGTTGTTACCGCAGCCTTTTACGATTGTTAACCGGCCCGGCGGCAGTGGCGCGGTGGCTTCCACATTCATCAAATCGAAAAAAGGCGATCCGTATTATTTGCTGTCGCTGTCGAGCACCATCGTACTGGCGCTGGCACAACGGCCAGACGGCACGTTGCCGCTCGACATCTATACGCCAGTGGCGCTGTTCGGCTTTGATTTGCAATCGGTGACGGTGCCTGTCGACTCGAAATTCAGGACATTCAAAGACCTGGTTGACGCCGCCAAACAATCGCCAGACACCATCGTCAATGGCATAGCGTCAGCCACCGGTACTGCGCGGTTTTTTCAGTATCAACTCGAAAAACTCACCGGCGCGCGATTCAAATACGTGTCGTTCAAGAGCGGTAGCGACGCCATGGCCGCTGTCATGGGCAAACATGTCGATCTCACCATGGAAAACGTCAGCGAAGTGCTCTCCGGCGTGGAAGCGAAAAAGCTGCGCATCCTGGCCGTGCCCGCCGAGCGCCGGCTCGTCACCCTGCCGGATGTGCCCACGCTAAAGGAACTCGGCTACAACATTCACGTTGGCGGTGGACGCGGGCTGGCAATGCCCGCAGGCGTCCCCAAGGAAACCCTGGCAGTGATGGAAGCCGCCACCGAGCGCGCGCACAAAAGCGCAGGCTGGCGCGATTACGCCACCAAGAACAATTACGAAAACACTTACATGAACAGCGTTCAGTTGACGCAATATCTGAATAAGCAGCTACCCGCCGTCGGAGAATTCATGGAATTCATCGGTGCGAGAAAGCCCGCGCAGTGAACACCCACAGCAACATGGACATCATCGCCGCCATCAATACCTACCCCATCAGCGCACCGCTAAAGCGCCGGCAGCGCACCGCGCACGAAGCCCGTGGCGATGTCACGCTGCTGTTGGTGGAAGTGGTCACGCGTGACGGCATCAAGGGCTACGGGCAAGTCAGCAGCACACCGATGAAGGACATCGATGGCTGGGTCAAAAAGCTCGCGCCGAAGGTTCTGGGCATGAACGCGCTGGCGCATAACGACGTGTGGGAAAAATTATTCGCGCTGACTTCGCCTCAACCGGGGTTGGGCGCACTGCCACGTAACGCCCGTCCGCAAATCATGGCAGCCATCGGCGGCATCGACATGGCGCTGTGGGATATCAAAGGCAAGGCAGCGGGCATGCCGGTGTATGCGCTGCTGGGCGCGGAGAACAAACCGGTGTTCACCTACGGCACCGGCGGCTATTACATCGAAGGCGAAAAACTTACCGCCTGCGCCGATGAACTCGCAGGCTTTGTCGCCAACGGCTACAAGGCGGTGAAGCTCAAAACGGGTGCTGACACCGTCGCCAACGAAGTCAAACGCATTGCCGCCACGCGTGCGGCCATCGGGCCGGATGTTTCGCTGATGCTGGATTTGAATGCCGCGTACGACTTGCCTGCGTGCATTGAATTCGCCCGCGCGGTGGCGCCGTACAACGTTTTCTGGCTCGAAGAACCGCTGCACTGGTATTTGCAGCCCGCCGATTTTGCGTTGCTCTCGAAGGCGACACCAATTCCACTGGCGCATGGCGAACGTGAACTCACGCGCTTCACCACACGCGATTTTCTGACCATCGGTTCCGTGCGCTACGTCATGTTCGACGCCACGCGCGCGGCGGGTTTCACCGAGGCATTGCGTGTAGCGCACATGGCCGACCACGCCGGAGCAATGATCACGCCGCATCACGCACCAGAAATGCATTGCCATCTGGTCGCCGCGTTTCCGCGCACGGGCTTTGCGGTGGAATCTCACGGCTCGCACGACCGTGATCCGATCTGGCATGGCCTGTTCAGCGAACGCGCGCAGGTTCGCAACAGCCATTTGCACATGAACGACAAACCGGGCTTTGGCATTGAGATCGATTGGGATTACGCCCTAAAACACGCAGCCTGATCGGCGCTAGAATCAGCGCCTCGGAACACTATTCAAAACACCGATACATCCTGACTTTCGGAGAAAATCACATGCTAATCGTCGACGCACAAGTGCACATCTGGACCAGCGGCACACCCGTACACATCCACCGTCAAACCAGTTCGTATACAGCAGATGAGTTACTGCGCGACATGGACACCGCCGGTGTCACCCGCTGCCTGTTGCATCCGCCAAGCTGGGACGTGATCGCGAACGAGGTGTCCATCGACGCCGCGAAAAAACATCCGGATCGTCTGGCGGTGCTGGGCTTTTTTGACGTGGCCGATCCGCAAAAGCGCAGCCTTATCGACACTTGGAAAAACCAGCCCGGCATGCTCGGCCTGCGTTTTGCCTTTCTGCGCCCCGGCGAAGAAAACCGCATGACCGACGGCACGCTCAACTGGCTGTGGCCTGCTGCGGAAAAAGCAGGCCTACCCATCGGGCTGCTGGTGCCCAACCGCTGTAAGGAAGTCGCCAAGGTTGCCGAGCAACACCCGAACCTGAAAATTCTGGTGGATCACATGGCGCGGCCACGTTTCAGCATGGACGATGCCGGGTTTTCCGACCTGCCCGAGTTGCTCGCGCTGGCGAAATACCCGAATGTCGCGGTCAAAGCCACCGGTGGGCCAAGTTATTCGTCCGAGGTTTACCCGTACCGCAACATCCATCAATACATCAAACAAATCTTCGACGCCTTCGGTCCACAACGCATGTTTTGGGGCACCGACATCACGCGCATGCCTTGCACGTGGAAACAATGCGTGACCATGTACACCGAGGAAATGCCGTGGCTGAAAGGGAACGATCTGGAGCTGGTAATGGGACGGGGGCTTTGTGAGTTTATTGGGTGGAAGGTTTAAGCAGGCATTGAAAATCTGCCGTCCATTTTGGACGAACTTCCCAAGCTAACCCTGTCATGTGAGCGCAGGCGGGAATCGATACGAGCTCTCACGCGGCACTGCGTCATCGGGCTCCCGCCTACGCGGGAACGACAGCCATGGTTTGTGCACTTCCTCGGATACCGAGAAGGCTACTGGTAATACAACCCACCGTTCACCAAATAACACTGCCCGGTAATAAATCCCGCCTGCTCGCTTGCCAGATACACCGCCAGCTCGGCAACTTCCTCTGGCTTTCCCAGGCGGCGCATGGGTTGCTCGGCGTGAAGTTGTTTCGGTCGAAGGTGCGTTTCTCTCTCCGTATCGATAGTACCGGGGCCAATGCAATTGGCGGTGATGCCGTGCGGTGCAAACTCGGTGGCAAGGCCACGTGTGAATCCGACAATACCGATTTTCACCATGGCCTTCGCCGCGCCTTCGCCACGAAACGGCGCAATACCCGAAAAATTCACAATGCGTCCCCAACCTTTTCTCTTCATGTGTGGGATGACCGCGCGACAGATGTGATACGGCCCGTTGAGATTGACGTCAATATTGCGCTGCCAGATTTCATAAGGCTGCTCCAGAAACCCCGCACCTTTCACATCGGAACGGTACACCGCGTTGTTCACCGCGACATCGATGCCGCCGAACACCTTCACGCCGGCCTCGACCATTTTTTCGACTTGCGCTGCGTCAGTGACATCGCACTGCACAGCTACCACGCCGCAGCCACGCTTGCGCACCATTGCGGCGGTTTCTTCCAGCCCCTGCATCTTGGTGCTGGTGCAAATCACGAGATTGGCGCCCTCACGCGCGAAATAGTCCGCTGCGAGCTGGCCGACGTTGCGGCCCGCGCCAGTTATGAGCACGGTTTTACCCTTAAGGCCGGTGTCCATATAGCTTTACTTTTTACAATATATTACAGTCAAATTGCCTAATATTGTGATCTTACGGTTCGCTCTTACACAATTCAAGCGCCATTACTGTACTTGACAATGCAAAATAAAGACCAGCATCCTGCTGCAATCGATGACAGTTGGCTTGAGCAATCTATTTATTCCCGATTCGAGCAAGTAGCCCATGGGCTCCACTCGAAACTAGCCTTGGATGACGGCGCTACCCGCTTGACATACGGGGACGTGCTGCACGCAACGAGAAATCTGGCATATAGCGTTGCGACGGTAGCCGCCAGCGGACGCCCCGTCGGCATATGCCTGCCAAACAATGCGTATTTTCCAGCTGCCGCCCTTGCATGCCTCGCCACGGGCCGGATTTATGTGCCGATCGATTTGCACTATCCTCGGGAACGCATCGATCAGATAGCGCGCGAAGCCGGTCTGGCAGCGGCGATTGTCGATGGTCAAACCGGCTTTTCTCAATTTCGCGAAGCGGCCCTGCCCCTTATCGATCTCACAGAGTCGCTCAAGGCCGGCGGGGGCGCTCTTACTTCACAGTGCACCGCTACGGTCGACGATCCCGCAGTCATTCTGTACACCTCCGGCAGCACAGGACGCCCAAAGGGCATATGCAACAATCAGCGCGCAATCTTGCAGCGCGTGATCCAGTTTACGGACACCTGTAACCTGACCAGCAGTGACCGTTTTGTTTTATTGAGTTCGCCGGGAACCATTGCGGGCATTCGTGACACCTTCGCTTCGCTGCTTAATGGCGCCACGCTACACATAGTCAACCCGCAGCAGGCGGGCATTGACGGGATGCTTGATGTTCTGCGCAAGAATCGAATCACTGTTCTGTATGCAGTGCCCGCATTGATGCGAGAACTTTTTCAACATTCCATGGCAAAGGAAGCGCTGCGCGAAGTGCGCATTTTGCGGATTGGAGGCGACGCCATACGGCCAGACGACATCGAGCTTTACCGCACCACGCTGCCAGCGGCAAGCCGGATTCTGATCGGGTACGGCTCCACGGAGGCGCCCACGGTGTTTCAATGGTTTGTTCCGCCGGACTGGAAAGCCGAAGGACCTCGCGTTCCCTGCGGCTATGGGTCGCCAGACGTCACCATTTCCCTGTTACGCGAAGACGGCACTTTCGCTGCGCAAGGCGAGATCGCGGAACTGGCCATCAACAGCCGCTATATTGCCGTCGGCGTCTGGCAGGACGGACGGCTCGATACCGGCGCCTTTCCGGCATGCCCTGGAAACGCCGCCGAGCGTGTCATCCAGACCGGCGATATGGTTAAGATTGGGCCCGATGGATTAGCCGAGATTCTTGGCCGCAAAGATCGGCAACTCAAGATTCGAGGCCATCGTGTCGATCCCGGCGACATCGAATTTGTACTGCGTGGAAGCGAGAATGTTGCGGATACGGCTGTAATCAACCAGACATTAGGCGAGCAGGACGTGCTCGTGGCCTATGTCGTAGCACGCAAGGAGAAGTCCAACGTAATTCTGGAGAATCTTTACGCCCGGCTGCAAAATTTGCCGCTGCATATGCGCCCTGCCCGCATACATTGTATCGGCGAGATACCCCGGTTACCCAGTTTCAAACCGGACATCGGCAAATTGAAAAGCCTCGGCGAAGCCGTTTCCGCATCGGCAGCCAGGGCTTCATTGCCCGACGCAAAAGCGGAAACCTCTCTGGAAGCCGAAATGCTTGCCATCTGGCGCAGATTGCTTAAAGCACCTCACTTGACGGTTTTGGACGATTTTTTTGGTACGGGCGGCAATTCATTATTGGCCATGAGATTGACGCTCGAGATCGAGACGAAACTCGGTTATGACATTAGTCTTGAAAGAGTGTTTGCCCAAGCCACCGTACGCAAACTTTGCGCTTCGCTCGACGCCAGGCAAGACAGAAACCCAGCGAGCATCCTGCCATTGCGGACGGCACGCGCCGGGGATGCTCCGACCCTATATTTCATCCACAGCGGCTTTGAATTCTCAGGCATGAGCAATGCGCTGGCTGGCGACATTACGACGGCTTTCGTCACCACTGATAATATTCATTGGCTGGACAAATTGATCCATGAGGTCGACATGCTCACCGCTGTGGACCGCATTAGCGAAAATTACGCCCGGGCCATCCACGCCAAAGACAACACCGCTCCCTTTTTTCTTGCCGGCCATTCTTTCGGCGGCGTCCTTGCCCTGGAAACCGCATGCAAGCTGGAGACGCTGGGTAGACCGCCACAAGCGGTATTTCTTTTCGATACTTACGTGCATGACGCCTTCCATCGCATACGATTTGACATCCTGCACAACCGGTGGATTCGGCACAAATTGCAGGAAATTCTTCGCGGCGGAGGACGCGAAATTCTCCGGCGCACGCTGTTTCTAGCGCGTACCACGCTTTTCCGGCTGACAGGCTCCACTTTATTCGAAAATTCGCACGCTACGGCACCGGAATCCCAAACCAGCGATGACATCCTTCGATTGACGTTCCGAAAACTTCGGGAGGAAGCTTCGCAGTTCTACAACGGCCCCAGACAGCCCATAAGCAGCCAGGTCGTGCTATTTCGCGCCAGCAAGTCCGTCGGCGGATGGCCATTAAAGTTGAACCCGGATCTGGGGTGGGCCACGAAATTGGGCAGTAATCTGTGCGTGGTGGTCACCCCCGGGGATCACTATAGTCAGTTGCAGGATAGCCATGCTGATTTTCTGGCAAGGGAAATTGATCGCTGTATTACATCTGCGCAGCCGTCACGTCAGTAAAGCTTGTTACGTAACTAAGGTTTTCTCTTGACGCGTGCATTCGGTAGACACAGAATATCCTGCATTCAGGATAAGCACACTGGAGTCTCAAATGCAATTAAGCGCTGAAATATCCTCTACGGCTTGCCGCCCAACAAGTGCGAACTCGCTTGCCGGCTTCAAAGTAGTCCCCACCGGCGCGGCGGTCGGCGCGGAAATCCTCGGCATGGATTTGTCACTGCCGATCCCCGATGACGTCGGGCAGGCGCTGCGCGAGGCGTGGGCCAAACACATGGTGATTTTCTGGCGGGGGCAGAAGATTAACGACGATCAGTTGATGGCGGTGTCGAGCGTATTCGGCCCGCCCCACACTGCCGCGGCACGCAAATACCATCTGGCGCAAGGCGAGCAAATCGACGACGAATACATGATTTCGCGCCACCCCAGTGTCAGCATCATTTCCAATATCGGCAAGGACGGCAAGCCGGTGATGGACAACGGCGGTCTCGGCAGTTACGAAGTGGTATGGCACAGCGATAACTCCTACGTCGAGAAACCGCCCGCCGGCAGCATGCTGTATTCTCTGGTGGTGCCGACAAAAGGCGGCGGCGACACGTCGTTCAACAATCAATATCAGGCGTACGACGAGTTGCCGGATGACCTGAAGAAAGCCATCGAAGGCAAATCGCAAATTCATGACTCCAGCCGCAACAGCGCAGGTGTGCTGCGGCCCGGGGTAAAGCCGCCGACCAAGCCGGAGGAAGTCGAAGGCCCGGCCCATCCGCTGGTGCGCGTGCATCCGGTCACCGGCAGGAAAGCGCTGTACCTCGGCCGCCGCCGCGTGTGGCCGTCGAACTACATCCTCGGCATGAACAACGCCGATAGCGAAGCGCTGCTCGACAAGCTGTGGGCGCACGCCACGCAGCCCAAATACGCGTGGACGCATTACTGGAACGTGGGCGATTGCATCTTGTGGGACAACCGCTGCTGCATGCACTACCGTACCGAGATCGACGTGGCGCAGCGCCGCATCATGCATCGCACAACAATCAAGGGCGAAGCAGTGCAGGCGCCGTGGCAATAGCCGGCATGCCGCGTATTCAATCGCGCTGGCCACTGTTGCTGGCGGTGCTGGCACTGGTGGTGCTAACGGGCTGCGGCACGCTGAACGCCACGGTACAAGACAGCGAAGGACGAGATGT
Source organism: Betaproteobacteria bacterium (assembly GCA_900299145.1). Lineage (GTDB taxonomy): Bacteria > Pseudomonadota > Gammaproteobacteria > Burkholderiales > SG8-41 > UBA5216. The sequence continues at coordinate 4,022 of OMIN01000152.1, read as the reverse complement.
GATGCTGCTCGGCCACGACCCGGTAGCGTATTTTACGCTGGGCCAACCCATGCGGGGTTACCCGAACATCACCGCCACGCACGAAGGCAAAACTTACTACTTTCTCAATGAAAAGCACCGCACTATGTTCCAGCAAACACCCGCGAAATACGAGCCGCAATACGGCGCGTTTTGTTCCAACGGTGCGGCCTACGGCATCAAGTTGGGCAGTGATCCGACCGAATACGAAATTGTTGATGGCCGGCTGTTCATTTTCGGCGACATCCTTGGCCGCGAATACTGGAAAATGAATTATCGCTTCAACATCCAGAAGGCCGATGAACTATGGCCCGAAATGAAAGATACGCCGTGGCGTCATCAGTATGCGCGCCGCGTGTGGATGAACAAAGTGCCGTGGTACAAGACCGGCGCCGAGTTACGCGCTGAATGGATGCAGCGCAACCCCGGCCAGAAGCTCGAATACGACACCGGAGGCGGGCTCAACAACTTCATTCTCAAATATCCCGGCTGGCGCGCCCGCGAAGGCTACAGCCAGCCGCGCGTGGGCTTCACCGGGGAGGAAGGCGCTGCACCCGGCACTGAGCCGCCCAAGTTTCAAAGTTACCGGTCGCCGCCGTTGCCGAAATAACACAGGCCTATTGAAAACCCTCCAGATCAAGGTCAAGCCCAACGCGCGTGTCAGCGTGCTGGAGCCCTTGCCGGACGGCAGTTATCAGGCTCGATTAAAATCGCCGCCAGTCGACGGCAAAGCCAATGCCGAACTCGTGGCGCTGGTCGCGGCGCACTTTGGCGTGGCAAAGTCGGCGGTGCATCTCAAAAGCGGCGCTGCATCGCGCATGAAACGCGTCACCCTCGCCATGGATGGCGATCCTCGGAAAATCGGATAACTATTTGTTTTTATTGATATTTCTGAAGATCACGCCAATGATCCAAATGCCGCCGTTCACGCTTGGTTGGGCGTCCGTGGCGATCCTGCGCTGGTTCGGTGGCGAGTTTGCGTAGTGCAGATTGTTCCGCGCGGCGTGCAATACTTTGCGGCGTTTCTTCATACAACGTTTGCGCCACCGGTGCAGGCCCTCGTTTGTCGCTTAGCGCGCGCACGGTAATGGTCCAGTCCTGCGTGGCGATGAGCATGTCAAGCGTGTCGCCGGTGCGCACGTCCTTCGCTGGTTTGACGCGCTCACCATTCAACTTGATCTTGCCGCCTTCCACCGCCTGCTGGGCCAGTGAGCGCGTCTTGAAAAAACGCGCGGCCCACAGCCACTTGTCGATGCGCATCGGCAGTACGCTATACCGGCATTGGCTTGTTCGAAAGCAGCGATATCCAACCGCGCGCGATGCGGTACAACACCCACAGGCCCGCCGTCACTGCGATCACCCATGCCAGCGGAATGCCGATAATCGTGATGAAGAGCAGCCCTGCGATCAATGCCCACAGCAGCGCCCACCAGAAGGTGCGTATCTGCCAGGTGAAATGCGATTCGAGAAACGTGCCGCGCACGTCGCCGCGCTTCACGTAGTTGATGACCACGGCGATGATCGACGGCCAGCCGGTAAGAAACGCTGTGACGACGAACGCTGCCGTGGTCAGGCCGACAATCGCGCTGAACGCATGCAGCCCATACACCACATGCGTCAACGTAATCAGGTTGCTGCCAGGCAGCGCAAGCTGGGTGTTTGCATCGATGTCGGCCATGGAGCCTCCGTGAGGGATAACTGATTAACTGAGGTCGAGCGCAAACTTTTTCAAGTCTTCCAGTGCGACGAACGCGAGTGTGGCCTCGTGCGTGGCGCGCAGCACCACCTTGGGCGCGGCGTTCGCCTCGAACGCCTCCTGCCAGCGCGCGGCGCACAAACACCACTGGTCGCCGGGCTTCAGCCCATCAAAACCGAACTGCGGCATCGGCGTAGAAAGATCGTTGCCACGTGATTTGGAAAATTCCAGAAATTCCGCAGTAACGCGCACGCACACCGAGTGCACGCCGAGGTCATCCGGGCCGACATTGCAGCAGCCGTCACGGTAAAAACCCGTCACCGGGTCTTCGCTGCACGATTGCAGCTTTTCGCCGAGCACGTTGCGCGCAAATTCGTGGGGATCGAATCGTCTCATGATCGCCTCTTTAACATCTTAAAATATTCAATAAAAACAAATACTTATATACTACACTGTCACATGCCGCGCCTGCCGCATGCGCGCCCTTGCTGTCGCACTATCCCGATTATGCGTGCCGTCCGGGCGCACGCCCGCGTCCATGAACGGCAGACGCCCGCGCGCGCCGCTGGCTTCGTAATCTGCCAGTACGGCAGCGGTGGCCCCATTTACCTGAAGCACCTCGGTCAGGTACACGTGCATAAACTCGCACAGCCGCTCGAACGCGAACTCGTGCGTCTTGTGCGTGCGCGCGTACAGCCAATCGGCGAAGCGCATGAAATTATCAAACGGCGCATCGGCCAGCAGCGGCGGCAACGCCTGACGAAAGCGGCCGGCGTTACCGAAAAGATCCCAGTAACGCGCAAAGCGTGAAATGCGCTGCATGCCGTTAAATGAAATGCAATCCGTGGCGAGCACGTTGTACGGTGCATCCGGGTTATAGCGCAGTTGATGCGCCTCGGTATGCCGGTCGATCGGCGCGCCGCGCAGACGCTTCAAAATGCCGACTTGAATCTCGTGCGGCTTTAACGCATGCAAACGGTCAAAGCCTCGCCCAAAGCTCGCCAGGTCTTCCCCCGGCAACCCGGCGATCAAATCGACGTGAATCAGCGCGGGAGACACTTCGCGCAGCCAGCGGATGTTCTTCTCGGCCTCGGCGTCATCCTGCCGGCGCGAAATGCGTGCCTGCACGTCCGGGTTGAACGTCTGAATGCCGATCTCGAAGTGAAGCGCGCCGGGCGGAAACTTGAGTATCGTCTCCTTAAGCTTTTCCGGCAGATGATCCGGTATCAACTCGAAGTGCAAAAACAGACTACCGTCCATGCGCGCGAGGAAAAATTCAAGGATGCGCTGGCTCGCCGCCACTTTCAGATTGAAGGTGCGATCAACAAACCGGAAGTTGCGCGCACCACGGTTATAGAGCTTCTCAAGCTCTGCCATGAACCCATCGAGCTCGAACGGCCATGCGGTTTTGTCCAGCGCCGACAGGCAAAACTCGCACTTGAACGGGCAGCCGCGCGAGGCTTCGACATAGATGAACCGCCGTGCAATATCCTCATCGGTGTACTGCGTATAGGGCAATGCCAGCCGGGACAGCGGCAGCTGTTCGCCCGTGATGACTTTGCCCGCCGGCGGCCGGCCATCCAGAATGTCTCGCGCCAGCTTGGGAAACGACACATCGCCCCAACCCGTAATCACGTAATCCGCCAGTGTGCAAATGCGCTGTTCGCCGGTCTCGTAACTGACCTCCGGCCCACCCAGGACCACGGTGACGTGCGGCGCGATTTTCTTCAGCAGCGCCACCACGCGCGTGCATTCATCCACGTTCCAGATGTAAACGCCGATGCCGACGATGCGTGGGTTCAACGCCAGCAAATCCTCGACAATTTCAATCGCGCGCTGTCCCAGTACAAACTCTACGATGCGCGTGTGCGGCTGCAGCTCGCCCATGTTGGCGGCGAGGTAGCGCAGGCCAAGCGCGGCATGCACATAGCGCGCGTTAATGGTGGTCAGTACAATGTCTGGCATCGCCCTAGTCTAGCGCATTCGTCCGGCGCATTCACTCGCACCCTCATGAACAAACGCATCCTTTTTGCCACCTACGGCTCGCTCGGCGATCTGCATCCTTATATTGCAATTGCCATCGCGCTCAAGCAACGCGGCCACGCGCCGGTGATCGCGAGCTTTAGCGCATATCGTGCAGCGGTCGAAGCCGAAGGCATCGCCTTCGCCGCGCTGCGCCCGGACATCGAACAATTCGGCGGCGTGGCGGACGTGGCGCGGCGGCTCTTCACCGGCCGCGATGGTCCTCGCCACATCATGCAGCACCTTTTCATGCCACATATTCGCGACAGTTACGAAGACCTGGATC
>OMIN01000151.1 GCA_900299145.1 Betaproteobacteria bacterium | reverse complement strand
CGCCGACCACAGCGAGTAACGCCCGCCCACCCAATCCCACATTTCAAAAACCTGCGCGGGCGGAATGCCGAATTGCGCGACCTTTTCAGTATTGGAGGTGACGGCGGCGAAGTGCTTGCCGACGGCGGCTTCGCTGCCCAGTTGCGCCACCAGCCAGCGCCGCGCGGCCTGCGCGTTGGTCATGGTTTCCTGCGTGGTGAAAGTTTTTGAGGTAATGACAAACAGGGTGGTGGCCGCGTTCAACTGGCTTATTACCGCAGACAGGTTTTCGCCATCGACATTGGAGACAAAATGCGCGCGTATATTCCCTTGCGCATAAGGGCGCAACGCCTGACATGCGAGTTGCGGACCGAGATACGAGCCGCCGATGCCGATGTTCACTACATCGGTGATGCGCTGGCCGCCATGGTGACCATGGCCCGTATGCACGCCGCCGCGGACAGCCGTGACGAAACTGTCCATCTGTGCCAGCACGCGCTGCACGTCCGGCGTGACATCGCGTCCACCGCGCCGCACGGGCGCGTCGGCACGCAATGCCACGTGCAGCACCGCGCGATTTTCAGTGTGATTGATCGCTTCGCCATTGAACATGCGTTCGATCCACGCCGGAAGATCCCGGGTGCGTGCCAGCGTTGTCAGCAGCGGCAGCGTTTCGTCATTCAGAAAATGCCGCGAAAAATCGAGCAGCAGGCCGTCGAGTTCCAGTGAATATTTCTTGAAGCGATCCGCATCGGCGGCAAACCATTGCGCGATGCGTGTGTTAGCGATCTTTTGCTGATGTGCTTGCAGCGCTTGCCATTCGGGGCTTGCGGTCAGGGAGGCTGTTGGTGTCGGCATGGTGCCACTATTGTACAGGCTTGCGCGGGGGCGAATACAATGCCACCATGTCACATAAAGGATTGTCGCCGTGCCGCTGATCTTTGATGCCCTGCGTAATGCCGCGCGCGATCTTATGCGACCGCGTGTGTTGCTGCTGGTGGCGGTGCCGGTGGTGTGCGCGGCGCTGGTGTGGGCGCTGCTCGGCTGGCTGTTTTGGGAGCGGCTCGCGGCGTGGGTCAACGGATTGATTCTGGCGACGTCAGCGGGTCGCTGGCTGGCCGACTGGATGGGCGGTGCGCTGCGATTGATCAGCACGATCGTGGCGCTGGTGTTGCTAGCACCGGGGGCGCTGCTGACTTCGCTGCTGGTGACGGAATTTCTTACCTTACCGGCGTTGATCCGTTTTGTCGGTGAGCGCTATCACCCGAATCTCATGCATAAACAGGGCGGCACGTTCGCCGGCAGCATTGCCAACACCGCGAAGGCAGTGGCGGTTTTTCTCGTGCTATGGGTGGTGACGCTGCCGTTGTGGTTCACCGGCATTGGCGCGTTGATCGTGCCTGCGATGAATTCGGCGTATCTCAATCATCGCGTGTTCCGCTACGACACGCTGGCCGATCATGCAGATGCCGTGGAGTTGCAAACGCTGGCGGCAAGCAACCGGCGCTGCCTGTATTTGCTCGCGTTGCTATTGGCAGCGTTCAACTACGTACCGCTGGTGAATCTCGTGGTGCCAGCCCTGACCGGGCTGGCATTTACGCATTTTCAGTTGGGGGCGCTGGCCAAGCTGCGCGAATCGCCGCAATCCGCCCTTGCGAAGTAGGGCTTACTGCATGCGTTCAAAAACCGCCGCAATGCCTTGTCCGCCGCCGATGCACATGGTGACCAGCGCGTAGCGGCCGCCAGTGCGTTGCAGTTCGTAGAGCGCTTTCACGGTGAGGATGGCGCCGGTGGCGCCGATGGGGTGGCCCAAGCCAACCGCGCCGCCGTTGGGGTTGGTTTTCTTGGCATCGAATTTCAGGTCGCACGATACCGCCAGCGCCTGCACCGCAAACGCTTCGTTCGATTCGATGACATCCATGTCGTTCACCGTCAAGCCCGCCTTGGCCAGTGCCTTCTGGCACGCCGGAACGGGGCCGATGCCCATGATTTTTGGGTCGACGCCGGCCAGGCCATACGACACCAACCGCGCCATCGGCTTAAGGCCGGCTTTGGCAGCAGTACTTTTTTCCATCATCACAATAGCCGCTGCGCCGTCATTAATACCGGAGGCGTTGCCCGCAGTGACGGAGCCTTCTTTCTTGAATACGGCGCGTAGCTTGGCCATGCTTTCGAGCGTGGCATCGGCGCGGGCATGTTCATCACGCTCGAACAGCGTGGTGCCTTTGCGTGTTTTCAGTTCAATCGGAAGGATTTGGTCCTTGAAGTAACCTTTCTCGATGGCGTTGATCGCGCGGCGGTGGCTTTCGACGGCGAATTCGTCCTGCTGGTCACGCGTGATTTTCCATTTGTCGGCAATGTTTTCGGCGGTGATGCCCATGTGCACCGTGTCGAACGGATCGGTCAGCGCGCCCACCATCATGTCCACCACGTTGCTGTCGGCCATGCGCGCGCCCCAGCGCAGGCTGGGCATGACATAGGCAGCGCGGCTCATGGATTCCGCGCCGCCGCCGACGGCGATGTCTGCGTCGCCCAGTTGAATGCCCTGTGCCGCGCTGACAATGGCCTGCAGACCGCTTCCGCACAGGCGGTTTACGGTGAGCGCGGTAGCGTCTTGCGGCAGGCCGCCCTTGATCGCCGCCACGCGCGACAGATACATATCCTTCGCCTCGGTGTGGATGACATTGCCGAACACCAGTTGATTCACCTGTGCCGCATCAATCTTGGCGCGCTTGACCGCTTCGCGGATTACCTGGCCACCCAGTTCGGTGGGCGCAATGTCCTTGAGTGCGCCGCCGTAATCACCGATGGCGGTACGCACGCCGCTGAGTACCACGACTTCACGGACTTCGCTCATGAAAATCTCCTTAAGTATTTGTTTTTAAATGAAAAAATAAATTCTGATTGTTTAGTCTACGCCGCTCGATTGCGGCTGTCGAGTTGTCTGATGCCATGCACAAACCGGCGCCGGCTTGACGAACGCAAGCGGCTAACGGATACGCTGATACAGCCGGTAGCGCTCCACTTTATCGCCGGGCCGGCTGCTTTCCCACAGTTTCTTCCAGCGGCCGGCGGGTGGGGTTTCGTCACGCACGACACCCTGAACCAACAGCAAGTCGCAATCGCGGCTGCGAGATGCGATTTCGTCGCGGTGGCTCACCACATTGGCGTAGTAGTGCAGCATCGCGCGCTGCGATTCACCGAGATTGCGGCTGGAAACACATTCATATTGGGCAGGCAGATTGTCGCGAAGGCCGGTGAATACTGTGCGGTAGCTCTTGCCCGTATCCACCCAGCCGACGAAGAGAATGGCTGTCAGTCCCCACAGCACCGCGATGCCTGCAGCCCACACGATGGCCGGCCGCTGCGGCGAACGCGGCAGCTTCCTGAGCAGCACGAACCACGCCAGCGTGTAGCCCGCGGCCAGCGCAAACGGCAGCCACTTGAAGCCGGGTGCATAACCGGGTTGCAGCCGGTGCAAATGCGCGTGCAGCCGTGCGGGCACGCCCAGCTCAAGGCCTGTCCAGTAAAACCACGCGACAATGATGAAAAACGTCACTCCCGTGATGCTGAACCACAGCCAGGCATTGGCTGCCCCGCGCCGCAGATTGCATGCGGCGGGCGCGCCCAGCAGGGCCAGCGCCGGCAGCAACGTCAGGGCATAAAGATCGCGCGCCGTGCCTGCCGCCGACAGCAGCAGCAGCGTGACCGCAAAGCCCGTCAGCGGCAGCGCGATGGCGGGTGTAGAGAGTTGTTCGCGCCGCGTGTTCCACAACGCCCACGCGCATAGCATCCACGCCGGCCACGCGTGCCATGGCAGGATGCGCAGGTAGAAAGTGACGTCGCGCGTGCCGGCATTGAACACGGCGTACACATCGTTTTGCAGCCACAGCGCGAGCAGTTCGGGCGAACGCAGATGCAGCGCCAGCGGCCAAGCCATAACCAGTGGCGCGGCCACGGTGGCGGCGAGGGCAAGCGCCCGCGCGTATGAGCGGGTGCGCCACGATGGCGAGACCGCGGGCAGCGTGGCGGCGATCAGCACCAGCATCACGGTTTCCAGCGTGCCCTGCGACAGGAAGACCATGCCCATGGCAAGACCCAGCAGCGTGCCGCCCAAAGCCGTACGGCGCAGCATCAACGCCCACGCGTAATAGGCCAGCGCGAATCCGGCGAGCGGCGCCACGTCGGTAATGGCTTCGTGGCCGCGCAGCACCAGCCCGAAGCAGCCCATCAGTAACAGGCCGGCGATGGCGCCGTTGCCTTTGCCATGCAGTTCGCGCCCGGCCATGCCGCAAAAGAGCAGCGTCAGTGCCATAAACACACCGGTGGCGAGCCGTGCGCCGTCGTGCAGCGGCAGTAGCGGGGAGGTCAGTGTAGCCGTGAGTGCCGCAGTCAAATAATAAAGCGGCGGCTCATCGAGAAACACTTCGCCGGCGAGCGTGGGCACAAGCCAAGAGCCGCCACGCAGCATGTCGTAAACCACGCCGAAGGTGAATGCCTCGTCGGTTTTCCACGGGTCGTGGCCAACCAGCCCAGGCAGAATCCAGAGGCAGCACAACAGCGTAATCAGGAGATGGCGCCGGGACATTGCGTGGGACGCGAGAGATGGGCGTGGCGTTGTTGTGTTTGATGTTTTCGCGCGCGGCGATTATCCCACTTTTCAAATCGGCCGCTGGGTGGCGCTGGCACTGCGCACAACTTGCGTGCATACGTCAAGCGGGCGCACCACAGGATTGCACCATTTGCTTGCGTGCTGCACGCGACGGTTGTGGCGGGCGTTTGCAGCAAGGGGGCTTGCCTGAATTAAAAAATAAAAATTTCAATAAAAACAGATAGTTACATATTTTCCGCTAAGCCAGGCATGACTCCTGGCACACAAACTGCTGAATAGCTTATCGACAGCAGATCAGGAGACAGTCATGACGGGCCATCACAAGTTATACGACGCTAACACCACGCTAACCGCACCGTGTTCGTGCGGCCAGCACGGATCGCAGCACGAGCATGAACGCGAGCACGATCGCGCCGCCGCGAGGCAAAAGACGGATCACGAATCATTGGGGCGCGAAGTCGTGGAGTCCGCCATGGTGCGCGCGCTGTTTCCCGATGATGGCATGCGGCGGCGCTTTTTGCGTGCGGTTGGTGCGAACACTGCCATGGCGGCCATCGCCAGCGTGCTCCCGATCGGTGCGATGCAGGCGTTGGCGCAAGACAAGCGCCCGCTGGAAAAAAGAATCTCAAAATTGGCTTCATTCCCATTACCTGTGCCACGCCGCTGATTCTTGCCCATCCACTGCGCTACTACGCGGCTGAGGGGCTTGAAGTCGATGTGATCAAGACAGCGGGCTGGGCGCTGATCCGCGACAAGGTGCTGAACAAGGAGTACGACGCTTCTCACATGCTCGCGCCGATGCCCATCGCCATTTCCATGGGCGTGGGTTCATCCGCGCAGCCGATGAATGTCGCGACGATACAGAACATCAACGGCCAGGCCATTACGCTGTCGATTAAACACAAGGACAAACGCGACCCGAAAACGTGGAAAGGCTTCAAGTTCGCCGTTCCGTTTGAATTCTCCATGCACAACTTTCTGCTGCGCTATTACGTGGCGGAACATGGCCTTGATCCGGACAAGGATATCCAGATCCGCGTGGTGCCGCCACCTGAAATGGTAGCCAACTTGCGCGCCGGAAATATCGATGGCTACCTCGGCCCCGACCCGTTCAACCAGCGCGCGGTGTTCGAGGAAGTGGGCTTCATACACATTCTGTCGAAGGAGTTGTGGGACGGCCATCCTTGCTGTTCGTTCGCAGCGCCGGCCACGTTCATCAAGGAAGCGCCGAACTCGTTTGCGGCGTTGTTCCGCGCCGTGCTGAAAGGCGCGGCTCTGGCGCGCGACCCGGCGAATCGAAAAACCATTGCCGAATCGATTGCCCCCGCGAACTATCTCAACCAGCCGGTGCAAGTGCTGGAGCAAGTGCTGACTGGCCGCTACGCCGACGGTCTGGGCAATGTGAAGAATGACCCCGGGCGAGTGGATTTCGATCCGTTCCCCTGGTACTCGATGGCGACATGGATTCTGTCGCAGATGAAGCGCTGGGGCTACATCAAGGGCGATGTGCGCTGGAAGGATTTGACCGAGCAGGTGTATCTGCTTACCGATGCGCGCAAGCACATGGCGGCGATGGGCATGAAACCTTCGGGCGAGAGCTACAAAAAGATCACCGTGATGGGCAAGGTGTTTGATCCAGCCGCAGCGGATGCGTATGTCAACAGTTTTGCGATCAAGAGAGCGTGATGAATCGTGAAACGCAACTTCGTGATGCGCCCACATTTCACGTTCTACCTAGGAGACTTTAATGAACAGTAAATCCACTCTCCAAGCCGCCGCGCTTTCCCTAGTTATTTTCCTGTTCTTCCTCGGCCTCTGGCAGACCTTTACCGCCACTGCCGAGAAAGCCGGCGGCGCGCTCACCGAGTACGAGCAACTCATGGGCAAGTCCGCCAAGAAGCAGGACGGCATGCCAACACCCGCGCAGATGGGCGAGACGGTGAAGAAACACCTCTCTGATCCGTTTTACGACAAGGGGCCCAACGACAAGGGAATCGGCATTCAGCTCGCGTATTCGCTCATGCGTGTGGGTGGCGGTTTTCTGCTGGCGGCCGTCGTGGCCCTTCCGTTGGGCTTCATGATCGGCATGTCACCGTTGCTTTACAAGGCGCTGAACCCGTTCATCCAGGTGCTAAAGCCCATCTCTCCGCTGGCATGGATGCCATTGGCGCTTTACACCATCAAGGATTCGGCCACGTCGTCAATCTTCGTGATCTTTATCTGCTCGATCTGGCCGATGCTGATCAACACGGCTTATGGCGTGGCCTCGGTGCGGCGTGACTGGCTCAACGTGGCGCGCACGCTGGAGGTGAGCGTGATGCGCAAGGCGTTTCTGGTGATATTGCCGGCGGCCGCGCCCACCATCATGACGGGCATGCGCATTTCCATGGGCATCGCGTGGCTGGTAATCGTGGCGGCCGAGATGCTGGTGGGCGGCACGGGTATCGGCTACTTCGTGTGGAATGAATGGAACAACCTGTCGCTCACCAATGTGATTTTCGCCATTCTGATGATCGGCGTGGTGGGTATGGCGCTTGATCTGATGTTCGGGTTCCTGCAAAAAGCTGTTACCTACGTGGAGTAAACCATATGAGCAACACATCGTTTCTGTTTGCCGAGGGATTGGCCAAAAAATTTCCCGGCGCGCGCGGCAAGCCCAATCTCACGGTGTTTGAGGATGTGCACTTTTCCATCGAGAAAGGTGAGTTCGTGTGCATCATCGGCCACTCCGGTTGCGGCAAGACCACCATTCTGAACGTGCTGGCGGGGCTGGACAGCGCCAGCGCCGGGCACGTGGTGATGGACAGCCGCGAAGTCGCGGGCCCAAGTCTTGAGCGTGGCGTGGTGTTTCAGGGCCACGCGCTGATGCCGTGGCTGTCGGCCAAGAAAAACGTCGAGTTTGCCGTGCGCTCGCGCTGGCCCGAGATGAAGCAAAAGGACATCGACGCGCACTGTGCGAAGTATCTGGGGCTGGTGGGCCTTACCGGTTCGGAGCACAAAAAGCCCTCGGAGCTTTCCGGTGGCATGAAGCAGCGCGTGGGCATAGCGCGCGCCTTTTCCATCGAACCCAAGATGCTGCTGCTCGACGAGCCGTTCGGCGCGCTTGATGCGCTGACGCGCGGCAACATTCAGGATGAGCTGAAGAAAATCTGCGCGGCGACGAACCAGACGGTATTCATGATTACGCACGATGTCGACGAAGCGATTCTGCTGTCCGACAAGATCATGCTGATGTCGAACGGGCCGAAGGCGCGTATCGCGGAAATCGTGGTCAACACGCTGCCGAAAGAGCGCACGCGCGAGACGTTGCATAAGGAGCCGCGCTTTTACGCGATCCGCAATCACCTCGTCGATTTTCTGGTGAGCCGTTCTAGGCGTTTCAGCGAAGAGCTGCCGGCGGATTACGACCCGAAAAATCCGCCGCTGGTGACGCCGGGCCTGGAAACCCAGCCCGAACCGCCGGCGCCGAAGTTGCCGGTGCCCGAAGCGTCTGAAAGATCCGCTGTAGTGGTGAATTTCAGATAATCATAACTATTTGTTTCCAAAGGAGAATTATATGAAGAAAAATGATGCCCCCGAAGCTTTGCTCGCCGTCGCCAGCATGCACAAACCCATGACGCGCCATGACGTTACCGAACTCGTCGTCGAAGCGCGACTGAAAAAGGGCCTCACGTGGGCGAAGATCGCGAAGGTCGTCGGCGAGAGCAAGGAGTGGACAACGGCCGCGTTGCTCGGCCAAATGAAAATGACCAAAAAGCAGGCTGAAGCCGCTGGCAAACTGTTGGGCCTGCCACCGTACGCCGTGCTGCTGCTGCAGCAGGCGCCGTATAAAGGCTCACTACCGACAGCCGTGCCGACCGATCCGCTGATCTATCGCTTCTACGAACTGGTGAGCGTTTATGGCACGACGTTCAAGGAACTCATCCACGAAGAATTCGGTGACGGCATCATGAGCGCCATCGACTACAAAATGGATCTAACGCGCCTGCCGGACCCGAATGGTGATCGCGTGCAGATCATCCTTAGCGGAAAGTATTTGCAGTACAAGACGTACTAAGGCAGGCGCCACCGCTGGATCAGTCGGCCCTGATGTTGGCCGCCTTGATGACCTGCCCGTACTTGGCTGTGTCGCTTTTCATCAATGCGCCGAATTGCGCGGCGTTGGAGACGAGCGCATTCATGCCCTGAACGAGAAGCCTGTCCTTGAGATCAGGCGTGGCGAGATAGCGTGCGACTTCGGTTGATAGCTTGGTGACGATGGGTGCCGGCGTGCCTGCCGTTGTCAGGATGCCGTACCACGAGGTGATACGGTAACCGGGCAGGCCCGCTTCGGTGAAGGTGGGCGTTTGCGGCAGTGCCACCAACCGCGTTTCACCGGAGACGGCGAGCGCGCGCAGCCGCCCACCCTGCACGTGCGGTATGGCGGAAATGGGAATTTGAAACGCGAGTTGCCCCTGCCCGCCGATGACATCAATCAGCGCTGGCCCACCACCCTTGTACGGGATGTGCTGCATTTTGACGCCGGTCATCAAACAGAACATTTCGCTGACGATATTGGTCGGGCTGCCGCTGCCCGCCGAGGCATAGTTAAGCTGGCCAGGTTTGGCTTTCGCCAGCGTGATCAGCTCCTGCAGTGATTGCGCCGGGAGTGCGGGGTTAACCACCAGCAGGAATTCCGTGCTGCTGACGGTGGCGACGGGCGCGAAATCCCTGAGTGCATCATACGGCGCGGGAATCAGCATCGGCGTGATGATGTGCGTGGGGGATATCAGCATCAGCGTGTGGCCGTCGGGTGTTGCGCGTGCGAGCGCTTCGCCGCCGATGTAGCCGTTGCCGCCGGGGCGGTTGTCTACAATCACCTGCTGGCCCCAGCTTTCCGTCAGGCGCACGCCGATCAGACGTGCCAGCGCCGTGGTGCTGCCGCCCGGCGCGTTCGGGCTGATGAAGCGAATGGATTTGTTGGGGTAGTTCTGGGCGCCCTTGTTGACGGACTGGCCCATGGCCGGGCACGCCGCATTGATTAATACGGTTGCGATCAGTGCGCGCTTCGTGGACATCGAGAGTTTTGTCATGCAGCCTCCCCGAGGGCAGGCAGATCATAGCAGGAGAAGTTGACCGGGCTGTCGTGTCCTGATTTAGCGTATTGGCCGGTCGCGTTTGTCCTGCCGTGTGCCCGTGTTGGTGCCCGCCCTCGGCACCAAATCGACATGGATGAGTCCTACGATGAACCCGATGGTTGGGCAGCTTTTGGTCTCGCCAAGGGCATAAAAAAATTCTATAAAAACAAATACTTAGACTGTCATCGCGGTAATGCCCACCATTAGGCTGCTTGCCAATTGTAAAAGGTGGTTAAACCCGTGACTTTTTTCACACTTCCTGAAGTTAAAAAATCCTTAAAAATCAATAATTAATACCAGGTTTCCTCAGGACGCTTGTTAATATAAGCCTCAGTCAACCCGGAATACTCTTTAGAAGCAAATGGCTGCGGCCTATCCCGAAAAAGCGGTACCACGAGCTACCAACTCGGTCAGACCGATTGCGCTGGCCGTGGCGTATGCGTTTGCCGGTGGCGCGCCGGCTTGGGCGGCGCCGCAGGGCGAGCAGGTGGTGGCGGGGCAGGCTGCGGTCAGCCGCGCGGGCGCGGGCACGCTGATCACGCAAGGCAGCGAGCGCGCCGCGATCAACTGGCAAAGTTTTAGCATCGGCGCGGGCGAATCGGTACGTTTTGCGCAGCCGTCGTCGTCGAGCGTCACGTTGAACCGTGTCGTCGGGCAAAACCCCAGTGAAATTCTCGGGTCACTTTCCGCAAACGGCCAAGTGTTTTTGATCAACCCCAACGGTGTGCTGTTTGGCAAGGGCGCGCGGGTGGACGTGGGCGGGCTGGTGGCTTCCACGATGGGCATCAGCAACAGCGATTTTATGGCGGGACGTTATCGCTTCAGCGCTGATGGCGTGACGGCGGGCGGCGCGCAGGTCGTCAACGCGGGCGACATTCTCGCCAACGGCGGCTATGTGGCGCTGATCGGGCCGCAGGTCACAAATAGCGGCAGCATCACTGCCGCCGGCGGTAGTGTCACGCTGGCCGCGGGTGAACAGGTCACGCTGAATCTGAATGGCAATAAACTCATCGGCCTCACCGTGGAAAAGGGCGCGCTGAATGCGCTCGCCGATAACAAGGGCCTGATTCGCGCCGATGGCGGGCAAGTGCTGCTCACCGCGAAAGCGGCGGATCAACTCATCAAGTCAGTGGTCAACAACGACGGCATTGTCGAAGCCGGAACGCTGAAAAACGTAAACGGCGTAATTCGGTTGGAAGGCGACTCGATTGCGAACAGCGGCGTATTGCGTGCCGACGGCGGCGCGAATCAAAACGGTGGAAGCATCTCGCTGGTGAGCGCCAACGACACCACGCTGGCGGCGGGTTCGGCTATTTCCGCCAGTGGCGCGCGCGGCGGCGATATCACGGTGCAGGCGAGCGGCGGCACGTTGCACGCCAGCGGCCGCATCGAAACTACTGGTAACGACGGCGCGGGCGGTACGATCAAACTGCTGGGCGAGCGTGTCGGCCTGATGGCTGGCGCGGCGGTTGATGCTTCCGGCGCACGCGGCGGTGGCGCGGTGCTCGTGGGCGGCGACTATCAGGGCAGCAATGCCCGCGTGCAAAATGCCCAACGTACATACGTCGACGCTGCTGCTGCCATCAAGGCTGATGCCGCGGCCAGCGGCGATGGCGGCAAGGTCATCGTGTGGGCCGACGACGTGACGCGGTTTTACGGGACGATCAGCGCGCAGGGTGGCGCGGCATCGGGCAATGGCGGCACGGTGGAAGTTTCCGGCAAGGGCACGCTGGATTTTAACGGCAGCGTGAACACGTTGGCTGCGAACGGCCGCGCGGGCACGTTGTTGCTTGATCCGACCAATATCGAAGTGGTCACCGGCGGCGCTTACCGATGTGGATGCCTTTGCCGATGCCGATCAGACGACTTGCACCGTATTCGGCGGCGCAGCTTGCAGCCGCATCGCGCCGGCCACCATCAACGCGGCGGGCGCCACGGTAACCCTGCAGGCGAACAACAACATCACATTCACCAACGCTGTCAGCATCGCCACGGCTGGCGTCGGCTTGAACGCTACCGCGACCACTGGCACCATTAACGTCAACGCCGCGATCACGGTTTCCAAATCCGGCGCGGTGTCGCTGACGGCAGCAAAAGTTTCCAGTACTGCGGCGGGTACCATCACCACCACCGGCGCTGCGGGTCTCGCGGGCGGCAATGTGAGCATAACCAGCACCAGCGGCGCCGTTACCCTTGCGGGTGCGATTACCGCCAGCGGCGGCGCGGGTGCGGCAGGGCAGGCGGGCGGCGCTGCGGGCAGCGTAACAGTCAAGGGTGCTACGACGGTCACCACCGCAGGCATCACCGCCAGCGGTGGCAACGGCGGTACCGGCGCAGGGTTTGCCGGTGGCGCTGGCGGCGCGATTCTCGTCGAAAGCAATGGCGCGCTGGTCACTGGCGCGTTGACTGCAAACGGTGGCAACGGCGGCGGCACCACGGCGGCGGGCGGTAACGCCGGTACCATCAGCGTGACCAACCTTGCCGCTGCAGGCACGGTCACTACGGGTGCGCTTACTGCCCGAGCGGGTGCGGCGGTGGGCGCGGTAGTCAGTGGTGGTGCGGGTTCGGTCAGTGTGAAAAATACCGCGAACGCCCTGCTGCAAGCCGGTGCATTAGACACACGCGGCCAGGCGGGCGGCGACGGTGGCAGTGTGAATTTGATTTCCGCAGGTGATGTCACTGAAACCTCGACGATTCAAACTGGTGGCGGCACGCTGAATGCAGGCACGACAGCGGCGGGCCGCGCGGCGGGGAATGTTAACGTAAGCGGCGCTGTCACCAAGATAACAGGCGCCATTACCGCCAGCGGTGCCGCGGGTCTGGGCACGAATCAGGCTGGCGGCAATGCGGGCGTGGTATCCATCACCGGTACGGGCGCTCTGACGGCGGCGGCGATCACGGCGAGCACGGGTAATGCAACGGGCACCGGCGCGGGCGGCACGGCAGGCAGTATTACCTTGAGCGGCACAACCGTTACCACCGGCGCGCTGACCACAACCGGCGGTGCAAACGGTGCGGGAGGTAACATCAGCGTTACCAGCAGCACCGGCGCAACGACCATCAACGGCGCGGTTGCCAGCAGCGGCGGCGCAGCGGTTGCTGCTGTGGCCGCAGGCAGCAACGCCGGCAAAATCATTATCAATTCGGCGGGCGCATTGAGCGGCACCGGACTGACGCTGACGGCCTCGGGCAGCAACGCCACGGGCGCGAACCTTGCGGGCGGCCACGGCGCGTTGATCGATGTCGACGCCGTGGGCGCCATCACCATCGGCAATATCACGGCGAACGGCGGCAATGGTATTGCAACCAACGCTGTTGGCGGCAATGCCGGATCCATTTTCATAACCAACAATTCCGTGACAACCGGGGTCATTACCACGGGCTCGTTAACGGCCAGAACCGGCGCGGCTGTGGGCACGGGCGCGGGCGGCACAGCGGGCAGCATCTCTGTCGTCAACAATGCCGCCGGACAAGCCATCAGCACTACAGCCATCGACAGCACCGGGCAGACCAGCGGTGCGGGCGGCGATGTCACGATCAATGGCAAGGGCAACATCACAGTGACCGGCGCTATCTCGACTACCGGCGCTGCATTGGGCGCAGGCGCCACGGCGGCAGGGCGCGGTGCGGGCAGCATCACTATCAGTGGCGGTGTAGACACCAAGGTAACCGGGACTATCGCCGCCAGCGGCGGCGCGGGGCAGGGCGCGAATCAGGCGGGCGGTAAAGCGGGTGTGGTGTCGATTACCGGTACCGGTGTATTGACGGTAGCCGCCATTGGGGCGAGTACGGGCGCCGCTACGGGTACGGGAGCGGGCGGCACAGCGGGCAGCATCACTTTGAGTGGCAGCACGGCTACGACTGGCGTACTGTCGACCAGCGGCGGCACGAATGGCGCGGGCGGCATCATCAGTTTAACCACCACCAGCGGCGCAGCCACCATCAACGGCGCGGTCAACAGCAGCGGTGGAGCCGCCAATGCCGGCGTTGCGGGCAGCAATGCCGGAAAGATTGTCATCAATTCGGCAGGTGGTCTGACGGGCGCGGGCTTGTCCTTGACTGCCAATGGCAGCAGTGCCAACGGCGCAGGACTGAATCTGGCGGGCGGCAATGGCGCGCTGATCGACATTGATTCGGCAGGTGCGATCACCGTCGGTAACGTCCTAGCCAGTGGCGGCAATGCCAGCACGGCCAATGCCAAGGGCGGTGATGCGGGGTCGATAGCGATCACCAACAACTCTACGACGGCGGGCGCAATCGCCACGGGCGCGTTAGTAGCCCGAACCGGCGCTGCGGCCGGTACAGGCGCGGGCGGCACTGCAGGCAGCATTTCTGTGGTGAACGCTGCCACCGGGCAGGCCACCAGCACACTGGCCATCGACAGCAGCGGCCAGACCAGCGGCGCGGGCGGCGACGTCACGATCAATGGCAAGGGCAACATTACGGTAACCGGCACGATCACAACCTCTGGTGCGGCGCTCGGTGCGGGGACCACGGCTGCAGGGCTTGGCGCGGGTAACATTATCATCAGTGGTGGCGTCGATACCAAGGTAACTGGGGCTATTGCCGCCAGCGGCGGCGCGGGGTTGGGTACGAATCAGGCCGGCGGCAAGGCCGCCGTGGTGTCGATTACCGGCACTGGCGTTTTGGCGACCGCGAGCATTTCCGCGAATGCGGGTGCGGCCACGGGTACTGGTGCGGGCGGCGCGGCGGGCAGTATCACGTTAAGCGGCAGTACGGTAACGACCGCCACGCTGAATACTGCTGGCGGTGCGAACGCCGCAGGCGGCAATATCAGCGTTACCAGTACCACCGGTGCAACGGCCATTAACGGTACCGTGGGCAGCAATGGCGGCACGGCGAATGCAGGCGCCGCGGGCAGCAATGCGGGCAAAATCATCATCAACTCGGCGGGCGATCTGACGGGTGCAGGCTTGACGTTGAGTGCGGCAGGCAGTGCCGCCAATGGCGCGGGACTGAATCTCGCGGGCGGCCACGGTGCGCTGATCGACGTTGACGCCGTGGGTGGCATTACCGTTGGAAACATTTCCGCCGGTGGCGGCAATGCCAGCACCACCAACGCGAATGGCGGCAATGCCGGCTCGATTGCGATCACCAACAATTCGGTGACCACCGGGGCTATTACTGCGGGCAGTCTGTCGGCGCGAACGGGCGCCGCGCAAGGTACCGGCACAGGGGGTGCGGCAGGCAGCATTTCCGTAATCAACAACGCCGCCGGGCAGACCATCAACACGCAGGCGCTTGATGCCAGCGGCCAGACCAGTGGCGCCGGTGGTGATGTCACGATCACCGGCAAGGGCAATAACACCGTCACTGGGGGCATTTCAACTTCTGGTGCGGCGCTCGGTGCGGGAACTACCGCGGCAGGGCGTGGCGCGGGCAACATCACCATCAGCGGCGTAGACAATAAGATCACCGGTGCGATTACCGCCATCGGTGGCGCGGCGCTGGGTACGAATCAGGCAGGTGGCAAGGCGGGCGTGGTGTCGATAACCGGCACTGGCGTGTTGACTGCTGCGGCGATAAGCGCCAACACAGGCGCTGCCACCGGCACGGGCGCGGGCGGCGCGGCGGGTGGCATCACTTTGAGCGGCAGCACCGTCACGACAGGCGCGCTCACGACCAGTGGTGGCGCGAATGGCGCGGGCGGCAACATTAGCATTACCAGTTCCACAGGCGCGACCACCATCAGCGGCACGGTCAACAGCAGTGGTGGGGCCGCCAACGCGAGCGTCGCCGGCAGCAATGCCGGAAAAATCATCATCAATTCAGCGGGTGATTTGACTGGCGCTGGACTAGCCCTGACGGCTTCAGGCAGCAGCGCCAATGGTGCGGGGTTGAATCTTGCGGGCGGTAACGGCGCGTTGATCGATCTGGATGCCGTGGGCGCGGTCACCATCGGCGCGGCCACGGCCAGCGGCGGCAACGCCAGCACGGCCAACGGCAAGGGCGGTGACGCGGGTTCGATAGCCATCAACAACAATTCTGCCATCACGGGTGCAATTTCCACCGGCGCGTTGACGGCCAGAACCGGCGCTGCCACGGGTACGGGCGCGGGCGGCGCGGGGGGCAGCATTGCCGTCGGCAACAACGCGGCGGGGCAGACTACCAGTACGCTGGCTATCGACAGCAGCGGGCAAACCAGCGGCGCGGGCGGCGCGGTGGCGATTAATGGCAAAGGCAACATCACGGTAACTGGCGCAATCACCACGTCGGGCGCGACGCTGGGCGGAGGCACGGCGGGCGGGCGTGGCGCGGGTAACATCACCATCACTGGCGGCGTCGATACCAAGGTAACCGGCGCCATAAACGCCAACGGCGGCGCGGGGCTGGGTGCGAATCAGGCGGGCGGCAAGGCGGGCGTGGTAGCGATTTCCGGCACGGGCGTGTTGACGGTGGCGGCCGTCACCACCAGCACAGGTGCGGCGACCGGCGCCGGCGCGGGCGGCGCAGCGGGCAGCATCACCTTGAGCGGCAGCACCGCCACCACGGGGGCGCTCACCACGAGCGGCGGCTCAAATGGCGCGGGTGGTAATGTCAGCGTCACCGCGACCAGCGGCGCCGTGAGTATCGGCGGCGCAATTACCACCAACGGCGGGAATTCCCTTGCGGTGGCAGTGGCGGGCGGAAATGCCGGAACAATCACACTGGATGCGGGCGCGGTCACGCCCAGCATCACACTGGCGGGTAACCTGTCCGCCAATGGCGGCAACAAGTCCGGCGCGGGTGTGGCGGGTGCGGGAGCGCAGATCCAGTTGCTGGATGACGTACTGCTCAATGCCGCGACGGTCACCGTCAGTGCGCTGGGTGGCAGCGCGGGCGTTGGCGCCGGGGGCAATGTGATCTTCGACAAACAGGTGGATTCCACCGGCGGCGCCAAATCACTGGTGGTCAATACCAACGGCAATACCGTATTCACCGGTGCGGTGGGGGCGACCTCGCCTCTGCAAACGTTGACCACCGATACGGCAGGTACCACCAAAATCAACGGCGGCACGGTCACTACCGTAGGCACGCAAACCTATAACGACACGCTGGTTTTAGGTGCTGCAACCAAGCTGACTACGACGGACAGTGCGGTTACCGCGGCTGGCGCAGTTACCGCGACTTCGGGCGCTTTGACGTTGGCCGTGGGCGCCGGCGATGTCACGATGAACAACGTCAGCAACGATTTCGGCACGGTGGCCGTTATCAGTGGCAAGAATGTCACCCTGCGCGACAAGAATGCGCTGGACTTGGGCGCTTCGGCAATCACCGGCACGTTGACCGTCAACACGTCAGGCGCGATCACGCAGTCAGGCGCAATGGCGGTGACTGGGGTGACCACGTTGGCGGCAGGCGTGGGCAACAACATCATCTTGAGCAACACCGCCAATGACTTCAGCACGGTGACGGTAACCACAGGCAACAATATCACTGTCAACGACAAGAACGCTATGACCGCGGGCCCTGTCACGGCGGCGGGTAACGTGCTGCTTCAAACTGCCACGGGTGTGGGTAACAGCCTGACGCTGGCGGGTAATATCCAGTCCACCGGCGGCGGCATCACGCTGGCGAGCGGCGAAAACATCCACTACGGGACGAATACCCTGATCGCAGCGATGCGCTGGCTGACCTACTCGGTTGATCCGGCGAACGACACCGGCACCACCCCCACGCCGGGCAACCCCAAGCCCAACATTTACAACAGCACTTTCGCCGCGCTGGGGCCGGGCGTCGTGCTGCCCGGCACGGGCAATCATCATGTTTACAGCACGCAGCCCACGATCAGCTATACCGCCAACCCGGCTGCACGCACATACGGCGCGGCGAATCCCGCGTTCAGCGGCACGGCGACAGGGTTGGTCAATGGCGACACCGCTGCCGACGCCTACAGCGGCACGCTTACGTTTGCGTCAACCGCAACTGCAGCGTCCAATGCGGGCAGTTACGATATCAACGGTTCGGGGTTGACCTCCGGTATCGGTTACAAGTTCGCTCAAGCACCTGCCAATGCCACGGCGTTCACCATCAACCCGGCGACATTGACTTACAACGCCAACGCCGCCAACCGCTTGTACGGCGCGGCGAATCCGGCTCTCAGTGGCACGGTGGCGGGTTTTGTGCTTGGTGAAACCCAAGCGACCGCAACCACCGGCACACTGAGTTTCACCACGCCCGCCGTGGCGAATTCCAATGTTGGCAGCTACGCGCTTAATGGCGGCGGCCTTGCCGCGAACAATGGCAACTACGTGTTCGTGCAAGCGCCCGCTAATGCCACGGCGTTCACCATCAATCCGGCGACATTGACTTATACCGCGAATGCTGCAAACCGCCTGTATGGTGCGGCTGATCCGGCGTTCAGCGGGACAGTAACGGGATTTGTGCTCGGCGAAACCCAGGCCACGGCGACGGCTGGCGCGTTAAGTTTCACCACGCCCGCTGTGGCGAATTCGAATGTCGGCACTTACGCGCTGAACGGCGGCGGGCTGACCGCCAACAACGGCAATTACGTGTTCGTGCAGGCGCCAGGCAACGCCACGATGTTCGCCATCAACCCGGCCACACTGACTTACGCCGCCAATGCAGCCAACCGCTTGTACGGCGCGGCGAATCCAGCGCTTGGCGGCACGGTGACAGGTTTTGTGCTCGGTGAAACCCAAGCCACGGCAACCACGGGCACGTTAGGTTTTACCACACCCGCAGTGGCGAATTCCAATGTTGGCACGTATTCGTTAAACGGCAGCGGGCTGACTGCCAACAACGGCAACTACGTATTCGCGCAAGCGCCGGTCAACGTCACGGCGTTTACCATCAACCCGGTGCAGTTGACTTACACCGCCAATGCCGCCAACCGGCTGTACGGCGCGGCTGATCCAGCGTTCAGCGGCACGGTGACGGGATTTGTGATTGGTGAAACCCAAGCGACCGCGACCACCGGCACACTGAGTTTCACCACGTCCGCCGTGGCGAATTCCAACGCCGGCAGCTATGCGCTTAACGGCGGCGGCCTCACTGCGAACAATGGCAACTACGTGTTCGTGCAGGCGCCAGCTAACGCAACCGCGTTTACGATTAACCCGGCCATCATCAATCTCGCGGGCAGTCGCACGTATGATGCGACGAATACCTTTGCTGCTGCAGCGTTCGGTGCGGCGGGCACGATTAACACCGGTATCGGCGGCCAGACGTTGCTGGTAGCTGGGGGCGCGGGCACGGTGGTGAGCGCTAATGTTGCCGCGGGCACTCAGGCATTAACGCTCGGCGGCCTGACGCTGGCCGACGGCACCGGGCTGGCGAGCAACTACACCTTGACCGGCGGCACGCACACCGGCACGGTGACTGCAAAAGCCGTCAACCTCGCGGGCAGCCGCGTCTACGATGGCACGGCCAATTTCAACGCCAGCGGATTCACCCCGGCGATCACGGGTACGGTGGGTGCCGAGACGTTGACTGTGGCCAGCGGAAGCGGTACGGTCGCCAGCGCCAACGTCGCCGCAGGTACGCAAACCTTGACCACCGGGACGCTGGCGCTCGGCGACGGCAGCGGGCTGGCGAGCAACTACACGCTGGCGGGCGGCACGCACACGGGCACGATCACCGCCAAAACCCTGGCGGCCGCCATTGTGGGCGCGCCCACCAAGGTCTACAACGCCAATACCAATGCAGTTCTTGGCCCGGCGAATTTCAGTTTGACCGGCTTTGTCGGGGCAGAGTCGGCCACCGTCACGCAAACCGCTGGCGTCTACAACAGCAAAGATGTGTTGACCGCCAACAATGTCAGCGCCAATCTGGCGGGCGGTGATTTTATGGCTGGGCCAGGCACGTTGCTAGGCAACTACACCCTGCCGGTTTCAGCCAGCGGTGCGGCCACCATCACCCCGGCGGCTCTGACGGGCGCCATCACCGCCGCGAACAAGGTGTATGACGCCACCACGGCGGCGGCCATTGCCACGCGCACGCTGACCGGTGTAATCGGTGCGGACGTGGTGACCTACACCGGCGGCACGGCTACCTTCGCCGACAAGAACGCGGGCGTGGGCAAGGGGGTGACTGCCACGGGACTGGCGCTTACTGGCGCGGATGCCGCGAACTACACGGTGAACACCACTGCCGTGACCAACGCCAACATCACCCCTGCGGCGATTGCGGGTGTAACCGGCATTACGGCCAACAACAAGGTCTACGACACCACCACGGCCGCCACGCTTAGCACCGTGACGGCGGGCTTCACCGGTCTGCTGGCGGGCGACGCACTTACTGTAGCCACGGCCACCGGCGCTTTCGCCGACAAGAACGCCGCCAACGGAAAAGCCGTCAATATCAGCGGCATCACGCTGGGCGGCGCGGATGCAGGCAACTACACGCTCACCACCAACACGGCGACGGCCACCGCCAACATCACGCCGGCAGCAATTACCAACGTGACGGGCATTGCCGCGAATAACAAGATTTACGACGCCACCACAGTGGCCACGCTGAACACCGTAGCCGCGGGTTTCACCGGTCTACTGGCGGGTGATGCGCTGACGGGCGCCGCGGCCACCGGCGCTTTCGCCGACAAAAATGCCGCCAACGGCAAGATCGTCAACATCAGCGGCATCACACTGGGCGGCGCTGACGCCGGCAATTACACACTGACCAATAACACCGCGACGGCGACGGCCAATATCACGCCAGCGGTACTGACTGTGACCTACACCGGCGTGAACAAGGTGTATGACGCCACGGCCACGGCAGCCGTGACAACCACGGACAACCGCCTGGGCGCCGATGCGCTGACCATCAATCGAACGGCGAGTTTTGCCGATGCCAACGCGGGCATCGCCAAGCCCGTCACGGTCACCGGGGTGAGCTTGGCCGGTGCTGACGCGGGCAATTACACCGTTGTCACCAGCGGCAGCGCCACTGCTGATATCACCGCGCGCGGCATCACTGTTACCGCCAATAGCGCGAACAAGGTGTATGGCAATGCCGATCCGGCTTTGACGTTCAACGTGGGCGGCGTGGGGCTGGCGGGCGCGGACACCATCAGCAGTGTATTCAGCGGGGCGCTGGCGCGCGTGGCGGGCGAGAATGTCGCGGGCGGCCCCTACGCGATCAATCGCGGTTCGCTGGCGAGCAACGGCAATTACAGCATCACCACGTATACGCCGGGACAATTGACCATCACGCCGCGCGCGTTGACCATCACGGCAGATAACAAGGGCGATGTCACGGGCCAGCCGCTGCCCGCATTTACCGCAAGTTACAGCGGCTTTGTGTTTAACGACACGCCCGCTAATCTTGCTGGCACGCTGGCGTTTGCCACGCCTGCGGTGGTTGCTTCGCCGCCGGGCGCCTATACCATCACGCCGTCGGGCTTGAGTTCAAGCAATTACAGCATTGCCTACGTCAACGGTACGTTGACGCTACAGCCGGGCAACGATACCGTTGCGCGTGATGTGTTACCGTTCATCAATTCGGGTGTATCGCAATTGCCGCCGCCCTATTTGAGCGGGCCTCTCGAAGGCGGGCCGCAGGCATTGTCGACGAATTTGTTCTCCGCCATGCAACCTCGCAATGTCACGGGTGAAGCGCAAGTCGAGGGCGGCAAGCCTGATGGCGGCAGGGCGCCACAGCGCTTGCTGACGGGCGCAGTGAAGAATCTGGTGGAAATCGTCAATGACGGGTTGAAAGTGCCCGATACCGTTGAAGTACTGACGCTGGGCGCAGTGTCCCGCTAGATGGCATGAAAAATAATTGTTTAAAAACAAATAGTTACATAATATCTGCCTACCTGCTGGCAGGGGCCGCCGGCATTGCGCACGCGCAAATTGCGCCAGATGCCGGGTCGATTTTGCGCGATCAGCAAAAGCCTTCACTGCAAATTCCCGCGCGTCCGCCGGCGCCGCTGAAGATGGACGAGCCGGCGCGGCCGGCGGCAAAGCCCTCGGACGCGCGCTTCGTGCTAAAGCGCGTGGTAATCACCGGCAACACCGTGTTTGCGCAGGAGACGCTGCTCGCGCTCCTCGAAGACACCATCGGCAAGGAAGTCGGTTTCGCGGAGCTGGAAGCGGCCGCCGCACGCATCTCGCGTTATTACCGCGAACGCGGGTATCTGGTGGCGCGCGCCTACCTGCCGGCGCAGGACATCAAGGACGGCAGCGTGGAAATCGCCGTGCTCGAGGGCCGCTTTGGCAAAGCTGAAATCAATAACTCGTCGTTGGTACGCGATAGCGTTGCACGAGCGCACATCGAGAAACTGCCGGGTGAAGTGGTGTACGAGTTGCGGCTGGAGCGGCAACTGCTGCTGCTCAATGATCTGGCGGGTGTGGGCGAGGCGCGCGCGAGCCTGAGTCCCGGCGCGAACGTGGGCGAATCCGACGTGTTGTTCGACATCACGCCGGGGCCGCGCGCCACGGGTAGCATCGAACTGGACAATCAGGGTAATCGCTATACCGGCGCTATGCATTTGACGGGCCGCATGAATCTCAACAGCCCGCTGGGGCTGGGCGATAGCCTGAATGCGCTTTTCACCAAAGGCTTCAACGGCCTGGAATATGCACGCGCGGCTTACCAGATGCCGCTGGGCGGTGATGGGTTCAAACTGGGCGCTGCCTACAGCAGCACGCATTACCGGCTGGGCAAGAGTTTCGCCGCGCTGGATGCGAGCGGCGGCGCGGAAAACGCCACGTTGAACGCGAGCTACCCGTTCATCCGCACGCGTAACTTTAATCTGTACGGGCAGGCGGCATATGACTGGCGCGATTTTCAGGACCGGCAAGGCTCGACAGGATCGGTGGCGGATAAAACCTCGCGCGTGGCGTCGTTCAATCTTTACGGCGATGCACGCGACGAATTGCGCGGCGGCGCGGTGACGGTATTTTCCGCCAGCTACAGCAACGGCAGCATCAACATCGAAAGCCCAACCCCGCGCGCGCAGGACGACGCCAGTGCCCGCACACAGGGCCAGTTCGGCAAACTGAATTTCAACCTGCTGCGGCTGCAAAGCCTCTCTGAACGGCTGTCGACCTATCTGTCGCTGGCCGTGCAAAAGGCCTCGAAAAATCTCGACTCGTCGGAAAAATTTCTGCTCGGTGGCGCCAGCGGCGTGCGCGCCTATCCACAGGGCGAGGCATCGGGTGATTCGGGCTATCTGGCGACGCTGGAACTGCGCTACGTGCTCAACGCGCCCGCCCTGCCCGGCGTGTTGCAACCCTTCGCGTTCGTCGACGCGGGTGGCGTCATGCTTAACGAAAACCCGTTCACGGCGGGCGTCAACAATCGGCGCAATCTGGCTGGTGGCGGCCTAGGTCTATCGTGGGCGCGCACCAACGATTTTCAGCTAAAACTCACCGTGGCGACACGCATCGGCAGCGAACGCGTGCAGTCGGATAGCGACGACCGCACGCGCGGGTGGTTGCAGGCGATCAAGTATTTTTGATGGCGAAGAATTGATGTAAGTATTTGTTTTTTATTAATTTTTACTTCAGCATCTCCGCCACCGCCTTGCCCAAATCAGCGGTATTGGCCCTGCCGCCCAAGTCCGGTGTTTTCGGCCCTTCCTGCAGTACGTTTTCGATGGCTTTGACCACCGCCGCACCCGCTTCAGGGCAGCCCAGGTGGTCGAGCATCATCGCGCCGGCCCAGATCATGCCGACCGGGTTGGCGATTTTTTTGCCGTAGATGTCGGGTGCCGAGCCGTGCACGGGCTCGAACAGCGACGGGTACACTTTTTCCGGGTTCATATTGGCTGACGGCGCAATGCCGATGGTGCCGGTGGCCGCAGGGCCGAGGTCCGACAAAATATCGCCGAACAGATTTGAGCCGACCACCACGTCGAACCAGTCGGGGTGCATCACGAAATGCGCGCACAGAATGTCGATGTGAAACTGGTCGACTTTGATGCCGGGGTATTGCTTTGACATTTCGGCGACGCGCTCGTCCCAATAGGGCATGGAAATCGAAATGCCGTTGGATTTGGTCGCGGAGGTGAGATGTTTTTTCGGGCGCGTCGCGGCGAGGTCGAACGCGTATTTGAGTATGCGGTCGGTGCCCTTGCGTGAAAACACCGAATTTTGGGTGACGAATTCGCGTTCGGTGCCGGCAAACATGCGCCCGCCGACGGAGGAGTATTCGCCCTCGGAGTTTTCGCGCACCACCCAGAAATCGATGTCGCCGGGTTTGCGGTTGGCGAGCGGGCATTTCATGCCGGGCATCAGCCGCACCGGGCGCAGGTTGACGTATTGGTCGTAGCCGCGGCGAAACGGGATCAGCAGCCCCCACAGTGAGATGTGATCGGGTACGGTCGCGGGCCAGCCTGCTGCGCCGAAGTACACTGCGTCGTGTTTGGCGAGACGGTCGAGCGCGTCGTCCGGCATCATCTTGCCGTGCTTGGCGTAGTAGTCGCAGCTCCAGTCGAATTCGTCGAATTTGAATTCGATGCCGAATTTGCGGCCGACAGCCTCCAACGCGCGCAAGCCTTCGGGCATGACTTCTTTTCCGATGCCGTCGCCGGGGATCACGGCAATGCGAAACTGTTTCATAAAAAATCCTTTTAAAACAGATGGTTAAAATAAAAAGGGCAGCCCAAGCTAATCTGGGCTGCCCTTGTGGAGCGGCGGCTGGCGCGCGTAGTGAATGCTTACGCGGCGGCAGCGGCCTTGTTGGTGGCGGGCGTGCGCCTGCCGTATTTCTGGTTGAATTTCTCAACGCGGCCGGCGGTGTCGACGATTTTCTGTTTGCCGGTGTAGAACGGGTGGCACGACGAGCATACCTCGACATGCAAATCACGGCCCAGCGTGGAGCCGGTTTTCCATGTGGCACCGCAGCTGCAGGCCACCGTTATCTCATTGTATTCAGGGTGAACTTCGAGTTTCATCGCAAAATCCCGCCGGTTGTTCCGAACAAGAGCCCGGAGTCAAAAAAGGGGCGGATTATGGACGATTTTGGCTAGCGAAGCAAGGGCCTTTGCCCTGGCGCCCAAGTTTCCAGTAAATGGCAGCAGTTAGTAATCACTTGCTGCCCTAATTGTGCCGTTACGAGGCGAAATCGTGATTGGCCGCCGCTAACCACCTGCTCAACGAAGTAAACCTCGCCGGGGCGGGTTTCCAGTGTCAGCCGGCCGTTATCCGGGCCCAGGCCGGTGAAAACATGGTTGCCCGGATCCAGATGGACGCGGAAGTAGGCGCGCGGCAGTGTCGCGCCGATAAGCCGGTCATCGATCCACAGTACAGGGTCGTCCTGCAATTCGGCCGAGCCGCCGGGCCGGTATATGTAAACCGTGGCGGCAGCCGGGCTGCTGCCAAACTGCTTGGCTTCTGCATCGCGCTCCGGCGTGGCTTGTGGTGTCGAGGCGCAGCCCGCCGCGCCTAGCACCACCAGCGTCAGCAGAGTCGCCATGAAAACGATGCCCGCGAGATTTCGCATGCGTTGCCTTGTTTCTTTCGCCTTATGTCTTGTTTACGTCTTGTGCAAGGGCTGCTTTTTGAGAGCTAAATTTATCGTAGCACTCGCTGGACTACCCCGCAATGCACGGCTTACACCGCGCAAGTTGCCTCGCGTGCCGTTACTTGGTTAAATCCCCAAAACATTTTTCGGAATTGTTCAGGAGCTTGCATGAAAGTCAAAGCCGCCGTCGCGCACAAAGCAGGCGCACCGCTCACCATCGAAGACGTCGATCTTGACGGGCCAAGGTCCGGCGAAGTGCTGGTGGAAATCAAGGCCACCGGCATTTGCCATACCGACGAATTCACACTGTCGGGTGCGGACCCGGAAGGGCTGTTCCCTGCCATCCTTGGCCACGAAGGCGCGGGCGTGGTAGTCGACGTCGGCCCCAACGTGAAGTCGCTCAAGAAAGGCGATCACGTGATTCCGCTCTATGTGCCGGAGTGCCGTGAGTGCGAATACTGCGTCTCCGAGAAAACCAACCTGTGTCAGTCGATTCGCGTGACGCAAGGCCAGGGTGTGATGCCCGATGGCTCCAGCCGTTTTTCAGTGGGCGGCAAAAAGCTCTTTCATTACATGGGCACGTCGACGTTTGCCAATTACACCGTGGTGCCTGAAATCTCGCTCGCGAAAATCCGCGAAGACGCGCCGTTCGACAAGGTGTGCTACATCGGCTGCGGCGTCACTACGGGTATCGGCGCGGTGATCAACACGGCGAAAGTCGAGCCGGGCGCAAACGTCGTCGTGTTCGGGTTGGGCGGCATCGGGCTTAACGTGATTCAGGGCGCGCGGCTGGCGGGTGCCAACATGATCGTCGGTGTCGACGTGAACCCTGCGCGCGAGTCACTCGCCAAGAAATTCGGCATGACGCATTTTGTGAATCCCAAGGAAGTGGGTGGCGATCTCGTGGCGTATCTGGTGAATCTCACCAAAGGCGGTGCGGATTACAGCTTTGAGTGCATTGGCAATGTCGATGTTATGCGGCAAGCGCTGGAGTGCTGCCACAAGGGTTGGGGCGTGTCGGTGATTATCGGTGTCGCAGGCGCGGGGCAGGAAATCAAGACGCGGCCGTTTCAACTCGTGACGGGCCGAGTGTGGAAAGGCACGGCGTTTGGCGGCGCCAAAGGCCGGCGCGACGTGCCGAAAATCGTCGATTGGTACATGGACGGCAAAATCAATATCGATGATTTGATCACGCACAAACTGGCGCTTGCCGACATCAATCAGGGCTTTGATCTGATGCACGCCGGCAAGTCGATACGCAGCGTGGTGGTTTACTGAGGTGTTGAACGTGCCGATGCTTGCGTGCGCCAGCGAGGTGCTGGATTTCTGGTTCGGCGCGCCGGGTAGCGTGACGCACGGTAAAGCGCGCATGGAGTGGTTTAAAAAATCCCCCGCGTTCGACGAGATGATCCGCAGCCGATTTGCGCCCCTGCACGAGCAGGCCACGGACGGCCAACTCGCGCATTGGCGCGAAGGCACGAACGCAAGTCCGCTGACACTGTTGGCGCTGATCATTGTGTGCGATCAGTTTCCGCGGAATATGTTTCGTGATTCGCCGCGTGCATTTGCCACCGATGCGATGGCGCTGGACGCCGCGCGGCAGATGCGCGCGCGTGGCTGGGACACTCGGCTCAGCATGGTCGAGCGGCAGTTCTGTTATCTGCCGTTTGAGCACGCCGAGGACCTCGACGCGCAGCGCACCTGCCTTATGCTGTTTGGCGAATTGGGCAACGCGGATTTGCTGCACTGGGCGCAAAAGCACTACGACATTATCGAACGCTTCGGCCGCTTTCCCCATCGCAATGCGGTGTTGGGGCGCGCATCGACGGCGGCGGAAGCTGAGTTTTTGAAGCAGCCGGGATCGGGTTTTTAGAAGATTTCCAAGTATCTGTTTTTATTGATTATTTTTGGTCATCGCAACTGTGCCGCACGCGTTAATAGTCGGCCTGAACACACGTCCCGATTTTTGCCAAACCCGCCATGACCCTGCGCACCGAGCTGCCGTACCGCGAAAACAGCGCCTGCCTGTTCGAGGCTGTCGCCGATGCGCCATGGGCGGTGTTTCTCGACAGCGGGCGGCATCATCCCGGGCAATCGCGGTATGACATCATCGCCGCCGAGCCGTATATCCGGCTGATTACGCGCGGCGGCCTTACTGAAATTCACGCCGAGGGAATCGAGCTGTCGCGCGACGATCCGTTCGAATTATTGCGGCGGCATCTGGATATCGATATCACGCTCGCGGGCGAACTGCCGTTTTGCGGCGGCGCCATCGGTTACTTCGGCTACGATCTCGCGCGGCGCATTGAGGGCGCAGGCGCGCGGCTGCCGTCGCGAGCGGCGGCGGTGGAACGCATTCCCGACATGGCCATCGGCATTTACGATTGGGCGGTGGTCGTTGATCACCTCGAACAAAAAAGCTGGCTCGTTGGGCAGGGGCGCGACCCGGAAACCGATATCAAATGGGACGCGCTGGTGGCGCGTTTCAGCAGCCCGCCGCCGGAGCGTAGCCGCGCGCCGTTTCGTGTCACCAGCAATATCGTCTCCAGCCACACGCGGGAGTCGTACGGGCGCGCGTTTCGGCGCATTCATCAGTACATACGCGATGGCGATTGTTATCAGGTCAATCTCGCGCAGCGCTTTTCCGCGTCGGCTTCCGGCGACCCGTGGCTCGCCTATCAGGCGTTGCGGGTGATCAACCCCGCGCCGTTTTCGGCGTACTTGTCGACGCCGTACGCGCAAGTTTTGTCGTCGTCGCCGGAGCGGTTTTTGCGAGTACACCACGGTATGGTGGAAACCAAGCCGATCAAAGGCACGCGCCCGCGCGCCGGCCATGCGCGGCTCGATGCGGAGCTTGCCGAACAGTTGCGGCTCTCCGAAAAGGATCGCGCCGAAAACGTGATGATCGTCGACCTGTTGCGCAACGATTTGTCGAAGAACTGCGAGCTGGGGTCGGTGAAGGTGCCGCGTTTGTTCGAGATCGAAAGCTATGCCACCGTGCATCACCTGGTGAGCACGGTGACAGGCACGTTGAAAGCCGGGCGCGACAGCATCGAATTGCTGCGCGGTTGCTTTCCCGGCGGCTCCATCACCGGCGCGCCCAAGCTGCGCGCCATGCAGATCATTGATGAAGTCGAGCGTGCGCGGCGCGGCGTGTACTGTGGCGCCATCGGCTACATCGGCTTTGACGGCGGCATGGACACCAACATTGCCATTCGCACGCTCACCGTGTCACACGGCTCGGTGCGCTTTTGGGCGGGCGGCGGCATTGTTGCCGATTCACAAGCTGAATCCGAATATCAGGAAAGTTTTGACAAGGCCGGCGCTCTGTTGCGGCTGATGCGGCAGTGCTTCGTACAGGCCAGCGCCAGTGAATAATGCAGATTCCATACGGAATCATAAAAAATTGTTATAAATCAAATGGTTGTGGTATTCTCGTCAAGGTATTGGGAAGGCGCTGTAGAATCACGCGATGGTTAGGTGGATTACGGGTTTTCTCGTAGTCGAACTAGACAGCAAATGCGTGGCACAGTGCCATGGAGGGCCGGGCAAACCCGGTAGAGGAGCCTTACTGGTGTCGGATACAAATACGCCCGAATTGCTGGATCAAGCGCGCGCGCGCGAAGTTCGCGACCTGATGCGCGACGCGGGCGCGGGCGCCTATCAGACGATGATCGACAACCTTGAACGCGATCTCGCCAAATACACGCTCTTGTTGCAAACCCATACCGACGGCGCGCCCATGGAGGACGTTCGCCGCGTTGCGCACAGCCTCAAGGGTGGCAGCCGCGCGATGGGTGCCCGGGCGCTGGGCGAATTGTTTGCCACGCTGGAGCAGCATGCCAAGGCTGGCGACATCAATGCCGCCCGGCACTTGCACGAGGCGAGCGGCGCTGCTATCGCGAGCTCAATGGCGGCGTTGCGCGAACTGAACGCGAACGTCTGATTCTTTCACTCTATCGTCGCTGTATCGCAGCCGCGCCACGGCCGCATGGCATTTGCGCTGCGGTTAACGTGGTGACTATACCGTATTCTCCCGAGTGCGTGAATACGGTATGCTTGCGCCCGCGTTCACATAACACGAGGAGAATTTCATGTCCGGCGCGGGTCACGTTGATCCATCGAATAAAAAGGTTGCTTTGCTGATCGCGGTACTGGCTGCGTTTTTGGCATTTTCCGAAACGCTCGGGAGCAGCGCACAAACCGAGGCGCTGTCGCGCAACATTGAGGCGTCGAATCTGTGGCCGTTTTTTCAGGCCAAAACCATCCGCATGACCACGCTGCGCACCGCCGCCGAGTCGCTAGAGGTGGACGCCGCCAACGCGGCAACGCCCGAGGCCAAGGCGGTCATCGACAAGCGCGTCGCCAGCTGGAAAAAAACCGCCGAGCGTTACGACAGTGAGCCGGAGACCAATGAAGGCCGCAAAGAGTTATCCGCGCGCGCCAAGGCTTCCGAGCAAAAACGCGACCGCGCGCTGGCGGCGTATCACCAATATGAAGTGGCCTCGGGCGCGCTGCAAATCGCCATCGTACTGGCTTCGGCCAACGTGATTACGGGCGCGGCATTTCTGATGTGGGGCGCGGCGGGGCTCGGCGTGGTGGGAATCATTTTTACGCTGATCGGTTTTTTCGCGCCGACGGCAGTGCATTTGTTCTAGCCGCCCTGGTTTTGGCCACACGGCATCCGCGCTAAACGTCCGCCGGACTTGTTACTTCAGCCGAGCTGTGCCGCGCAATGTCGCGCACCGGCTTTGCGCCGCTAATGCTGCGCCCGGTGGGCGTCCAGGTGCAGATCGCCGCGCCCGGCGCCCAGATGGTTTTGTAAATGCCGGGCACGAAGAATTCCACGAATGCCATTTCAGTGTCGCCTTCGCTGCGCAAATAGTGCCGCTCATGGTCGCCGTAGTAAATCAGATCACCCGCGCGCACCGGCATCGGCGATTCGTTGGCCCACGCCGTGCCGCGGCCTTTGAGCACAAACATGAAGTGCTCCGCGCCCTCGTGGTGATGGTTGGACGCCATGGTGCCCGGCGGGTAAATAATCATCTCACCCTTGATCGCGGTGGTGCCGAAGAGTTTGGGCGTTGCGACGTAGATGCGCTTACGCGCGTCGTGTTCTGAGTCGAGCATCGGCTCGCGCGTCCAGTCGACAATGCGAAATTGCGGCGGCGACGTGGTGAACGCGGCATCAAAGCGCGCGGCATTGGGCACCGTGGCGAATATCAGCGTGACGCCGCTTTTTGTGTCGAGCGTGCCGTGAAATCCCGGCGGCAGAAAAACAATGTGCGCCTGTGTCAGGGCATCGCTGGCGCCGCCGTGGCGCAGCACCGCTTCGCCTTCCAGAATTTGCAGCCACGCCAGATCGCCGCGCGCGATGGCGAATGTGTGCGTGCGGTCGGCGTCGACCGATAGCCGGTCGAGAAGCACCTTGCCATCCTGCGTGTGCCGCGCGGTGAGCAACGACTGACGTTTGACGCCGGGCGCGAGGGTTTCCGCGGCGACAGTGCTTTCATTGAGGGTGATAGCCACGAGCGAGTCTCCAGAAATTATTGCGACGGGCGTGACTGTATCGGTGTGCCGCGTTCGCTGCAATGGTTGTGGCTGGTTGTGAAAAGCCGTCGCTCCTCTTATAATGAATTTCTAACTATTTGTTTTATAAGCGTTTTTTGTGGACTCTTTCCTGCGCCCCTGTTGGGTGCGCCTGCACAATCCGAAGCCACCGTGAACACATCTGCGTATAGGCCTGCGATCCTGCCAACCATTTCACCCATTGTTCCCGCCGTCGGCGCAACGATCAGTGGCATCGATCTCGCGCGCATCACCGATGCGCAGTTTGCCGCCGTGCACAATGCACTGGTGCGCCATCACGTGATTGTGTTTCACGATCAGCAACTCGACAAGGCGCAACTGGTTGCTTTCGCGCGTCGCTGGGGTGAGCCCCAGCCGGCGAGCGAATCGTCGTTCGGCAAGCTCGAAGGTTTTCCGGAAATCGACGTGCTGGACTACGACGCCTCGCGCCCGCCGTACGTGACCAAGGAAATGTGGCACACCGATTTCACTGGTCGCGACAAGCCGACTCTGGGCTCTGTGCTCTATGCGCTGGAAATCCCGCCAGCGGGCGGCGACACGTTGTGGGTGAGCCAGACGGCAGCGTACGATGCGCTGTCGGAACGCATGAAAAACTATCTTGCCGGATTGCGCGCCGAGCATGAAACGGTCAAGTCTTTCGGTGACGACATCCGCGGCAACTTGTGGCAGGACGAAGCGGGCCGCCAGCGTTTTGAAAAAATTCGTGCTCAGCCGCCGGCCAGCCACCCGGTCATCCGCACCCACCCGGTAAGCGGCCGTCAGGCGCTGTTCGTCAACGAGGGCTACACGACGCGGCTGGTTGGCGTCGAGCGCAAGGAAGGCCAGGCGGTGCTCAACTATTTGTTCGAGCATTTGCGCACACCGGAGTTTCAACTGCGCCACCGCAGGCGCAAGCGTGATCTTGTGGTGTGGGACAATCGCTGCACGCAGCATTACGCGGTGGCGGATTACCGTGAGCGGCGGCTGATGTACCGCATTACGATACAGGGCGAACGGCCCGACTAGTGCGCGGGTTTACCAATAATATGTGAGGAGAAAAATGAATAAAAACAAATACTTACGAGTGCTGACTGCTTTGGGCTTGCTGGCGCAGGTGGTCGCGGGCATCACCGCCGCCAACGTTGCCCACGTTGCCAACGCCGCCGAAGTCTATCCCTCGCGCCCGATTCGTGTGATCGTGCCGCTGCCGCCGCTCACGGTAATCCGCCACCGCGTAATGCTGCGTGCAGCGATTGTCCCACACCACAAGATCACCCTTGCGCCAGCGGTGG
>OMIN01000150.1 GCA_900299145.1 Betaproteobacteria bacterium | reverse complement strand
TCCGCCATCGCAGCGATGGTTTTGGGCGTGAGTATCAGCCGGTCGATGGCGGCATCGGCAAGCTGCTTCGAGCGAGCGTCGGCAACATCTTTGGCATTGGCTTCAAGCAGCGTCTTGGTCGCGCGCTCAATGGCTGCCGCGGTTTCCGTCAGCGCATGATTTTTTACCGCCGTAGCGGCGCGCGCCATCACACGCGACGCCGCGCGCGCCTGCCGTCCCACGCCATGCATGTAAGATTGCACATCCATTTTATGATTTTACCCTTTTTAACAAGGACTTGGCGCAACATTGCGCCGTATGTCCCAAGACTGGCATCGCGAGCGGGATCTGCAATTTCGCAAGCTTTGCACCATGCAGGTGCGCTTCTGCCGTTTTTGTGCAAATATCATGTTCAGTGAACGTTAACGTTTTTGTGGCTTTTTGACATAAAAGGCGTGTCGGCAGGCTTACTGGATGCAATAGTGTTTAACATCATAAAGGACAAAAATGATCAAAGAATTCAAGTTGCGGCGCACCGCGCTAGCGTTGGCGGCAGCAGGGGCGTTAGCGGTGAGCGCTGTCGTCATGTCGGCGGATCACGCTGAATCGCCGGGGACGGATGCCGACCCGGCAGCGGACTTGGCCGACGTTTTTATTTTCCCTTCGCCAGAATCGCCCACTACCAAGACCGTTGCCGCGATTACCTTTGGTGGACGTGCCGCGCCGCGCTCGCGCATAGACGGCGCGTTCTACTGCGACCCCAACGTGCTCTACACGCTGCACATCGACCGTGCCGACGCAGCGGGCAATTTTGATAACGTGCCCGACGTCGAAGTGTTGGTGCGGCTTGCCAGAAATCAACTCGGCACTTGCGGCATGCAGCTCGAAAATGTGCCCGGTGCAGGAGGAACATTCTTTGGCGCGATTGAGCAGGTGTTCAGTTCCAGCACCGGGATGAGGGCCTTTGCCGGATTGCGCAACGACCCGTTCTTTTTCGATGGGGAAGGCTACGCCGCGCTGGTGGCGTCGTTTGCCGGCGCTGGGCAAAGCGGTGATTTGGTCAGTGCGTTCCGGCTTACGGGCAACCAGGCGCGCCGCGATTCTTTTGCGTTCCGTAACGTTTCAGCCATTGTTTTCGAGATGAGCAACGACGCACTCGCGCCTGCGGTCAATGGGGTACGGCCCAAAGTCAGAGTTTGGGCGACAACCGGCCGGCTATTGGGGTAACAACATGAAAAACATTTACACGTTTGCACTGGCGTGCGCCGCCGTAGCTGCGGGAATCGGCCTCGCGGGCTGTGGCGGAAGTGATTTCGTACCCACCTTTGGATTTTCCACCGCCACCAAGGATCGCTTCGTGCGCGTGGACCGCACCGGGCAACCCGCCATTGCCACTGCGTTGTTATCGCGTGATCCGGCGATTGTCCCGCTCGGGCCTACGAACACGTTACTTAATCCGGGCAATGCGGCGAACCCGTTCAACAACCAGCGTGACGCATTGAACCGGGGTGATCCCATAAATGATGCGCGTGACTTCGCGGGGTTGTTCACGGTGGGGCCGCAATCGAATACGTTGCGCAACATTCATTTCGAAGTCGGTCCGCAATTGCGCACATTGGGCCTTACGCCATGCTCGACAGAGACGGTGACGCCGCCGGCAACCAATGCCGACGTGGATATCTCGGCCTGTGTCGCGGTGGTGGCGCCCGTGGTGCTACCCGACGTGATGACGTACGACTTGAATGCAGCGCCCGGCTGGCCCAATGGCCGTGGCTTCGACGACCCGGTGGTTGACCGCTTGCTGGCCGCCGCGCTGTTGCGAATTTCAGGCACATCACCGCCGCACAATATCAATACCCTGGTCGGTGTGATCAATCCCACGCGCGACGAAACTGGAACGCCCCTACCGGCCGCCTTTCCGCATTTGCGCCCGGCGCAACCTTGATGTGGGATAGGCATGGGCCCGGCGCTGTGCCGGGCCTGGCTTTTTTTTATCTGCTGTTTTTGCTGGCCGCGTGTAGCCCGGTAAAAGCGCCCGTACCGCCGCCCCCGGGCAACGCCGCCGCAGTATCGGTTAAGCCAGCCTATGCGACCGAAGCCGAAAAGCTCAACGCGGGCATCGAACACGGACTAACCCTCATCGGCAAGCAGCCGGGCGATACGCTGCTGCCGCTGGAAGTCGTGTCGCTCTATCAGGAACGCGCCCGGCTGACGGGCGACTATGAAAACTACGCCAAGGCGGAAGCGCTGCTGGCGGGTGTGCCGGCCGCCTCGCCGCCTTCCGCTTCGCTATGCTTCGCGCGGGCGAGGCTGCACTACACCTTGCACCGAATCAAATCGGCCCGCGCCGCACTGGATACCTGCCCGGCGAACGCCGATTCCGCTGAACTGGCGGCCCTGCATTCTGACATTGCATTGTATAGCGGCCGTTACCGCGCCGCGGAAGAAGGCTATCGCGCGCTGGTGAATGGCGTGGGAACCCCCGCGCACTATGTGCGGCTTGGTTTGCTCAAGAAATGGCTGGGGTCGCCGGGCGAAGCCGCCGCGTTCATCGAGGCCGCCGAAAAGCGCTATCACGCCGGCGCGCCGGTGATGCTGGCGTGGCTGAAATTGCAGCGCGGTTTGATTGCCTTGGACAGGGGACGGCTGGATGAAGCGCTGGCGTTGTACTGGCTGGCGTCAGACGCACTGGGCGGCTGGTGGCTGATTGACGAACACATTGCGGAGGTGCTGCACTTAAGCGGCAAAACACAGGAAGCGCGCAAGATGTACGAAGACATCGTCGCGCGCACCGGCAACCCGGAGTTCATGGACGCGCTGGCTGCCATCGAGCGCGAATTGGGCCATGCGGATGCAGCAAAAAGACTGACACAACAGGCGCGCGCGATTTACGAAAAGTGGCTGGCGGCATTTCCCGAAGCAGCGGCAGGGCACGCGCTGGAACATTTTTTGCAGGATGCGGCCGATGCGAAATATGCGCTTACGCTGGCGCAAAAAAATTTTGACACGCGCCCGTACGGCGAATCCGCCATCGCACTGGCGAAAGCGTGGATGCTGAACGGAAAAGCCGATCGCGCCGTGCCGTTGATCGAGGCGCAACTCGCCAACGGCTGGGACACCGCAGAGGCCTACTGGGTGCTGGGCGAAGCGATGGCCCAATCCGGCGTGCCGCAAGGTGCGCAGAAAGCACAGCAGGCCAAGGCCGAGGCGCTGCGCAGAAATCCCCGCAGCGAAAAAATGTACGCGTACGCGCCGCTGATTGGCGCGCCTAAATCCAGCGGCCCGCGTCAATAAAACGTTCCTGGCTATGCCGCTGATCGGGCCGCGGGCTTGCGCGCAAAGCCCAGCATCAGCCGCAGCAACTCATCCCACACATCGCCCCTAGCCAGGCCCTTGACCATGCGGTCAATCGCGGCGGCGTGGCGCAGGCCGCGTGTGACGTGCGCGGCCCGGAAACGGCCGATGTTTT
>OMIN01000149.1 GCA_900299145.1 Betaproteobacteria bacterium | reverse complement strand
CCTAAGCCTTCGTCGGCAGCGTCAGATGTGTATAAGAGACAGCATGCGCGCAGGCAGCTTTTCCATCGGAATCACGCCGCGCCACGACAACATCCCGGTGTATTCCGGCTTGTCGTCGCCGAACAAGCCATGGCGGATGCGCGAATGCACGCCGTCGGCGCCGATCAAGCCATCGCCCGTGGCCACGTGTTTTGCACCGCCACTTTCATAGTGCAGAGTGACGCCACTAGCGGATTGTTCAAACCCCGTGCAGCGTGCGTTCAGATGAATCGCGTCCGCCTTTTCGCGCCGCACACCCTCGGCCAGCACCGCCAGCAGATCGGGCCGATACGTCAGATAATGCCCGAAGCCGTATTTTTCCACTGACTCCAGCCCCACCTCAAAGAGCTTCCACGATTGCCCGCTGTTCCACAGCCGAATTTCCTTGCCCTCCGCTTCGCAGGCCAGCGCCCGCAACGCCGGCAGCACGCCCAGCTCATGCAACACGCGCACGCCGTTGGCGCTTAGCTGCACGCCCGCGCCGACCTCACGCAATTCAGAAGCCTGTTCGTAGACATCGACGTCGTAGCCGCGTTTGAGCAACGCGAGTGCTGCCGTCAGCCCGCCGATGCCGCCACCGGCGATGAGGATGTGCGGCTTTTTCGTATGTGTATTCATGCGCCGATTATAGTTTCTCTCGCTGACTCTGCGCGCCGTCCGGCTTGGCGATCATCACTATCGACGTTTATCAGGATTGGCGTAACGAGATGCCAGGGGCTTGCGAAGCCAATCAGTCCGGAGCTGCACGGCTACGTCAGGTGCACTATCGTCACGCACTCTGAAGGCACCGGACATCGGGGGCTGCCCCAGCGCGAGTTCCAGGTCGGTCCTGCCGTCGATCAGCTAGGCCCAAGTTATCGAGGCGGCCTTATTTTAGAGGAAGTAACTACAAGAGAAGGTGGACTGCCGATTCGGCGCAGGTAGCAGATGTTTTGTAAGCATTTGTTTTTATGGAATATATTTTGCTTTCAATATTACTATCCGTAGAGTGCCTAACAAAATGACTTCGGTGCGGGCGCTCCTTAATCCCTCACCCTCGGTTGCTCTCCCGGAGGGATAGGGGTTGGGGTGAGGGAACATTTTCATTATGTAAGGCGCTCTTAGTAAGAGTGAAATTGCGTACCGTCTCTACCGTTTTGAGGAGTAGCGGGCCAGCGCGTCCTTTTCGACCTGAAAGCTATGAAATGGGCTCAGTGAATGTGTTCTTAACACGCTTAGATTTGATGAAGTAAGGTATCCAAATCGCGGCATTGATAATAGCGCGGGCGAGTTCCTTGATTCCTTCTTTATCGGATGGTGCCGCCGCTGCTGAAATTTGGGCAACTAACAGGTAGTCAATGGTTTGTACGGCGGCAAGCGAAAGAAGCCAAGCAATAAATAGTTTGGGAACACGTTTGGATTTTGTAAAGAACAGCCACGTTAGCCAAAGCGTGAAGACAAAAAGCGCCATGTTGGCAATCACCTCAAATCCAATAAGAGTACCCCACAATGGATGATAAGTTGGAGACTCCGGCTTGGTCAGGCCGTTCCATGTTTCGGGCGTGAGCGCGGGCAACACGTCATTAAATAGCTGGAACCCCATTCGGAATGGCGTGATTATTAGTCCAAGCGCGGGCAAGACCAGCCACCCGCCAATACCTTTGGGTTCGTTGTTTGGTGAATCCATGAGTTTCCTGACTACAAAACCCAACCTAACACTCCGCCGTACCGGATAACATCCGAAGCGTGTTCAAAAATTCTTTTTAAAGCATAGAGTTGTCAGAAATTACGCCCGCCGCAAGATATGGGCAATAGCTCATGGAACGCATGGGTGAAGCAGCAGCAAGTTCGCATCAAGCCCACTGATCTATAAGTATCTGTTATTATTAATATTTTAGTAATCATCGCTATCAGCCACCGGGTCGTTTACCAACGGCGTCTGCCAGTAGCGCCGATACGTCGCGCGGTGTGGCGTGACATTTATGGTCTCCGCCGCCCCCAGATTCACCGTCACCGCGCCGTCTCGGTCCGAGCGATACACATGACTGCCTTGCAGCAGGTAACGCTGCTCGACATCGACATGCGGGTGCCCGAAGCGGTTGCGATAGCCCACCGGATAAATCACGATGCGCGGGTCGACTGCGCGCACGAATTCCGGGATGGAGGATGTCTTGCTGCCGTGATGCGGCGCCACCAGTACCTGCGCGCGCAATTGCTCCGGCGACGCTGCGAGCAGTGACTGCTCCGCGCGCGCTTCAATATCGGCGGGAATCAGTGCCACGTGCTTGCCGGCGGCGATGCGCAAAACGCAGCCGCGATTGTTGTCCTTGATCGCGGCGTCGTTGTAGCTGTCACGCGTGGGGTGCAATACATCAAATCGCACACCATCCCAATCCCAGCCCTGCCCCGCGAAGCACGGCCCGGCGCGTTCCGCTTCGAAACGCAACGGGTCCAGCTCGGGTACGGACGTCAGCAACTGCGCCACCGGCATCGCCTGCAACACCGACGATGCGCCGCCGTAATGATCCACGTCGTCGTGACTGACGATCAGCATATCCAGCGCTTTCACGCCCGCCGCGCGCAGATAAGGCACGATCAGGCGGTTGCCTGCATCCATGTTGGGGCCGTACGACGGCCCCGTATCAAACAGCAGTGCGTGATTGCGTGTGCGCACCGCTACCGCCAGCCCATTGCCGACATCCAGCACGGTGAGCCGCGCTTCGCCCGGGTTGAGCGGCGGCGGCGCGGCCAGAAACAGCGGTAAAAACCACGCAATGCCCGTCCAGCGCAGTGGCACGCCGCGCGGCATCAGCAGTATCGCCGCGCCAGCCACAGCCAGCGCCACGGCCCAACCCGGCGGCGCGTGCTGCTGCCAGACGGCGGCGGGCAACGCGCTCATCCACTCCAACGCCCACAGGCAGGCCGCCATGACCGCGTGCGCCATTTGCAGCAGCCAATCGACCGGCAGCAACATGCCAACCAGCGTCAGCGGCACCACCAGAAAACTCACGAGCGGAATGGCCAGTGCGTTGGCCACCGGTGAAATGATCGAGACCTGCTGAAACATCGCCAGCAGTGCCGGCATCAGCGCCAGCGTCACCGCCCATTGCACGCGCGCCCAGGTGGTGAGCCAGTGCGCGCGATCCACGCGCCCCACGCTCACGTACAGGATGACGCCCACCGCGCCGAACGACAGCCAGAACCCGGCCGCCAGCACCGCCCACGGATCGATCAACACCACCACCAGCAAAGCTGTGGAAAGCACTGCCAGCGCCGACCCCATGCGATTCATCCACAGCGCCGCCGCCATCACGGTGAGCATGTACAGCGTGCGCTGCGCGGGCACTTCAAAGCCCGCGAGCAAGGTATAAATCAGCGCGGCCAGCAGGCCGGCCAACACGGCGGCCTTGCGCGCGGGCAATCGCAAGACCTGCCGCGCACTGCGCCGCCACACGCCATATGCCAGCGCGAACACCAGCCCGGAGACCATGGTCACATGCAGGCCGGAAATCGACATCAGGTGGTTTACACCCGTGCGCGTAAACACCTGCCATTGCTCGGGCGGAATCGCGCGCTGATCACCGATGGCGAGCGCCGCCAGTACGCCAGCGCAGACTTGATCCGGCAACGCCTGCAGGATGCGCGCGCGCAGCCGTTCACGCGCGGCTTCGATCCAGTACGCGGGCTTGTGCACCATGGCATCCATGCGCCGCGCACCAGTCTTTGGCCGCACGGTACCGGTGGCGCGGATGTTGCGGTCGAACAGCCACGCTTCGTAATCAAAACCATGTGGATTGGCGCTGCCGTGCGGACGCCGCAACCGCACCGTCAATTGCCAGCGTTCCCCCGGCTTGATATCGGGCAACGTTGGCCGCTCCCCGCGCACGCGATCTTTGCCGGGCGTGCCCCACCACGACAACGCGATACGTGAAGGCGCAAACGCGCCCGGCGTTAAAATGCGCTCGACATCCAGATCAAAACGTACGCTACGTTCGTACGTCTGCGGCAGGCTCGCCACCACGCCAATGAGTTGTATGTCGCGGCCTTCCCAAGCTGGCGGCAATGTGTCGTTCAGCCGCAGTTGCGCACGCGTGGCGGCGTAAAAGTATCCCGCCGCAAAACAGCAAACCGCAATCAGCACCCATCGTGGCCAGCGGTAACGCCGCGTCAACCAGGCGGCGAACAGCAGCGGGGCCATGACGACGGCCCAAGCCTGCGGCGGCAGTTCCGCCTGTTGTTGCAGCAGCGCGGCGCCTGCAACAAATGCAAAAATCCATGAACTCAAGACGTCCGCCGCGACACTAATAGCCGGTGGGCGCGTTGGCTTACGAAACGGCGCGCGAACGGGCAGACAACAACTCGCCGCACGCCGCGCACAGCACCGGTATCGAGTGGGAACCCTACAAAAAAGACTATAATAAACAATATGTTACGAAAACATCTGCGACGTGTATTGCCCAGTCATCAAAGCATACGCGACAACCGTTATATCGCGCGCTTCGGCCACCGCCTGCAACATCATAACCTGTGGCACCTGCACCGGCGCTCGGTGGCCGGCGGCATCGCGGCGGGCCTGTTCGCGGGCTTGATCCCCGGCAGTAATCCGGTGCAGTTCACGGCCGGCGCGCTGCTCGCAGTCGCCTTCAAGGTGAATCTGCCACTGGCGGTGCTGGT
Source organism: Betaproteobacteria bacterium (assembly GCA_900299145.1). Classification (GTDB taxonomy): domain Bacteria; phylum Pseudomonadota; class Gammaproteobacteria; order Burkholderiales; family SG8-41; genus UBA5216. Next base: position 118,986 of record OMIN01000149.1, on the reverse strand, counting down.
CACCCTTTACTCCAACCCGTTTACCATCGTGCCGCTGTATTGGCTGGCATTCAAACTGGGACAGTTGGTGTTGTTGCAAAGCGGCGGCGATTTGCCCACCTTCGGCGTCGGGCTGGAAGGGCAAAACCTGTCGGTATGGCTCGGCAGCGCGTTTCAATGGCTGACCAGCGGGGGCAAGCCTTTGCTGGTGGGCATACCGCTGCTTGCCATAACACTGGCATTCATCGGATACTTCGCCACCGATTGGGCATGGCGCGCCGGCGTAGTGTGGCAGTGGCGTGATCGACGCAGGCAACGCCAGCGCCGTAATCGCAGCCACGCCCGCCACAACCCATAAATCCGTTGATGAAACCCCGTTACTGGACGCGCGCCACCACCGAACTCGCGGCGCGCGATCCGCTGCTGAAAAAGCTGATCGCACAACATCGCACGCTAACCGTTGGCAGCCGTGGCGACGCGTTTCAGACGCTGGCGCGCGCCATTGTGGGGCAGCAGATTTCGGTGAAAGCCGCGCAAAGTGTGTGGGATCGATTCGCCGCCGCGCACAGCGAAGTGTCGCCAGCCGTGGTCGTGGCGTCTTCCACCGATAAACTGCGCGGCTGTGGTTTGTCGGGCCAGAAATGCGCTTACATCCACGACTTGGCAGCGCATTTTCACGATGGCCGGCTGCGGCCCGCCGAATGGAAGCGCCTGCCGGACGACGAACTTGTCGATCTGCTGGTGCAGGTCAAGGGCATCGGCCGCTGGACGGCGGAAATGTTCCTGATTTTCAATCTCGCGCGCCCCGACGTGTTTCCCGTGGGCGATCTCGGCCTGCAAAACGCCATCGCCAGGCATTACAACCGCGGCCGCAAACCCGCGCCGGAGCGCATGCACAAAATCGGCGCGGAATGGGCGCCGTGGCGCTCGGTCGCCACGTGGTATATGTGGCGCAGCCTCGAAGCCTCGCCCGTGGAATACTGATGTCCGAACACTATATCCCCGCCGCAGCGCTGCCGCAGCGCCCCTACATGCGCTTTGTGTGGGGTTTTGTCGCGCTGATGGCGATCATGGCCATCGGCAGCATTGGCTACAAAATCATCGGCGGCGAAAAAGCCACCTGGATCGACTGCATTTACATGACCTTCATCACCATCGCCACCATCGGATACGGCGAAGTGATCAATCTCGACAACAGCCCCGGCGGGCGCGTGTTCACCATATTCGTCGGATTCGCGGGCATCGGCGTGTCGACGTATCTGCTGTCGACGTTCACCGCGTTCCTGCTCGAAGGCAAAATCAACGAAGCACTCTGGAGAAGCCGGATGGAAAAGAACATCCATAGACTGAATCAGCACTTTGTGTTGTGCGGCTGCGGGCGCGTGGGCCGAAACGTGGCGCATGAACTGGCCGTCACCAACCGCGGGTACGTGGTAGTCGATCCAGACATGCACGAAATCGAAACCCATCTCGAAAAACATCCGCAGACGCTTTATGTGCACGGCGATGCCACCGACGATGACATGCTGTTGAAGGCGCATGTGGAAACCGCCGCCGGCATATTTGCCATCACCGGCGACGACGGCCGCAATCTGCTGATCACCATTACCGCGCGGCAACTGAACCCCGGCGCACGCATCGTCGCGCGCTGTCACGAGGTTCGCAACATAGAAAAGCTGCGCAAGGCCGGCGCCGATGCCATCGTCTCGCCGGATTTCACCGGCGGCATGCGCATTGTGTCGTCGATGATCCGGCCGCAGGTGGTGAGTTTTCTGGATGAAATGTTGCGTTCGGACAAAAATCTGCGGGTGGAAGAAATCGTCGTTGGCGCCGGGTTCCCGGAAAGCAGACTTGGCGCACTCGACCTGCATCACGACGACTATATCGTGCTGGCGTTGCGCGAAAAGGAATCGTGGCAGTTCAATCCGGGGCAAGACGCGTTGATCAAGCCCGGCGCAACGCTTGTGGTCATGGCCACGCCACAGGGCCGCGCGGCGCTCGCCACGCGCTTTACCCACCACGCACTGGCGCCGCAGGAAGGTTAACTGTTGCTGACGCGGCGCTCGAAAGTTAAAACATAAGTATCTGTTTTTATTGAATAATTTAAGCCACACTGCATTTGTCGAAGCCTACCGCGCGGGCCGCGTGACAGTGCAGCTTGACCCCAAACGGGCCGCCACATTACTTTCCGCGCGGTTGCTGCTGCCGCTGATAACGCTGCCCGTGCTGGGTGCTGGCGTGGCACTGGCGCTGATCGGCTGGCTGTGGAGCGGGCTGTCGGTGATCGCCGTTGGCATCCTCGTGCCGCGCGTCATCAAAAAGTCCGCGCCGCATTTTCTGCTGACGCAGGCGCTGGAAGACGAAGCCGTCTACACTGAACTCACGCGCAGCGCCGTAATGCAAGTCGACGAATCCGCGCCCGGCGATAAGTAGCGAGAGCTACGCTGCAGTCAGCACGCCATCGATCAAGCGCATTCGGCGGTTCGCGCGTGCGGCAATTTCCATGTCGTGCGTGACAATCACAAAGCTGGTGCCACGCGACTGATTCAAGTCCAGCATCAGATCAAACACCGCCTGCGCGTTCTGGCGGTCGAGATTGCCCGTGGGTTCATCCGCCAGCACGCAGGCAGGGCGCGTCACCAGTGCGCGCGCGAAGGCCGCGCGCTGACGCTCGCCGCCGGAAAGCTCCCCGGGCGTGTGTTCGAGCCGGTGTGAAAGCCCCACTTCACCCAGCAATTCGCGCGCGGCCTGATAAGCCTCTTCCTTCGGCGTGCGGCGAATCAGCAGCGGCATCGCCACGTTTTCCACGGCGGTGAATTCCGGCAGCAGGTGATGAAACTGGTAAACGAAGCCCAGCGACTGATTGCGCGTCATACCGCGCTCGGCCTCACTTTGCGTGCGAATGTTTTTGCCCATGATGAATATATCGCCGCCGCTGGCTTCATCCAGCCCGCCCAGTAGATGCAGCAGCGTGCTTTTGCCTGAACCGCTAGCGCCGACAATTGCCACGCGCTCACCGCGTGCGACTTCAAAATCCACGCCCAGCAGCACCGGCACTTCGGCCAGGCCCGGCTGCTGGAATACCTTGCTCAAGCTCTTGCAGGCCAGTACCGCATTATTGGCGGCGGCGTTCGAGCTGTTGACTGCGTTACTCATAGCGCAACGCCTCCGCCGGATTTACACGAGAGGCGCGCCAGCTCGGGTAAATCGTAGCCACTGCCGACATGGCGAACGAAAATAGCGCGGTAACGATCACATCCAGTGGCCGCAATTCCGACGGCAGCTCGGTAATCTGGTAAATCGAAGGATCGAGAAAACGCAAACCAAACACCCGTTCGACAAAGCCCACGATATCCGCCACATATAGCGCGCCAAGGATGCCGAACACAATACCGAAAAACACCCCGGTCAGTCCGATCACAATGCCCTGCGTCATGAAGATTTTCATCACGCCGCCGGGCGATGCGCCCAGCGTGCGCAGGATGGCGATATCCGGCTGCTTTTCCTTGACCACCATAAACAGGCTCGACACCAGATTGAAAGCGGCAATGGCGATAATGAAAAACAACAGCAGCGACATCATGCGCTTTTCAATATCCACCGCGCGAAAGTAGTTCGCGTTGACACTGGTCCAGTCGGAAATTACCGCGTTACTGGGCACCTTGCCGGCGAGGTCATACGACACTTCTTTCGAGCGGAAGAGGTCATCCAGTTTCAGCCGGACGCCGGTAACTTCGTCGCCCATGCGGTAAAGCTTTTGCGCGTCTTCAATATGCGTCAGCGCAAGGCCAGCGTCGATCTCGTGATGGCCGATGTGAAACGTGCCGACCACTGTAAATTGCCGCAGCCGCGGCAACATGCCTGCCGGCGTCACCTGCCCTTGCGGCGCCACCAACACGACGCGGTCACCGACGTTCACACCCAGCGCACGCGCCAAAGAATCGCCCAGTACGATACTGAAATCCCCCGGCTTTAAAGCTTCTACCGAGCCGCGTCGCATGTTGCGCGACAGATCATCGACCGTACCTTCCAGTTCCGGCAGAATGCCCCGCAGATATGCACCGCGTACCTGACTGCCACTGGTGAGCAGGCCCTGCGCATTCACATAGGGCGCCGTAGCCAGCACCCGCGAGTTGGTTTTGGCGATTTCGGCGATTCTTTTCCAGTCGGCGAGCCGCTCATTGGCGCCGGCGATCTGCACATGCGCCACTGCCGACAGCATGCGTGTACGCACCTCGCGCTGAAAGCCATTCATCACCGACAGCACCGTCACCAGCACCGTCATGCCCAATGCAATGCCCACCACGCTGATCAGCGAAATCACCGAGATAAAGCGCGTGCGCTGGCGCGAGCGCGTGTAGCGCAAGCCAATAAAAAGTTCGTAGGAATTCAAAGGGTTACTTCTTCGGAAAACGCGGAGTTTACTGTAATTCGAGCCTTCACAGGTGCTACACTCGCGCGCCATCGTAACGAGCGACCTCATGCAGTGCATCGTTTACATTCCGCATCTGATTCCACCACGCGAAGCCGACGAAGGTGTGTGGCAGGAGGTGAACGCACCACGGCTCAAGACAGCGCTCGCCCGTGCGGCTTATGCGAGCGATGCCAATGCCGATGCCGAAGCCTTGTTGTGCGAATGGTTCGGCGTGCCTCGCCAGCAGGACTGGCCGCTCGCACCGCTGCTTGCGAAGGAAGACGGACTCCCGGCCTCGATCGGTTACTGGCTGTGCGCGACGCCCCTGCATCTTGAAACCCGCCGCAATGCGCTGGTGGCAGCGAGCACCGATCAACTGCCGATTGGCGAAAGTGAATCTGCCGCCTTTGCCGCCACACTTGCCGGCCATTTGCAGAGTGAAGGCATCGCGCTGTACGCCCCGGCGCCTGGCCGCTGGTATCTGAGCAGTGATAACGCACCTGCACTGACCACCACGCCGATGGATGTGGTGGCGGGCCGGGACATACGCGCCCATTTGCCCACCGGCAAGGACAGCGCGCGATGGCGCCGCATCCTGACCGAAATGCAGATGTTGTTGCACAGCCATCCCGTCAACGAAGTTCGTGAATCGCGCGGATTGCCCCCCATCAACAGTGTTTGGCTTTGGGGCGGCGGTACATTGCCGCCGGCGCCAGCAAAAACGCAAACCCCGTTCACATCGGTCAACAGCAACGATGCAGCGATACGCGCGCTGGCCCATCACGCCGGCTGCCGCGTCAAGCCTTTGCCGGAGCAGTGTTCGCCTGCGCTTCTGGACGAAATGACTGCCGCTAATTCCACACCAGATGAAACCCATTTGATTTCCATCGAATCATTGGCAACAGCCATGTGTCAGGGCGATGCCCTGGCATGGACAAATGCCGCTCACAGGCTGGAAGCGCTTTGGATTGCGCCGCTCCTTGATGCCTTGAAGTTGCACCGTTTGAGGACGCTCACGCTGGTTAGTTCCAATCGCCACGGCATTTGGCGGTTTGAAGTGCGTTCGAGCGATCGCTGGAAGGTGTGGCGAAAAATGCCAATAGTTGATTAAATCGACACCCTAAATAACCTTCCCTAATTCCCGAAAAATGAAAATCGCGATAGTGGGCGGCGGCATTGGCGGTCTGGCTACCGCCTTGGCCATGACGCAGGCCGGCTTCGCCGTGGCAGTGTACGAGCGTTCAGCACAACTGCTCGATTTTGGCGCAGGCATAACGCTCGCCCCAAATGCCACACGCGTGCTGTATCACCTGGGGCTGGGCGAAATGCTTGAAGAAACCGCCGTCACGCCACCGCAGACCGAATACCGGCATTACCGCACCGGCCAAGTCATTTATCGCATGATGACCAAAGATTTCCGCGCGCTCTACGGCGCTCCGTATATGCGGCTGCACCGCTGGGATTTGCAACGCGCGATGCTCACACGGCTGGCGCAAGCCGCTCCGGGCGCACTGCAATTGGGCGCCAACGTCGAAGGGCTGGAATCGCACGACAGCCACGTCACCCTGCGTTTTGCCGGTGGCCGTGTGGAGACCGCGGACGTCGTGGTGGCCGCCGACGGCATACGCTCTTCGATGCGGGAGACGCTGTTTAATCCGGCGCCGCCAATATTCGCCGGTTTTGTGGCGTGGCGCGGGCTGGTGGATACCACCGTGTTGCCAACACATCTTTGTGAGTCTGCTGTCGTATTCGGTCAGGGCCGCCACATCAACCGTTATTTGGTGCGCCGCGGGGAGCTGCTGAATTTCATTGCAGTCGCACACCGGGAGCAATGGGAAGCCGAAGGGTGGAACATACCTGCACCGATGGATGAATTTCTGGAAGAATTTTCGGATTTTGATGAAGGCACGCGCACCGTAATTTCGCGCTCGGTGCCGGGGCAAGTGTATAAGTGGGGCCTTTTCGGTCGGCCCTGGCTGGAACAATGGCACTCTGGACGTGTGGTATTGCTGGGCGACGCGGCCCACCCTATGCTGCCTTTCCTGGGTCAGGGCGCAGCTAACGCGCTGGAGGATGCAATGATCCTTACGCGCTGCCTGCAAACCGAAGCCACACCAACCCGCGCGTTTGCGCTGTACCAAAGGACACGCGGCCCGCGCGTACGACTCGCCACGGAGCAAGCGGCGCAGCGCGGCCACCGTTATCTGGGTGAACCCAACGCCGACAGTCTAAAAGGCAACGAACCCGGCCCAGAATACGCCTACGACGCCGTGGCCGGGCCGCTGGGCTAATCAGTTCGAGACACTGTGGCCAATTGCGCAATGCGAAATGTTTCCGCAATAGTAAGTTCAATCTTTCTCGGACTGGCTGCGGTGCTGAATGCAGGCGCAGGCACGACGCAAGCGCAGACCTATCCGTCCAAACCGGTTCGTCTGCTGGTCGGCTTTGCGCCCGCCGGTCCCAACGATATCGTCGCCCGCGCCCTGGCGCAGAAGCTGGCGGAGCAGACCGGCCAGCAATTTATAATCGAAAACCGCGCCGGCGCGAATACCGCCATTGCATCAGAACTGCTGGTGCGCTCGCCGCCGGATGGCTACACGCTCATGTTTGTGTCGCTCGGCCACGCCACGAACCCGGCGCTGATGAAGCTCAGCTTCGATCCCATCCGAGATTTTGCGTTTATCACCCAAGTGGCCGATGCGCAGAATGTGGCACTGGTGCATCCGTCGCTGCCGATACGCTCGCTGAACGAACTGACCGTGTTTGCCAAACGACGGCCAGGACAAATCAACTTCGGTTCCGCGGGCACAGGCGCCAGCGGCCATCTCGCCGGCGAGCTATTTCAGATCATGACCGGCACAAAACTCGTGCATATCCCCTACAAGGGAGCGGGACCCGCGCTGATAGATTTGCTGGCCGGCCAGCATGTACTGTACTTCACCAACATCGCGGGCGTCATCAGCTACATACGCAGCAACCGCCTGCGCGCCATCGCCATCACCGGCGAAAAGCGCTCACCGCCATTACCCGACGTGCCGACGTCCGCGGAAAGCGGCCTACCCGGTTTTGTCGTGTCTGCGTGGTACGGCGTCGCCGCACCCGCGAAAACACCGCGTGCCGCCGTCGACAAAATAAACGGCGAAGTTTTACGTGCGTTAAAGGCGCCAGACCTGCGCACGCGCCTGCTGGATCTGGGCACAGAACCTGTGGGCAGCACGCCGGAGCATTACACCACGTTCATGCAAAACGAAATCGCCAAGTGGGCGAAGGTGATCAAAGCCGCCGGGATCAAGGGTGAGTGAGCGAAGCCTGCACCAAAGCGTGAAACTCGCCTGACTGAAGCCATGCCAGCCATCACTCAACGCAGTGCCGGGCGCGATAGCCTGGATGCCCTGACGTCATCGGGCCTGTCATCTTTGCTGGCCCGCATCTACGCCGCACGCGGCATCACCAGCGCACAACAGCTTGCAACCACACTTAACAGGCTGCATGCGCCCGACACCATGCGCAATCTTGGGCAAATGGCGTCGTTGCTTGCAGACGCCATCGCCGCGCATAAAAAGCTGTTGATCATTGCCGATTACGATGCCGATGGCGCCACCGCGTGCGCGGTGGGCTTGCGCGCACTTCGTATGATGGGTGCGGACGTTGACTATCTGGTGCCGAACCGCTTCGAGTATGGCTACGGCCTTACGCCGGAAATCGTGCGGCTGGCCACGCGCGAAAAGGCACCCGACATCATCATCACGGTTGACAACGGTATCGCCAGCGTAGATGGGGTAGCCGAGGCAAACCAGCTTGGCATCAAAGTGCTGATTACCGACCACCACTTGCCCGGCGATGCGCTGCCCGACGCCTGGTGCATCATCAATCCCAATCAACCCGGCTGCACTTTTCCCAGCAAGAATCTGGCGGGCGTGGGCGTAATGTTTTATTTGATGTTGGCCCTACGCGCCGAGCTTAGAAAGCGGGGCGCGTTCGTAGATACCGGTGCCGGGCTGCGGAACCGCGGCACCCTCCCCTTGCCGAATCTTGGCCAGTTACTGGATTTGGTGGCGCTGGGCACCGTGGCAGACGTCGTGGCACTGGACGACAACAACCGTATCCTCGTACACCACGGTCTGCAACGCATACGCGCGGGGCAGGCGCAACCGGGCATCAGCGCACTGCTGAGTGTCGCTGGCCGTGATCCAACCCGCGCAGGCACGTACGACCTGGGTTTCGCGCTGGGGCCGCGTCTGAATGCGGCTGGCCGCCTGACCGACATGTCGCTGGGCATCGAGTGCCTGACTACCGATGACGAGCAGCGTGCGGAGGCCATTGCCCGCGAACTTGATACGCTGAATCGAGAACGCCGCGCCCTCGAAGCTGATATGCAGGAATCAGCGCTTGCCGCGCTGGAACAATCTGCCGACGCCAGCGGCTACACCATCAGCCTCTACGATAATCAATGGCATCAGGGTGTCATCGGGATCGTCGCCTCCCGCATCAAGGACAGATTCCATCGTCCGGTAGTGGCCTTCGCGCGGGGGAATGCTGGCGAGATTAAAGGCTCCGGGCGATCCATACGCGGCCTGCATTTGCGCGACGCGCTGGATTTGCTAACCAAGCGCGCGCCTGGACTGATCCTGAAGTTTGGCGGCCACGCCGCCGCCGCCGGACTCACATTGCGTGAAAGCGATTTCGAGGCTTTTCAGTCAGGCTTCGAGGCCGTGGTTCGGAACCTGCTCTCACCCGCCGATCTGGAACGGGAGATCGAAACTGATGGCTCGTTGCCGGCCGAATGCGCAACACTCGATATCGCCCGTGAACTGCAAAATGGCATCTGGGGCCAGGGTTTTCCCGAACCGCGATTTCTGGACGTGTTTGATGTGTTGCATCAAAGGGTGGTGGGTGAACGGCACCTGAAGCTGCGGCTACGGCGCGATGGCAAGATCTTCGAAGGCATATTATTCGGACACAACGAGCCGCTGCCGGGCAGCATACGTGCGGCTTATCGCTTTGGTGTCAACGAATACAACGGCGTGACCTCGACGCAGGTCGTGCTGGAACACTGGGAGTGCTTTTAGTTCGATCTCAATATCCAGCCTCGAAGCCCGGAGGTAAACAGCACCCCTTCGGTTATAATCACGCTTTCACGGGACTAAAAGCATCATGGAAGCGGAACGCATCAACGCCATCGCCAAGCAACTCTCCGACATCGAAACACGCACGGCGGAGCTGCGGAGGTATCTTTGACTTCGACACCAAGCGCAACCGCCTGGATGAAGTTGCACGGCTCGCCGAAGACCCCGCGGTCTGGGGCGACAGCAAGCGCGCGCAGGAACTGGGCAAGGAGCGCAAGGCGCTCGAATACGTCGTACATTCGCTGACCACGCTCACGGCAAATCTGCGCGACGCACAGGAACTCTTTGGTCTGGCGCGCGAGGAAGCCGACGATGGCACGCTGGTATCGGTGGCTCAGGATATAGACGCGCTGGAGACCACCGTCGCCGAAATGGAATTTCGCCGCATGTTTTCGGGCGAAATGGATGCCAGCAACTGCTTCCTCGATATTCAGGCCGGCTCTGGTGGCACCGAGGCGCAGGATTGGGCTTCGATTCTCGAACGCATGTATTTGCGTTATTGCGAGGGCAAGAAATTCAAGGTCGAATTGCTGGAAGAATCCCCCGGCGAAGTCGCCGGCCTGAAAAGTGCCTCGTTAAAAATCAGTGGGGACTACGCTTACGGCCATCTGCGCACGGAAACTGGCGTGCATCGCCTGGTTCGCAAATCGCCCTTCGACTCCAATAACCGGCGGCACACCTCGTTTGCCAGCGTGTTCGTATACCCGGAAGTGGACGATTCCATCGAAATTGAAATCAACCCGGCGGATTTGCGCACCGACACCTTTCGCGCGTCCGGTGCGGGCGGCCAGCACATCAATAAAACGGATTCGGCGGTGCGGATTACCCATGTTCCGACCGGCATTGTCGTGCAGTGCCAGAACGACCGATCGCAGCACCGCAACCGCGCCGAAGCGATGGCCATGCTGAAATCACGGCTGTTTGAGCTCGAACTGCGCAAGCGCAACGAGGAAAAGCAGGCAATGGAGGATGCCAAGACCGACATTGGTTGGGGCCATCAGATCCGTTCCTATGTGCTGGATCAGTCGCGTATCAAGGATTTGCGTACTAATGTCGAGATTGGCAATACTCAATCCGTTCTCGACGGGGCACTGGATACTTTCATTGAGGCGAGCCTGAAACAGGGGCTGTAAACACCATGGACGACACCAACAAACCGTTGGATCACGACACCAACAAAATCATCGAAGAACGCCGCGCCAAGCTCACCGCGCTACGTAGCAAGGGCATAGCTTTCCCCAATGACTTTGTGCGCGAGCATCACGCGGGGGCGCTCGCTGCCGCACATGGCGATAAGGCGCGTGAAGCGCTAGATGCGGAAACGGTCACAGCGATAGTCGCTGGCCGCATCATGCTCAAGCGCGTGATGGGCAAGGCCGGGTTCGCCACGCTTCAGGACGGCAGCGGCCGCATCCAGATTTACGTGTCGGAAAAGGATACTGGCAAGGACAAGACTGACGCCTTCAAGCACTACGACATCGGCGACATCGTTGGCGTCTCCGGCACGCTTTTCAAAACCCAGACCGGCGAGTTAACCATACGATGTAAGTATCTGTTTTTATTAACAAAATCGTTGAGGCCGCTGCCGGAGAAATTTCATGGTCTGGCCGATCAGGAAATCAAGTACCGCCAGCGCTACGTCGATCTGATTGTCAACGAAGCCACGCGCGACACTTTCCGCAAGCGCTCGAAAATTATTCAGGCCGTGCGCAATGTGCTGGTCGCGGAAAATTATCTCGAAGTTGAAACGCCGATGATGCACCCGATCCCGGGCGGCGCGACAGCGCGGCCCTTCGCCACGCATCACAACGCGCTCGACATGCAATTGTTTCTGCGCATCGCGCCGGAGCTTTATCTGAAACGGCTGGTTGTGGGCGGTTTCGAGCGCGTGTTCGAGATCAACCGCAACTTCCGCAATGAAGGCATGTCCACGCGCCACAACCCTGAATTCACCATGCTGGAGTTCTACTGCGCCTACATGGAAGTCAACGGCATGATGGATTTCATAGAGCGACTGATTCGTGAAACCGCTGCGGCCACCGGGCAAACCAAAATCACCTATCAGGGCCGCGAAATTGATTTCGCCAGGCCCTATGACCGGCTCACCATCACCGGCGCGATTCGCAAGTACGCGCCCGACATCGGCGATGACGTGCTCAATGACAAAGCCAAGATCACCGAGAAACTCAAGCGCATGGGGGTGGAGCCACGCGCCGGCGACGGCCTTGGCGGTCTGCAACTCACGTTGTTTGAAAACACAGTTGAAGCCAAGTTGCACGATCCGACATTCCTTGTCGATTACCCCGCCGAAGTTTCGCCACTGGCGCGCCGCAGCGACAAAAACCCGGACATCACAGAACGCTTTGAACTGTTCATCGCAGGCCGCGAAATTGCCAACGGCTTTTCGGAACTGAACGACCCGGAAGATCAGGCCGAGCGCTTCCGCGAACAGGTCAAGCAGAAAGATGCCGGCGACCACGAAGCCATGCACTACGACGCCGACTACATCCGCGCTTTGGAATACGGCCTGCCGCCGACGGCCGGCGCGGGCATCGGCATCGACCGGCTGGTGATGCTGCTCACCGACGCGCCGTCAATACGCGATGTGATCTTGTTTCCGCAAATGCGGCCTGAGTAATTTCGGCACGGCTACACCCTATACGAACCTTGCGCGAGGTGATCATGGATCAACCGCTGTGGACTCCCTCCCCTCAACGTGTCGCTGAATCCAATCTCACGGCATTCACGCAATTCGTGACTGAGCGCTATGGCGTCACTGCTCGCGATTACGCCGAGTTGCATGTCTGGTCGTGTGCTGACCGAGAACGATTCTGGCATGCCATCTGGCAATTCTGCGGGGTAATCGGCGCATCGCAGGTAGATCAGTTACTTGTGGACCGCGATCGGATGCCCGGCGCCCGCTGGTTTCCCGGCGCGCAACTGAATTTCGCGGAAAACCTGCTGCGCCGGCGAGACGACACGCCCGCCCTTATTTTCTGGGGCGAAGAGCAGGTTAAAAGCCAGTTGACGTGGTCCGAACTTCACGGCGAAGTGTCGCGCCTCGCGCAGGCGTTGCGCGCGCAAGACGTAAAGCCGGGTGACCGCGTGGCAGCGTATCTGCCGAATCTGCCCGGCGCGATTATCGGCATGCTCGCCACCGCCAGCATCGGCGCAGTGTGGTCCTCATGCTCGCCGGATTTCGGTGCACAGGGCGTGCTGGATCGTTTCGGCCAGATCGAGCCGAAAGTGCTGATTGCGGTGGACGGCTACTTTTTCATGGGCAAACCCATCGACGTGCTACCGCGGGTGCGGGAAATCGCGGCAAAATTGCCTTCGGTGAAAAAGGTGGTGGTGGTGCCGTATACGCGCGCCGAACCACCACTCGACGGCATTCGCGATGCGGTGAGCCTGCACGAATTTACCGCACCGTTTCAGGCGAAGGATATTCATTTTGAACGCTTGCCGTTCGAGCACCCGCTTTACATTTTGTATTCTTCGGGCACGACCGGCGTGCCCAAGTGCATCGTTCACGGCGCCGGCGGCACGTTGCTGCAACACTTGAAGGAACACCGGCTGCACACGGATGTGAAACCCGGCGAGCGGCTTTTTTATTACACCACTTGCGGCTGGATGATGTGGAACTGGCTAGCCTCGGGCCTCGCGTCGCAGGCGACATTGATGCTGTACGATGGCTCGCCGTTCGTGCGACGCGGGCGCATTTTGTGGGATTACGCCGAAGCCGAAAACATCACTATTTTTGGCACCGCCGCGAAATACATTGACGCCATCGCCAAACTCAATCTGGAACCCGCGGTGTCGCACAAGCTGCCGCATCTGAAAGCCCTGCTCTCCACCGGCTCGCCACTCGCGCCGGAGGGCTTCGACTACATCTACCGCAACATCAAGCGTGAGTTACACGTCGCCTCGATATCCGGCGGCACCGACATCGTGTCGTGCTTTGCATTGGGCAATCCGAACGCACCGGTATGGCGTGGAGAAATTCAGTCGCCAGGCCTCGGCATGAAAGTGGAAGTATTCGACGAGGATGGCCGCTCACTGCAACGCGAAAAAGGCGAGCTGGTGTGCACAGCGCCATTTCCGTCGATGCCGCTGGGTTTCTGGAACGATGCTGATGGCGCAAAATATCACGCAGCGTATTTCGACCGTTACCCGAACGTGTGGTGCCACGGCGATTATCTCGAATACACCGAACATGGCGGGCTTGTCATCTATGGCCGCTCCGACGCGGTGCTGAATCCCGGCGGCGTGCGCATCGGCACGGCCGAAATTTACCGGCAGGTTGAAAAACTCGAAGAAGTCGTCGAGAGCATTGCCATCGGGCAGGATTGGCCGCCACAACAACCCAGCGATGTGCGTGTGATTCTGTTCGTGCGGCTGCGCGATGAGCTGACACTTGACGAGGCACTAATCAATAAAATCAAGCAACACATCCGTGAAAACACCACGCCACGCCACGTGCCCGATAAAGTGCTTCAGGTCGCCGACATCCCGCGCACCCGCAGCGGCAAAATTGTCGAACTTGCAGTGCGCAACATTGTGCATGGCCGGCCAGTGAAAAATCGCGAGGCGCTTGCCAATCCCGAAGCACTTGAACTGTTCCGCGGCCGCGCCGAACTGCAAACCTGACCCATTGCCATGCCACAACATAAGTATCTGTTTTAATTAAATAATTTTCGCACGCGACGAGCGGCAGTCGTGCTATGCTCACGTTTGGAAAGTAACGCGCGGCACCGGGGATTGCGGCGCCGGGGATCAGTAGCCCGCTGCCGTCCAAGGAGAAACCAAATGGCTGACGAAACCACCACCAAATCCAGTTCCTTGGGAACCATAGCCGCCGTGGCTGGCGTGGCAGCTGTTGCCGCGGTCTTCGGCATGGCGATGGACTATGACGCAGGCGCGGATGAGTTCAGCAAGGTGGCGGAAAAAGCACGCGCCCCGGCGGTAAAGCCGGTCTCTGCACCCGCCGCCGAGCCCATGAAAGTTTCACTTAACAAGGAAACCGCCCAGACCAGCCCTGCTGGCACGGGACAACCTGAGCAAATTCAGACCGCAGCGGCCGCCACCGTCGCCCCCCAGCAAGTCGCTCAAGTGCAATCTACTCGGCAAACGCCTCCGTCGGCTGCGCCCTTTGATCCCGCGCCCGCTGGCATGCCCGCTGCTGGTGCAGCCGCGAATAATACGCAGCCGAGCGTGCTGTCGTACCCCGCCGCGACCACGCCCGTTCAATCCACTTACCCCGCGCCCGTCACACAAGCGCCCGCCTATCCTTCGCCGCCGCCCGGCAGTGCCGTGCCGGCGCCCGTGACCGCGCCTGCAGCCACGCCTTATCCGCCCGCCGTGGTAACGCAGCAGTCGCCTGCGCAGTGCGGCAATTGCGGTACAGTGGAAAACGTCGTCGTGCAATCGGTCGCTGGCGAAGCCAGTGGTTTGGGTGCGGTGATCGGTGGAGTGGCCGGCGGTTTGCTGGGCAATCAGGTGGGCCGCGGCACGGGTCGCACGGTCGCCACTGTCGCGGGCGTCGCCGGCGGCGCGTATGCCGGACACCAGATTGAGCGTCGCACCAGTTCCGGCCGCCGCTATGAAGTGGTGGTGCGCATGGAAGACGGCTCGACCCGCGTGTTTCCGTACGACACTGAACCCGCGTTCCGCGCGGGCGAGCGTGTGCGCATTATTGAGGGGCGGCTGCAATACAACTAAGCAACCAAGCCACCCTTCCAGACGCCCAATCCGGCAGCCCCGTGCGAAATTTGCGCGGGGCTTTTGTTTTACAGTAAGTATCTGTTTTAATTAAGTTTTTCTTCTGTCAACGTATGGGCCGCTCTCAGACGCGGCGCGTTTCCTGGCGTCTCCAGACTCACCTTTCCCAGCGCGCCGCTGCGATAATCATTAAGCAACGTGATTGCCGCTTTTTCAAGATCAAAGCCCGCCCCCTTCAGGCGGTATCCGCGCCGTGCCGCCACGGCCTCCACCACGCCTGCGCCATCCGTGACAACGGCCTGGGTGCCATAGCGTCCGGCCAACGCGCGAGGATATCGCGCCAGCAAAATCTCCCCCAAAAACACCGCCACTTCACTTTCGTGATACGCACGCACGCCGATGGTGTGGCTCGCGGCCAGCATCAGCCCGTCGGCCTCGACGTCGATGCGCGGCCACATCAGGCCCGGCGTATCAGTCAGGCTCGCTTCCGGCGACAAGTCGTAACGCGCCAGCACCTTGGTCACCGCCGGTTCGTCGCCAACCTTCGCCGCGCGGCGCTTGAGCAGCGCATTGATCAACGTCGACTTGCCCACGTTGGGCACGCCCATGATCATCATGCGCAGCGGCTTGAAGGCGTCACTGCGATGTGGCGCTAGCTTTTTTGCCGCCGCCAGCACCTTCGCCGCGTCGCCCGGCTTTTTGCAGGACAACGCTATCGCCTTCACGTTTTTCTGCGCATTGAAATAACCCAGCCACGCCGTGGTCACAGTGGCATCGGCGAGATCCGCCTTGTTGAGCACCTTGAGACAGGGCCGCTGCCGGTGCAGGCGCAGGGAATCAACCAGCGGGTTGGAACTTGCCATCGGACAGCGTGCGTCCAGCACTTCGATGATCACGTCGTTGTCCGCAGTCGCTTCCTTTGCCTTGGCAACCGCCACCGCCATATGGCCGGGAAACCAGTTGATACTTGTGGTACTCATGGCGGCACCCGTGCGAATCGGGATACGGTGCGTCCGTCAACCGTCACTGATTCCGCGAACATGCCAGCAGGCCGCACCCACAGCCCGCCCTCGCCGTACAGCGCGCGATAGACCACCATCGGCTCCAGCGTCTCCGAATGCCGCGCCATGCCGATGACTTCGTAATCGTTGCCTTTGTAGTGCCGGTAGCAGCCCGGCTCAATTACAATCGCGTTCACATTCAATTCTCGCAGGTCAGGCTGTTCTTTCAGTGTCACAATGTAGCCTGAATTTCTTCTGGATGCTCGTACCGTGTTCGAAAATATTTTCAGAAAAGAGGGCAGTGGCGAAACCGCAGCAACAGCTGCGCCACAGCCCGTTCCAGCCGCCCCCGCGCTGTCGCCCGAAGACCAGCAGGCCTGGCATGACCGCATTGCCGTGGCCGCCGGCGCGGGTGACGATGTCGCGCTGTTGCAACTCGCGCATGACGCGCCCGTCGTGCCGTTAAAACTTGCTGCCATCGAAGCACTTGCGCAGGAAGCCTCGCTCAGGCAAGCCATGCATGATTTTCGCGAGCACGATAAGCGCCTATACCGCGCCGCGAAATCGCGCTGGGAAAACACCCACGGCAAACGCGTCACCACTGAAGAAGCGCAAGCACTGATTGCCAGCGCGCACGCCCTGCTGGATCAGGAATCGGCGGCCGTCAACCGCGTGGTGGACCTCGACCGGGCGTGGGCGGCGCTGGACGCCAATCTTGTTGACGAAGCACTGCGCAACGAATTCGCGGCGTTGAGCGAACAGCTCGGCGTCAAAGTGCGTGCGCGGGGCGAGCATGTGCAGGCTGTCACGCGCTGGCTACCCGCCATCGACGACGCCATGGCGCGGCTGCAGGGTGCGTTGCCCGGCATAGCCTCGGGCGAATCGCCACCTGCCATCGCCGAGCCGCTGGCGCTGACACTGCTCGAACACGTGCAAGCCAACCCGGACGCCGCCGACTCCCGCTGCGCCACGCGCGTGGATACCGCCAACCGGTTGCTGGCGGTGGCTTCCAGCGTCACGCAGCGCGCGGCGTTTTTGCTGACCCTGCCGGTTGCCAATCAGCCCGAGGGCGAAGTCCGGCGCGAGGAAGCGCTGGAAAAGCAGTTGACCGAACAGTGGCGTGCCTTTCCGGAAATGGCCGAAACCATTGGCAGCGAATGGCATAGCACGCTAGCGGCGCGATTTGCCGAGTGGCGCAATGCCGTCACCGAAGAAAGGGAAATGGAACAGGCGGCATTGAGCGCCGAGGAACGCGAGCGACGCCGCGAGCAGAACAAACAGCGCGTGCAGGCCATCGAACGCGATGTCGAAGCCGCAGAAGCCGCGCACACCGCCGGTCATGTCGGCGATTTAACGCGATTGCTGGCGGTGATCGACACCGCGTTGAAACGCGGCGCCGTCAATGCCACACTGCACCAGCGCATCGAAGTCCTGCGCGCCGAGCAGCGCCGGCTGCACGATTGGCAACGCTGGGGCGGCCGGCAAAGCCGCGAACAGGTGGTGGCCGAAGCACAGGCGCTGGCCGAAGCCGCCACGGGCAAGGTATCGGTCAAGGCACATGCGGACGCCATCGACAAATTGCGCGAGCGATGGAAGGAACTCGACAAACTGGGCGCAGCCTCCAATCAGGTGATGTGGCTCAATTTTGACGGTGCGCTGAAGAAAGCGTACGCACCCGTCGGCGCGCATCTGGAAAAGCTCAAGGCCGAACGCAGCGAAAACCTCGCCAAACGCGAACAGATCGTGCAAACGCTGACGCAGGCCGCAGCGAAGTTTTTCCCCGCTGCCGCGGAAGGCACTCCATCCCCTGCCCCGGCCACTAAGCCCGACTGGCGCGCGGTTGGCCACGCCCTTGAAGAAGCGCAAATGGCCTGGCGCAAACTCGGGCCTGTGGAACACACAGTGCCGCGCCGCGCGCAAAAAGGCGACAACGCCATCACCACGCGCTACGCCGCCGCAGTGCAGGCTTTGGAAGGCCCGATCAAGGCCGCGCATGATGAAGCGCGCGGCAAACGCGATGCGCTCATAAAAACCATGCAGGAATTGTTGCCGTCAGCGCAGGGGCGCGACGTCATCGACAAGGTGAAAAAAATTCAGTCGCAATGGCAAAGTGTCGCCAAGACCATGCCGCTGCCGCGCCGCGACGAAAACGCGCTGTGGACGACCTTCAAAACCGCCACCGATGCTATCTTTACGGCACGTGACGCCGCGCGCACCGCCGCCGAAGCCGAGATCAACGAAAAACTCAAGGCACGTAACGCGATTATCGATGTCGTCAGCGCGCTCGCCGCCGCCAGCAGCTCACAGGACATCAAGCGTGGTCTGCAGGAAGCCGAAAGCCAATGGCGCGCCGCACCTGAAGCGCCGCGTGCGCTGGCAGCCAAGATCGATGCCCGATATCGTGCAGCTCGCGAAGCTGCATCCAGGCGTGTCGGTGAACTTGCGCGGCACGCCGAACAGGCACGCTACGACGCGTTGCTTGACGCGCTTAACATTTGCGCCGAGCGCGAGGCTTCCGGCATTGGCGCGGAGCAGACTGCAGCGCTGGAAGAGCGCTGGAACGCCATCAGCCAGTTACCCGCCGCGTGGAAAACGCGCATGGACGCGCGGTTTACCGGCAGCAACGATGGCAAACCCGGCAAAAAGGGTGAATCCCTCGAAGATGTTCTGCTCAATCTTGAAGTGGCCTGCAGCATCGACAGTCCGGAGAATTTTCTTGCCGCACGCCAGCGTCTGAAAATTCTCGCGCTCAAAAATGCCATGGAAGGCCGCCAGAACACCACTGCCTCGCCGGCTGATATCGAGCGCTGGATGCTCGACGCGGCCTCCAGCGCGCGGCCGGATGAACTGTCACGCGAAAGGCTGAACAAAATCATCGCCGCCGTGCGGCGCCGGCCCGCCCGCCAGACATGACGGCTGAAAAAAAAGCCTCTTTCGGTCAGGTGGCCGCGACGATGTTCTGGGCGTTGTGCATGATCGGCAAGAAAGGCACGTGGGAGCGCGACGGCGTCAAAATTTCGATGAAACAGGCGGTGATCGGCGCGCTCATCGCCGGCTGCGTGGTGATTGCCGTGTTAAAACTGCTGGTGAAGCTTGCGTTGAATTGACTTCCCGCGCGGCAGTCACGCGTAATGCAACCGGCTTTCCACCCAGGCCGCGCATGCCAGCAACGCGTAGTCCGCGCCCAGAGCACCCACCAACTGCACGCCCACCGGCAACCCTGACGGCCCCGTGCCCGCCGGCAAGGTGATCGCCGGCACATGCAGCGCCGTCCAGATCGCATTGAATGTGGGTTCTCCGGTGCTGTTCAGCGTCAACGGCGCTTCACCCGGCGCGCTGGGTACCAACAGCGAATCGAAATGGTTGAACACATCGCGCAACAGCAACTGGCAATCCGTGACGATGCGCCGCGCACGCAAATAATCGTCCAGTGTGTGCGCCGCCATACTCTCGATGCGCGATTGCACGGTCGCGCTGATCCTGTCGCGCGCCGTGCGTATTTCGTGGCTCAATGCGCGGCAGGCTTCGTAGTCATTGATTACGCCATGGGCTTTGGCCAGCGCGTCGAAGGCGGAGGGCAACGCGTATTCATTGACCTGCGCCCCTGCGCGAGCGAGCGCTGCGGCAGCCGCTTCAATGGCCGCCACGGTTTCCGGCTGCGCCGCGGCCCATTGCGGCGTGCGGCAAAATCCGATGCGCGGATTGGCAATCGCCATCGGCGCAGGCGCAGCGCATTCCGTTACCACCGGGAAGGCCAGCCGCGCATCTTCCACGCTACGCGTGAACAGCCCCACTGTATCCAGCGATTCCCCGTTCGGCTTCACCCCCGCGCGGTTGATTACACAAAATGTCGGCTTGAAGCCCACCACGCCGCAATACGAGGCGGGCCGCAGCACCGAGCCGCCGGTTTGCGTGCCCAAGGCAAGCGGCATCATGCCATCGGCCACGCCTGCCGCCGAGCCGCTCGACGAGCCGCCCGGCGTGTGCGCCGGATTGTGCGGGTTGCGCGTTTTGTTCGGGTGACGCATGGCGAATTCGGTGGTCACCGTCTTGCCCATGATGATCGCGCCCGCCTTGCGCAACGCCGACACGCACGCCGCATCGGACACCGCGCGGTTGCCTGCGTAAATCGGCGAGCCGTATTCGGCGGGCAGGCCCGCGACGTCGATAATGTCCTTGATACCCACGGGGATGCCGTGCAGCGCGCTGCACCTGGGCGTGGCGTCACACGCTCGCGCCTGCGCCAGTACTTCGGCGGGATCAATGTGCACCCACGCACGCACCTCCGGCTCGCGCGCGTTGACCCGCGCAAGACACGCCTCAGTCAGTTGCACGCTGGTAAGTGTACCGGCGTTCATGCGCGCGGACACTTCGGCTATCGACAGTCGGTTGAGTTCCATTGCTACGCCTCACGAATAAGTGGATGCTGGCGATTGTGCCATGTGCACGCGAAAACCGGGTTAATGCCGGTGCTAAACTGCTCACGTAAGCAATCACGAAATTGAAAAGGACCCCCTTTGAAAGCCGCCTGGTACCCCCGTCAGGGCAAGCCCGCCGATGTCATGCAATTTGGCGAGCAGCCCACGCCACACGCTGGCGCCGGCGAAGTGCGCGTGCGCCTGCACGCATCCGCGGTGAACCCCGCCGATACCAACCGCACCGTCGGCCGTACGTATGCCATGGAAGGCCCGCTTATCATCCCCAACAGCGACGGCGCGGGAGTGGTGGATCAAATCGGCGCGGGTGTAGACCCTGCGTGGCTCAACAAACGCGTGTGGTTGTACAACGGCCAGCGCGGCGGGCGCCTGCTGGGCACAGCGGCGGAAACCATTGCACTCAACGTTGATCTGGTTTCGGCGCTGCCGGACAACACCGGCTTTAACGAAGGCGCCTGCCTCGGCATCCCCTGCATGACCGCACACCGCTGCGTATCACTCGGTGGAGATTTACAAGGCAAGACCGTGCTCGTCACCGGCGGCGCGGGTGCGGTGGGGCACTACGCCGTGCAATGGAGCAAGCGCTTTGGCGCCAGGGTTATCGCCACCGTCAGTTCGGATGAAAAAGCTGTGCACGCCCAAGCCGGTGGCGCGGCTCATGTGATCAACTACAAAACTGAAAATGTGATTGAGCGTGTACGTGCAATCACAGGAAACGCCGGTGTGCATCACGTCGTCGACGTCGATTTCGGCGGCAATCTCGCCACCACTCTGCCACTGCTGGCGGTGAACGGCTCCATCGCCTACTACGTCACCAAGGGCAACCCCACGCCCACGATCACCGCGCCGGAACTCATGCGCAAAAATCTGTCGATCCACGCCGTGCTGCTAAACAACGCACCACACGCAGCGCGCAAACGGGCGCAAAACGACATCGTCGCGTGGCTGCACGAAGGTGGCATGGTGCACAGCGTGTCGTCGGTTTTTCCGCTAGCCAACACGGCAGGCGCGCACGAGGCCGTTGAATATCGCCCCAAGAATGGGACGGTAGTAGTCGATTGCGCCAATACCTTATAAGTATTTGTTTTTATTCATTTTTTTACTTTCCCCACCTTAACTTCGCAGCTACCCGCATTCACCCGCGCAACCGCGCCGCCTGAATCGCACTCCAGATTTTCGCGGGCGTGAGCGGCATGTTCAGATGCGTGATGCCAACGCCACGCAACGCATCCAGCACGGCGTTGGTCAGCGCGGGCAACGCGCCGGTGAGCCCCGCCTCGCCCATGCCTTTGACGCCAAGCGGGCTCACGCGCGACGGCGTGGCATGGTGATTCATGTTGATGTCGCGAATCAGCCCGGCGCGCGGCAGGTAGTAATCCATGAAACTGGCGGTCAGCATTTGCCCGCTGGCGGAATCATAATGCGCGACTTCACCGAACACCTGCCCGGCGCCTTGCAACACCGCGCCGTGCAACTGGCCTTCGACTATCGTGTCGTTGACAATCACGCCAAAGTCATCAGCGGTGACGTACGACATCACTGTCACCTGCCCGGTCTCGGGATCGACTTCAACCTCGGCCACATGGCAATCGTTGGGAAACGTCGCGCCGAATGCACCCTCGCCGATGGTCTCGAACATGCCGTTACCGGCCAGTTCCTGTAAGGCTCGGTTTTTATTGGGTTCTTTGCAGGTGAACGCGCCGCGGGCATAAGCTACCTGCGACGGCTCCACGCCCCACGCTTCGGCCACGCGCGCCTTGCCCTGGTCAATCAGCTTTAACGCCGTGAGATGGCACACCGTGCCCACGCCCACGGTGTTGCGCGAACCGCCAGTGTGGTTGCCGAGCAGCGCCGGCTCATTCAGCCCCTGACGCACAACGACACGCTCGGTGGGAATTTGCAGCGCGCGCGCCACCAGCATGGCGAGCGTGGTTTCGTGCCCCTGCCCCTGCGCGTGCGACACGGTGTGCACAATGACGCGCCCGTCGCCCTGCACCTGCAACGCGACCTGATCTTTCGGCTGCGCGCCGGCGTTGGTGGTCTCGATCACAGTCGCCATGCCGCGCCCGCGCAGCTTGCCGGCTTTGGAAGATTCGGCCTGCCGCGCGGGAAAACCATCCCAATCCGCCGCCGCCAGCGCCTTGTCCATCAAGCCTGCAAAGTCGGCGTTTTCGTACACCGACCCGGTGGGCGTTTTGTATGGGAACGCCTCGGCGGGAATGTAGTTCCTGCGCCGCAACGCCACCGGATCAACGCCCGTTTCCACTGCCGCCTGCTGCATCAGCCGCTCGACCACATAAGCAATGTCGGGCCGCCCCGCACCGCGATAATTGCCGATCGGCGCGGCATTGGTCATCGCCACGCGCCAACGGCCATGCAGCGCCGGGATGCGATACGCGCCGGTAAAGCTCACCATCGGATTGCGTATCGTCGCCACCGCCGCCGGTGGTGTCATATACGCGCCAACCTCGGCAATCCAGTCCAGCCGCATCGCGAGAAATTTGCCCTGCGCATCCAGCGCGAGTTCACCCTGCACCACGCTGCCGCGCCCGTGGTTGTCGGCGAGAAAGGCTTCCGTGCGCGTGGAAATCCACTTCACCGGCCGCCCCGTGGCGCGCGCCGCCAGCATCGCCGCGCAATATTCCGGATAGCCCATGCTGCGGCAGCCAAAGCCGCCGCCTACGTCCCGCGCGACAACCCTGATCTTCGATTCCGGCACCCGCATGTAGCCCGCCAGCTGCATGCGCAGCATGTTGGCGCCCTGAATGCAGGCGTGCACCGTGTAAGTGTCCGTCGCGGCATCAAAAGCGGCGAGACAGGCGCGGGGCTCCATCGGGCTGGGCACCACCCGCGTGCTGGTGAGATAAAGCCGCGACACATGCGCCGCCCGCGCGAACGCCGCCTCAGTGGCGGCGGCATCGCCTGCTTCGCACTCGAACGCCAGATTCCCCGCAATGCCGTCGTGCAGCGTCGCGGCCGATGGCGCAAGCGCGGCTTCAGCCGTCACGGCGCACGGCAGATCCGCGTATGCGACTTCAATCCGCGCACAGGCATCTTGCGCGGCGTGTTCAGTTTCCGCCACCACAAAGGCCACGGGTTCACCCGCAAAGCGCACCTTGCAGTGCGCCAGCACCGGCCACTGCGGCACCAAGGGTTTTGCGCCATGCTTGCCGGGAAAATTGAAAAAACTTACCGGCTGCACACAGCCCGCGCGCACGGCGTCCTCGCCGGTCAACACCGCATGCACGCCGGGATACGCCCGCGCCTTCGCCACATTCAGCTTAACGATGCGTGCGTGCGCCCGGTCCGCCCGCAGGAAATGGCCATACAGTTGCCCCGGCAAGCGCCAATCCGCCGCGAATTGCCCCTGGCCGGTCAGCAGGCGATGATCTTCCAGTCGCGTTACGTTCGCGCCGTTGATTTCAAATTGGGGGGTGTTCATGGGCGTGGCTCGTTCGTGACAACCCAAACTTCGCAACCATCACAACGCAATTTGTAGGGCGTCAATAAGCGAAGCGCATTGCGCCGCATGCCTTGCACGACGCACCACATACGGCGCATTGCCCTTCGGTTAATGCGCCCTACGGATTCTATTGTGATTTAGCAGCCATCTCGGTTAGCTCTCATTGGGTATTTCTTGCATAGACTCGTTACAGCATCTGCGACATCTGAGAAATTGATTGAAAAAAATGGTATGTGCAACGCATACCCATCTCCAAATCGTTCGTCATCGGTTGCCCATGGCGGGGAGGCTTCCTGCGACAAATATATGTATAGCACGTCCCCCGCTACCTCCTCGACATGCTCAAAACGCAAATTTGGCTCAGTGAATCCGATCTCTCGATCTGGACCGCCAGCAGGCAAATTACGGAGCCACGACGCGAGGCGCTCCAGCTCGAACGTGGTAAGGCAAGGATCATAAAACTTCCACTGCCCACGCGAACATTGCGCACGACCCGAAACTTGAAGCCACTCGGAATCCCACCCATCGTTGGCTACAGACGCAAACTGATACCCGACGACATCGAGTTCGAGCCAACCGTCAGGTCCACTCAGGGTAGGCATCTCGGCTATTTCAGAATGGCAAGTGCTGGGCGGGGCAAAGCGTGGCGTGCCCACCCCACAATTTCACACCCATCTTGCATTCGGCTCGCACTACGCCGCCTTCAACTTCCCCCGAGTAGCCGCCACCAACCTCGGCACCTGCGAAGCCCGCACATAAACATAGCCCTCAAACAATCGCCGCTGCGTGCGGTAAAACGCGCCCTGCTCGGCGTGCCATTGGCCGTCCTTGAGCTTCACGTCCGCCGCTACCGTCAAAATACCGGACGGCATGGCGATGCGAATCGGCGCGTTCTTATCACTCACTGCACGCGTAGCCGCATGCACCACCGAACCTTCAATACGCGCAGCAACAGCCGTGCACAGCGTCACCGTCAATGGCAGCGCGCGATGCGGCTGGCCGTTGGAAAGCATGCGCGCGGTGAGGTCGATGTCGTTTTCGTTCAGCTTGTCGCCGGTGAGCGTGACCGCATCCTGCGGGCCGGCGATAAATCCGACGAAGGGCGTGCCGCCTTTTTTCAGCGCTTCTTCCGCCGTTTTGGTGATGCCCATGGCCACTGCTGCTTGCGCGCGGATGGCGGCGAGTTTTTGCATGATGGCGGTGTTGGCTTCCAGTGCGTCGGGCATTTCAATGCCGGTCAGGCCCAGGTCAGCCGCACGCACGAACACCGTTGCGTTGGCAGCATCCACCATGCTGACGGTGAGCTTGCCGACGCCGGGGACATCGAGCACGTCGCTGACATTGCCGGTGGGCAGCAGCTTGCCGGTGCTGGCGCCGCCGGGTTGCAGAAACTCCAGCCGTACCGGCGAGCCGGTGCCCGACACGCCGGGTATCGCCAGATCGCCATCAACTTCGGACAGGCCCTCGTCCATGTTGAAGCGTGCTTGAATGATTTTTTTGGTATTGGTATTGTGGATGCGCACCACGGCTTCTTTGCTACCCGCACCGACCTTGAAAATGCCCTCGTCCACCGCGAACGGCCCCATGGCGGAGGACATATTGCCGCAGTTGGCGCTGTAATCCACCTCGGCCTTTTTCACCTGAACCTGCGCGAAGGTGTAGTCGATGTCGCGTCCGGGCGCGTGGGCGGCCCCACCACGCAAACCTTGGACACCGACGACACGCCACCGCCCATGCCGTCCAGTTGCCGGCCATATGGGTCGGGGCTGCCGATGGCGGCGAGAAAAATTTCATCCCACGCGGCGCGGTCACGCGGCAAATCCTGCTGGCGGAACACGATGGCATTGCTGGTGCCGCCGCGCATGAAGACGGCCGGAAGTTTGAGTTGTTTCATAAATATCCCTTTTAAAACAAATACTTAAATTCATACAAGGTAGTGACGTTCATCCTTCGACTTCGCTACGCTACGCTCAGGACGAACGGGAAAAATTAGCCGTTCGTGCCGAGCGTAGGGCGTTTTTGCCCGAAGTCGAAGCACGAACTGCGAGCCTGAGTGGTCATTCAGTTATTCACCCGAATAAAATTTCATCATCCAGACAGCTTCAAATTCAGTATAGCAGAGGGCCGCCAGTCAGCCCTCTGCCTCAAGTGTGCGAACTCTCGCATACGTGCGGTATCCTCAGCCGCATGCTTCTTATCGTCAGTTACTGCGTGGCCGCGCACGCGTGTTACATCGGCAGCAAAATCGCGGTGTCGCTCTACGCCCTGCAACTGGGGGCAAGCCAAACCACCATCGGCTGGCTGGCGGCGTTTTATGCGTCGGCGCCGCTGGTAATGGGCGTTTATTCCGGCCGCGTTGCGGACCGCCACGGTGCGCGCTGGCCGCTGATCAGCGGCGCATGCGTGGTGTGTGCCGGCATGCTGATCGGCGTGTTTACGTCGGGGCTTGCCTCGCTATTTGTCATTGCCGTCGTTACCGGCGCGGGCTTCATGTTTTTTAACGTTGCGATTCAGACGCTCACCGGCGGGCTCGGTACAGAGGCCGATCGCGCCAAAAATTTCTCAATATTATCAATAGGTTATTCCATATCGGCTTTTGTCGGCCCGGTGTCGGTGGGCTTGGCGATTGATAACGTGGGTTATCGCGGCGCGTTTGTGATGCTGGCGCTGTTCATGATTCCACCCATCATCGGCCTGTCCATGGGCAAGCGCTTTCGCCATGCCGGCGGAAAAAAAGCGACCGAGGCAGCCAGCACCGCGCCCTCCGGCGCACTGGCGCTGCTGCGTCTGCCGCAGGTGCGCAGCGTGGTCATCATCAGCGGGCTGATCGTCGCAAGTAATGATCTGTTCGCGTTTTACCTGCCGGTGTATGCGCACTCGCTGAATTTTTCCGCCACGCTGATCGGCTTCATCCTTGGCGTATTTGCGGTGGCTGGTTTTGTCACACGCTTTGCCATGCCGCTACTGCTGCAACACTGGCGCGCCGAACGCGTGATGTTCGCATGCCTGATACTCGCCGCGTGTGCGTTCGCGGTGTTTCCGCTGTCGGTGAATCTGGCTTACATGATGACCATCGCCTTCGTGTTGGGGCTGGGCCTGGGTTGCGGCCAGCCGCTGTCGATGATGCTCGGCTACAACCGCGCGCCACCGGGCCGCGCCGGCGAAGTCACCGGGATGCGGCTTACTGCCAACAACATTGCGCGCGTGGTAATTCCGGTGGCCTGCGGCGCGCTGGGCTCCACGCTCGGCGCATCGCCGGTGTTCTGGGTCAATGCGCTGAACCTCGCCGCTGTCAGCGCGCTGGTGTGGCGGCAATAGCCGAGTTGAAGCCGGGTAGCGCCGGGCCGGCAAACCGGCGGGGCACGGCAAACTTTGCCATAATGCCGTGAAAGCAATTCCGGGAGACCTCCATGAAGTGGGAAGGCGGCAGGGAAAGCGATAACGTCGAAGACCGGCGTGGCGAATCGGGCGGCGGAGGCGGCGGTGGCGGCGTGATGGGCGGCGGCATGGCGAAGGGTGGCATCGGCGTCATCCTGATTGCCGTGGTGGCGATGTTTCTGGGCGTTGATCCTTCGATGGTGTTGGGGCTGCTCGGCGGCGGCGGCGATGCACCGCAGGTTTCGCAACAATCACAACGCTCACCGCAATCGCGTCAATCGTCACAAGCCCCCGCGCAACGCCCAGCGCAGGGTGATCAGATGGCGAAATTTGTTTCCGTGGTGCTGGCCGATACCGAAGACACCTGGACAGGGCTGTTCACTCAAAACGGCAAGCAATACCAACTGCCCAAGCTGGTGCTGTTTCGCGGCGCGGTGCAATCCGCCTGCGGCCGGGCGGAGGCCGCCATGGGGCCGTTTTATTGCCCCGGCGATCAGAAGGTTTACATCGATCTGTCGTTCTTCGACGATCTGCAGCGGCGCTTTCAGGCCCCCGGCGAATTCGCCCGCGCCTATGTGATCGCGCACGAAGTTGGCCACCATGTGCAGAATTTGTTGGGTATAGCCGACAAGGTCGACGCGCAACGCCGACGCGTATCCGAAGCGGAATACAACAAGCTTTCGGTGCGCATGGAATTGCAGGCCGATTGCCTGGCCGGCATCTGGGCGCATCACGCCAACCGCACGCGGCATATTCTTGAGGGCGGCGACGTGGAAGCCGCGATGACCGCCGCCACCGCCATCGGCGATGACCGGCTGCAGCAGCAGGCGCGCGGCTACGTCACACCGGAATCGTTTACCCACGGCACGTCACAACAGCGCGTGCGCTGGTTCCGCCGCGGGCTGGACAGCGGACAAATCAGCCAGTGCAATACATTTCAGGCGCGGGAGTTGTAGCCCAACGCCGCAGTCTGCAAAAAAATCAACAGGAGGAGAAAATTCCATGAATACTACCCGATGGTCCGCCGCCGGTTACGCCGTACTGCTTTGCGCTTCGACTGCAGCGTGGCCGCAAGCCTACCCTGCCAAAATCGTGCGCGTGATCGTGCCCTTTCCGCCGGCTGGCGCCAACGATATTGCCGCGCGCATCGTCATGCCCAAGCTGTCAGAATATTTGGGGCAGTCGTTCATTATTGAAAACCGCCCCGGCGCGGGTGGCACCATCGGCACTGCACTGGTGGCGCAAAGCAAACCCGACGGCTATACGCTGCTGATTCAGACCGTCGCGTCGCATGTGGCCAATGCGCATCTCTACAACAAGCTGCCGTACGACGCGTTGCGCGATTTCACGGGCGTCAGCCCTATGGCGCGGGTGGTGAGCGTGCTGACCGTACATCCGGCGCTGCCGGTGAAGTCGGTGAAGGAATTCATTGCGCTGGCAAAACAACGCCCCGGCGAATTACTGCACGGGCATTCCGGTGTCGGCAGTTTTACGCATATGAACGGCGTGTTGTTTGAATCACGCGCAGGCATCCGCATGACTCATGTGCCGTTCAAGGGCGGCGGTCCGGCGGTTATCGCCCTGGTGTCCGGCGAGACGCAAACTCAGGTGGCGGCCATCAGCGAATTGATCTCGCACATCAAATCCAATCGCGTGCGCGCGCTGGGCGTCACCACCACCGAGCGCGTAGCGCAGTTGCCGGAAGTACCGACGATTGCCGATACCATTCCCGGCTACGAATCGTCGACCTGGGTGAGCGTGTTCGCGGGCGCGGGAACGCCACGGCCGATTATTGACCGGCTGAACGCCGAAACTGGCAAGGCCACGAAAGATGCCGATGTCGGCGCGAAACTCGCCGCCCAGACCCTGGACCCGGCGCACCGCCCGCCCGATGAGCTGACGGCGCGCATGAAAGCCGATTTTGAAACTATCGGCAAGCTGTTTCGTGCGTTAGGCGTCAAACTCGATTAGGCCCGACGTGTGTCAGCTGCTCAGGCCCCTTCGCTGCGCGCGTCTATTTCTGCCCCAGTATCCAGTCCACAAGCCGCCGCACATCCGCGTCCGGCACGCCGGCATTGGGCGGCATGGGCGCGGCGCCCCATACACCGCTGCCGCCCTGCCTGATCTTGCCGGCCAGCATGGCCGCCGCGCTGCTGTTGCCCGCATATTTCGCGGCCACTTCCCGGAACGATGGCCCCACCACCCGTTTGTCGGTTTGGTGACAGGCCGTGCAGGCGTGGGTGGTTAGCAGACCTGTGACCGGATCACCCGCACTTGCTGTTGCAGCCGGCACTGGCGCCGGCGCCGCAGCATCCCGGTTGTAATAAGTCGCCAGATACTCAAGGATAGGCGCGATTTCGTTCGGTGCAATGGGCGCACCGCGCTCGATCATGTTCTTGATGTTGAATTCCCATTCGCCACGCGAGAGCTTGGTGCGCGTGATGTGCGTGGCGTCGTGGCAAATCACGCATCGCGCGGTGGTGAGTTCAACGCCCTTGCCGGGCGTGAGCGTCTTGGGCGGCACGGGGTCATCCTGCGCCAGCGCTATCACAGTACTGCCCAGAAACAACAACACCCCGGCAAGCATGCACCTCGCGCCTCGCCTCGCGCGTCTCACGATCATGCTTCGACCACAAAGCCAACGCGATGCACGCCGTTCCAGAAGTAACCCAGCGGGTTCCACTTGGCTGCCATCGGCTGCGTATTGCCACGATCATCGGTGGCGCGCGCCAGCGCCGTGGTAAAGCCCGGCTTCGCGGGTTTGAATTCCACGCTGAAAATGCGCCAGGCGTATTTATCGGTGGCGCTGTTAATCTGCGCGGTCTGCCACGTCACGCCTTCGTCGAATGACAACTCGACTTTGGCAATGGCGCCCTCACCCACCCAGGCGCGGCCTTCGACCAGCACCGATTGGCCAAGTTTGAACACGGCATTCTGCGCGGGATAGGTAATCATCGATTTCACCGGCCATGCTTCGGTGACCAGCGCATCCGGCGGCATTTTTTCGCCGGGCTTCACCGCATCGCGGGGTATCCGGTAGCTGGTGTCCATATACGTTCCCTTGAACGGCGCGTCGAGCACGGTCAGCGTGTGCAGCCATTTGGTTGATGCACTGCCCGCCCAACCCGGCACGAGCAGCCGCAGCGGATGGCCGTGAATTTTCGGCAGCGGACCGTCGTTCATACCGAACACCACCAGCGTGTGCGGCTCCATCGCCTTGTCGAGCGGTATCGAGCGAATCACCGGCGCGGCAGTGGCGATCACGCCAAAATCGCCGCCCTGCCCTGCCACGTAACCCGCGTGGTTCTGCACACCCGCCGCGCGGAGTACATCGCGCAACCGCACGCCGTTCCACACCGGACACCCCATGCCGCCCGTCACGGACCATGGCGTGCCGCTGGGGCGCGGCACGAAGCCCGTGCGCCCTGCGCCCGCGCATTCCAGCATGGCTTGCGTACGCACCACCGGAAAATTTTTGCGCAACTCGTCCAGCGAAAACGACACTTCCTTGTGCACCGAACCTTTCACGGTCAAGCGGTGTTGGGCGGCGTCGATGTCCGGCGTGAGCAGGTTGTTGCGCACGAACATGCGATCGTTGGGCGTGGCCGCAAAGTGATGCAACTCGGCCGGCACACTGGCCGTCAGCGGGCGTTCCGAATGCACCACCATGCCCGCATGTTTTTCGCCCATCACCGTGCTGTTGGCGACCGTGCCGGCTGGATCAGCGGGCGGTTTTGGCGCTTCCTGCGCCAGCACTTTCCCGGCACTGAGTGCCGCGCCAGTGGCGGCCACTCGCGTCAGAAAATTCCGCCGCGATACATCAAGGGAACAATTTAAGTATTTGTTTTTATTCATATTTTTTATAGCCTCCTATTCAGATCAAGCCGCACGCGCCGGCCCGCGTGAACCGACAGCGGGATACGGATGCAGCATGTTGAGCGCAATGCTCTGGTTGGCCGTTTGCACGATGCGCACGTGCTCCCGTTTGAATTCGCGCGCGTGTTTCAGGCCGCACGAGTGCGCGATCATGTCAATTTCCTTGTTCATGTTTTTGGCGTAGTTCGCGACGCGCAGGTATTTTTCTTCGACCACCATCCCGCGCTGCAGGCGCTTGTTGTGCGTGGTAACGCCTGTCGGGCAAGTGTTTTGATGGCAGCGCAACGCCTGTATGCAACCCAGCGCAAACATGAACCCACGCGCGGTGTTGATGAAATCCGCCCCCACGCACAACGCCCATGAGGCGCGCGCCGAAGTCACCAGCTTACCCGAGGCGATGACACGGATGCGCGATTTCAGATCGGCCTGTATCAACGAATCCACCACGCGCGGCAACGCTTCGGCTATCGGCAGTGCCACGTGATCGAACAGGGTCTGCGGCGCGGCACCGCTGCCGCCCTCGCCGCCGTCAATGGCGAGAAAATCCGGCGCATATTCACGCCCACGCCGCAGAATTGCATCACATAATTCGTTGGTGAACTCCCAACCGCCGATGGCGGTTTTGACACCCACTGGCCGCCCGGTGAGATCGCGCAAATAGGCAATTTTGTCCAGCAGATCGTTGACGTTGGCAATATCGCGATGGCGGTTCGGGCTGATCGAATCTTCGCCCACCGGAATGCCCCGGATACGCGCAATTTCCTCGGTAACCTTGCCGCCGGGCAGCACGCCGCCCTTGCCCGGCTTCGCACCCTGCGATAGCTTAATCTCGAATGCCTTCACCGACTTGGCAAGTTCCCTCACCTTCTCAGGCGAGAAATTGCCCTCGTGGTCACGCATGCCGTACTTGGCCGTGCCCATTTGCATGATGACATCGCATTTTCCCTCGAGGTGGTACGGCGCAAGCCCGCCCTCGCCGGTATCCATCCAGCAGCCGGCGTCAGCCGCGCCCATGGACAACGCTCGCACCGCCGGTTCAGAAATCGCGCCGAAACTCATGCCGCTGATGTTGACTATCGAGCGCGCCTCAAATGGATGCTGGCAATAACCTTCGCCAATCAGCAGCGACGGCGTGGGCAGGCGGTCTTCCTCCAGCACGGGATACGGGTGATTGACGAAAATGATATTGCCCGGCTCGCGCAGATCATTGGTGGAACCGAAGCCGATGATGCCGCCTTCGTTTTTCGCTTCCTTGTAAACCCAGCCTCGCGTTGCACGGTTAAACGGCATTTCGTCGCGGTCGCCGGCGAAAAAATACTGGCGGAAATATTCGCCGAGATTTTCGAAGAAAAAACGCAGCCGGCCAATGACCGGGTAGTTGCGCAGCACCGTGTGCTTTTTTTGCGTGACGTCGTGAACAATCGCGCCAATCAGCCAAATCACGAACGCCAGTCCCAGAATTGTGCCCAGGCCATAGGAAATTACGCCGACCATGCCGCTCATTGACACCTCCGTTGCCCTGCTAAAATCGCCGCTGGGAGATCTTGGCCCATTAATGTAAATTGATACGCATTTACACGCATAACACGTATAACACGCATTGCTGGCCGCCGGCCCGTGCCGCCGCCAGCGCAAGCGTAACGAATATAGAGCAAATTCATGGATATCGCATCTGAAATCGAACGCAACGTGGCGGCAGCGCTGGCCGAGGATGTGGGTGCTGGTGACCTGACGGCGCAGCTCACGCCCGCCGGGCGCGAGGCGCATGCCACGGTGATCTGCCGGGACGCCGCCACCATTGCCGGCCGGCCTTGGTTTGATGCGGTATTTCGCGCGCTGGATGAGCATGTGCGCCTTGACTGGAAGGTCAACGAAGGCGAAAAGGTGACTCCAGGCACGGTGCTGTGCACTCTACAGGGCGACTCCCGCGCCTTGCTGACCGGCGAGCGCACAGCGCTGAATTTTCTGCAAACCCTGTCGGCAGTCGCCACGGCCACTCGCCAGTACGTCGACGCCGTGGCGGGCACCCGCGCGGCGATACTCGATATCCGCAAAACGCTGCCCGGCCTGCGCGTGGCGCAAAAATATGCGGTCAGAACCGGCGGTGGCATGAACCACCGCATGGGCCTCTACGATGCCATAGTGATCAAGGAGAATCACATTGCGGCCGCAGGCGGCGTGAGCGCCGTGATGGCCGAAGCCCAGCGCACCGCGCCGGCGGGCGTGTGGATCCAGATTGAAGTCGAAAACTTCGCGCAGCTCGATGAAGCACTCAATGCTGGCGCCACGATGATTCTGCTCGACAACATGAGCATCGCTCAAATGCGCGAAGCCGTGAAACGCACGGCGGGCCGTGCAAAGCTCGAAGCCTCTGGCGGCATTACGCTCGCCAATGTGCGCGAAATTGCGGAAACCGGCGTCGACCGCATTTCCATCGGCTCGCTGACCAAGGACATAAAAGCTGTAGATTTGTCGATGCGCTTTGCGGCGTAAACCGGTGGTTTGATTACCAGACAATGCGCTTACATTCAGGATTTCGCAGGCACCCAGCGTTTTAGAACGCCAGCGATGGCCTCACTGCTCACCGGTTTGGACAAATAGTCGTCCATCCCTGCGGCGAGGCAGGTTTCGCGGTCGCCCTCCATGGCGTTGGCGGTTTGCGCCACAATGACGTGACGCGGTTGTCCCTGATTTTCCAGCTCGCGTATGGCGGCCGTCGCCGCAAATCCATCCATCACTGGCATATGGCAGTCCATCAGAATCAGGTCGAAGTGCCCCGTGCGCGTCGCATCGACCGCTTCCTGACCATTTTTTGCCAGAGTGACCGAACATGCCAGCTTTTTCAGTATGGCGCTGGCAACGATTTGATTGATGGTGTTATCTTCGGCCAACAAGACTTGCAGCGTGGCTGGGCCAGCGTGCCGTGCGCTGGCTATTTGCGCATCCGGCGAATCCGCTGGTTCGCGATCCGTTGTCTCTCCGCCGGCCTTCAATTTGGCGGTAAAACTGAAAACACTACCGCTACCTTGCGTGCTTGCCACCGACAACTCGCCACCCATCAGTCCTGCTAATTGTCGTGAAATGGTCAGCCCCAACCCGGTGCCCCCAAACCGGCGCGTGGTACTCGCGTCCTCCTGTGAAAACGGATCAAATATCCGCTCCACCGCATCAGCGGATATGCCAATGCCAGTGTCGCGCACGTCAAAGCGCAGCATCAGGTCATCGCCCGCGCGCGCATGCACACTGACGTATAGCGACACCCGGCCCGCCTCGGTAAATTTGATGGCGTTGGCTACGAGATTGGACAGAATCTGCGAAATGCGCACGGGATCGCCGATCACGCGTAGCGGCACGTCGTCGGCATAAGCACTCTCCATTTCCAGGCGCTTTTCCCGCGCAGATGCCGCAAACAGCTGCATCACCGAGTCGATGCGCGAACGCAAGTCAAAGTCAATCTGCTCCAGATCAACCTTGCCGGCCTCAATTTTGGAGAAGTCTAAAATATCATTGACGATTTTCAGCAGGCTTTGGCCAGAATTGCGGATGGTGTCGAGATATTCGCGCTGGTCGGCTGAGAGTGGCGTACCGGCCAATACGTCCGCCATGCCGAGCACGCCGTTCATCGGCGTGCGAATTTCGTGGCTCATATTCGCCAAAAACTGCGAGCGCACGTGCATGGCCTGTTCCGCGGCGATTTTGGCTTCTCGCAAGTGGTTTTCGGTCTGCTTAAGCTCTGTAATATCAGTAAACGTGGTGATGATACCTTCCACCTCACCGTCGTTATTGAAGTAAGTGGATTTTTCAATCACGCAATGTACGTCGGGCCTGCCTTGAACGCGAATGCTTCGCTCCACGCGGTGCGTTCCTGGCCGCGCCAGTAGCCCGCGTTCAATGGAGAGCACTTCCTCTGCGAACTGCGAACGATGCCCGCTCATGGGCAGGTTGAGGACATCCTCTCGCCGCACACCAAACATTTTTTCGTATGCGGAGTTACATCGCCTCAGAATGAGGTTTTTGTCCTTGATAACCGTGGGCGTGGGCGAAGCATCCAGAAAGGTGCTGGTCAATCGCAATTGCTCAGCCTTGGCCAGCTCGGCCGCCTTCAGACTCGTGATATCCGTGTAGGTAGTGATGATGCCGCCAATGCCGCCTGTGCGGTCACGAAATGTCGATTTCGTAATAATGCAGTGAACGGCACGGCCGCTGCTGGCTGGCAGTACATGTTCAAACTGACGCGTACCGGGGTGCTCGAGCAACTCCAATTCTATGCGCTCGATATTCTGCATGGTCTCGGAGGAATGCCGCCGCATTTGCAGCGCCAGCACGTCATTGCGCTTAATCTCAAACAGCTTTTCATACGCGGCATTGACGTAGGTAATTTCACGTGCCCCGTTTTTCACCATCATCGGTTCTGGCGAAGTTTCCAGAATCACGTTGGTCAACTGCAACTGCGCGTCCAGCCGCTGTTCGGCGAGCTTCAGTTCCGTTACGTCAGCATGCGTGGTGATAAACCCTGTCACTGCACCGCCATCATCGAGCACCGTTGCCTTGGTGATGACATAATACTTTCCCCGGTGCT
Organism: Betaproteobacteria bacterium; assembly: GCA_900299145.1. GTDB lineage: Bacteria > Pseudomonadota > Gammaproteobacteria > Burkholderiales > SG8-41 > UBA5216. The sequence continues at coordinate 83,016 of OMIN01000149.1, read as the reverse complement.
CGTCCTGCGCAGACGCGTGTAGGAATGAATGCCAGGATTGCGCAGTAGAGCATTCTCCGCCTCGTGCCCGCCGCGCGTGGGATCATTCAGTACCTCGACGGCCGTGCGTCCCAATGCGTCAACGCGCCGCACCCCGAATTCCCGCTCATAGGCGGTGTTTACCCGAACGAACCGGTGTTCACGATCCTTGATCGATACTGGCATGGGTATGGTTTCGATCAGGGTATCCGTCAGATGCAAGGCTACCTGCAAGTGATTTTCCGCACGCTTTTGCGCGGTAATGTTCCTTGCCACGCCGCGATAACCGCCGAAGTTTCCGTTGGCGTCAGGCACTGGCTCGCCACTGAGGCTGACGTATATCGCCTCTTGCCCCTGGGGCGTAAAACACACTTCAAAATCACGAAACGATTCGCCGGCTCTCATGTGGCGCAGCAGCGCCTCTTGCGTGTCCCATCCGGCCTGCCCGGGATCGCCGCCAAAGGCCTCCTCCGATGTCAGGCCTATAAAAGACTCCGGCGCGCGACCGGTCAGAGCTGTGATGCCCTGCGACATTTGCGTAAAGCGCAATTGGGCATCCTGCTCCCAATACCAGTCCGACGACAGGCTGGTCAGCTCACGAAATCGCGCTTCGTTTTCGACGATACGCGCGCGCGCCACTTCGCTTTCCGTGATCAGTTGCTCCATCTGTTGCGCAACGCGTTGCACCGACGTTTCGCCAGCGGGTATCGGCTCGCGCCCCGCCGCCGACAGCAAGTGATTGGCGGTTGCGCGCATGGAATCGACCAGCGAACGTTGCTGTTCCGCCTCATCGCGCAGCCGACGATTCGCTTCCATCAGCTCCGCCGAACTGATGGTAAGACTTCGCAGGCGTAATTCCTGCGCGCGGTCAAACTGGCGGTAACTTTCGTCGACCTGTGCCAGCACATCGCGCAAACCTGATAGCGCTTGCACCTGTCGGGCGTTCAAATCACGACTTGCCGACAGTGCAAATAATTCCTGCAACAGGCTTTCGGCCTCGGCAGGAGAAGCCGCCTTCAATGCCCGGCGCAACTGTCGTAAAAGCATCGCGTGCATGGGCGGAGGCAGAGCTTGGCGTTAGAAGTTACAGAGTAGACCGGACATCGAGGCGCGTTATCAAGTGCGGAATATTATCGTAAACATTTGATTTATTTTAATAATTTTACGATACACAATGATCGTGCACATACTGTTTTACCGCCGCGGCATCGGCCCCCATAACCTCCGCCCGCTGCGGCAACTGCGCGAGTTCGCGGCAGTTTGCGGGACATTCCGGCTCGAGGCCCAGTGCGTCCTTGATAACTTCGGCAAACTTTACCGGCTGTGCGGTTTCCAGGCAAATCAGCGGCACGCCGGGTTCGCGGCACGCCAGCCCCACCTTGACGCCATCTGCCGTGTGCGTGTCGATCATCACGCCATAACGCTGATACACGCTGCGGATGGTGGCGATGCGGTCGGCGTGCGTGCTCGTGCCGGACAAAAAGCCGAAGCCGGGCATTTTGCCCAGGAGCGGCGTATCGGCCAGCCGGAATTCACCGCCGCCGTCGACCGACTGCCACAGCGTACGCAGCAGCGCCGCGTCACGGCCGGTAAGATCAAATACAAAACGCTCAAAATTCGACGCCTTGGAGATATCCATCGACGGGCTGGACGTCTGATGCACTTCCGAAGAACCGCGCGGCCGGTAACGCCCGGTGCGGAAAAATTCGTCGAGTACGTTGTTTTCGTTGGTGGCGAGGATCAGCTTGCGGATCGGCAAACCCATCATGCGCGCAATGTGTCCGGCGAGAATGTTGCCGAAGTTGCCCGACGGCACGGCGAATGACACCTGCTGCGTGTCGAGCGTCGTAGCGGCAAAGTAGCCCTTGAAGTAGTAGACGATCTGCGCCGCCACGCGCGCCCAGTTGATCGAATTCACCGTGCCAATGTGATGTCGACGCTTGAATTCCGCATCGTTGGATACCTGTTTGACAATATCCTGGCAGTCATCAAACACGCCCTTGATCGCGATATTGAATATGTTCGGATCGGTCAGCGAGTACATCTGTGCCGTCTGAAACGGACTCATCTTGCCGTGCGGCGACAGCATGAACACGCGCACGCCGCGCTTGCCGCGCATCGCATATTCGGCGGCGGAACCCGTATCACCCGATGTGGCCCCGAGTATGTTTAATTCACCGTGGTTCTCAGCGAGAACATATTCAAACAGGTTGCCGAGCAGTTGCAGCGCCACATCCTTGAACGCCAGCGTCGGTCCATTCGACAGTTGCAGAATGTGAAGACCCGGCTCCAGCGTCTTCAGCGGCGTGATGTCGTCACTACCGAACACTTCCGCTGTGTATGTGGCGTCGATCAGCCGCTTGAGATCGGCGGCGGGAATATCGTCGATGTAACGCGACAGAATGTCGAACGCCAGATCGCGATATTTCAGTTTGCGCAGGCGTGCGAGATCAGGGGCCTCGTAGCGAGGATACGATTCCGGCATTGCCAATCCACCGTCGGTGGCCAGGCCTTCCAGCAGGATTTCCCGAAAACCGCGCGGACTCATGCCGCCGCGAGTACTGATGTAGCGCACTAATTAGCCTCGTGAACAGTAAATGGTAGACCGTGAACAGCACCCGCTCGCCTTGGTAAACCGCCCCAACAAGGCAAAATTCGGGACCGAGGCGGCGTCGATGGCGATGCTCACTGTTTACTGCTCACCTTAAACAGCTCACTGCTCTGCCCTACTTATCCAGCGCTTCCAGCCGGATGCGGGTGACCTTGCCTGTCACCACCGGCAGCGCCTCGATTTTCGCAATCGCCGCGTTAACGCTTTTTTCCACCGTGCGGTGCGTGAGCATGATGATGTCGGCCTGTGCTTCGCCTTCGCTCGGCTCTTTTTGTACCATGGCATCGATGGAAATGCCAAGATCAGCCAGCACGCGCGTGATGTCCGCCAGCACGCCGGGTTTGTCTTGCACCCGCAGCCGCAGGTAGTAGGCGGTTTCAACTTCGCCCATCGGCAATATCGCGATGTCGGACAACCGATCCGGCTGGAACGCCAGATGCGGCACGCGATGTTCTGGATCGGCGGTCATGGTACGCGCGACGTCGATCAAATCGGCCACCACTGCGGAAGCCGTCGGTTCCGCGCCCGCACCCGCGCCATAGAACATGGTTTGCCCGACGGCATCGCCCTTGACCAGTATCGCGTTCATCACGCCCTCGACATTGGCGATCAGGCGCTTTTCCGGGATCAACGTCGGATGCACACGTAGTTCGATGCCGCCAGCCTTGCGCTTGGCAATGCCAAGCAGCTTGATGCGGTAACCCAAATCTTCCGCGTACTGAATGTCTTCGCGCGTGAGCTTTGAAATGCCTTCGGTGTAGGCTGCGGAAAACTGCATCGGAATGCCAAACCCGATGGCCGCCATAATGGTCAGCTTATGCGCGGCATCGACGCCTTCAATGTCAAACGTCGGGTCAGCCTCGGCATAGCCGAGTTTTTGCGCCTGCTTTAACACGTCGTCAAAGCTCGCGCCCTTGTCGCGCATTTCCGACAAAATGAAATTCGAGGTGCCGTTGATGATGCCTGCGATCCATTCAATACGGTTCGCCGCAAGACCTTCGCGCAGCGACTTGATAATTGGCACACCACCCGCCACCGCCGCCTCGAACGCCACCATCACGCCTTCTTTTTGTGCAGCCGCGAAAATCTCGTTACCGTGCTGCGCAAGCAGCGCCTTGTTCGCGGTTACCGCGTGTTTTTTGTTGGAAATTGCCTTTAAAATCAATTGCTTGGAAATTCCCGTACCACCGATCAATTCAACCACAATGTCGATGGACGGATCGTTCACCACCGCCATCGCATCATCGATGACTTTCGCGCGGCCTTTCACCACCTCATTGGCGCGCTTCATGTCCTTGTCGGCCACCACCGTGATGACAATATCGCGCCCTGCGCGACGCGAGATTTCCTCGCGGTTGCGTTCAAGCACGGTAAATGTGCCGCCGCCGACGGTACCGATGCCGAGTAAGCCTACATTGATGGGTTTCATAGCAGGCCGTCTTTCCTGAACATCTCTTTAATGCCACGTAACGCCTGTCTTGTCCGTGCTTCATTTTGGCTACGGTCGTTCGACGTACCGTCGAACTTAACTTTTGCTAAGCAAAAGTTAGCCTGCGCCGGAATGAAGCCCTGTATCGCTGGACTCATAGCAGTCCATCCTTCCTGAACATCTCTTTAATGCCACGTAACGCTTGCCTTGTCCGTGCTTCATTTTCAATCATTGCAAAACGCACGTGTCCATCGCCATAGTGGCCGAAACCGATGCCCGGTGCGACAGCGATCTTGGCATCGGCGAGTAATTTCTTGGAAAACTCAAGCGATCCCATTTTCTTGTATTTCTCCGGGATTGGTGCCCACACATACATGGCCGCCTTGGGAATTTCCACGTTCCATCCTACCGCATGCAGGCCAGCGCATAACACGTCGCGGCGGCTTTGGTAGGTTTGGCGCACCTCTTCGACGCAATCCTGCGGGCCTTCGAGCGCGATGATCGACGCCACTTGTATCGGTGTGAACGTGCCGTAATCGTGATAGCTCTTCATGCGCGCGAGTGCGGAAACGAGGTCGCGGTTGCCGACCATGTAACCCACGCGCCAGCCGGCCATGTTATAGCTCTTCGACATGGTGAAGAACTCGACAGCGATTTCCTTGGCGCCGGGCACTTCGAGGATCGATGGCGCTCGATAGCCGTCGAACACAATGTCGGCGTACGCCAGATCGTGCACGACGTAAATATTGTGCTCGCGCGCAATCGCCACCAGCCGCTCAAAGAACGCCAAGTCGACGCACTGTGAAGTTGGATTGCTGGGAAAATTGACGATGAGCATTTTCGGCTTGGGATAACCGTTGCGGATGGCTTTTTCGAGTTCATCGAAAAAATCCACGTCCGCATGCATGGGCACGTGGCGGATTTCCGCGCCGGCAATCACCGGGCCATAAATGTGGATCGGATAGCTGGGGTTGGGCGTGAGTACCACATCACCACGCTCCAGCGTGGCGAGCGCAAGATGCGCGATGCCTTCCTTGGAGCCGATGGTGACAATGGCTTCGTAATCGGGGTCCAGCTCAACGTTGTAGCGCGTTTGGTACCAGTTGCAGATGGCCTTGCGCAAGCGGAAAATCCCCTTCGACACCGAATATCCATGCGTATCCGGGCGCGCGATGGTTTCCACCAGTTTATCGACGATGTGCTGCGGCGTGGGGCCGTCGGGGTTGCCCATGCTGAAGTCGATAACATCTTCGCCACGCCGGCGTGCCGCCTGCTTCAGTTCGGCGGTGACGTTAAACACATAAGGCGGCAGCCGTTTGATTCGGGGAAACTCTTCCATGCGCGGACTTCGATATTCGGTGAGCAATAAGTTAACGGGATATGTCAGCGTATAATTTTAGCCGAGCAAGGAAGTTCAAGCAAATCAAAAACTTATGTAACACGCTTTGGAATATTCATGAAATTGCATTTGGCGGCGGAGGACGGCAAAAATCGCTTTACCGGGCACGGCGAAGGCTATGTCGCGGTGAATGGCCAGCGCTATGAACAGTCGCTGGCCATCACGGCAAACGCCGTATACGACACGTGGCGCGTCAACGGTTTCGCGGAATTGGGCGAAGCACACCTGGCCTATCTGCTGGAGCTTAAGCCGGAGATCGTCATACTAGGCACGGGAGCATCGCAACGATTTCCGCCACCTTTGCTGTTACGCGACTTTGCCGCAGCGCAAATTGGCATTGAAGTGATGGCCACCCCCGCCGCCTGCCGCACCTACAATATCTTGCTTGCCGAAGGCCGCGCGGTGTTGGCAGCGGTGCTGATAGTCTGAAGCCGCAGACGTCGCCTGTACCACGTGCTTAAGCCACCTGCGGCGAATCACTCCCGCGCAAAGCGCCTTCACCTCCGGCCATCTTGGCGGAATAAAACTGGAATTGTCCACTGCTGGACTCGTAGGCCGCTGCCGCCGCCAGCGCGGCCGCCTGTAACAACCGATCCAGCCCGCTGCCGTCCCGCGGATAAATGCTGACTCCCATGCCAAACTCAATATTCAGCGCCATGCCTTCCAATGCCAATGGGCGACGCAAATCGTCCAATACGCCCTACAACAATGCTCGTAGGCTGTCCTGGTCGAAAACGTTGCTTCTCAGACGCGACATTACGTGGGAAACCATGGCGGCATCTGACTTCAGTGGCAACAGCAACGCAAATTCACTATCGTACACGCGCGCCAGAGTGTCCGTTTTACGGATGCACTTCTGAATGCGCATCGCAACGGTTTGCAGCAAGGCATCGCACGTCCGGCGGCCCAGCCTATCGCAAATCGCGTTCAGGTTGGCCAGCTTGATTGCCGCAATTGCGACTGTGTGTTCGTCGCGGCTCGCATGGGCCGCCGCTTGACGCAGCAATTCCTCCAGCAATTCGCGTGTGGCGGCGCCGGTCAGCGCGTCCCGCAGAGCATGTGATACCGGCGCCGCGCCACGTGGCAGATGTTCCAGAACCACTGACACATGCCGCGCCAGTTCGTTCAGCAATCCAACTTCATCGGCAGTAAAAAAATCCGCCTCTTTCGCAAACAGCGACAAGGTGCCAGCCACCTTGTCTCCCTCGAACAAGGGTGTCACCAGTAGCGAATGGTAACCGCGCCTCAAGGCTTCCACAGGGCGCGGGCCGCCCGTACTCGCCTCAGCAGACAGATCGTTCGTATAGACCACTTGCCCCGTACGTATGGCACGTCCTACAAGCGAATGCCCGCGTGGCAAGTTCGTATCTGCCGTCGCCGCCCCCGCCCCCATCAGCATTTCTGCTTCCTCGCCGGCATAGGCAACTGGCTTGACTTCCAGGGTGGTGGCATCGTACTCGCCGATCCAAGCTATTGCGAATTTGCCATCATCTACCGCGATACGGCAAATATCCTGAAAAAACTGCTGGCGGCTGGTTGCGCCTGCAATCGCAGTATTGGCCGCGCTCACGGCCGCGTGCAATCTCGTCAGCCGCGATACCTTGGCACTCTGAATCTGGCGCTCCAGGTACTGCCCTAGCTGATTGCCGAGTGCATGAAACATTTCAAGTGTTTCACGCGCCTGCTCACGCGGATTGAAACTCCAGAACACCATGACGGCCATAACTTCGCCTTGCACGGCTACCGGAAACGCCATGCCAGAACGCAAGCCTGCCCTGACCGCAGGAGGCGGTAGATCGGGCACCTCACGGATATCGGGTATCCACACCGGCCGCCCGGTCGCCCACGCTCGCCCCGCCAAGCCCGTGTTCGGCGCAATTCGCAGCGTCAAGGACTCGGCAACAAAGTTAACCAAAGCAGAATTGTCTTCGGTCCAAAAATCCACATATTGCAAAAACTCTGCGTCCTTGGATACCTTCCACAACGAAGCGGCCACGAAGCCCTCTTGGCTGCATATGGTTTTGAATACCGCCTGCGTCGCCTGGCGCAAGCCCTGGCTTTGCGCAAGAATTTGCGCAACCTCATATTGCACGGCAAGGCGCCGTTGCTCACGCCCGACACGCGTATCTGAGATCGCTGGCACAGAAGTACTCATAGTCCAACGACCGCTTTCGCCGACGCCACACTAATTTCCAAGTATTTAAATTTATTCACTTTTCGGTACATCTAGGGTCGTGTCACGCCGGGCGCGCGGTGTGACGGTTCCCAAAATATGCGGTACAGCGCTATAACGTGGTCAACCCCTCGCGTACCGCGTACTTGGTCAACTGCGCCACGGTGCGCAGCTCCAGTTTATGCATGACATTGCGGCGGTGCACTTCAATGGTTGCCTCGGTTATCCCCAGGCGGCGGGCAATTTCCGCTGTGCGAACGCCATCGGCAACCAGCCGCAGGACTTCTCGCTCGCGCGGGCTCAAGGCACTCAATGGGGGCGTTGCAGAAGTTCCCTGTGGCGCGATTTCGCTGACTACGGCAGCGGTAATCTCCGAACTAAGGAAGTTCTGCCCTTCGGCCACCGCGCGTATGGCACGCGGCAAATCCGTCAGCGCTGCCGTCTTGGTGACGTAGCCCATGGCGCCGGCCTTCAGCATTTCCTGTACAAAGCGTTTGTCGAGGTAGGCCGAGAGCGCCAGGATTTTGACCTTGGGATGTTCCTTGTGAAGTTGCCGCGCCACGTCCACACCATTCATGCCGGGCATTGATATGTCCAGCACCAGCACATCCGGTTCGATCTCCTGGACCAGTTTCAGGGTGGCGGGCCCATCAGCCGCCACCCCTGCCACCTGCAAATCCGGTTCATGCGCCAAAACGGCAATCAGCGCATCCAGCAACATCCGGTGGTCATCGGCCAGGGCTACTCGTATCGTCATAATGTCTTCTCGCTCAATGGCATGGTAATGGTAACTGTTGTGCCTGCGCCCGGTACGCTGCTGACGTGCAAGCTGCCGCCAGCAAATTCCGTGCGCTCCCGAACTCCCGCCAGACCAAGACCAGTGGTTTCAAGCCGGTCCAGCTTGGCAAGGTCAAATCCGCTTCCCATATCGCTGACCGTGATCAGGATATTCCCCTCCGCGCGCTGAATATCCACGTGCGCGGTATTTACATTGGCATGTTTTGCCACATTAATCAACAGTTCCCGTACAGCGCGGAACATTGACGCAAGCAGGGTCTGATCCAGCGGCTTTTCTTCCTCGTCGTCATTGACCACCACCCCTAGACCGTAGGATCTTTGCATATCCTCGGCCAACCAACCAATGGCAGGCACCAAGCCCAGTTGGCGCAGAACAGGAGGGCTTAACTCGAACTCCAGAGACCGTATTTCCTGATTAATCTGGTCGATTATGCCCTGGGCTTCGGCTAGCTGTGCGGCGCGTGCCTCGTCGCCCGGGCGGCGCGCTATTGCCGCAAGTTTCAGACGTAGCAGATTGATGGACTGGCCCGCTCCATCATGCAGATTCTGTGCAATGCGCGCGCGCTCCTCTTCACGCACGGCCTCCCGTCTGGCTGCAAGACGCCTTAATGTCTGATTGGCCTGCTGCAGAGCCCGCTCCGCCGCCTTGCGCCGCGACACATCCATCGACGTCCCTATCCATTCGCGCACCGACCCATCCGCGTTGAACACCGGCACTGCGCGCGCCAGTACGTCTCAGGTGCGGCCTTCCCGATCAAGAATGCGGTGTTCATGTTCGTAGGCTGATTTGGTTCTTATGGCAGTCTGCATCGCTGCTGCCGCACCTTCACGATCGTCTGTGTGCACAAGATCCAGCCAATTGCGCGCCTTAAGGTAGTCCAGATTATCTCCGGAAATCGATTTGATGATGGCGCTTAACCGCCCACCCGCATCCAGCACCCAGATCGCCTGAGATGTTGCATTCACCAGAGTACGGTAGCGCTGTTCACTTTCCAGCAACGCGCGCTGCTCCGCCGCCTTCCGCACCGTGATATCGCGCCAGGTGCCCGCAATCCCAACCGGCTTGCCGTCCGCACCAAAAATGGGAACCTTGGTGATCTCCGCCCAGGTATCACCGTCGACCTGACGACGCTCAAACGTCATTGCCGTGCCGTTACCCATGACCATGCGGTCTTCTGCGGTGACACGTTTGGCGTCTTCGAGCGAGCGAAGATCGAAAATAGTCTTGCCGATGAGTTTGGCCGCCGGTAGATCATAGCCTTGTTCCTGCGCCCGATTGACCGCAATAAAATGACCGTCCGCATCTTTCAGCCATGCTCGGTCGGGAATGCCGTCGAGCAACGCCCGAAGCCGTTGCTCCGATTCACGCATCGACGCTTCGATCTGCTTGCGCGCGCTGATGTCCTGCGTGGAAGACACCAGCCGCTCGGCTTTGCCGTCCGGTCCGGCAAACAGAGTTTGGTGGGATTGCACCCACAACACAATGCCGTCGGTTCGCACCACGCGGTAGTCCAACGTACGTCCCTGTAGAGTATCGATCGCCAGTTGGCGGGTTTCCAGAAACCTCGCACGATCCTCGGGATGCACCTGATACTTAAACAGCGGGTATTTCCCGCCCGGCGGCGGCGGGCCACGCAACCACGAAGGATCGTCACTAAACTTTACCGTGTCGGTGGGAATGTGCCATTCGATAATAATCATGCGCGCCGCCGTGCGCGCCACCGCGAATTGTGCGTTGCTTTCACGCAGCCGCCTTTCACTTTCGGCTAGTGACGCGGTGCGCTGGGCAACCCGGTGTTCGAGCTCGTCGAGAGCGCGGCGTAATGCCAGCTGCGCTTGCTGAGGTTGGACAATGATTGCACTCAGACACAGTGCCGATACGCCCGTCACGACCAGAAAGGATTGCACCATCAGCAAGCGGCCCATCGTCAACACACCATAAGGCCCCAAGCCCAGCGCGTTGTAACGCACCATGAAGAGCATCAGCAAGAACATGAACAGCGTGGTGCCCAGCATGCCCAAGCGCACCGCAGCCCAAAGCACCAGGGGCAGCGCCAGATACATGGTTGGTAGTTTCAGCGTGAACAGGATATGCAGCACCATTGCCAGCGCGGAATAAAGAGTCGCTGCTTCCATCCACTTCAGGAGGGTCACGTTGCGCCACGCACTGGCATGCTGGCGGAGTGCCAGCAGCAACGGAGCCAGCACCACGGCGCCAGCTGCGTCACCTGTCCAATAAGACAACCAATCCAGTCCCGAGAAATGATGTCCCGTCGCGGACGCCAGCAAAAAATGTACGCCCATGCTGACCGCCGGCCCCAGTAGTGCTGTACCCACTGAGAAAACGACGACATCGCGCAAGGTATTGATTTGAAAAGGCAACCCGTGCCATAAACGTATCAGATGTGCCCCAGCGTAGGCGCCGGCAGTGTGGCTGGCAGCATCGGACAGTGCTTCGACCGCACTTTCGTTAAACAGCCCCGTCACGATCAGGCATTCCGTCACGAACACTGTGGCCGCCCACTTAAGCCAAGTCTTGCTTTCGCTGCTCAACAGTACGGCCATATACAGGCCGCTGGTTAGCACGACAGTCGATGAGTGCCCCGGATTCAGCGACAGCCACTGCCCAAACAGCACCAGCCCGACATAGCCCAGGGCAAATATCGCAACCGCCGGCAAGCGGAAAGCAAGTGGCCTCGGCTGGGTGATTGCCACTTCGAGCACCGTGGACATGGGTTAATTTTTTCTCTTTAAAAACAGATAGTTAAAATTACCCACCTACGCAGGTGCTGAGTTCATCAACGCGCGCACATGTGCTTCGGCGCTGCGCGCGAGCGCACCCAATGCATAACCGCCCTCTAACATTGACACGATGCGTCCTTCGGCATGCGTCGCGGCAACGACCATCAGTTTTTCCGTCACCCACGCGTAATCCGCCTCGGTGAATTCCAACATCGCCAGTTGATCTTCGCGATGCGCGTCGAAACCTGCCGAAATAAACAGCATCTGCGGTTTGAAATTGTTAAGTGCGGGTAGCCAATAGGAGTCGACCGCGGAACGAAACGCCGCGCCACCGCTGCGCGCGGCAAGCGGAATGTTCACCATGCGCTCCGAGCGTCCCTCAGTGCCGCTGTACGGATAAAACGGATGCTGAAACGTCGATACCATCAACACGCGGCCGTCATAGCGCGCGTCGGCGAAAATTTCCTCGGTGCCGTTGCCATGATGCACGTCAAAATCGATAATCGCGACACGTTCCAGCCCGTGATGCTCCAGTGCGTGCGCCGCAGCCACCGCGACGTTGTTGAGAATACAAAAACCCATGGCACGTTCACGCAGCGCATGGTGTCCGGGCGGACGCACGTTGCAGAATGCATTCATCGCACGGCCCGCAATGACTTCATCTGTAGCCAGTACGGCCGCGCCCGCACCACGCAACGCGGCATTGAGCGAATGCGGATTCATTGCGGTGTCTGGATCCAGTTGCACCCAGCCCTGTGCCGGGGAAGCATCTTCGATGGCATCGAGATAGCCGACGTCATGCACGCGCTCTAGTTGTTCGCGTGTCGCCTTGGGAGCCTCTCGGCATTTGAGACTGCCCATCATCCCGCTGGCCGCCAACTGTCGCTCCAAGGCAACCACGCGCGCCGGACACTCGGGATGATGGTCGCCCATGTCGTGCAGCTGACAGTCAGGATGCGATACAAAAAGCGTGGTCACGGGTTATTCCCAACCTAGGCAATAAACAAACGCCCAATGATACCGCCGACACCAAATTTTCGGTTTAAAGATGGGAAGGAGGCTTGACGAGAGCACAAAGTCGGCACGAGGCCGAAAAGAAGGAAACGTCAAGAAGACACAAAGGCGACACAAAGTCAGTTCGCGGCAGGTACAAAGACCATGGGGCAAAGCACCGCGACGCATCGCGCAAGCAAGCGAGCTGCATTAAGCAGCGCGTACGAACTTGCTGGAAAAATGTCGATTAAAACTGGGGTTTATGGGGTGGCTGATGGGACTCGAACCCACGACAACCGGAATCACAATCCGGGACTCTACCAGCTGAGCTACAGCCACCGCAGAACTACCAAGAACCACAAAAGAAAACTGGGAAAAACTTCTCCACTACTAAAAACCAAAATACCATCTACCGTCTACCAAAACACCCAACCCCAATCAGCCAATTACCTAAAGTACACAATAAACCCGGTGGCGCGCCCGGCGGGACTCGAACCCACAACCCCCGGCTTAGAAGGCCGGTGCTCTATCCGGTTGAGCTACGGGCACACGAATTTTTGCCGGGCACGGCGGACTGCGAATGGCGAAAAGGGGCGTAATATACCCGCCGCGCCCCCTCTGGTCAATGTAGAATGCTGACCGGCGCTGGGCGGGAAGTTCTTGAAACTCAACCCCCGCGCCCCATATACTGACGTGGTTGGAATGTTGTTTTTTTGAGAGTGAATGAGGTGTATAAAGCTGCCATGGCGACTGAACAAAGCAAAGCGATTCCAGCCTACAAGCCCAAGGGGAAAGAGGAATACATGAACCCCCGGCAGCTTGAGCATTTTCGCGCCATTCTGGAAGATCAAAAGCGCGGCTTGAGTCAGGACATTGACCGCACGGTGCATACCATGCAGGACGAGGCGACCATTTTCGCCGATCCCAATGATCGCGCAACGCAGGAATCTGACATGTCACTGGAGTTGCGCAATCGCGACCGCGAGCGCAAGCTGATCAAGAAAATCGACGACACCATTGCGCTGATTGACAGTGGCGATTACGGTTATTGCGATAAGTGTGGCGTAGAAATTGGCTTGAAGCGTCTCGAAGCGCGGCCCACTGCCACGCTATGCATCGACTGCAAAACGCTGGACGAATTACGGGAAAGACAAGTCGCGAAGTAATTTTTCACGACTGGTTTTCAGTGAAGGGCTACCGCTACCGAAGCTTGAGGTGGCGCCGAAACTCAAAGTAGGCCGCAAAATGCGAATTTTTACGATCTGTTTTTAGTGCTGGCGTAACCTTTAAGGTACGCGTTATGTCGAAACAAAAAAAAGCCGCTCCATGTGAGCGGCTTTTTTGCGACTCGATCGAGATTCTGCTGAAGGCAAAAGTTACATCGCAGCCAAAGTCAAATAAAATATCCAATTAAAACAAATACTTATAGAGAAACCCTTTTCCGCTTCGCTAGAGCGATTCAATAAAAAAGGCGGCCAAAGCCGCCTTTTTTATTTTGCTGTGAGGCGATACGCTACGTGCATCACGCGCTTGGCGCCGCAGCTTCCGCCGCCGCCGCCTTCATTGACAAGCGCAGGCGGCCTTTTTCGTCAGCCTCCAGCACTTTAACGCGCACGGCCTGACCTTCCTTCAAATAATCAGCCACTGCGTTTACGCGCTCGTTGGCGATTTGCGAAATATGCAGCAGGCCATCGCGGCCCGGCAGCACGCTGACGATCGCACCAAAATCCAGCAGCTTCAACACGGTGCCGTCATAAATCTTGCCGACTTCGACGTCTGCCGTGATTTCTTCGATGCGTTTGCGCGCGGCCTCACCACCCTCGGCTGATACGCAGGCGATGGTCACCGAGCCATCATCTTGAATGTCGATGGTGGTGCCGGTTTCCTCGGTCAGCGCACGGATTACCGCGCCACCCTTGCCGATCACATCGCGAATCTTGTCTGGCTTGATCTTGAAGGTGATCATGCGCGGCGCCCACGCCGACAGATCGGTGCGCGCCGTCTGCATCGCACCACGCATTTTTTCGAGAATATGCAGCCGGCCTTCACGCGCCTGTACCAGCGCGGCATGCATGATTTCCTTGGTAATGCCGGTGATCTTGATGTCCATTTGCAACGCGGTAATGCCCGTCGCGGTACCGGCCACCTTGAAATCCATGTCGCCCAGGTGATCTTCGTCACCCAGAATATCCGACAACACGGCAAAGCGGTTGCCTTCCTTGATGAGGCCCATCGCGATACCCGCGACATGGTCTTTCAACGGCACGCCGGCATCCATCAGCGCAAGACAGCCGCCACACACCGAGGCCATCGAACTCGAACCGTTCGATTCGGTTATTTCGGACACGACGCGGATCGAATACGCAAATTCCTCGGGCTTGGGCAACACTGCCAACAGTGCACGCTTGGCGAGCCGTCCATGGCCAATTTCACGCCGCTTGGGAGTGCCCACGCGGCCGGTTTCGCCGGTGGCGAACGGCGGCATGTTGTAGTGAAGCATGAAGCGGTCGGAATACTCGCCCATCAGTGCATCCACGCGCTGTTCGTCGCGCGCGGTGCCCAGCGTGGCCACCACCAGCGCCTGCGTTTCGCCACGTGTAAACAGCGCCGAGCCATGCGTACGCGGTAACACGCTGTTGCGAATCGTAATCGGGCGCACGGTGCGTGTGTCGCGCCCATCGATGCGCGGCTCGCCATTCAGAATTTGCCCGCGCACGATCTTCGATTCCAGCGCGAAGCAGATTTCGCCCACCGCGTTGGCATCGGGGCCGCCTTCCGTGCCCACGCCGACTTCGGTGTGTACGCGCTTCCAGATGTCGTCAATGGCCGCCGAACGCGCCTGCTTCTCCTTCATCTGGAACGCGGCGTTCAAATCCTTCTCGGCCAGCGCGGTGATGCGCGCGGTGAGCGCTTCGTCTTTCGGCGCTGGCGCCCAGTCCCACAAGGGCTTGCCGGCTTCTTCCACCAGTTCGTGGATAAGATTGATCACGGCCTGCATCTGCTCGTGGCCGAACACCACTGCGCCCAGCATCACGTCCTCGGATAGCACTTGCGCCTCGGATTCCACCATCAATACCGCCTGCTGCGTTCCGGCAACCACCAAATCCAGTTGCGTGGTCTTGAGCTCGGTCTGCGTCGGATTCAGCACGTAGCCGCCGTTCATATAGCCCACGCGCGCGGCACCGATCGGCCCCTGGAACGGCACGCCGGAAATCGCCAGCGCGGCCGAGGCGCCGATCATGGCGGGAATGTCGGAGTCGATTTCGCTGTTCGACGACATCACTGTGGCGATGATCTGCACTTCGTTGTAAAAGCCGTCCGGGAACAGCGGCCGCAGCGGGCGGTCGATCAAACGGCAGGTCAGAATTTCTTTCTCGGAAGGACGTCCTTCGCGGCGGAAAAAGCCGCCGGGAATTTTGCCCGCAGCGTAAGTCTTTTCCTGATAGTCGACGGTAAGAGGGAAGAAATCCTGCCCGGCCTTCACCTTGCGTTGCGCCACCGCAGTAACCAGCACCACGGTTTCGTCCATCGACACCATCACCGCACCGCCCGACTGGCGCGCAATTTCACCGGTCTCCAGCGTCAACTGGTGACGCCCCCACATGATCGACTTTTTAACGTGACTCAATTCGTATCCCCTGCTTTCATTATCACTATGGTTTTCACTCTGAATTCTTCAATCGAAACAGCAAACAAAAAGACCGCCCACCGGCGGTCTTTTTTTACTGCAAACGTGCGCGGCGCCCCGAGGCCAAGATGCCAAAACCCGCACCAGCCACACCCATAACCGCAACAAGAGGCGCGGCGGCATGCGCCAACGAAATTGAGCGGGTTCCCGGCATGGCGGGCGATTGGTTGTTGAACAACGGGCTCGCGAATAACTTTGACGGCTTAGGACGCGCGTTACTTGCGCAGCCCGAGGCGGTCAATCACGTTCTTGTATTTGTTGGCATCGCTGCGCTTCAAATAATCCAGCAGTTTGCGGCGCTGGCTCACCATACGCAACAGGCCGCGGCGCGAGTGATGATCCTTCACGTTCGCTTTGAAGTGATCGGTCAAGCCCGTGATACGCGTGGTCAGCAACGCGATTTGCACTTCGGGCGACCCGGTGTCACCGGCCTTGCGCTGGTATTCGGCGACGACTTGCGCCTTTTGTTGTGTAGTTACCGCCATAATTTAATATCTCCAATATCCCCAGATTTTCTTCGCTCGGAAAACCCAGTATTGTACCTGAAAATTGGGGAATTTTTCAAGTTTTTCATTGCGTTGCATCATGCCCGGTCTGGCCGCTGGCCGATTGCTGCGCGAGCATGCGGTAAGGCACGGTACGCCCACCCGCGCCCACCTCCACCAGCCCCAAAAATCGCCGGTTCGGGCCGTAAATGCGGGCATAACCGCTATTAAGAGCCTGCCGCAACGCGAGTTTCTGGCCGAGCAGCAGGCGCTGCGCCTCGGTTGCGCCGACTTCCAGTTCAGGCAAGCCACGCAGCAGCGTGTCAACCGGTAGCAATCGCACCATGCGCTCGGTTTCCGGCATGTCCTGCAGTGCCGCCAGCGTGCACACCGAGGGATGATTGAGTGCGAACTCTCCAGTCGCCGTGCGCGTCAGCGCGGACAGGCTGGCGCCGCAGCCGAGTGCCGTGCCGATGTCTTCCGCTAGGACGCGGATGTAGGTGCCTTTACTGCAGCGCACCCGCAGTTTAAAAAAATTATCTATTAAATCAAATACTTGCAATTCATGGATACGGACATTACGGGGCGCGCGCTCGATATCGACACCCATGCGCGCGTATTCGTAGAGTGGCACGCCTTGGTGCTTCAAGGCGCTGTGCATGGGCGGCGTTTGCACAATGTCGCCACGAAATTTCTCAACAGCCCGCGCGATCAACACCGGGTCGGTCACCGGTGGCTTGCTGGCAATAATGTCCCCCTCGGCATCGCCCGTCGTAGTGGTCACGCCCAGCCGCACCGTCGCCACATAAGTCTTGTCAGCATCGAGCAAAAAATGGCTGAACTTGGTCGCTTCGCCAAAACACACGGGCAGCAGGCCATCGGCGGCGGGATCGAGCGTGCCGGTGTGGCCGGCCTTGGCGGCATTGAACAGATGGCGCGCGCGGCTCACCGCCTGCTGCGAGCTGATGCCCAGCGGCTTGTCCAACAGCAGCACGCCATCGACGCTGCGGTAGTTGCGCCGGGGCTTGCTCACGCTGAAACCACCAATAGAGCCCTACTTGAGCGCTGGCTTCGCGCCAGATTTTGCGGATTTTGCGCCCACAGCCTCGTCGATCAAACTGGACAGCCGCGCGCCGCGCGCCACCGACTCGTCGTATTCAAAATGCAGTTCGGGCACGAGGCGCAGCCGCATGCGGTGAGCGAGCTCGCTACGCAGAAATCCGCCCGCGTGCTCCAATGCCTTGAGGATTTTGCCGTTATCCGCCTCGTCTCCCAGCCGTGTAAAAAACACTTTGGCATGTGAGTAATCCGGCGTCACCTCCACGTCCGTCAACGTGATCATGCCGACACGCGGGTCTTTCAGTTCCAGCCGGATGATTTCCGATAACTCACGCTGGATTTGATCGGCGATGCGGCGGGCACGGGGGTAATCTTTGGGCATGTCAGCAAACCGTCTTTACCGCAAAACACGCGAAAAAACTCACCAAAGATATCTTCCGTGTTTTAAGCGTATTCCGCAATAAGGCGATTAATAAAAACTATTTAAAAACAAATAGTTAAAGAGTTCTCGCTACTTCAACCACCTCAAACACTTCAAGCTGGTCGCCGGCTTTCAGATCGTTATAACCCTTGAGCGACAGGCCGCATTCAAAGCCCGATTTGACTTCGCGCACATCGTCCTTGAAACGCTTTAAGGAATCGAATTCGCCTTCGTGAATCACCACGCTGTCGCGCAGCACGCGCACACGCGCATTGCGCCGCACGAGGCCATCGCTGACGAAACAGCCCGCCACCGTGCCCACCTTGGAGATGCGGAAAATTTCGCGCACCTCGACCGTGCCCAGCGTATTTTCCTTGCGCTCCGGCGCCAGCATGCCAGTCAGCGCGGCTTTTACGTCGTCGACCGCTTCGTAAATGATGTTGTAGTAGCGGATATCGATGCCGCCACTTTCTGCCAGCTTGCGCGCGGCCGCGTCGGCACGCACGTTAAAGCCGATCACCACCGCCTTGGATGCCAGCGCGAGGTTGATGTCCGATTCGGTAATGCCGCCAATCGCTGCATGCACGATGTTGACCTTCACCTCGTCGGTCGAGAGTTTCGACAGCGCATGAGACAAGCCTTCGTACGAGCCCTGCACGTCGGCCTTGATGATGAGCTGGAGCATTTTTTTCTCGCCTTCGCCCATCTGGTCGAACATGTTTTCCAGCTTGGCCGACTGCTGCTTGGCGAGCTTAACGTCGCGGAACTTGCCCTGGCGGAACAGCGCGATTTCGCGCGCCTTGCGCTCATCGCCCAGCACCAGCACGTCCGCACCTGCCGCGGGCACATCCTGCAAGCCCAGCACTTCCACTGGAATCGACGGCCCGGCTTCCTTGACCGTGCCCCCCGCTTCGTCCACCAGCGCGCGCACGCGCCCGAACACCGCGCCCGCGAGCAGGACATCGCCCTGCTTTAACGTACCCGATTGCACCAGCACCGTGGCCACCGGACCACGCCCTTTGTCGAGCCGCGATTCGATCACTACACCCTTGGCCGGCGCTTCTTTCGGCGCTTTCAGATCCAGCACCTCTGCCTGCAACAGCACGGCGTCGAGCAGGGCATCCAGCCCTTCGCCCGTGCGCGCCGATACCGGCACGAACTGCGTATCGCCGCCCCATTGCTCCGGCACGACCTCTTGCGACGCCAGATCCTGCATCACGCGTTCAGCGTTGGCCTCCGGTTTGTCAATCTTGTTCAACGCCACCACCAGGGGCACCTTGGCCGCCTTGGCATGTGCGATGGCTTCCTGCGTTTGCGGCATCACACCGTCATCCGCCGCCACCACCAGAATCACCAGATCAGTGACCTTCGAGCCGCGCGCACGCATGGCGGTAAAGGCCTCGTGGCCCGGTGTATCAAGGAATGTCACCATGCCCTTGGCCGTCTCTACGTGATACGCGCCGATGTGCTGGGTAATGCCGCCCGCCTCGCCCACCGTCACCTTGGTGCTGCGAATCTTGTCGAGCAGTGACGTCTTGCCGTGGTCGACGTGGCCCATCACGGTGACCACCGGTGCGCGTGTTTCAGCCACGGCTTCGGCATGTGGTGCCTGGTCTTCGGTGAGGAACGCATCCGGGTCGTCAAGCTTGGCGCGCACCGCCTTGTGCCCCATTTCCTCGATCACGATCATTGCGGTGTCCTGATCGAGCACTTGATTGATCGTGACCATGCTGCCGAGTTTCATGAGCGCCTTGATTACTTCGGCAGCCTTCACCGACATCTTGTGCGCAAGATCGGCAACGGTAATGGTTTCCGGCACGACGACATCGCGCACCACCGGTTCGGTGGGCGCCGAAAACGCGTGTTGCGCTTCAGCATCGTCCTTGTGCCAGCCGTGCTTGGCTTTGCGATCACGCCAGCCGCCAATTCCCGTGCCGCCCGTGGCGTCGCCGCGCGTCTTGATGGTGCGGCGCTTGGCCGCGCCTTCGTCGCGCCATGCACCGGGCGCAGCCTTGGGAGCTGCTGCCTTCTTGGGCGATTTCTTCTCGCCCGCAGGCATCGCGGGTTTGTGAAGGGTACCAGCCACTCCACCTTCGGGCTTTTTGGCCGTGGCTTCATTAGCCTTGGCATTTTTTGCCGCCTCCGCAGCAGCAGCCGCCAGTTCAGCCTTGCGCCTGCGCTCGGCCTCCAACGCCTGCTTCTTCTGCAATTCCTCGGCCTGACGCTGCGCCAACGCGGCGTGTTGCCGGGCCTCGGCTTCGCGAATGGCGATTTGTTTGGCATCCAGCACCGGACGCGGGCCGGGTACGGTCCTGCGAACAACGGGCGCTTCAGGCGTGGCCGGAGTGGCAGCAGTAACGGGAGCCGCAGGAGCGGGAGGGGCAGCAGGCGCTGGCTGCGTAACCGCAGCAGGCTGGGGCGCAGCCGGTTCGGGCGCCGCCACCACCGGCGTTTCGACAACGGGTGGCGGCTCGGCCGCTTTTGCCACCACCGGTTCTGCCACGGGCTGCGGTGTTTCAATAGCAGGAGGTTCGGGTGCGACCGGTGCAACTGGTGCAACCGGCGCAGCTTGTGCAGCTACTTCGGCCGCCTCTTCTACCGCCGGTGCGACCGGCGCTTCGGCGACAGCCGGCGCATCGCGCTTGACCAGCACGCGCTTCTTGCGCACTTCAACCTGAATTGTGCGCGCCTTACCAGTAGTCGCATCCGCCTTCTTGATCTCGGTGGTGGACCGCCGGGTCAGCGTGATTTTCTTTTTCTCTTCTTTTTGCCCGTGAGATTGTTTAAGAAAATCAAGGAGTTGCGTCTTGTCGCCTTCGGTCAGGGCGGTTTCCGCCGCGAACGCTTTTTTCACGCCCGCAGCCTGCAACTGCTCAATGAGCTGTGCCGGCGGCACGCCCAGGTCTTTGGCAAATTGTGTGACGTTCTGTTGCGCCATGCGATCTCGTCGGTCGGTGTGGGTCAGTCTGGGTCAGTCTGTGCAAGCGATAGGCTATCAGGCGTTCGATTCCGCGAACCACGGCGCGCGTGCCGCCATGATGAGTTCGCTGGCCCGCTCCGCCTCGATGCCGGTTTCTTCCACCAGATCATCGGTGGCGTAATCCGCCAGCGCTTCCTGCGTGCCGATACCCTTGGATGCAAGCAGCTTCGCGGTATCGCGATCCATGGATTCAACCTTCATCAGATCTTCAATGTCGTGCTCGACTTTTTCCTCGGAAGCGATTTCCAGCGTCAGCAGCGCATTACGCGCGCGCGACCGCAATTCATCCACGGTTTCTTCATCGAAGGCCTCGATTTCCAGCATCTCCGCGCGGGACACATAAGCCACTTCCTCGAGCGACGAAAAACCTTCTTCCATCAGAATGTCGGCGACTTCCTCATCGACATCGAGCTTTTCCATGAAAATGGCGCGGATTTTCGAGGACTCTTCCTCGGATTTCTGCTTCCACTCATCTTCCTTCATGATGTTGATTTCCCAGCCGGTCAGTTCGCTGGCAAGCCGCACGTTCTGGCCGCCACGGCCGATGGCCTGGGCGAGATTTTCCTCGTCCACCACGATGTCCATCGTGCGCTTTTCTTCGTCCACCGTGATTTTGCTGACCTCGGCGGGCGCCAGCGCACTCACCACGAACTGCGCGGGGTCTTCGTTCCACAGCACGATATCGACACGCTCCTGCGCGAGTTCGCCCGTCACCGCCTGCACGCGCGAGCCGCGCATGCCGACACAGGTGCCAATCGGGTCGATGCGCCGATCCTTCGACAGAACCGCAATTTTTGCGCGCAGGCCAGGGTCGCGCGCCGCCGCCTTGATTTCCATCAGGCCGTCTTCGAGCTCCGGCACTTCCAGCTCAAACAAACGGATAATGAATTCCGGCGCGGTGCGCGACAGAATCAACTGCGGGCCGCGCATCGCGCGCTCCACCTTCCACACCAGAGCGCGCACGCGGTCGCCCACGCGCAGGTTTTCCTTCGGAATCATCTGATCGCGTGGCAGCAATGCCTCAAGCCGCCCGGACTCGATAATGGCATTGCCGCGCTCCATGCGCTTGATGGTGCCGGTAACCAGATGTTCGCCGCGCGCCAAAAAGTCGTTGAGAATCTGCTCGCGTTCGGCATCGCGAATGCGCTGCAAAATCACCTGCTTGGCGGTCTGCGCGCCGATGCGGCCCGGATCGAAACCTTCCAGCGGCTCTTCGATGTAATCGCCGATTTTCGAATCGGGCTTTTCCTCAACCGCTTCGTGCAGTTTGTATTCGCGTGAAGGCGTTTCGATTTCCGCGTCGGGCACCACCAGCCAGCGGCGGAAGAACGAAAACTCGCCGGTTTCGCGATGCACCGAAGCGCGAATGTCCACGTCCTCGCTGAACTTCTTCTTGCTGGCCGAAGCCAGCGCGAGCTCAAGCGCGCCGAAGACAATTTCCTTATCGACGTTTTTCTCGCGCGCCAGCGCATCCACCAACAACAGAATTTCCTTGCTCATGCCAAACTCCCAATCCTCGAATCACCCGACGGCGCTTATAGCACCGGAACCAGCCGCGCCCTATCGAGATTGGCAAGATCAAACGTCACCGTCTTGCCCTCGCCCTCGTCCAGTTGCAGCACCACCGCACCTGCACGAGTTTCCCGCAACACGCCCACGAAATTACGCTGCCCTTCCAGCGGCACACGCAACTTCACACGCACCTTCTGCCCCGCAAAGCGCACAAAATCGCGCTCCTTTTTCAATGGCCTGTCCAGCCCCGGCGACGAAATCTCCAGCCGCTCATACGGCACATTTTCCACCGTCAACACCCGCGACAGATGATTGCTCACCAGCGTGCAATCATCCAGGTTCACTCCGCCGGGTTTGTCTATGAAAACTCTCATCAGACCGCCCCTGCCCGAGCGTTCCATATCCACCAACTCATATCCCAAGCCGGCCAGCGTCGTTTCCAGTAGAACCAATAAATCCATTTAAATCAATACCTTACCGACCACGCGCCAAACGCCAGAAACAAAAAATGGGCGAACCGCCCATCGTTAACTGCCGTGCTTATTCTTATAAAATCCGGTGCTTTTTAATCCCAGCCTCTACTGCCCTTGAAACACCACAGGTAGCAGAGCCATGAACTATAACAAAAATTTGCCTCAAGTCCAATACGGTTGCGGAATCTGGAATGACCTCGAAATAAAAAAGTCATTAAAAAACAGATAGTTATAAAATCCCATTTTGGAGAGGTTCACTTCGGCGCAAGCGGGCATTGTGAAGCACGTTCAACACATTCAAATCGCCCAAATCCGCTTCGCGAATGAGTTTCCGTACGAACATTGCGGCGCTCGGTAAGGCGCACGTTGCGCGCACCAGCCGCAACGCTCATCCGCGTGAGCAATTAAACCGCTCCGCCCTACTCCCGCTTTTTTTGCGCCTCGGCGTATTGCTGGTAAATATTTGTTGGGAAAATTTCCGCGATTACTTCAAATGTCCCATCAGCTAGTTTTGCGTGTGCCCGATAATAAGTTGCGTCTTGCACTACCACGTCACAAGGAGTCACAGTTTTTCTGCCCTTGTATACAATGTCACAGGACTCTTTCCCATCGGGTGAATAAGCAGAATTCCATGATTTGCCCTTCGGGATGGGGGCGAGTTCCAAGAGCGTTAACGTTACACGCCCATTGTGGCAGTAATTTGGCACAAGGTCTTGCCAAGATTTTGGATATCTACGAGCATTGATTAACGAAGTTGATAAATTGCGCATTACTTCTGCCGCAGCCACATCGCGGCATATTCTGAATGAACCTTCGGGTAGTTCTTCGTTCAGCTTAAATTCATTCGCGCGCGAGCAAATACTGAGCAGCACCAGTCCTGCCAGCAGGGCGCAAGCAATGAATTCAACGGGCTGCTTCATGCCGCAACCCCGACAGCCCGTGCACGGCGCGTTCCTCACTCAATCTTCGCCCCCGACTGCCGCACAATACTTTCATATTTGTCGTAATCCGCCTTCATCAGCCGCGCGAAGTCTTCCGGACTCATGTGCATCGGGTCGAGCACCAGACTCGACAGTTTGGCGGCAACTTCCTGGTCGGCCACGGCTTTTTTGAGTTCGGCGTTGAGGCGATCGATAATCGGGCGCGGCGTGCCTGCCGGGGCATAGGCGCCGAACCACGACACCAGTTCATAGCCTTTTACGCTTTCCGCCAGCGCGGGTACGTCGGGAAACTGGGTGATGCGTTTGGCAGACGACACCGCAACGGGGCGCAGCCGGCCGCTCTGGATGTTGTTTATCACTTCGACCACCGGCGTCAGCAGCATTTCGATTTCGCCGGAAGCCGCCGCCACCGATGCCTGCGCGCCGCCCTTGTACGGAATATGCGTCACGTTGATGCCCGCCATGGTGGCAAAAAGGCTGCCCGCCAGATGCTGATAGGCGCCCACGCCCGCCGAGCCGTAGCGCAGTTCGCCGGGCCGTGATTTGGCCAGCGCGATCAGGTCTCTGGCGTTGCGCACGGGCAGCGAAGGGTGCACCGCCAGCATGCCCACCAGCCGCGACACCGGTGTGATGCCGATGAAATCTTTCAGCGCATCGTACGGCAATTTTTTATAGAGATGCGCGTTGGCGACCAGCGACGCTGAATACACCATCAGGGTGTAGCCGTCGTTCGGGCTTTTTGCCGCGATGGCTGCGCCCAGCGTGCCGCCCGCGCCGGCGCGATTGTCAATCTGAAACTGCTGGCCGAGCTGATCGCCGACTTTCTGAAACGCCATGCGCGCCACCACGTCGGTCGAGCCGCCCGCCGGAAACACCACGATCACCCGCACTGGTTTGACGGGGTATGGCTGCGCTGCCGCCATACCGCTGGCCAGCAGCAAGGCGCCCGCCAACACGGGCATCACAGTTTTTGTTTTCATGTCTTTCCTCCAGATGAGAACCGGCCGCTAACCCTTGTGCGGGATGAGCATATTTTAAATATTGTTTAAAAACAAATACTTATAGAACAAATTGCAAGCAATGCACCAACAGCACTTGCCACCGCCAGAAAGCTGTATATAATATCAGTCACATATTCACTTACGCAGGTTTTGCCGGGATCACCGGGATCACCAGCCTCACCAGAATTACCCGAACCTCACCAGAAGGGGCGCCACCATGGAAGAGCTCACCGCACGCCAGAAAGAAATCCTCCACCTGATACGCGAGCATACCGCCACTTCGGGCTTTCCGCCCACGCGCGCCGACATCTGCCGCGCCATGGGTTTCAAATCGCCCAACGCCGCCGAAGACCATTTGCGCGCACTCGAACGCAAGGGCGCCATCGAAATGCTGCCTGGCGCTTCGCGTGGCATACGCATTTTGGAACCGTCGGGCATTCCGCTGGTGGGGCGCGTGGCTGCCGGCGCGCCGCTGCTCGCCACTGAAAACATCGAGAACCACTATAACATCGATCCGCGCATGTTCAAACCGCATGCTGACTACCTGCTCACGGTCAAGGGCGACAGCATGCGCGATGCCGGCATTCTCAACGGTGATCTGCTTGCGGTGCACCGCACGCAGGATTTCCAGTCCGGGCAAATCGTTGTCGCCCGCATTGCCGATGAAGTCACCGTCAAACGCGCGCAGCGCCAAAAGCATTTAATCGAACTCCAGCCCGCCAACCCCGATTTCGAGCCGATTATCGTCAACCCGCGCAGCGAACCCTTCGCCATCGAGGGCATCGCGGTGGGCGTGATTCGCAATGGCGGCATGCACTGAAAGCCATTGGCCACGGAACACGTGAAACACGCAGAAATGCCCGCACACGGTTCCTCCATGTAATCCGTGGTTGACCACTAAGATCACCGGCCTCTTCCAGACAAGCGTTACGATGATTCTGATGAATACCTCACCCGCTCTCGCCAATGCGCTAAGCCACCCTGCCCACCCCAACCTCTGGCGCGGCAGTGATTTCGCGCAGGTCGCCACCCCCAGCGTGCCTACCGGCTTTGCCGAACTCGACGTGCATCTGCCCGGCGGCGGCTGGCCCACCGGCGTGCTCACCGAAATTCACGTTGAACGCCCCGGCATCGGCGAACTGCAACTGGTGATGCCCGCCGCCGCGCGCCTCACACAGGCCGAGCGCTGGCAGGTGATGATCGCTCCGCCCTATCTGCCTTACGCGCCCGCGCTCGCCGCGCACGGCGTCAAACTGTCGCACCTGATGCTAATACGCCCGAAAACCCTTGCCGAGCAACTGTGGGCATGCGAGCAGGCGCTGCAATCCGACAACTGCGGCACCGTCATGCTATGGCTGGATCAGAACAGCGAACGCATCTCTGATAACGCACTACGCCGTCTGCAGCACGCCGCCGAACGGCGCGAAGTGCTGGCCATGCTGTTTCGTGCCTCGCGTGCGGCCTCCTGCCCGCAGGCCGCACTGCGGCTGCACGTCAGCCGCGAAGACGGCAGCACCCTGGTGCGCATTCTCAAGCGGCGTGGCGGCGGCCTGCCCGCGCCGGTGGCGCTGGATTTGCATAACACCCTGCTGCGCCGCCCTGGTATGGCGCAGCGTGGCGGGTTTGAACAGGCCAATTCCAACGCATATGGTGTGTATGAAACGTATGAATCTCACGTTTCCACCTCTGCCTTTGACGTGCATTGACTCGTGCATTGATCCGCGCACCGATTTGAAACCGCCCGCCTTTTTCTTCCTCTCCCCATGTTGTGGCTTGCGCTGCATTTTCGCCATCTGCCGCTGGAAGTTTTCACGCGCGGCACGCCGCTGCAGCCACAACCCGCGGCCGCGGCGGTTGCTTCCAGCGCCGAAACCAGCGCCGTCATAGTTGACGCCAACCGCCCGGCACTGGCACGCGGCGTGCAGCCGGGCATGAGTGTGGCGGCGGCGTGCGCGCTGGCCGCCGGGCTGCAAACCCTCGTGCGTGACAGCGCCCGGGAACAGACCACGCTGGCGCGCATCGCCGCATGGTCGCTGCAATTCACTTCATTGGTCAGTCTGGCCGGGCTGGATACCGTGCTACTCGACATCGAAGGCTCGCTGAAACTCTTCGGTGGTCTCGCCAAACTGCACCAGCAGATCGCGCGCGGCGTAGCGGACTTGGGTTTTAGTGCCAGCATCGCCTGTGCGCCCACGCCGCTCGCCGCTTCATGGTTCGCACGCGCGGGGGTCAATGTGCGCGTGCAGCACCACGACGCGCTGCGCCATGCGCTTGAAAAACTCCCGACCGCCATGGCGTGTGAAGACACCGCCACCCAGCATCTGCTGCAAAGCTTCGGCGCGCACACGCTGGGCGATTGCCTGCGTCTGCCGCGCGATGGTCTTACGCGCCGCGCCGGCCCGCGTCTGCTTATACAACTGGATCACGCGCTGGGCCTTGCCCCTGATCCGCGCCTGCCGTTTGTCGCTCCGCAAACCTGGTGTGCTGCGCTGCAACTACCCGCACCCGTGGCCAATGCCGAGGCACTGCTCTTCGCCGCGCGCCGTCTGCTCGCCGAACTCTGCGGCTGGCTCGCCTCCAGCGGCCACGGCGTGCAACACCCCCGCTTTGAATTTATTCATGAAAAACAAATAGTTACGGTCATCACACTGGAGCTTTCCAGCGCCACCCGCGAGCTTGATCACCTGACCACGCTGTTGCGCGAACGCCTCAATCGCACCGAGCTGCCGTGCGCCGCCGTCGAAATCGCCATTGCGTCGGGGCGGGTGGTGCCGCTCGCCTCACGTAATCTCGCTTTTTTGCCCGGCGGCACGGACGAGGCCAGCGACGCGACGCGCTTTGTCGAACGGCTCAATGCACGGCTCGGCGCGCAGGCCATTTGCGGCCTGACACCGCACGCCGATTACCGCCCGGAGCGTGCCTGGCGCACCTGCCAGCCGGGCGTGGCAACTTCCGCCTCATCGTCCCCATCTTCCCCATCCGCTTCAACTGCCACAACCCATTCCACCTACACCCCCGCCCGCCCGCTGTGGCTGCTGACCACGCCACGCCCTTTACGGGACACCGGCGGCTCAAAGGATACGGATGATGGCGGCAGCACCGGCGTCCGCGCGGCGCCGCGCGACAGCGACGGCAGCCCACTGTCGTTACTCGCCGGCCCCGAACGTATCGAAGCCGGCTGGTGGGACGGCCGGCATGTCGCGCGCGATTACTTTGTCGCGCGCAATCGCGCGCAATCGCTGCTGTGGATATACCGCGAGCGCGACGTCAACGCGCGCTGGTACCTGCACGGATTTTTTTCGTAGGCCGCGCGGCACGGCCTCACGAACGGCGAGACGTTACTGCCCCAGCGCCGCATTCACCCGCGGCATCACCTGCGTCGCCATCAATTCCATCGAACGGCGCGCAAGTTTCGGCTCCACCCAATCGTGCCCGCAATACAGCAATGTGCCAAAGTCGCCGGTGGTCTCGCGAAACTTGAGAATTTGCTCCACCACCGAATCCACACCGCCGGCAATCACCAGCGTGTCCAGCACGAATTCCACTGTCACCGCTTCGTCGGGCATCGACAGATCGGGCTTGTAAATATTCGCCGCACCCCGCGCCTTGCGCTTGGTCAGCAGGTTCCAGAAGTAAAAGCCATAAGGACCTTCGCGCGTCTTGGCATAGCGTTTCGCCGTGGCATCGTCATCCGCGACAAAAATACTTTTGCACACGCGCCAGTCTGAACGGTTCGCCGGCAAACCGGCAATCTCACAGCCCTTGGCGTAACTCTCGAAATGCGTCTTCACCCAGTTGGGCTGCAAAAAATTCGCTGAGATCGGCTTCCAGCCGCGCTGCGCGGCGGCCGTCACACCCTTGGAATACGGCTCCACCACAGTGACCACAATCGGCGGATGCGGCTGCTGATAGGGCTTTAACATCACGCCCTGCCCCACTTCGGGAATCATGGTTTCGCGCGTGGTGATGTTCCAGAATTCACCTTTAAGATCATACGGATGCTGGCCCGCCCAGATGCCGAGTATCTGATCGATTGACTCGACAAACATTTTGGTGCGGTCGTTCTTGATGTTGCCGAACACTTCCTGATCGGAGCGCAGCCCGCCCGGCCCGATACCGAACAGAAAACGCCCCTCAAGCATGTGATCAACCATCGCCACGTTCGCCGCCACCGCCGCCGGATGACTATTCGGCAAATTCACCGTGCCACTGCCAAGCCTGATCTGCTTCGTGCCATGCGCCAGACTCGCGATGAACGCCAAGCACGACGGAATGTTTTCGCAAATGTCGGTGGTGTGCTCGCCGATAAACGCGTCGCTATAGCCCAACGAATCCGCCAGCAAAATCGCCTCGCGATCCTCCTTCAGCGTTTGCGTGTAGTTACGCTCTGGCGGATGGATGGGCATGGTGAAAAAACCGAGTTTCATGACGTGCCGCCCTGAAATAAAATATTTAATAAAAACAGATACTTACAATGTCTCGGCGAGCGCACTGTCAAATCCGCTGCATCTCCCGCGCGCCCGATTTGATCAGGCAATAATCCAGCCACTCGGCGCTCAATTTTTCCTGTACCGAATTCTGCCGCAGCCGCTGATTCAGGCCATTCCAGTCCACCTGATCCAGCGGCTGATCCTGATTAAAACACGAGAACACATAACTCGTCTTGCCCGTCGCGGGATCGACATGCGGCTGCAAACACTGCGCGCAGATTTCCTTCATCATGCACTGCATCGGCGAGTTGATCGAACCAATCGCAAAATGATGCGGCTTCACGAAGGGTTTTAACAACTCATGCCGCGCGCGCGCCACCGCCGCCATCATGCGATCCGAACCAATTGCGATAATGCGATCCGCGTCCTGCAGCAGCAACGGCTGTGCCCCCATGGCGCCGCTCGCGTAGGCGTGCATGCACTGCACAATGTTACCAACGTAGCTTTTATCCTGCGGCCGGTTGGGCGACGGCGTAAAGCCAGGCTCATCGTCGCAGCACCACACCACCACGTCTGCCGCAGCCTCGATTTCCGCGATCTTGTAGCGGTCGTCCATTTTCTTATAGCCAGCGAAATACAACACCTTGCTGCCAGCCTTGCGCATCGCCTGCCCAATGGAAAACAGCACTGCGTTGCCCAGCCCGCCACCCACCAGTGCCACGGTTTCGTTCGCTGGAATCTCCGTTGGCGTGCCCGTCGGCCCCATCAGAATCACCGGCTCGCCGGGCTTCAACAGCAGGCACAAATCGCTGGAGCCGCCCATTTCCAGCACAATGGTCGAAATCAAACCCTGATCACGATCCACCCAGGCACCAGTGAGCGCAAGCCCTTCCATGCCAAGCAACGTGCCTTCGGTGCGGATCGCGCCTGCTTCAAAATTCTGCAGCCGGTAAAACTGCCCCGGCTGAAACTGCCGCGCGGCAAGCGGCGCGCGCACCACCACTTCGACGATCATCGGTGTCAGCCGCTTGACTTCATGCACCGTGGCGCGCAAATCGCGGTTGAGTCCCGCGATGAAATCCGCATCACTGGCGTCTGACGCTGGTTGCACCTCTTGCAGCGCGGCGCTCACCACCGGGTGGCCCTGCTTCGCGCTGCCAATGGCTTTCACCACATTGCCAAAGAACGACGGATGTACATCGCCGAAATAACTCATCGCGCGGCCATCCGCACGCTTCGCCAGCAACACCTTGATTTCATTGGGTTTTGAGATCGATTTCTCGGCAGCCGTAGCATTGCCCGCCGCATCAATCGCCTGAAAATAGCGGCCATCCAGTTTGAAGTTCGCCGCGTCTTCGCGCGCCAGCACGGTGTTGGGTTGCGTGCCCGCTGCGATCAGAATCGTACGTGCCGGCGTGACAAACTCGCCCGCAACACCTTCGCTGTTTTTGGCCGACACCTTGAGCGCCTTCGCGTGGCCGAAACCATCGATCTCCACCGCCACCGGCGTCAGCCCCTCGGCAAAACGTATGCCCTCTTCCAGCGCCTTGTGCACTTCCTCGTGATTGAGCGTATACGACGGGCTGTCGATCAGCCGCTTGCGATACGCAATAGTTGCGCCACCCCACGACTGCAGCAATTCAACAATGCGTGGCGCGCGATTTTCCGCAGCGGCCTTCGCGCGCTCCTCGCGTAACGCACGCGCATGGGTAAGAAACTCATCGCCGATCTGGCGCTCTTCCTCGTTCCACGCCAGCCGCGCCGCCATTTCGCCGTGTTCGCGCGCCATGGCTTCGTAGCGCGACAACAGCTTCTCGACTTGCAGCGGGTAATACGCCAGCGCCTCCGTCGCGGTGTCGATGGCCGTCAGTCCGCCGCCCACCACCACCACCGGCAATCGCAATTGCATGTTGGCGATCGAATCGGTGCGCGCAGCCCCCGTGAGTTGCAACGCCATCAAAAAATCCGACGCGGTGCGCACGCCACGCGCCAGGCCATTGGGCATATCCAGCACCGTCGGCCGGCCCGCCCCGATGGCGAGCGCCACATGGTCAAAGCCCATCGCAAACGCGTCATCGGCGGTGATCGTGCCGCCAAAACGCACGCCGCCAAAGAGTGCGAATTCACGCCGGCGTTCCAGCAGTAACCTTATGATTTTTAAGAAATTTTTATCCCAGCGCACGGTGATGCCGTATTCCGCCACGCCGCCAAAGCCGGCCATCACGCGCTCATCGAGATTTTCGTAAAGCTCGCGTACATCGCGTATCGGCATGAATGGCACGCGCGTGCCATTGGCCTCGACACCCGAAAATTTCGCCGGCAACGGCTCGATTTTCAGGCCGTCGATGCCGACCACCGTGTGCCCGTCGTTCATCAAATAATGCGCCAGCGAAAACCCCGCCGGGCCCATGCCCGCGATCAGCACACGCTTGCCGCTGGGCGCTTGCGGCAACGGCTTGCGCAAATTCAGCGGGTTCCAGCGCGTCAGCAAGCTGTAAATCTCAAAGCCCCACGGCAGTTCCAGCACGTCTTTCAGCGTGCGCGTTTCTGCCTGCGGGATATCGACCGGCTCCTGCTTCTGGTAAATGCATGCCTTCATGCAGTCGTTGCAGATGCGATGCCCGGTAGCCGCCGCCATCGGGTTATCGACGGTGATGATCGCCAGCGCGCCAATGGCGTAGCCCTCGGTCTTGGCTTTGTGAAACTCGGAAATTTTTTCTTCCAGCGGGCAGCCCGCGAGCGTCACGCCAAATGCGCTTTTCTTGAATGACGCTGCGCCACGCCCGCTGGCGCCTTTTTCCAGAAGCCCCTTCGAGCAGGAATCCTTGCCCTGCTCGTGGCACCAGATGCAGTAATTGGCGTGGTCCAGCGCGCCGGTGAGATCAGTGCCTTTATCCGTGAGCTTGAACCCCTCGCGGCGGCGCAGTTTTTCCACGGGAAACGTGTGCACCGTGTAACCCGGCGTGGCATCCACTGCGGAGGGCACCAGATGCTGCGCGTCGAGCTTGTGCGGCGCCTTGAACAGCACGCCCGCCGCATGCTTTTTGCGCCCTGCCTCGGTTTGCAAGGCCCACGCGGCATACTGCAACGCGACATCCAGCGCTTCGGCGTTAGCGGCTTCATCCTTTTGCCATTCACTGACTTTTTGTGCGAACAGCAGTTCCGTCAATGAATTGCCCAGCAAACGCTCAAGCCGCGAAGCCAGCGCCGGGCCATCCAGGGCATCAGCGGCAGCCCCCTTATATTTGTTCGCGGCCTTGCGTTGCACGAAAAGACGCTTAACGGAATACAGCGGCGACAATTCCAGATGACGTGCGGTCAGTGCCCCCACTTCGGATGCAATGCCAAACAACGCCGCGATGAACGCCTCAACGTGGGACGTGAGGGCGAGCAACAATTCGGACTGGGCTTTAACCGGCAGTTCGGTGGATGCCAGGCGCGCTGTCAACAAGCGCTGGTGTAGTTCGCCATCGCGCGCCGCCACGAAAGTCAGGAACGCCGCGTCCAATTTCACCAACGCTGCGGAATCGTAAAGATCGGCAAAACGCATGCCAAATCCCAATTCCCCTGATTCATACTGGCCCGCCTGAGGTCTTGTATCAACAGGTGCTATCAAGTTACCTCAAAATTTCCGATGAAAACTGGTAATTATCTTCCAATAAGCGTGGTTGCTCAACAAACTCCCGCATTGTTGCAGCGGTCACCCAGCCGTCGCGAGGGTTTGCAACCATTCAAACGGATAGATGCCGCGGCCATGGCCATCGCTAAACGTCAATCGCACGGCATTGGGCCCAAAAGGCGTTACATCGGTCAGTCGAACATCTGGCGGGACGTTGATGCTACCCGCGCACTGGCGCCGCGCTACACAGACCGCGCACCGGCACTGTTCTCTTAATTTCGCATGCGTCACGGCAGTGGTGCGCCCACCCGCCCAGTCCATCTCCAACCGCCCCGACGAACCCATGACGCGCAGAGCCAGCGGCTTTTCGAAGTCCCTCTCGAGCGTTGTCATATCACTTGCGCCACGCCGCTGGGCCCAACCGACATGCTGAAACCGGACAAACCGCCTTCTTTGAGTTCAGAACCCATGGCTGCCAGCGACTCTTCTCGAATCAGCGATTTCAGCTGCTGCACCATGGCGATGAATTCCGTCGAAGACGTCATCTCCGGTGTGCGTGGGCGCGGCAACGGCACGGCGATTTCCGCTTTAATGCGGCCCGGCCTCGCGGTCATCACGAACACGCGATCCGACAAAAATATCGATTCTTCGATATCGTGGGTGATGAACAACACCGACAGCCGGAACTGCTGCCACATATTCGTCAGGATTTCCTGCATCACCACGCGCGTTTGCGCATCCAGCGCGCCGAAAGGTTCATCCATCAGCAGCACCTGCGGGCTGGTCGCCAGTGCGCGCACGATGCCCACGCGCTGCTTCATGCCACCGGACAATTGATCCGGGTAATGATTTTCAAATGCCAGCAAGCCCGCCAGCCCCAACAGCGTGCGCGCCATGGTTTCGCGTTGTCCGCTGGGCATGCCCTGCATGCGCAGTCCAAACTCGACGTTCTCCCGCACCTTCAGCCACGGAAACAGCGAGTACTGCTGGAACACCACGCCGCGGTTGGCGCTTGGCCCCGACACGGGCAAGCCATCCACCTTCACTGTTCCCCTCGTCGGCTTAACGAAGCCTGCAACGATATTGAGCAGCGTCGACTTGCCGCACCCTGAAGGGCCGATCAGCGAAACAAACTCGCCCGGTTTTACTGTCAATGACACGCTGGTGATGGCCTCCACGGCGGTCCCGTTCGCGCCGAATGTCACGCCCAGATCGCCAATTTCAATCAGGCCCTTCGCGTCGGCAATCGGGCTCACCGGTTACCCCTGTTTGTAAATACCTCCCACGGCATGGCGAGCCTTCCCAGCATGCGAATCAGGCCGCTACATGCCAGCCCCAGCACGCCGATGGTAATCATGCCCAATGCGATCTCGGCATAGCTGATGAGCGAATAGGCTTCCCAGGTGAAGTAACCGACGCCAAACTGGCCGGAAATCATTTCCGCCGCGATCAGCGACACCCACGCCACACCCATGCCCACCGCCAGTCCCGTAAAAATATGCGGCAAAGCGCCGGGCAAGATGACATGCCAGAACATGCGCGCCTCGTTTGCCCCCAGACAGCGCCCCGCGCGCAACAGAACCGGATCGAGTGCAGTGACGCCGTGTACCGTGTTCAGCAATATCGGGAAAAACGAACCCAGAAACGTAATAAACACAATGCTGATTTCGTTGCTGGGCCACAGCATAATGGACATCGGCACCCAAGCAATCGCGGGTATAGGCCGCAGCACTTCACATGCCGGCAACAGCAAATCCCGCGCCGCGCGGTAGCGTCCGATCAACAGCCCCATCGGCACCGCGACGATTATCGCAATGCAAAACCCGGAAAGAATACGTCGCACGCTGATGCCGATGTTGACCATGTACTTTGCAGATTTGTTGACCTCGAGAATTTTGGCAAACACCTCGGTGGGCGTCGGAATGTTGGTAAAACGGATGAAAAAATCCACGCGATACTTCGTGCCGAAATACCAAACTGCAAACAGTGCGCCCAGCGAAATACTCCACAACAGCAGGCTAAGACCGTGCAGCGACAACCACCTCGCCACCCGGTCTGCAAATGGCGCCGAGGGACGCGGCTCTGGCCTGGCCTGAGCCGCCTCGCCGGCCGCGTGCCCCTGCAATGCGATAATCGTTGCAGAGGGTTTAGCCGTGGCGGTAGTTGAATCCGGTGGTGGCATGGTTGCAGCGTACATGACGGTTATCCTGCGATGATTCAGCGGCTTGCGGTGGTGACGGACGTACCCAATACTTCGTTGTAAGTAAGCAAACGCCCGCCGATTTTGGTGGCGTGCGCTTGCGCGTCCTTTTTCAGCAGAAAAGGCACCGCTTCGGCCTGTTTGCCTTCCTTGTCGCTAAAGGCATAGAACGCTTTGTCGGCGAATACCTTGATGCCCAGCCCTCGGTCATACAAGTAGACCGCGCGCAGTTTTTTGCCTTCACCCGTATATTTGCGCGCGCCCAGCAAGGTGCAGCCTTGCGAGCTGAACGGCACGATCTCGCTGCCTTCCAGCCAGATTTCGCCGCCATCGCGCGGCTTGGTGATTACGGTGTTGCAGACCGGGTCTTTGCCGGTGACTTCGTAGTTCGACAGCGACGAGAGTTGCTTGTCGTAGTCGAGGCCGCGCTCCTTGAACGCCTGCTTTACATATTTGTCGTTCACCCACGCCTGCACGTTGAACTCTTTCAGACGGCCCAACCCGCGCAGCACATCCGCTGCGATACCGATCGTTTCCAACCACTTGGGCTTGATGGTCGGATCCAGCGTGTGTATGCCGCCCGGCCCAAGAAATACGTAGGCGACTTCCTTCTCGATCTTGGTCCATTCCTCAATTTTCTCGGCGGCCAGCTTGGGATTTTTGCGCACCCAGTCGTTGGCTTCCATCAGCGCCTTGATGTACGCCACCACGATTTCAGGATGTTGTTCCGCAAAATCCTTGCGTACCACCACGCCGTGAAAGGTTGGCACCTTGGTCTCGGCGCCATCAAAAATCTTCCGTGCAAAACCGCGATACGGCAACAACTCGGCGAATGGCACAAAATTGGCGTGCCCGTCCAGACGCTTTTCCTGCAAGTTGGTGGTACCGACTTCCGGGCTTTGATTGGCGAGGTTCCAGAAGTTTTCCGGCCAGCCCCGCGTTTTCATCGCCTGCAGCAACATGCCATGGGCTGCCGAGCCGAACGGCACCGACACATTCTTGCCTTTCAAATCCTCCAGCGCGTAGTACGGCGAATCCTTGTGCACTACCAGGCCGTTGCCCGCGCCATGCGCGTTGTAAGCGATGATCGCCACCAACTGGGTTTCGTTCTTCGATTGCTGGCCCGTCGCGCCATTCACCAGCAGCGGGTAATCGCCCATCATGCCGATATGGATACGGTTGGCCATCATGCCGTTGGTCACCGGCGGGCCGGACGTGAAATTTTGCCAATCGATTTTGAAATTCGCGTTTTGATATTTGCCGGTCTTGGGCAAATGTTTTTCAAGCAGCTTCATTTCCTTGATGACGATGCCGCCAGTCACTGTGTTGGTGGTGGTGTTCTGCGTGCCGATGCCGATTTCGATCGTTTGCGCAGTGCCAGCAACGGGTACCAGAATCGCGCAGACAGCCGCGCCACGCTGCAACCAATGCACAACATTACGGCAGTAGTGAGACAGTCGGCCTGGCGCTTTCATGATATCGATCTCCTTGAAGTCACTACATAAAAATTCAATAAAAACAGATACTTATATCCAATCCACATCAGCTCTCACGCCGCCTTGCCGGCGATGGTGACCAGCGCCAGTTGTGCCAGCTTGCGCACATCCGGGTCGGTATCGAGGCGCGCTTTCTCAAGCGCGGGTATCGCCTTGGCATCACCGATTTCTCCCAGCGCGATGGCGGATTCCTTGCGCACATTGCTCACCGTGTGTGTCAATGCCTCGCCGATGGCTCCCACCGCTTCACGCGCCTTCATGCGGCCCAGACTGCGTATGGCGCGTATGCGAACCTGCCAATAGTTGTCGGTCATCGCCACGATCAGCTTGTCCACGGCGTCGCGCGGTTTCACTTTGCCCAACGTGCTTGCGGCTTCTTCGCGCACCTGCCACGAATCGTCTTTCAGGGCGTGCGTCAGCGCCGGTACCACCTGTTCACCCGTGGCATAACCCAACGCTCCCACTGCGGCCCGGCGCACTTCCGAATCGGCATCGTTCATGGCAATGCGCGTCAGTTCGCCCAACCCGGCGGGGTTCTTGAGGTAGCCCAGCACGGCCACCGCCTCGCGCCGCACACGCTCGCTGGCATCCTGCAAGGCCGCGAGCGCTGCATCGAAGACCCCCGGCACGCGCAGCTCACGCAGCGCGCGAAACGCTGCCGCGCGCGTAAACGCATCCGCATCCGACAGGTATGGAATCACGTGCGCGCTCATGGCCGGATCCTTGAGTTCCGACAGCGACAACGCTGCCGCCTCGCGTACGCTGTTGTCCGCATCGCGCAAGGCCTCGGCCAGCGCCTGAACAATCGCGTCTTCTTCGATGCCCTCCAGCGCCTTGGCGGCTTCGGCGCGTACCGGCGCGGCAACATCCGCCAGCGCCGCCAGCGCCAATTCAATGAAATCGTCCTCATCGCTGTAGGGCAGCTCCATCACCGCGATGCGCCGTACCTCGGCATCAGCATCGGCCAGACGCTCGCGGTAACTTTGCGGCACAGCATTCATGGCAGTCGTATTCATCAATCGCCCCGGTCAGCGCAGCAAGTACGGGATATCGACATGCACTGCACCCGTCGGGCAATCCTGCTCGCAGGGCATGCAGTACCAGCATTCATCGAATTTCATGTACGCTTTGCCTTTCAACATGTCGATGGCAAGCACGTCCAGCGGACACACATCCACGCACACGGTGCAGCCCTTATGGGCGATGCACTTTTCTGCGTCTACAGTGACCGGCACACTGGAGCGGTTGAGGGCTAATGGCATGGTCTTCTCCTGGTATCCGGGTTACGCCGATTGCGCGGGCGCTACCACGCGCAGGCGCTGATAAGCAGACTTCTCTTCGTCATCCAGCGGGAACAGATAAGGCTCGACGGGCTTCTTGTAACTCTCCATGCCGTCTTCTCCCGCCTTGCGCAGATGGCAATGCGTGAACCACTCGGCATCATTGCGTGTGGGGAAATCCACCCGGTTGTGATACAGCCCCCATCGGCTTTCCTCGCGGAACAGCGAAGCGCTGGCCGCCATGCGGGCACAGTCGTGGATTACCTGTACTTCCATCGCCCGCATCAGTTCATGCGGGTTTTCAGCGCAGAGGTGGTTGATGTCGTCTTGGATCTCGGCAAACCGCTCCAGTGCGAGCTGCATTTTGCGCGTGGCCTTGGGCGGTTGCAGATAGTCGTTGACCATGCGCCGCAGTTTGTATTCCCCCTGGCTGGGCGGCAGCCCGCCGCTGCGTGCCAGCGGCGCAGACACACGCTGCACTTCCGCATTGATGCGACTTTGATCGACCGCACCGCCTTCATGTTCCGCGCAATAGTCAGCGGCATTCGTACCGGCAAACCAGCCGTAGGTAAACGCGCCCAGCATATAGTTGTGCGGCACGTTCGCCATATCTCCCGCCGCATAAAGCCCTGGCACCGTGGTTTCCGCTTTTTCATTGACATAAACACCAGAGGCGCTGTGGCCGCTGCAAAAGCCAATTTCGGAAATGTGCATTTCGATCATGCGGCTGCGGTAGTTGGTACCGCGCCCCGCATGAAAACGGCCGCGGCTCGGCCGTTCATTCGTGTGCAAAATATGTTCGATGGTCTGGATGGTTTCCTCGGCCAGATGATCAAGCTTGAGAAATACCGGGCCATTGCCACTTTGCAGTTCGTTGTAAAACTCCTGCATCATCTGCCCGCTCCAGTAATCGCACTCGATGAAGCGGTCGCCCTTGGCGTTGGCGGTATAGCCGCCAAATGGCCCCGTGACATAGGCGCACGCCGGGCCGTTGTAATCCTTGATCAGCGGATTGATCTGGAAGCACTCGAGATTGGACAACTCGGCGCCCGCGTGAAACGCCATGCTGTAGCCGTCACCGGCGTTGGTGGGGTTTTCGTAAGTGCCGAAAAGATAGCCCGAGGTGGGCAAGCCGATGCGCCCGGCCGCGCCGCAGCATAGAATTACCGCTTTGGCGCGCACCACGACAAAGTCTCCCGAGCGGCAATCAAAGCCCAGCAGCCCCGCCACCTGCCCCTTGTTGTCGAGCAGGACACGCGTGGCCACCACGCGGTTGGTCACATCCACGCGGGCACGTTTGAGTTGGCGGTAGAGCACCTTTTTCATATGATGCCCTTCCGGCATCGGCAGCACATAGGTGCCGATGTGATGCACCTTGCGCACCGCGTAGTCGCCGGTTTCGTCTTTCTCGAACTTCACACCCCAGCGATCCAGCTCTTGAATCGTCTTAAAGCTGTTGGAGGCATAGGCGTAGACGGTGGCTTGATTGACGATGCCATCATTGGCGACGGTGATTTCCCGCGTGTATTGCTCGGGCGTCGCGTGGCCTGGAATCACCGCGTTATTCAGGCCGTCCATGCCCATGGAAATGGCGCCGCTGCGCTTGACGTTGGCTTTTTCCAGCAACATGACTTTGAGTTTGGGATTGCGCTCCTTGGCCTTGACCGCCGCCATCGGCCCGGCAGTGCCGCCGCCGACCACCAGCACGTCGGTCTGCATTTCCACGATATTCATTTTTTGGCTCCTCTGCCTAGTCCTTTGGGTAGTTGACCGGAGGCAGTGCCGCTCGCATGGCTGCGGCGCCCCACCATCAGGAAGTATTGGAAGGCATCGCCCCGGTAATACAAATATTCAAAATCCAGCGGCTGGCCGCCGGCGGCCAGCGTGAGGCGTTCAATGCGCAGCACCGGCGACCCTTCCGGCACAGCCAGTGCTTCAGCAAGCTTCGCGTCCGCCAGCATGGCGTCCACGCGCAACTCCGCGCGGTCGAGCGCAATGCCGTAGTCGTTTTCAAGGATCAGAAAAATATCGCGACGTTGCAGGTCTTCCTTGATCAAACGGCGGCCTATCTCAAGCGGTAAATAGGTCACGTCCAGCGAGATGGGATTCTGGTCAAGGTAACGGATGCGCTGTATTTCCATGACCTCGGCTTTTTCGCCGGCGCCCAGACCGAGGCGCGATGCGACATGACAGCCGGGCCGTAATTCGCGATGCCCCACTACGCGCGAATACGTTTCATGGCCGGATGCGGACATGGCCTCGCCGAACCCTTCCAGACGCATCAGGCTTTGCACGGCCTTGGGTTTCGCGGCAAACGTGCCCTTGCCATGAATCTTGAAAACCAGCCCTTCCTTCTGCAGATCGTTAAGAGCCTGACGCACGGTGATGCGGCTGACGCCAAATGCCTTCACCATGTCGTTTTCGGAAGGCATTTTGCCCTCTACGCCAAATTCACCATCGGCGATGCGGGCGCGCAGCAACTCGCGGATCTGCGAGTAAAGGGGCATGGGCGACGCGGGATTGAACGTGCCCTGCAATGCGTGCTGCGTCTTGTTGGAAGCGTGCGCACCATAAGCCGGCGGAATGCCTACGGGCACCGCCCGAGAACGCGATGCCGCTGACGGCGGCACGGTGTCACTGGGTATCACTTGTATCAACATCTTGCTACAAGTAATCGCAAACAACGTGCCACCTTCGCCCCCTCGGGCGGAAAATTCTATTTATTTATATGAATCAGATAGTTACGGATAGGTCTAACCGCCAACCATCACGTCTCGAAAATGCGTGGTTTCGCACATTGATTGTGCAGTGCACCGAAAAGCCCGCTTGCCGGGCTTGATTCGCGTGCAGGCCGGTGAAACTTGTACTACCGGACGACACAGGCGCAAAATGCGCCTCATTTTGCGGTGCGCCAGTAGCGCCGGCCATGGGATAATCATCATGACCATGAGAGGCTTACTCACCCCATGATGCCACTATCGCAAACGCGCCGGGCGCTGACCCTTGCACTACTGGTAATGATTGTGGCCGCACTGTGCGTGCTGGCGTTTCGCGGTTATCTCAGCCCGGAGATGCTGCTGCGCTTCGCGAATATGTTTTACTGCTGAGCGAATCATCGCTGCTAAATTCGCCTAGGTCGGCAATAGCTATCGGCTGGCCCCCGTTACGCTGGCGGCCCCTGACTGATATGTTCCCAGGTTTTTCTTAGGCCTTCCCTAAGCGTGGTTTTGGGGCTCCAACCATATAGTTGTTTAGCCTTGCAATTGTCCAGTACGTTGACTTCGACATCGCCGGGACGGTCTGGAATAAACCGCTTGACGATAGTCCGTCCTGAAATTTCTTCTACGGCACGTACGATGTCCATGACACTGCTGCCGACAGCACTGGAAATATTGACGACAGACGACCCTGAATGAGCCGCCGCCAGAAAAACGGCATCAATGACGTCGTCAACATAAATGTAGTCCCTTACCGCCTTTCCTTCCCCATACACATTCAGCGGGCGTCCGTAATACGCACACCCCATCGCCACCGCCACTATGCCTTGAACGCCCAGCATCTTTTGACTGGGCCCAAAGGGATTCGCTATGCGCAAGACACTGATATGCAGGCTAGTCGAACGGGCATAGAAATTAAGATAGTTCTCGATAGTTAATTTGCTCTGCCCATACGCGGACGTGGGCACCAAAGGGTGTTCTTGAGGAATGGGAAGCAAAGCGGGTTTGCCGTAGACGGTTCCTCCCGACGATGCGTATATGATTTTCCTGACACCGTTGGCGAGGCATGCTTCAACAAGGCGAATAGTTGGCAGCAGATTGGACATCAAATCATACACACTGCTTTCCATGGTCATGCTCGGAAAGGTTGTGGAAATCAGATGATAGACAGTATCGATATTTTGGGTTGCATTCCGTAACGCAACGTCATCCATGAAGTCACGGTAAATAAGTTCGACCCTGTCCAGTATGTGCTGAATATTGGAAGTCGACGAACCCGGCCGAGTAAAAATTCTTACTGTTTCCCCCTCTGCCACCAATTTCTGCGCCAGATTGCTCCCCAGAAATCCTGCTCCACCAAGAATTAAACATTTGCCCATTACAATTTCCAGATAGCCATGCAGCTTACAGCCCAAGCTTTGGTTGCCCTTCGAGCGTAGCGCGGCATATTTCCAGGATGCGATCCGCCTTGGATTCCCAATCAAAATACTGTTCTTTCACTCGCTCGATACCCGCATCACCCATTTGCTGACGCAACTCGGGCGAACCAGCAAGTTTCAGCATGGCCCCAGCAAGCCCGTCTACAAATCCCTGCACTGAATCAGGGTCTACGAGAATGCCGCAGGCCGGTGTCACATAATTTGCCGGGCCCGCCCAGTTCGTGGCCACTACGGGCAGCCCCATGGCCATGATTTCCAAAATGGCATTTCCCCCACACTCCCGGAGAGAAGGTATCACGAACACGTGGCATCGTTTTATGACGCCGATGCTGTCTCCACGGCTCAATCGCCCATGAAAGATAACCCGATCACCCAATTGCAATTCGGATACCTGCGTTTTCACAGAATCCAGCATTTCGCCGTCTCCGATCAACTCCAGTACGGCATTGGTCTGTTCCGCCACCTGGCGAAATGCCCGTACCAGAAACTGAATACCCTTCCAGTCAACGAAACGCCCCCAAAATATAAATCTAATCACCTCACCAGACACAGGCTGCTGGCGTGCAATCGGCTTGCAGATGGAAAGATCAACCCCGCTCTCCACCACTTCGTATACAGATCCCCGGCAACCATGCGGCAGGGCATCTTTAGTACGATCGTTGGCCACAAGCAAACTCGCCGCCTGCAACTTTCCCGGCGCCCAGCGATGAGCAAGATTTGACAGAATGCGCCCTATCTTTATCGCATATCGGGAAAAAGGTGAATCCATGTAACGAAAGGCCGGTGGAAACTCCAGTCCACCACATAAAGGCCCAATCACAACCGGCGTCCCCAGCCCGTACATGAAGCTAAGGCCCATGGGTGTGATGGGGGCCGGTTCAAACACCAATTGGACATTTTCCTTCCTCACCAATTCCCTGATGATTTTTCGCATGCCTCGTTGCGTAAGTATGTGAACCCACTGACCGAAAATCAGGTCTTTAATTCGGTACGGAAACCATTGGCCCACCTTCCAGACAAGCACCTGAAATCCGGTGTCCTCGACAAGATGAAATTTTTGAAAGTCGACTGGATCGGGAAACATTTGCCGCAATTCATCGCGCACGCGCGCATGGCAAACCAACCAGACATCTATGCCCCGATTCCGGAATAACCTCAAGTAAAACAGTGCCAAATTGGATTCGCCGCTCATGCGCATGGAGGCATTCTCGGCAGCTATTATCATTCGCATTGCATTAGCACCACTAGTGATCATAGAGCCTCCCAATCATGAACAGGAGGCGTCATGGGTGGACAATCATTGGATCGGACTG
Source organism: Betaproteobacteria bacterium (assembly GCA_900299145.1). Taxonomy (GTDB): domain Bacteria; phylum Pseudomonadota; class Gammaproteobacteria; order Burkholderiales; family SG8-41; genus UBA5216. Next base: position 39,799 of record OMIN01000149.1, on the reverse strand, counting down.
TTCATTACATACACCAAATTTGAACCTACCCGCACAGACCTCTTGCTAATCATCGCTACCAAATCGACTTTGTGACCGTACCGCTTCGTCGTGGGACACACTGTAATTCAATAGCACAATCGAGGAGATGCTCGCAATGTGCATAAATCAGGTAGCAGTCTTGCCTGCGTGCACTACGATCCGGGTGTCTCATGACTTTTGCATAGCCTTCGCCCCATCAACGTAGGCGGTCCAACCCTCGAATCTTGCAAGACTGCCTCCCCAGATTCTCCGTACCGAATGCAGCTGCGGCAACAACATTCATACCTTTGACCGAAGCATAAAATGGGCATCAGACAACTCCCCAGTCCGAGAGTCAATGGGGCTTCAATCTGCCGCTCCTTGAAACACAAAAATTTTCGCCATGTTTGAATTCATTGGCCAAACCGCACGTGCCCTTGTAAAAACTTTGCTCGCACCCGCTTTTCAAATACTCATGCAATTCAATCACGACAGAGTCAACCTTTTTGATCCAGGCAGAAGTATCGGCGAACACCTCCTTTTCGGACCCTTCAATGTCAATTTTCAGAATGTCAATTTTATCAAGGCCGTAATCGTCAATTACCCGATCCATGGTAATTGCCCGCACTTTTCCCAGATTGCTGGAAGAGGCGGCAGGTGCACCTTGTGCCGTGATAAAGCCAAAATGGCCTACTCCCGGATCTATTAAGTCGATGAGTGCATTTTCATTCCACAGCGCCGCGTTCAGCGTCTGAATATTCCGATAAGGCGCAACGTTTTTCTTAAGCAACTCATAGTTACTGGATTCCGGCTCGATGGCAATAATCCTGGCTTGGGGATATTTGGCCGCAAAATAGATGGACGCAAGCCCGACATTTGCGCCCGCATCTACTATGGTTTCCGGTGGTGGCTCCACGCTAAATCCATACTCCAGATTCCGGAACACCTGTCCATACGTTTGGACGTCCGAAGAAGGCACCCTCAGAAAGATGGGTTGTGTGACACCGGGCCCCGCCACCTTCATCAGTACCGCAGTCCCTTTCCAATGGGCAAGTACTGAGTGAAATCCGCCATACAGTCCGAAAAATCGCCAGATCCTCGTGGCGTCTTTCAGAACCTTAATCACTCGTTTCATCTTGCCATCCTTGGGTTTACTTATATCCGGATCATACAGTCGGCCTCAGACAACACCAGATATGCATCAGCAAGATCACCTGCTCCACCCTCGCATTTATGGAGTGGTCCTTTACTGCGCTAGTCCGTGCACGGTGTCATAATCCGCTTGCCACCGGGAATTGATTGACTTCAGCGATTGCTACCCGCCGCCCGCACTGCCGCACTCACGGTATTTTCCACCAGCATCGCCACCGTCATCGGACCGACCCCGCCGGGCACGGGTGTGATCCAGCCGGCGATTTCCTTCACTTCGTCGAAGGCGACGTCACCGGCGAGCTTGCCATCATGCAAGCGGTTAATGCCGACGTCGATCACCGCTGCACCCGGTTTCACCATGTTGCGCGTGATGAGGCCCGCGCGGCCGGTTGCAACAACCAGAATGTCCGCCTGACGCGTCACCGCTCCCAGATCGGGCGTTCGAGAGTTGCAGACTGTCACCGTGGCGCCGGCGTTGATCAGCAGAATAGCCGCAGGCTTGCCGACAATCACGCTGCGCCCCACCACCACTGCGTGCTTGCTCTCGACCGGTACGCCAGCGTGCGCCAACATCGCCATGGTCGCTCGCGGCGTGCACGGCACCACACCCGGCACGTTTTCCATCAGCGCGCCGAGATTGTGCCAACTGAAACCGTCCACGTCCTTTTCGTAGGCAATGGCTTGCGACACACACTGCGCGTTCAGGTGGCGCGGCAGCGGCAATTGCACAATCGTGCCGTGCACCTTTGGGTCGTTGTTGAGCCGCTCCACCAGATTCAGCACATCCTGTTCGCTTGCGGAGGCCGGCAAATCGTGGTGAATCGAAGCCACACCTGCCTGCTCGCAGGCGCGCGCCTTGTTGCGGATATACACTCGTGAAGCGGGATCGTCGCCCACCAGCACGGTCGCCAGACCAGGCGTGACCCCTCGCGCCCGCAGTGACGTAACTATTTGTTTTAATTCACTAATTTTTTCACGGGCCAAGGCGGCGCCGTCGATGATTTTTGCTGTCATGATATGGTTGGCACGAATGGCCCCAAATGCCCCCTTATGAACCCTTAAGACTCCTTATGTCCCCTAATGACGCCTGATGGCCCCACTTAGCCCAATAACTAACGGGCGTGTTTTTGCAGTTGCGTCGCCGGCTGCGCGCTGGCGTCGGGAACCGGCTGCGCGCTGGCGTCGGGAACCAGCGGCGCGCTCTGTCCCGGCTGCAACATCTGGAAAAAAATTTCGTCCTGCTTGATCATGCCCAATTCACTGCGCGCACGTTCTTCAATGGCTTCATAGCCCTGCTTCAGATCGCGCACTTCCGCTTCGAGGATGTTGTTGCGCGTTTGCAATTTGGCGTTTTTCTCGCGCTGCGATTTGATCTGGCCGTCGACCTCCCACACGCGCATCCAGCTGCCTTTACCCAGCCACAGCGGTTATTGTATCGCTGCGATCAGCGCGATAAGTGCAAGGCTGAGTGTCTTCACCGTGCGGCGGCGTTACTTGATGTGATAAAACGCGCCGCGCCCCGGATAGCTGGTGGCGTCACCCAAATCTTCTTCGATGCGCAGCAACTGGTTGTATTTTGCCAGCCGGTCGGAACGCGATAGCGAACCGGTTTTAATTTGCAGCGCGTTGGTGGCCACGGCGATATCGGCAATGGTAGTGTCTTCGGTTTCGCCGGAGCGATGCGATACCACAGATGTATAGCGCGCGCGCTTGGCCATTTCAATGGCTGCCAGCGTCTCGGAAAGCGTGCCGATTTGATTTACCTTGATCAGCACCGAGTTCGCCACACCTAGCTCGATGCCCTTCTTGATGTATTTGGTATTGGTAACGAACAAATCATCGCCCACCAGCTGCACGCGGCTGCCGAGACGATCCGTCAACAGTTTCCAGCCATCCCAGTCGCTTTCGGCCATGCCGTCTTCAATGCTCAGGATCGGATATTTATCCACCCACGCGGCAAGGTAATCCACGAACTCGGACGATTTCAGCGCTGCTCCTTCGGAGGCAATGGTGTACGCGCCGTCGGAATAAAATTCGGAACTCGCACAATCCAGCCCCAGCGCGATGTCTTCGCCGGGCCGGTAGCCCGCGGCTTCGATGGCCTGTATCACCAGCTTAATGGCCGCTTCGTGCTTGGGCAGGCGCGGTGCGAAACCACCCTCGTCACCCACCGCCGTGGCAAGCCCCTGGTCCTGCAACAGTTTTTTCAGCGTATGAAAAACTTCCGCGCCATAGCGCAGCGCTTCCTTGAACGAGGGCGCGCCCACCGGAATGATCATGAACTCCTGCATGTCGAGACCATTGTTCGCGTGCACGCCACCGTTAATGACGTTCATCATCGGCACCGGCATGGCCATCGGCGCAGCACCCCCGAGGTACCGGTGCAGCGGCAGGCCAGCTTCTTCCGCCGCCGCTTTCGCCACCGCCATCGATACCGCCAGAATACCGTTGGCACCGAGACGCGATTTGTTTTCCGTGCCGTCCAGATCGTTCAGCGTTTTATCGATGAAGCCCTGCTCGGTGGCATCAACGCCGATGATTGCTTCGCAGATTTCCGTGTTGACGTTTTCCACCGCCTTCATCACGCCTTTTCCGAGATAGCGCGATTTGTCGCCATCGCGCAGCTCAATCGCCTCGCGGCTGCCAGTGGAAGCACCCGACGGCGCGGCGGCGCGGCCCATCACGCCCGATTCGAGCAACACGTCGGCCTCAACCGTGGGATTGCCGCGTGAATCGAGAATTTCTCTTGCAATAACGTCAACGATGGCGCTCATAATTCCTTGCCTGTTTGTTACTAAGTATTTGTTTTAATTGAATTTAATTTTACCAGATTTTCCGCGAAACCCGCCTGCTTGGTTAGCGTATCCAGTTGCTTCAACGTTTGCAGCAGTACTTTCATGTGCTGCAGCGGCCACGCGTTAGGGCCGTCCGACAGCGCCTTTTCCGGGTTCGGATGCGTTTCCATGAAAATGCCCGCGATGCCGGACGCCACCGCCGCGCGCGCCAGCACCGGCACAAATTTGCGTTCGCCACCGCTGGCATTGCCCTGCCCGCCAGGCAACTGCACAGAGTGCGTGGCATCAAACACCACCGGGCAGCCGGTGTCGCGCATCACCATCAACCCGCGCATGTCTGAAATCAAATTGTTGTAGCCGAAGGTCGCGCCGCGTTCGCACACCATGATGTTATCGGCATTGCTCGCGCTACGAGCCTTATCAACCACGTTTTTCATGTCGGCAGGCGCCAGGAACTGGCCCTTCTTGATGTTCACCGGCTTACCGGCGCTCGCCACGGCCACGATAAAATCTGTCTGGCGGCACAAAAACGCCGGCGTTTGCAGCACGTCCACCACGGCGGCCACTGCGTTAATTTCACCAATGTCGTGCACATCGGTCAGCACCGGCACGCCGATTTCTTTTCGCACGTCGCCGAGTATCTCCAGCCCTTTGTCCATGCCAAGTCCGCGAAACGATTTGCCGGAACTGCGGTTGGCTTTGTCGTACGAGGCCTTGAAGATCAGCGGGATGCCGACTTCGGTACAGATGCTTTTCAAAGTTCCGGCGACATCCATGGCGAGTTGCCGCGATTCAATCACGCACGGGCCAGCTATGAGGAACAGCGGCTTGTCCAGCCCAGCTTCAAACCCGCAGAGTTTCATCGGTATACTCCCCGCATACGCCGCAGGCCTGCGCCCGGCGCCGGGGCCGCATCCCCGCCGAAACGGCGGAGCCCCTGCTCCGCCCTCTGCGTGCGCCCAGCTATCAAGAACAGCGGCTTGTCGAGCCCCGCTTCAACCCCGCAAAGCTTCACGCCGCCGCCCGAATGGTATTCGATGCTCCCGAGTGCGTAATCGCCGCCTGCAGGAAGGCCTTGAACAGCGGATGACCGTCACGCGGGGTAGAGGTGAATTCCGGGTGAAACTGGCAGGCGACGAACCACGGATGGCCCGGCAGTTCGATCATTTCGCACAGGCCGTCCTTGGTGGCCTGCGTCGACAAGCCGCTTACGCGTAACCCCGCCTGCTTGATACGCGCGAGGTAATGGTTATTGACTTCATAGCGGTGGCGGTGGCGCTCGGAAATGCGCTCCGCGCCGTAAATCTTGCGTACTTCGGACCCGGCTTCCAGCACGCATTCCTGCCCGCCCAGACGCATGGTGCCGCCCAGATCGGATTTTTCCGTGCGTTGCTCGATGCGCCCGTCGCGATCCTGCCATTCGGTAATTAGAGCGATCACCGGATGTGGCGTGTGTGGATCGAATTCAGTGCTGTGCGCGTTTTCCAGCCCCACCACGCTACGAGCGTATTCGATCACCGCAAGTTGCATCCCCAGACAAATACCCAGATACGGCAAGTTGTTTTCGCGCGCGAAGCGGATGGCCTGAATCTTGCCTTCGACCCCGCGCTTGCCAAAGCCGCCCGGCACCAGAATTGCATCCATGTTGGCCAGACAGCCGGTACCTTCTTTTTCGATATTCTCGGAATCGATGTAATGAATGCGTGCCTTGGCGCAGGTGTGGATGCCCGCATGGATCAGCGCTTCAGAGAGCGACTTGTACGACTCCGTGAGATCGACGTATTTGCCCACCAGCGCAATGTGCACCTCGCACTGCGGATGTTCCAGCCGGTAAATCAGATTTTCCCAGCTCGACAAATCGGCCGGCCGCGGATCAAAGTTCAAATGCCGGCACACGATTTGATCCAGATGCTGTGCGTGCAGCATGCCAGGGATTTTGTAAATGCTGTCAGTGTCGACCGCCGAGATCACCGCTTCAGACAACACATTGGTAAAGAGTGCAATCTTGCGCCGTTCATCGTCCGGCAGCGGACGGTCGGCACGGCACAGCAGCACGTCGGGCTGGATGCCGATTTCGCGCAATTCCTTGACTGAATGTTGCGTCGGCTTGGTTTTGATCTCGCCCGCCGCCGCGATGTAGGGCACCAGCGTAAGATGGATATAACAGGCGTTCCCGCGTCCCAACTCGATGCCCATCTGGCGGATGGCTTCGAGAAACGGCAACGACTCAATGTCACCCACCGTGCCGCCCACTTCCACGATGGCTACTTCAGCGTCACCCGCGCCGCGCCGGATAAAAAGCTTGATTTCATCGGTAATGTGCGGGATCACCTGCACCGTACCGCCGAGGTAATCGCCGTGGCGCTCCTTGCGGATGACGCTCTCGTAAATCTGGCCGGTGGTGAAATTGTTACGCTTGGTCATGCGCGCCTTGACGAAGCGCTCATAGTGCCCAAGATCGAGATCGGTTTCCGCGCCGTCTTCGGTAACAAAGACTTCACCATGCTGGAAAGGACTCATCGTGCCCGGATCCACGTTGATATAAGGATCGAGCTTAAGCATGGTCACTTTGACGCCGCGCGATTCGAGAATGGCGGCGAGCGAGGCGGCGGCGATACCTTTGCCAAGTGAGGAAACCACACCACCCGTTACAAAGATATATTTAGTCATTTTGTAATTTTGCCGTTTGCGCATTTTATCGTAAATCGACCCCGACTCCAACACCGTTGGTCGCTTCACCACACAAAAGAATGCGCGTGCCTTGACAGTGCATAGCGGGTCTTTACAACACTTTGGAATAGTGATTCCATTATCGTTCGGAAAAACAATTACTTACGTTTTACTTACTGAATAAAGCCGCACGGCGCGAGCAGCCCCATGCGACAAAATAGTCAGGGTTTCGCCAGATTTTCAAACAACACATTGCCACCTCAGGCGATGCCGTATCGGAGGCCAGTCATGTCGTCCACCATTGAATCCGTCCTTCAGGAAGAGCGCCTGTTTCCGCCCAGCGACGCGTTTGTCAAACAGGCGAATATTTCCGGCATGGCGGCGTACCAGAAACTGTGTGCCGAAGCGGAAAAGGATTTTGAAGGCTTCTGGGCCAACCTTGCGCGCAGCGAGTTGCTGTGGCACAAACCCTTCACGCAAATTCTCGATCAATCCAACCCACCGTTTTTCAAGTGGTTTCACGACGGCGAATTGAATGCCTCGTATAACTCGATTGATCGGCACCTGAAGACACAACCTGACAAAATCGCCATCATTTTCGAAGCGGACGACGGCAAGGTCACCACCATCACCTACCGTGAGCTGCACCGGCAGGTGTGCAAGGCCGCCAACGGCCTGAAGGCGCGCGGCATCCAGAAAGGCGACCGCGTCATAGTTTACATGCCGATGTCGATCGAAGCCGTGGTGTGCATGCAGGCGTGCGCGCGCATCGGCGCGGTGCACTCGGTGGTGTTCGGCGGTTTTTCCGCCAAGAGTCTGCAAGAACGCATCATCGACGCGGGCGCGGTGGCGGTGCTGACCGCCGACGGGCAGTTCCGCGGCGGTCGTGAAATTCCTTTAAAGCCTGCGGTGGATGAGGCGCTGGCGTTGGGTGGATGCGAATCCATCAAGACCATCGTCGTTTACAAGCGCAGCGGCAGTTCGGTGGCGTGGAACCCCACGCGCGATGTGTGGTTGCACGACCTCACGAAGGATCAATCTGACGTTTGCGAACCCACCTGGGTCAACTCCGAGCATCCGCTGTTCATACTCTACACCTCCGGCTCCACCGGTAAACCGAAGGGCATCCAGCACTCCACCGGCGGTTACCTGCTGTGGACCATCCTCACGATGAAGTGGACGTTTGACTACAAACCCAGCGACGTGTTCTGGTGCACGGCCGACGTGGGCTGGGTCACAGGCCACTCGTATGTGTGCTACGGCCCGCTGGCCTGCGGCGCGACCGAGGTGGTGTTTGAAGGCGTGCCGGTCTACCCCGACGCGGGCCGCTTCTGGAAAATGATTCAGGATCACAAGGTCACGGTGTTTTACACCGCGCCGACGGCGATCCGGTCGCTCATCAAGGCCGGTGGCGATCTGCCCAAGAAGTACAATCTCAACAGCCTGCGCATCCTCGGCACGGTGGGCGAGCCCATCAACCCTGAAGCGTGGATCTGGTATCACGAAACCGTCGGCGGCGGGCGCTGCCCCATCGTGGATACCTGGTGGCAGACCGAAACCGGTGGCCACATGATCACGCCGCTGCCCGGCGCCACCGCCACCAAGCCCGGCTCGGCGACCTTCCCCCTGCCCGGCGTGATCGCCGATATCGTCGATGAGACCGGCCAGTCGGTCGGGCGCGGTAAGGGCGGCATTCTGGTTATCAAAAAGCCATGGCCGTCGATGCTACGCACGATCTGGGGCGATCCGGAGCGCTTCAAGAAAACGTACTACCCTGAAGATTTCCACGGCAAGTATTACCTTGCGGGCGACGGCGCCACCTACGACAGCGAAGGCTATATCCGCATCATGGGGCGCATCGACGATGTGCTGAATGTTAGCGGCCACCGCCTCGGCACCATGGAGATTGAATCCGCGCTGGTCGCCAACAAGGATTTGGTGGCGGAGGCCGCCGTGGTGGGCCGCCCGGATGACCTCACCGGGGAAGCCATCTGCGCCTTTGTGGTGCTGAAACAAGCGCGCCCGGACGGCGAGGCCGCCAAGAGAATCGTCAAGGATTTGCAGGACTGGGTGGGCAAGGAAATCGGCCCCATCGCCAAGCCACGCGACATCCGCTTCGGCGACAACCTGCCCAAGACACGCTCCGGCAAGATCATGCGGCGGCTGTTGCGTTCCATCGCGAAGGGCGAGGAGATCACGCAGGATGTATCTACGCTGGAAAACCCGGCGATCCTGGATCAGTTGAAACAATCGGTTTAACCGCCGTGATCGTGTTCCGTAATCTCGTAGCCCGTAAGGAGCGCAGCATATTACGGAGACATCGTGAGTGGCCCCGTAATACGCTGCGCTATTTACGGGGTACTTGAAACAATGCAACCCGCCCTCAAAGGCCCTCGCCTCGCGGCCCTCTTCATGCTGGGCGTGCTGCTTTTCAATTACCCATTGCTGCAACTGTTCGCCCACGACGGCATGATCTTCGGGTTGCCGGTGCTTTACTGCTACGTGTTTTGCGCGTGGGCGGCGCTTATTGGGTTGATGGCGATGGTGGTTGAACGAAGCGAGCAGCCGTAAAACACCATGCTGACCGGCGGCATGATCGTCGTCGTGTCGTTCGCCTATGTCGGCCTGCTTTTCGCCATCGCCGCCTATGGTGACAGACGTGCCGACACTGGCCGCAGCCTGATCGCAAACCCGTATATCTACGCACTGTCGCTTGCTGTTTACTGCACCTCTTGGACGTTTTACGGCAGCGTCGGCCGTGCCGCTACCGGCGGCATGGGCTTTTTGGCAATTTACATCGGCCCCACGCTGATGGCGGCGCTGTGGTGGGTGCTGCTGATGAAAATGATCCGCATCAGCAAGGCCAATCGCATCACCTCCATCGCGGATTTTGTAGCGTCGCGTTACGGAAAAAGCCCCTTGCTGGGCGGGCTGGTCACTATCATCGCAGTGGTCGGGATTGTTCCCTACATTGCGCTGCAACTGAAAGCCATTTCCACCAGTTTTTCCATTATTCTGCACTACCCCGGAATTGCCATGCCGGAAAAGCTCGGCTCGCAACTCTTTGTCGGCGACAATACGTTCTATATCGCCATGCTGCTGGCGGCATTCACCATCCTGTTCGGCACCCGCCACCTCGACGCCAGCGAGCGGCACGAAGGCTTGGTCGCAGCCATTGCATTCGAGTCAGTGGTGAAACTGGCGGCGTTTCTCGCGGTGGGTCTTTTCGTCACTTATGGTATCTACAACGGCTTCACTGATATTTTCGATCGTGCCGCACAGGATATCCGGTTACAAACTTTGATCACGCTTGGCGGCGAATCCGGCAATTACGGCTCGTGGGCATCGCTCACACTGCTGTCGATGTTCGCCATTCTGTTTCTACCGCGCCAGTTTCAGGTCGCCGTGGTGGAAAACGTCGACGAGCGCCATCTGAACAAGGCCATATGGCTTTTCCCTCTCTATCTGCTGGCAATTAACATTTTTGTGCTGCCGATCGCGCTGGGGGGGCTGTTGTACTTTCCGTCGGGTGGCGTCGACGCCGACACCTTTGTGCTGACACTACCTATTGCCGAAAAGCAGGCTGCACTCGCCATGCTCGCATTTATCGGCGGCCTGTCGGCAGCCACCGGGATGGGGATCGTGGAAACCATCGCGCTGTCGACCATGGTGTGCAACGATTTGGTGATGCCGTTATTGCTGCGCTTGCGCGGCTTGCGCCTCAACGAACGGCGCGATTTGTCGCAACTGCTGCTGGGAATAAGGCGTGGTGCCATCGTCGGCATTTTGATCCTCGGCTACGTCTACTTTTATCTAGCGGGCGAAGCCTACGCGCTGGTTTCCATTGGTTTAATTTCGTTCTCCGCGGTAGCGCAGTTCGCTCCCGCAATCATTCTGGGCCTTTTCTGGAAAGGCGGCACGCGGCAAGGCGCTATCTGGGGACTGAGCGCGGGGTTTGCCATATGGATCTACACCCTGCTACTGCCCTCCTTCGCCAAATCCGGCTGGCTGCCGGCGACGTTTCTGTCGCAAGGTTTGTGGGGAATCGAGTTGCTAAAACCGCAACAACTCTTCGGCCTGCAAGGGCTGGATGAAATTTCGCATTGCCTGTTCTGGAGCCTGCTCGCCAATGCGGGCCTGTACATCGCACTGTCGTTGGCACGCACGGCGGATGCCGCCGAGCACGCACAGGCCACGCTGTTTGTCGACGCCACGCGACACGTGCCGGGCGCCGGCTCGCGCTTCTGGAGCGGCAGCGCATCGGTGAATGATCTGCTGACGCTGCTCGGCCGCTTTCTCGGCCCCGACCGCGCCCGGGAAGCACTCGCCGCGTACGCACGCGTGCGGGGCGTATCCGAAGTCAATGCCATACCCGCCGACGCGGACACCGTGCATCACGCAGAATCGCTGCTGACTGGCGCCATCGGCAGCGCCAGCGCGCGCGTGATGATTGCCTCGGTGGTGGACGAAGAACCGCTGGGCATCGGCGAAGTCATGCACATCATCGACGAAGCCTCGCAAGTGCTCGCCTACAGCCGCCAGTTGGAACAACAATCGCGTGAACTGGAGGCTGCAACCAACGAATTGCGCAGCGCGAATCTCCGGCTCACCGAACTCGATCAACTGAAAAACGATTTCATCTCCACAGTGACCCATGAACTGCGCACGCCGCTCACCTCGATCCGCGCCTTTTCCGAAATCCTGCGCGACAACCCCGCGCTCGACATGGCTCAGCGCGAGAATTTTCTTGGCATCATCATCCGTGAATCCGAGCGGCTGACGCGCCTCATCAACCAGGTGCTCGATCTTGCCAAGCTCGAATCCGGCGGCGGCGAGTGGCATGCAATACAGTTCGATATGCGCGAGCTCATTCATGAATCCCTGCGCGCCACCAGCCAGTTGTTCAATGACAACCACGTGACGATTAGTGCGACGCTGCCAGACGCCGCGCCGGAAATCATCGCCGACCGCGACCGCGTGATGCAAGTCATGCAGAATCTTTTGTCAAACGCAGCAAAATTCTGTGCGCCGCATCGCGGTCGCGTCACGGTGGCGCTGGCGCCCACGCAAGGTGCGCTGCGCGTCGATATCGCCGACAACGGCCCCGGCATCAGTACCGAAGATCAGGCCGTGATTTTTGAAAAATTCCGTCAGGCCGGCGACACATTGACTGACAAACCCAAGGGCAGCGGCCTGGGTCTCGCCATCTGCAAACAGATCGTCGAACACCTGGGCGGCCAGCTGTGGGTCGTCAGTGCGCCGGGCGCAGGCGCCACGTTCTCATTCACGCTGCCGCTGCCGGAGGTACGCGCATGACTCCGTCAGGCCGCCGCGTCCTGATTGTCGAGGATGACCATAACATATTGATTTCATTGAAATTTTTACTGGAAAATGCAGGGTACGACGTACTCACCGCCAGCGATGGCGTGCGCGGCTGGGCAGCGCTGGAAGAACATCAACCCGATCTTGCCGTGTTCGACATCATGCTGCCCGCCCTCGACGGCTACGAATTGTGCCGTCGCGTGCGTGCATCGCCCAAACTGCAAACGATGAAAATTCTGATTCTCAGCGCGCGCGGCCTGGACGCGGAAGTGGCCAAGGGCTTGCAAATGGGCGCGGATGCGTATTTGCGCAAACCATTTGGGACGCGAGAGTTTTTGGAGACGGTCGGGCTGTTGCTGGTGCAGACGCCATACCAATGACCAGCCGCAGCCTGTAAGACGCGCAGCGAATTCCAGTGTTAGAGCCACAGTTCGTCCCGCAATTCGCCACGCTGCTTATGGACTACGCTTGCTACCATCATGGGTGAGCGTCCCCATCGCGTCCGCCGTTAACGGGATGTTCCCAGCCAAGCACCTGAAGCGCGAGCCATCAGTCTCTCGCTTGAGCAGGGCGCTAATTCATGGAATTAAAGTCAGCTAAAGGAAGTCTTTCCGCGAATTGGCTCAAAATTAGTCCAAACGGGCTATTGACCGCTAGTTGCTAATTTTCTACATTGATTTACGTATCATCAGAAAGTTTGATACTGATATACACAGAAATCGGGCGGAGTTTGTGCATCGCGAATCACGCCCGCATGAGATAAAACTAACGTAGATTTCTTGTTCAAGGAGATACACCATGCAAGCCCGCCTGCTAATAAACACTCGTAAGTTCCTGTCGGTAGCCGCAAGCGCCGCGCTGATGGCTGGAAGTGCATCAGCAGCAATATTTGATTTTGAAGGGGCGACCACGGGCCTCCAAGGTGGCTCGCTGGTGCAAACAAACGCCGGCTTAACCATGACCATTACGCGCATCGGTGGCAGCGATGTTGAAATCAGAAACATTTCCGGTTTCTCTGGCGCTCCTGGTGCTTTTGGCAGCCGCACCCTTAGCCCCTTCAACGACACAGCGGGTGGTGCCTTCTTGTTGACTTTCTCCAGTGCCATCACGTCAATTTCGGTCAATGCTGGTGATTTCGCGCCGAGCGATGCTGACACATTCTCGCTTTTGGCCGGATCGGGATCCGATATTGGCAGCCAGAGCGGTAGCACGGGTTTCCCAACCTTCACAACACTCAGTGTCACCGGTATAAATACCCTCACTGCGACGTTGAGTGGCGGTTCTGCGAGTTTCCCTCAGTCTGTATTTTGGGACAACATCACCGTTACCACTGCTGTGCCGGAACCGGAAACGTATGCGATGATGTTGGCTGGGCTGGGTTTCTTGGGCTTTATGGCACGCCGCAGGAAGCAACAGGCAGCATAAGCTGCGTTTTCCGTCTCATAAAAACCCCGCTAAAGCGGGGTTTTTTGCGCCCGTTGAGTACCGGGTATGATGGGAATAGATGCAAAGGCTAGGCGGTGTGCCACAATGGCAGAATTTACAGCCTTTAAGAAACGCAGCCTATTTGAGGGTCAACGCTAAGTTTTTCCCTTTATTCGCCGCACCTCTTACGTTTACTTGCGGACGACGCTTGCTCGTCCGCAAGAAAGCACCGTTGCAAGGTAGACATGCGGACCAGACATCGGCGATCCCGGTGGTGGAAGGCCAGTGCGGGCCAAGAAACTGCCCTACGCTTCTGCCTACACTACCGATTCCTTCCTGCGCCTCGCGGTAAGGCCCAGCTACAGCGGATAGCGGCGACTACTGCGGTTTAATCCCGACAGCCCGAATCAGTTTCCCCAATCGCTCGGTCTCGCGCTTCACGTGTTCACCGAATTTTTCAGGCGTGCCGCCGAGCGGCGTGCCGCCACGCGACAGGATGCCCTTCTGAACCGTAGGCGAGGCCAGCGCTTTGTTGATTTCTTCATTGAGCCGCTGAATGAGGGGGCGCGGCGTACCCGCAGGCACGGCTATGCCCGACCAGCCGGTGTATTCGTAACCTGGCAGCCCTGCTTCATCGAGCGTGGGCAGGTCTGGCAGTACCTGCGAGCGTTTTGCCGAGGTGACGGCCAGCGCGCGTATACGCCCGGATTTCACCAACGGCAAAAGCGATGCGAGGTTGTCGCACAGAATTTCGATTTGCCCGCCGATGAGATCGGTGACCGCCTGTTGCGTGCCTTTGTACGGCACGTGCTGGATGTTGGTGCCGGTCATGCTTGCGAACAGCTCCATCGACAAATGCGGTGTCGCGCCTACCCCTGAACTGCCAAACGACAACTTGCCAGGGTTTGCCCTTACCAGCTCCAGCAACTCCTTCACCGAGCGCGCCGGCGACGACTGCGAAACCGTCAGGATGTTGATGCCGCCGAAATAGTGAATGACCGGCTGAAAATCCCGGAAGAAATCATACGGCAGCCTTGCATAGAGGCTGGGATTCGTGGCGACAAAATTCGAAATGTAGGCAAAGGTGTAACCATCGGCACTCGCGCGAGCCAGCATTTCATAACCGAGGATGCCGCTTGCACCGGGGCGATTTTCAACCACCACCTGCTGCCCCATCTGTTTGGTGAGCTCCGCCGCGAGCTCGCGGGAATTGATGTCAGGGCTGCCACCCGGCGCCGAGGGCACGATAAAGCGCAGCGGCCGCGACGGATAGGCTTGTGCGGATACCGTTGCAGGCAGTAGCGCCACTGCAAAAGCCGCGAACGCTCCGAGCATTACGCTCATACGGATTTCCCCCTGCCATTTTCGCCGAGCCATGCGTTTCTCCTTCACCGGCCAACATGTTTTACAGACAGTTAGCTGAACTATAAATATTCAATAAAAACATATACTTACTATACTATTGGACGGTCGCTCCACTACACCGCGTGATCAATCACATAGCCGCGCCCATAATGCGTGCGCACTTCCACGCCCGCACCGGTGAGTTTCTTGCGCACGCGATGGATGTAAACCTCAATCGCATTGTGGCTGACTTCCTTGTCGTAATTGTAAAGCTGCTCGACCAGTTGTTCCTTGCTCACCACGCGGCCAAAACGGCGCAGTAACACTTCAAGCACGCCGGCTTCGTGCAGCGACAGCGGCAATGGCTTTCCCGCAACACTGGCCACGCGCCCCACTGTGTCGAAACTCAGTTCGCCATATTGCAGCATGGGCGCGGCCACGCCCGCACTGCGGCGCAGTAGCGCCCGCACGCGCGCCTGCAATTCAGAGAGACTGAAGGGCTTGACCAGATAATCATCGGCACCCAAATCCAGTCCGGCCACTTTTTCTTCCGGCTGTTCGCGGCCCGACAGAATCAACACCGGCAACGTGGTGTTGCGTTTGCGCAGCCGGCGCAACACTTCAAGGCCATCAAGCTTGGGCAACCCCAAATCCAGGATCAGCAAGCCGAAACCGTCACCCTTCAGCGCCTCGTCGGCAGCAAGGCCATGGCCCACCAGATCCACCGCGTAGCCAGCCTGACTCAGCGTAAAACGTAACGCTTCCGATAACGCGGCATCATCTTCGGCAATCAATATACGCACTGCGATCCCCCTCGCTCCTATCGCCCGGATGTTGTGCTGCAACAAAACCGCATTCCAACGGCATCACATAAGTATTTGTTTTTATTATAGATTTTATGGATTCGACCCGACCCGCCAACACCGCTTGAAGCTGACACAGGTTCAGGATTTTGTAAGTTACTTCAATTACGATGATCCTGCTATATGCAATATGTACATTGCCCGGTGTGTCGCGGTTATTTTACGTGGTTACGCGTCGCGCCGGTGCAAGCGAAGCCGCCAACAACAACCTATGCCTTTGGCTTCGCGCGTATGTTTAACCGCTTAATCGTTTTACCACTCAAGGAGGAGCCTGTGCAGCCTAGCGCAAAACACCAGGAATACTGGCGAAAAAATCTTGTCATGACAGCCATCTTGCTGGCCGTATGGTTTGTCGTGACGTTCATCGAAGGCTGGTTCGCCCGCGAACTGAACGGTATGACTTTCCTTGGCTTCCCGCTGGGCTTTTACATGTCGGCGCAAGGTTCACTGGCCATTTACGTCGCCATCATCGGCGTTTACGCCCTCTACATGAAAAAGCTCGATAAAGAGTATGGCGTTGACGAAGGAGACCTCGAATGAGCCAGGCCGTCTCCCACAGCGCGTTCAACGCGCAACTGAAAAAATATTACTCGTTTTACACGGGCGGGTTTATCGCGTTCCTGATTTTCCTCGCGATTGCCGAGCAGATGGGCATGTCGCGCGCGGTGATCGGTTACATCTTCCTCGCCGCCACCATCGGTTTGTACGCCGGCATCGGCATCATGAGCCGCACGGCCGAGGTATCGGAGTATTACGTCGCGGGCCGCCGCGTGCCTGCCTTCTTCAACGGCATGGCGACCGGCGCCGACTGGATGAGTGCCGCGTCGTTCATCGGCATGGCGGGCACGCTGTATCTGTCAGGCTTCGACGGGCTCGCCTTCGTGATGGGCTGGACCGGCGGTTACTGCCTCGTGGCTTTCCTGCTGGCGCCGTATCTGCGCAAGTTCGGACAGTTCACCATTCCCGATTTCCTCGGTGAACGTTACGGCGGCAACATTATCCGCTCGATTGGCATTATCGCGGCGATCACCTGCTCCTTCGTTTACGTCGTGGCGCAAATTTACGGCGTCGGCCTGATCACCAGCCGCTTCACCGGTCTGGAATTCGGCGTCGGCGTATACGTGGGCCTCGCCGGCATTCTGGTGTGCTCCATGCTCGGTGGTATGAAGGCAGTGACGTGGACGCAGGTAGCGCAGTACATCATTCTGATTATTGCGTATCTCACGCCCGTGGTCTGGCTGGGACTCAAGCACACGGGGATACCCGTGCCGCAAGTAGCCTACGGCCCGGTACTGCAAAAAGTCGGCGAACTGGAGAAAAAAATCACGGCTGATCCCAAAGAGATCGAAGTGCGCAATATCTTCAAGGATCGCGCCGCAGCAGCCAATGCCGGTTTGAAAGACCCGGCCAAGGCGTACGCCGAAGGCAAGGCCAAGCTCGAAAAGGCGGTGGCCGACGCCAAGGCCGCCGATCCGGTCAATGAAGCCAAAGTCGCCGCCGCCGAAAAAGCGCTTGCGGGTTACTTCAAGGACGAAGCTGCCGCCAAGGCACAGTGGAACAAGGATAAAGGTCTTACCGCGCGCGCCGCACCGCCGCGTCCGCACGCCGACCCCTACCCCGGCAAGGATGAAGATGCGCGGTTTACCGCCAAGATGAACTTCCTTGGGATCGTGTTCTGCATGATGTTCGGTACTGCCGCGCTGCCGCACATTCTGATGCGCTACTACACTACGCCCAGCGTGCAGCAGGCGCGCGTGTCTGTGTTCTGGTCGCTGTTTTTCATCTTCCTGCTGTATTTCACCGCGCCGTGTCTGGCAGTGCTGGCGAAGTACGACGTGTACAGCAATCTGGTTGGCAGCAGTTTTGCCTCTCTACCCGCCTGGGCGGCAGCATGGGCAAAGGTCGATCCCTCGTTGCTGAACATCACGGACATCAACAAAGACGGCATCGTGCAACTCGCAGAAATTGTCATCGGTGGCGACCTGATCGTGCTGGCAACACCCGAAATCGCGGGCTTACCCTATGTTGTATCAGGCCTCGTTGCTGCCGGCGGTCTGGCTGCGGCGCTCTCTACCGCCGATGGTTTGCTGCTGACCATCGCCAACGCGCTGTCACACGATCTGTATTACAAAATGATCGACCCGCAAGCCACCACCAAAACACGCGTGACGATTTCCAAGGTATTGCTTATCATCGTCGCTGGCGTTGCCGCTTATGTGACCTCGCTCAAACCCGGCGACATTCTTTTCCTCGTCGGTGCGGCGTTCTCGCTGGCGGCATCGGCTTTCTTCCCGCCGCTGGTCATGGGTGTCTTCTGGAAGCGGGCCAATAAGTGGGGCGCCATTGTTGGCATGCTGGCCGGATTGAGTGTTTGCATGTATTACATGCTTCGCACCTATCCATTCTTCACCAACATGGGCGTGCCGAAGATGGACCTCTGGTTCGGCCTGAATCCGATCTCGGCTGGCGTGTTTGGCCTGCCGGTGGGCCTGCTCACCATCTTCATCGTGAGTCTGCTGACTGCGCCACCCGACGAGAAAGTGCAAGCGCTGGTAGAGCATGTGCGTTACCCCAATCTGGTGGGCGACACGCACGTCTCGCAAGCATCGTAATCCGTACCGTCAGCAACGAACAAAGCCCGCTTCGGCGGGCTTTGTTTTTGCACTACAATTCGCTCATGAATTTTCAATCCTGGTGGCACTACCGGCGCGCGCGTTTTTTCCTGTTTTTCTACCGGCGCGATCAGGCCATTTCCGCGCTGCAAGACGTGCTGGCCGCAGAGCCTTCGCACCTGGTGGCGTCCAATTCGCTGGGCTTTCATTACGGTGAAAAAGGCGAATACGAGCTGGCTGCCGCGCAGTTTGAAGCCGTGCTGCGTGTTCAACCGGGCGACGCCAACACTCAATTCAATCTGGGCTACATTCGCCAGAAGCAGGCGCGGCATGAAGAAGCGATAGCATTGTTTGAGTCGGCGGTAAATGCCAGCCCAGCGCTCGACCGCGCGTGGTTTGGGCTTGGCATGTCGCAGGTGGCGCTCGATCACCGCGAAGCCGCTGTCAAATCATTTGAACGCGCAGCAAAGCTGCAACCGATGAATCCACACGCGCTGTACGAACTTGGTATGCAACACCATGCACTTGGTCAACCGGATAAGCTCGCCGAAGTGATCGATAAGCTGAAACAGTTCGATCCCAAGGCTACTGCTCAACTCATACAAGCCACGCAGTCCATGCGGACCTGATGCCATGTACCAGCTCATTATCATCCTCAAGGCCATCAACGAGATCGCGCTGCTCTCGTTGCTGGCGCAAGGCGTGATGTTCCTGTTTGCAGGCGCCAAGCGCGACAGTAACGTGATCTACTTTATTTTCAAGACCATCACCTCACCGGTGATGAAACTGGCCCGCGCCATCACGCCACGTTTTGTGCTGGATCAGCACATCGGCTTTGTGGCGCTGTTTATCCTGCTGGTGGCCGAAGTGCTGTTGATCGCGGCAAAGATTTATTTCTATCTGGAAGCGAGTGGAGCGCGATAGCCCTAATCAATACATCAGAAGCCACGCGACTATCTGTTAAAATCGCGCCTCCCGGAGAGGTGGATGAGTAGTTTAAGTCGCACGCCCGGACAACGAGCGCCTTGGCGTTCGTTGCGGTGAAGGCTAACTTTCGGTGCAGCCGCAAGTTAAGCGCATAGCGCGGCCGTAGCCAAAGCGTAGCGTGACGGGTAGCATGGTCAGTTGAGTAGTACGGAGAGGTGGATGAGTGGTTTAAGTCGCACGCCTGGAAAGCGTGTGTACGGTGAAAGCCGTACCGCGGGTTCGAATCCCGCCCTCTCCGCCATTGGCTTCAAGCGCCGTGGCATCCTGTAGACTCTCGTAACCATTTGTTTTTATTGAATTATTTCAAGGCTCATTGCAAGTCTTGAAACGTGCGCATTGCGCCCCCGCCCGCAATGCAATCGCCACCTTTCGTCCTCCGCCATAAAGGATCACTGACATGCCCTTCTTCAAATCCCTCGCACACGACGCCGGCCCGCCTGCCGTCTACACTAAATATCCGGCCATCTACGAACCGTGGTCGCAAATGAGTCAGGCGACCATGAATGGCCCTTCGCCGCTGACGCAAGGCGAGCGCGAGTTGATTTTCTCTTATGCCGCTGGTGTCGCGGGCTGTGAATACGTTTACGTGGCGCACTCGGAAGTCGCCTACGCATGGGGTATCGAACGCGGGCTGATCGAGCGCTTGCTCGAAAATCCGGACACCGCGAATGTCGGCGCAAAGTTGAAGCCATTGCTCGCGTTCGTGCGCAAGGTGATGCTGACACCCAACGCCATGACGCAAGCTGATGCAGATGCCGTGTTCGCCGCGGGCTGGGAAGAACAGGCGCTGCAGGACGCCATCGCAGCGGCGGGGCGTGCGGCCTTCATGCAACGGCTGGTGGCGGGCCACGGTTTCATTCCGCATTCGCGTGAAGAAGCCGCCAAGCGTGCCAAGCGCCGCATTGAGCACGGTTACGTCAACTTATATCCGGCGTTCAGAAAATAAAATCCAATAAAAACAAATAGTTACAAACTATCCATGCGTGCCCGGCCGGCAGCCGCATTGTTTCTGGCACTCGCGCCGGTCTGGCTGCCCGAGCCTGCATCCGCTGCTGAAACATTTCCCGCCAAATCCATTCGCGTCATCGCCGGCAGCGCACCCGGCACGCTGGTCGATCAGGCGGCGCGGCTTTATGCCGACAAAATGCAGGGCCATCTCAAGCAGCCCATCACTGTCGAAAACGTCGCGGGCGCCAGCACATTGCTCGCGGTGCGTCATGTGCTGAAGGCACCCGCCGATGGCTACACCCTGCTGGTGTCGGCCAACACGCTGGTCACCGTGCCGCATATCAACCCGCAAGCGGGATACGCGGTGAAGGAATTCACTGCTGTGGGCGAGATGGTGCGCTCGCCCATGCTGCTGGTAACCAGCGGTGCTTCGCCGTTCAAGTCACTGGCCGATCTGATCGCAGCCGCGAAAAAGCATCCCGGCGCCATCAGCTTTGGCACCAGCGGCATCGGCACGACGAATCACCTCGGCGTGGCGCTACTTGCGCGGCAGGCTGGTGTCAGCTTCAATCACGTGCCTTACAAAGGCATCACGGCGGCAGTGCCTGACGTGGCGGCGGGCCGTGTCGCCTTCATGATGGGCGCGCCCAATTCGGCGGCGGCGTTGCTGCAGTCCGGTGCGCTGCGCGCACTGGCCATCAGCGCCGAAAAGCGTTCGCCCAAATTTACCGACATTCCCACGGTGAAGGAATTTGGTTTCCCCGATGCCATCTTTGAAGTCTGGATAGGCGCCGTCGCGCCCGCCGCCATCCCGCGCCCGGTGCGCGCCAGGCTGGGCGAAGCAATGGAAGTTGCGCGCAACGATCAGGACTTGCTGCGGCGGCTGGAAGGGCTGGGACAGGAAGTCTCAGCGGTGCGCACGCCCGATCAGTTCGATGCCGTGCTGCGCGCCGATGAGGAAAAACTACGCAAACTGATTCGGGACACGAATATCGTTGCAGAGTAACCGCACGTGGGCAGCCAGTGTCAGCGCGGCTTGCGAAATCGCGAATAGTCGGGTTTGCGTTTTTCAAGGAATGCGCTGGTGCCTTCCTTCTGCTCGGTCTCGCGAAAATCCGGCGGCGTGAGCCAGCGGCGCAATAAATCGCCCTGCCCCATCAAGTCTTCAAACTCTTCAATGAACGACGCCTTGTAAATCTTCAGGCAAGTCGGCGATACCGCGAGCAACTCATCGCACCATTTCGCCACTTCCGCATCAAGCTGCGCCATGGGCACCACCGCGTTGACCAGCCCCCAATCCTTCATCTGTTGCGCGCTATAGCGGCGGCCTAGCATCCAGATCTCACGCGCACGCTTGTGTCCGACAATGCGCGTCAAATAGTTGACCACAACACCGCTGGCCGGATAGGCCACGCGCGGTTCGCTTTGCCCGAACACCGCATGCTCGGCTGCGATGGTGAAGTCGCAAAAGTAGGCAAAATGGTGACCGCCGCCGATGGCATAACCATTCACGCGTGCAATCACTGGCTTGGGGCAGCGCGAGATGGTGAGATACGGTGGTGTGAAATCGGCCGCGCCGCCGTGTCCCATCTTGCCTTCCTTCTGCCACGACACATCAGCACCCGCACAAAACGATTTCTCCCCCGCGCCGGTAAACACCACGACGCCCACCTCGGGGTCCTTGCCTGCAGCGTCAAAAGCCACTTCGATTTCGCGCAGGCTGTGCGCAGTGACCGAATTCAGCTTTTGCGGCCGGTTGATGGTGATGGTTGCGACACCGCCGACAACCGTATACAGAATGTCGTCAAACTCGTATTCCATGTGTGTTCTTCCGTACTTAATCGACCGTCAGTTTCGCGACCTTGATGACCCGCGCCCATTTCGCCAGATCACTCTTGATCTGCGCAGCGAACTCGGCCGGTGTGTTGGCGATCATGTCAAATCCCTGCACCGCGAATGCCTGCTGTACATCGGGCAAGGCCAGTATCTTCGTAATCTCGCCATGCAATCTTTCGACGAGTTCGCGCGGCGTTCCGGCAGGCGCGAGCACGCCGATCCATGTGCTGGCTTCATAGCCTGGCAATCCTGCCTCAGCCACCGTGGGCAACCCCGGTACGGCAGGGGAACGTTTCAACGCAGTGAGCCCCAAAGCCCGCAAGCGCCCCGTCTTGACGTGCCCGCTGGTGGCAGACACCGTATAAAATCCCACGGATACGTGGCCACCGGCCAGGTCGATCAGTGCGGGCGCTGTGCCTTTGTAGGGAACATGCACCATGTCCACGCCAGCCATGGACTTGAACAATTCAGCCGCCATATGCGCGGCTGATCCACTGCCGCCAGAGGCATAGTTGATTGCGCCGGGCTTCGACTTCACCAAAGCAATAAATTCGCGTACCGAGCGCGCGGGCAGAGAGGGATGCACCACCAGCACCAGCGGCGCCAGGGCCAGCGCGGTGATGGGCTGAAAATCCCTCACAACGTCGTAGCTCACCTTTTTGTAGAGATTCGGGTTGATGACCACCGCACTGGACCCCACGAACAACGTATAGCCATCGGGTGCCGCACGCGCCACGCGCTCTGCACCCACGATGCCCGCAGCACCAGCCAGATTATCGACAACGACCTGCTGGCCCAGCGTGTCGCCCAGCCGCGTACCTAAGAAGCGCGCCAGAATATCGGGTGACCCGGCCACCGTATGGGGTACGACAAAGCGAATGGGCTTTGCGGGATAGCCTTGTGCCACCGCCACCGACGTGGTGGCCATCAGCAGAGCCACTCCAGCCAACATACGCATCAGGATGGCCGCCGCCGATAAAGTATGGTTGTTTCCATCTCCTGCACCGCCGTACCGTCATGCTTCATGAAGCGGCGTTTGAACTTGATGACACCACGATCCGGCTTGCTGCTGGCGATCTTTTCCAGCACCGCGGCTTCCATGTGCAGCGTGTCGCCATGCTTGACCGGCGCCAGCATGCGCCACTTGTCCACCTGCAACAGCGCCAGCAAAGTCCCATCATTGACGCCACTGGCGTATTGCAAGCCACCCATGATGGCGTAAATAAGCGGACCATGCGCGATCGGCTCACCAAACTGCGTCGATTTGGCGTACTCGAAGTTGGTGTGAACCTCATTGAAATCACCGGACAGGCAGGCAAAGTTCACGATGTCAGTGGACGTGATGGTGCGGCTGGGTGTCACCAGCGTCTGGCCGACTTCAAAATCTTCCCAGTAAAGGCCACGGGGTTTGGATGCCATGATGTGCTCCTGATGGTTGGAATCAACGCGGGCTGTTGGCCAGTATCACCGTGCAATGCGACGACAACACGCCGCCTTCGTTATGCACCAGCGCCACCTCGGCGCCTTCGACCTGCCGCGCCCCCAAGCCCCCTCTCAACTGCGCCACCGCCTCGATGATGCCGAGCAGCCCGCCTGTTGCGCCGGCATGGGCGTGCGAGAGCATGCCACCATGCGTATTGATGGGCAGCTTGCCACCAATGTCCGCGTGGCCATCCGCATAGAACGCCCCGCCTTCGCCCCGCTTGCAGAAGCCAAGCTCTTCGAGCTCGATGACCGGCACGATGGAAAAGCAGTCGTAGAGTTGTGCCACATCAATATCCGCCGGCCCCACACCCGCCATGGTATAGGCATCACGACCCGACTCTTCCGCGCCAAACTGCGTCAGGCTCTCAGCGCAGACAATGAATTCGTGTGTGTGCTTCTCGCCCACGCCCAGCACATACGCGGGCTTGCCCTTGCAGTCACGCGCACGCTCGGCCGACGTGACAATGAAAGCCCCCGCCGCGTCAGAAATCAGGCAGCAATCGAGGATGTTCAAGGGGGAGGCGATGGGCTTGGAGTTCAGCACATCGGCAACGCTGATCGGCGCCTTCATGTGCGAATTCGGGTGCAGGCCTGCATGGCGACGCGTGGTCACCGCCACCTGTGCAAGCTGGTCTCGCGTTATGCCGTATTCGTGGATGTAGCGCCGTGCGATCATGGCGTAACAGCCAGGAATGGATGGCCCGTAGTGATTCTCGTAGTACGGGTGGCCCACCGCCGCCGCCAGTGCAGACACGGCGGCATCACGGGAAAGTCCGGTCGCGCGGTTTTCACCCGTGCACACCAGCACCGTGTTCGCCATGCCTGCGGCAATGGCTGCAGCGGCATGACCCAGCATCACTGCGGGCGACGCGCCGCCCGCGATCAACGAGGAGCAATAACGCGGCTTGAGACCCAGGTATTCGCACAACACCGTGCCCAGCATGAAATACGGCTCGGTGAATGAATATGCGGTGAGCAGGCCGTCGATGTCGGAAAGCTTCATGCCCGCATCGTCCAGCGCGCGTCTGGCGGCCTGTGCGTTCAGGCCCAAGCCTGTCATGTTGGGCACCTTGCCGATATCCGACTCGCCTATGCCGACGATGGCGGTCTTGTTGCGTAATCCGTGATCCACGATCAACTCTCCTTCTTTCCTGCCGTAACCACCAGGGCATCCACGGCAACCACGCGATCTGCGCGCGCCACAATGGGATTCACGTCCACCTCCGCAAGCCGCTGACGATGATCGGCAGCCAGTTCAGACAATCTTGCGATGGTATCCGCCAGTGCAGCCAGCGCCACGGGTTTCGCGCCACGGTGACCCGCGAGCGGACGATAGCCTTTGAGCGATTGAAGCATGACCAGCGCCTCTGCGGATGACACCGGCGCCAGCGCCACCGCTGTGTCACGCAATACTTCCACCTGCACGCCGCCCATGCCCACCACCAGCACCGGGCCAAATTGTGCGTCGTTATTGATACCGGCCATCACTTCCACGCCGCCGTTCACCATCTCCTGCACGCTGAAACCGGCGATGGCGGGCAGGCCGGGCAATCGCGCCGCCGCAGCCTTGATCGCACGGAACGCCTCCCGCACAGCGGCGGCGTTGGCCAGCGACAGATGCACCACACCCGCCTCGGTCTTGTGTGGTATGGCGTCCGATTCCGCCTTCAACACCACCGGATAGCCGATAGTCTGTGCGGCGCTCACGGCCTCGTCCTCCGTTTGCACCAGCACCTCGCGCGTCACCGGAATGCCATAGCTTGCCAAGAGCGTCTTGGAGGCGCTTTCGCTGAGTGTTGCACCAGCAATCCGGCGATCCAGCAATGTGCGCGCCGTTTCCGCACAAGCGACATTGGATACGCGCGGGGTCTTGCGCGCCAACAGACCTTCACGCTGTTCGTGATAGCGGAGCCACGCCTTGAGCGTCGCCAGGCAGCGCTTCATCGAACGGAACATTGTCAGCGCCTGTGTATGCTCATAGACCTCACTGCCGGGCCCTTGCAGCCACTCATTCAGCCACACGATGCAAATGGGCTTGTTCAACCCGGCGGCGACTTCACACAGATAACGCGCACGCTCCACCGTTGAGGGCGCAAACACACTGAACATCGGCACCACCACCGCAGCGAACGAGGGATCGTTGGCAAAGGCCGTGATGCAACGGCCATACATGGTGGGATCGTGCAGCGACGCTGCGGTAATGTCACACGGGTTTGCGCTGGAACCGAAATCCGGCATTTTTTCGCGCAGAGCAGCCGCGGTTTGCGGCGCCAGTGGCGGCAACGACACCCCCAGTTCATCGGCCTTGTCGGCGGCCATTACTGCAGCACCGCCCGAAGCCGACATCACACCGATACCCTTGGCAGTGGGCTTGCCCGCGCGGGAGAAGTAGGCCACTGTCTCCAGCACGGCTTCAAAGTCATCCACGCGCACCACGCCCGCGCGCTCGAACGCTGCATCGTAGGCAGCATTGGAACCGGTCAGCGTGCCCGTGTGGGATGCCGCCGTGCGGCGGGCAAGTTCATTGCGCCCCAGCTTGTACGCCACCACCGGCTTGCCCACTGCCAGCGCGCGCTGGGTCGCCTCAAGAAAACGCTCGCCATCGGACACGCCTTCGAACACGCAAGCAATAGCCTTGGTGGTCTTGTCATCGACCATGAAATTGATCAGGTCGCAGATATCCACGTCGCACGAGTTGCCGGGCGCGATGTTGTAGCTGAAGCCCAGGCCACGCTGCATGCCCTGCGTCAGAATAAAGCCCAGTGCGCCACTCTGCACCGCAAGGCCGATGGGGCCGGTGATCATGGGCAGCTCATTCAGCCCGGGCTGAAACGAAAGCCCCACGCGATCAACAAAATTCATGATGCCGATGCAGTTCGGCCCTAATATGCGCATGCCGCTGTCGCGCGCGATCTCGGCAAGGCGCCGTTGCTGCGCCACCTTGCCGGTGTCACCGGTCTCAAGAAAGCCTGACGAATAAATCACTGCGCCGCCGACGCCCAGCGCTGCGCATTTTTCAACAATGCCCAGCACCTGATCCCCCGGCACCGACAGCACCACGCTATCAGGCGTCTCGGGCAGGCTCTCAATATCCGCATAGCACGCGTGACCGAGTATTTCGGCGTGTCTGGGATTGATCGGATAAACCTTGCCGGTAAATCCGAACGAACAGTTCTGCACCGTGCGATAGCCAAACGTACCCGGTGTGTTGGAGGCGCCTATCACCGCCACACTGCGCGGCCGGATGAGCCGCTGCATTTGCTGCGCGGTGTACAGGCGGCGTCGCAGGGTGGAATTCATAAAGTCTATCAAAAACAGATACTTACGGTCATTACAGTTGTCTACCTAAGCCAAACGTCGGAATCAGTTTGCTGTACTCGTTCAGTTCGCGCTTCAGGCGCGCATCGAATTCTTCCGGCGTGCTGCTGACAACATCCGCTCCGGCAGCAGCCAGCCGCTCAATGACTTCAGGGCGCTTCAGCACGCGTGACATCTCGCCATACAAACGCGTGATGATTTCACGCGGCATGTTTGCCGGGCCAAGAAGGGCCTGCCAGGGCGCGGCTTCGATGGTGAAGCCGTATTCCCCGAGCGATGGCAACTCCGGCAGATACGGCAAGCGTTTTGGTCCCACGGTCGCCAGTGTTTTTAACCTGCCGGATTTCAGATACGGCGTGGAAGTCGGCACGCTGGCAAACATCATCTGCACTTCACCCGACAACAGCGCCACCATCGACGGCCCGCCACCTCTGTAGATCACCGACACGATGCCATCGCCTGTTCCCGAGCGCAGCTTGAAGAGTTCCGCCGCGATATGCCCCGCGCTGCCAGCCGTGGCGATGCCCAGATTCAGCGATTTGGGCTTGGACTTGGCGAGTGCAATCAGTTCCTTCACACTGGTGACCGGCACTGTCGGATGCACCACCACAAGGAGCGGATTCACGGAAACCTGGGTTATCGGTGCAAAATCCCGAAACGGGTCGTACGGCACCTTATTGATAAACGGCAGCGTCGTATGCGTGGCGTAGGCGAACAGCAGCGTGTAGCCATCCGGTGCCGCCCGCGCAACGATGTCCGTGGCAATCGCGCCCTGCGCACCCGCGCGATTGTCGATGACGATGGTGTAGCCGGTCATCTCTGTCAGCGGACCTATGACGATGCGCGCCACGATGTCCGTACTGCCGCCCGGCGGCACCGGAACCAGCATGCGTATGGGTCGCTTGCCGTAGTCGCGGGCATTCTGCGCGGCAGCGGGTGCCATGCTCAGCGCTCCCACAATGGCCACGGTGAGAGTCGCGATGCCAGCCCAAGCGTTCATTGCAAACGCACCCGCTCTTGCAGTGCATGCATCGCACGGTGCGTGCTGTCCACCAGTTCTTCGAATATCTGACGCGCCGGCTTGCGCGATGTGAGCAACCCCGAGCCCTGCCCGGCGGGATTGCTGTGCAGTTCCCATTTGCCCGCAGCCGCCACGCTCTCGTTAATATCGTCACCGAGGATTTTTTGATAGGGCATCGGCAGTGGATCCAAACCCGATTTGGCCCAAGCCTCGACCATAGCATTGCGGTAGCAGCGCATGGTCTTGCCGGTATAGATGCGCTGGATATCAAAATCCTGCGCGCGGCCCTTGAGGATCTGCTCCTTCATGCCATCAGCGATGTCGCATTCATCCGCAACGAGAAACGCCGTCCCCACCCATACCCCCATCGCACCCAATGACAGCGCCGCCGCAACCCCCCGTCCGTCCACGATGGACCCTGCCGCCAGCACTGGCACAGGCGACACGGCATCGACCACTTGCGGCAACAGAGCAAAATTGGCGATCTTGCCGGTATGTCCACCCGCCTCGTAGCCCTGCGCCACCACGATATCCACACCAGCCTTGACGTGGCGCTGCGCATTGGCGACCGTACCCGCAAGGCCCAGCACCTTCATGCCCATGGCCCGCGCGCGCGGCACCATGCCCGACGGATCACCAAGGCCAGCCGCGAACATGCTGACGCGCTCCTCGAACACCACCTCTAGTTGCGCCGCAATCAAGGTGTCGGAAATCACCACTTCGTTGGCGACTTCACGTTCAGGCACGCCATGCTCCGCCAGCACACGCCTTGCAAAGGCCACATGTTCGGGAAATTTCTCGCGCAACTGGCGGCGCACTTCGGAACGAGTCTTGGCCGCCTCGGCCAGTTTCGCAGGCAGCAGCAGATCGACGCCAAACGGTTTGTCGGTCAGTGTGCGCACCTTGCGGATCACGCTGCGAATCTCTTCGGGCGTGAGACCGGAACCGCCAATGCAACCCATGCCGCCCGCTTCGGAAATTGCGGCTACCAGCTCAGCCGGTGTCGCCTTGCCGCGCGAGCCCATGCCCGCAAGGAGGATCGGGTATTCGATACCCAAAATTTCACACAGCGCTGTCTTCAATAGGGGCCGAGGCATGATAATAAAAAACTAAATAAAAACAATAACTTACGGCTTAGCTCGTTGAAACTGCGGTACCTTGGATGCTCCTGGCCGCGCTTCGTAACACACGCTCACGCGGTCTCCAACCTCTGTCGCCAGCGCATCATCACCGACGATGTTCGCCATCATGCGCGGTCCTTCCTCAAGATCAACCAGCGCCACCACATAGGGCACGTTGCCCACGAAATCGGGTGTGGGTGCTCGGTGCATCACGGTAAAGCTGTAGACCATGCCCTTGCCCGCGCTGGGCGTCCAATCCAGCTTGTCCGACCAGCAGTGCGGGCATAAATGCCTCGGCGGGTAATGCAGCTTGCCGCAGGCCGTACAGTGACGCAGCAGCAATTCTTCGCGCGCGGCACCCTCCCAGAATGCTCGCGAATCCGCGTTGGGCAGCGGGGCGGGCGGTTTGGAGACAGTTGGATTCGACATGGCGTGATTCCCTCCTTCTACTTTCCGCTGAACTTCGGTTCACGCTTCTCGCGAAACGCGGCGATGGCTTCCTGATGATCCTCGCTCATGCGCACCACCGGCATGTTGGAGGCGATAAGATCCAGTGCACCGCGCAAATCGGTCTCCAGCCCGCGATACAGAATACGCTTCACCAGTTTCATGGCCAGCGGCGCACCTCGTGCAAGCTTGCTGGCAAAAGCCTGTGTCTCCTCGGCCAGCTTGTCGTCATCAAACACCCGGTTCACGAGCCCAATGCGCAGGGCTTCCGTTGCGTCGATGGATTCACTACTCCAGAATAGTTCCAGCGCCTTGGCCACGCCCACGATACGTGGCAGATAATAGGCGCCGCCTGCCCCCGGGATCAGGCCCATCTTGACGTAAGTTTCTGCGAACTTTGCACTGCGCGCGGCGAAGCGCATGTCACACATCAGCGCAATATCGACGCCGCCGCCGATGGCAAGCCCGTTGACTGCGGCGATTACCGGCTTGTCGATATCCTGCATTTTCATCGCCAGCCGCTGCACGTTTTCGCTCAGACGCGCCTTGATGCCAGCCGCCGTGTTGCTGGCATAGTCCGAGAACTTGCCCACATCACCACCGGTGCTGAACGCGCGCCCGGTGCCGGTGATCACGATCACGTTCACATCCTCACTCGAACGGTATTCCTCCAGCAGCCCCACCCAGGTGGTGATCATGTCGTCCGTAAACGCATTCAACTTTTCCGGACGGTTCAAACGAATGGTCGCGACCTTGTCGGCGACACTGGACACCACGGTTTCGGACATGCGCTGCCTGCCTCCCTGTTGCGGAAATTGTAGGAGATGGCCATCTCGCGCGTCAATCCATTTTAGAATCCGTTCCGCTGAGTGGAACTTCACATGACCATCCGTAGGGGAACTGCTATCCTTGCCATGATGCGAGACTTGGCAACAAACCCGGCGACTAACGTGGCAATGACCCTGGCAAACTTCGCCAGTAACCGGCCATGATCATGCGCGGCGTGCAGCGCACAGTGGCGGTGTTCGACTGCTTCACGCCGCAGCGCATGAGTCTGACGTTGCAAGAGATCGCGGACTCCATCTCGCTCGCCAAATCCACCACGTTTCGCATCGTACAAAGCCTCGAAGAAGCGGGCTATCTGATACGGCTCGATGATCAGAAGTATTGCCTGTCATTCCGCTTCACACGCCTCGCCGGCATGGTAATGAGCACCCTGAGCATCCGGCAGGTCGCACGCCCGCTGATGCAGGCGCTGGCGCGGCAGACCCATGAAACCATCACCCTCAACATGGCCAACGGGCGTGATCGCACCTGCATTGACGTCATCGACACGCCCTCGCCATTGATGAGCATGGCGCGCCCCGGCCAGAGCGTGCGACTGGCGCACACGGGCGCAACCGCCAAGGCCTTGATGGCCTATCTGCCACTCAAGCAGCAGGAACGCCTGGTTGCACAGCCCGCCCGCACCATGAATCGGCAGGCCGTTGAATTACTGGCAGAACTCGCGCGCATACGCCGGGATGGCTATTGCGTTTCGCACGGCGAACGTGTGTTGGGCCTGAGTGCGGTGGCCGCCCCCATTCATGAGCACAACAAAGCAGTCAATTACTGCGTCACGATCACTTCACCCACCGTGCGTCTGAAGCCCAGGCTGGAGGAATGCGTGCAAGCCCTGCTTAAGACAACTCATGAGATTTCCCGGCGCCTGGGTGCAGAAAGTGTCGGGGAAACCATGGCACGACCATTGTTGCCGCGCGCGAAATCCAACCGAAAGGCGGCTCAATGAACTTTCGTATGCGACACCTGCTTGTGCTGGTACCGGTCGCAGGCGCCTGCCTTGCATATTCAACGGCGGTCACAGCGCAACCGTATCCTGCAAAGCCCATTCGCATCCTGGTGGGATTTGCCGCCGGTGGTTCCACCGACCTCGTGGCCCGTATCGTCGCAGCAAAGCTTCATGCCGCGTTCGGTCAGCCAACAGTTGTCGAGAACCGCTCGGGTGCGGGTGGCAACATCGCCGCGGAACAGGTGGCCAAGTCACCCCCTGACGGCCACACGTTGCTGGTGACGCCCAGCTCATTCGCCGTCAATCCGAGCCTGTTCAAACGCACACCCTACGACGCCATCAAGGACTTCGCGCCGGTATCCGGCTTGAGCACCTACATGCTGTTTTTGGTGTGCCACCCATCGCTGCCGGTGCGCTCGGTGAAGGACCTGATCGCGCTTGCCAAAGCCAACCCCGGCCACATCAATTACTCCTCAGCCGGCACGGGCACCACCACGCATATTTCTGGCGAGCTGTTTGCCTACATGACCGGTACAAAGATGACGCACATCGCCTTCAAGGGCAGCGGGCAGCAAACGCCTGCGCTGCTATCTGGCGAGGTGGCGCTGGCCTTCGGCAGCACCACTGCCGTGCCGCTGATACAAGCAAAGAAGGTGCTGCTGCTGGGCGTTACGGGCGCAAAGCGTTTTCCTGACTTCCCACAGGCGCCAACCATCGCGGAAACCGTCCCAGGATACGAGGTGACCTCTTGGAACGCGATGTTCGCCGCCGCCGGCACGCCCGCTGACATCACACGCCGTCTCGCGGAAGAAGTCGCGAAGGGCCTCCGGCACAACGACGCGCGTGATGTCTTCGACAAGCAGGGCCTGCAAACAGCATCCAGCCGGCCCGAGGAACTGGCCGCGCTCGTTGCTACGGAAGTCAGCAAGTGGGCCAAAGTCATCAAGGCCGCAAACATCCCTCTGCAATAGCGAGAAAAAGCATGCAAAATCAATTGGTTACCACATCGCAGCAAGGTGCGGTGCTGACCGTACGCCTGACCAGCCCGGCAAATCGCAATTCGCTGACCACCGAATTACGCGCACAACTGGCGGAAGCGGTGGAACTTGCGGAGCGTGAGCGCTCGGTGCGCGCGGTGTTTCTCACAGCCGATGGCCCCACCTTCTGCTCAGGCGGCGATTTGAAGTTGCTGAAGACCGCCTGCGACCCGTGGCCCGTGCACCGGCGCTTTCGCAATGCCAGCCGCTGGCTGGTGCCGTTGATCACGCTCGACAAGCCCGTGGTCATCGGCATGCGCGGTGCGGCCGTGGGCGGCGGCATGGGGCTGGCGCTGACAGGCGATGTATTGATTGCCGGCGAGAGCGCGAAGCTGATGTCAGGCTTTTTCCGGCTCGGCGTGGTGCCTGACGTCGGCGTGATGTATCACCTGCCGCGCCTGATCGGCATGGCACGCGCCAAGAATTTTCTGTTCAGTGGCGGCACGCTCTCCGCAAAAGAAATGCTGGAATACGGCATCGCCGCCAGGGTTGTGCCCGACGCCGAGGTGGAAGCCGCAGGCATGGCCGAAGCGGAAAGACTCGCCAACGGCCCAGCCGAGGTGATGGGGCTGGCCAAGAATCTGATGGCACGCAGTTTCGAGACCTCGCTCAATGACATGCTTGCATTCGAAGGGTTGGGCCAGGCACTCGCCATGTCCAACCCCGAGTTTCGCGAGGGGCTGGACGCCGCGCTGGAAAGCCGCAAGGCGGATTTCGCGGGCGCCGCAGGCCAGTCACAAACTTCGCCAAAGTAGCACACGAAACGCCACGTACAGGAGAAGCTCTATGAATCCCGCCATTTCCGCTGACATCGAAGCCGTGCGTGACATGGTGAATCATTTCATGCAACGCGAAGTGGTTCCGGTGATGGACGGTTTTGAAAAACGCAGCGAGTTTCCACGTGCGCTGATCCGCAAGGCAGGCGAAGCGGGCCTCTATGGTGCGGTGTTTCCCGAGTCAGTGGGCGGCACCAACCTTGGTTATCTTGCCGCGACCATCATTCAGGAGGAAATGGCCAGGAACGACGTGCGATTCAGCGCCTGCAACAACCAGCAGGGTTCGACCTGTCCCACCTGCATTTACGTCGGCGGCACGCCGGAGCAGATTCAAAAATACGTGCCCAGACTCATCGCGGGCGAAACCATTGGCATGATGTCGCTCACCGAATCGGGTGGCGGCTCGGATGCGGCGGGCGCAATGAAAACATTCGCGCGGCACGAAGGCGATGTCTACCGCATCAGCGGGCAAAAAATGTTCGCCTCCATCGCCAATGAAACGGACGTCGGCGTGCTGCTCGCCAAGACCGACCGCGATGCCGGCGCGAAAGGCGTCACCGCGTTCATCGTCGAGCCAAAAAAATATCCGGGCTGGAAGGCGCAGCCGATCGACATGCTGGGGCTGTCCAATGCGTTGCGAACGAACGTCGTTTACCTCGACGATTTCGTGGTGCCCGTCGAAAACCGCCTCGGCGCCGAGGGCGATGGCTTCAAGATCGTGATGCGCGCCCTTCAACCG
This sequence comes from Betaproteobacteria bacterium, assembly GCA_900299145.1. Lineage (GTDB taxonomy): Bacteria > Pseudomonadota > Gammaproteobacteria > Burkholderiales > SG8-41 > UBA5216. Next base: position 6,112 of record OMIN01000149.1, on the reverse strand, counting down.
GGGCGCGTCACCGTTGGCGGCAAGGCACTGGGCGTCGCACGGGCGTGCTTCGAGGACGCCGTGCGCTACGCCAACGAGCGCACACTGCATGGCCAGCCCATCGGGCGCTTTCAGATGATCCAGTCGGACATTGCCGAAATGGCCACTCAGATCGAGGCCAGCCGCGCGCTGCTCTATAACGCCGCGCAGGCCATGGATCAGAATTTGCCGTCCAACCGCATCGCGGCCATCGCCAAATTTCACGCCTCGCAAACGGCGAAACTGTGCGCCGACAAAGCCCAGCAGATATTCGGCGGCTACGGCATGGCGCGAGAGTACCGTGTGTCGTGGCTGAAGTCTTACGCGGATCTGTTTTTCACCGGCGAAGGATCAGCCAATGTGCAAAAAATTCTGATTGCCGAAGATGCCCTCGGCTACAAAATCGCGGATCGTCATCACGGCAAAACGGGGCTGCGGGATGTGCGCAAGTGAGGCATGAACGTGCAAGCACGAAAATCGGCCACACAAATTGTTCCTATAAGCATCTGTTTTAATTCACTATTTTATGACCACCCTCGCCACTTTCGATAACTTCTTTCGTCCGGCCAGTGTCGCCATTGTCGGGGCATCCCCGCAGCGGGGCAGCTCGCGCAACACGCTGGTGCGCGTGCTGATAAAGCACCGCTACGCGGGGCGCGTGTATCCGGTGAGTACCAGGCATACGGAAATCGAAGGACTCAAGGCCTACGCCGCACTTGACCAACTGCCCGAAACACCGGATGTGGCGTTGATCATTACACCAGCCCCCACGGTGCCGCAGATCATCATCGAATGCGCTGCAAAGGGCATTCGGAATGCCATCGTCTATAGCTCAGGCTTCGAAGAAATCGAAAGCGGCAAGGAACACGCACGGCGCCTGGCTGCAGCTGCGAAGCAACATAACGTCGCCGTGCTGGGTGCCAACTGCCAGGGCGTATGGTCGGTGCAACACAAGGCCATACTGTCGTTCGGCTCGGCTGCACTGAGCCTCGAGTCGATACGGCATGCACCCATTGCGGTCATCAGCCAAAGCGGCGCTCTCGCTGGCGCGATGGGCAACTATTTGCAAAACAATGGCATGGGCTGCGCCTATATCGTCAGTGTCGGCAATGAAACCTGTCTCGACGCGCTGGACGCGCTGGCCTGGGTAGTAGAGCAAGCGGATGTGCGTGCCGTCGCCCTTTATATCGAGGGACTCAACGACGCCCGGCGCATTCTCAGTATTGCCGAACGTGCACGAGAATGGGGCGTGCAAATCGTCGCGCTCAAGGCCGGCCGCTCGGCTATCGGACAGCAGGCGACGGCCTCTCACACCGGCAAGATCGCTTCATCGCACGTGGTGTATCAAGACGTGCTGCAACAGGCGGGCGTGATCCCGGTGGACACGTTGGCGCAGGCGCTCGCCGCGCTTGAAGCGCTGACATTTCTTGCGCCGCCACGTGTCAGCGGTGATGCCAAAGGCGGCGTGTCGGTGCTGGGTTCGTCGGGCGGTGCTGGCGCGCTGTTGGCGGATCACAGCAGCGAGTTCGGCGTGCCGATGGCGGAATTCAGCGTGGACACCGCGGAAAAGCTGGAAGGCATCCTGCCGGAATTTGCACGCAAGGCCAACCCGGTCGATCTCACCGGCCAGATCAACAGCAGCCCCAATCTGTTCAGGGATACGTGTCTCACACTGCACGCCGACCCGCGCACGGAGGCAATCGTGGTGCAATTTGCCAGCAGCGGACGCCGCGGGCTTGAAGAAAACGCCGCAGTGTTCAAGTCGGTGGCGCGCGATCTGCCGATGATCGCCAGCTTTGCCGGCGAACTGGTGGCCCGGGAAACCGCCTCCGCACTGCGCGAGGCAGGCGTCATGTGCTGCGCGGACCCCTCCGCCACCATGAGTGCGCTGTCGCTGCTGTACCAACGGCAGCGCATGCAGCAATTGCCGAAATCCGTCGGTCACCAGCCATTACCTGTGCGTGCTGCGCCAGGCGATTGGGCTGAAACCATGCGTTATTGCGAGGACAGTGGCATCACGCCGGCAAAATGGATCGTGCTGGGACCGGGCGATCAAGCCGCCATCGCATGCACTGGCATGAACTATCCGCTGGTCGTCAAAGCATTACCGGACGTGGCCGCTCACAAGAGTGAACTGGGGCTGGTCAAACTGCGCGTGCCCTCGGCGCAGGAAGTTGACGCACACGCCGCAGCCTTTCGCACGCAACTGGGCAACCCCAACATGGGCGTACTGGTGCAGGAGATGGTGACGGATGGCGTGGAGGTGGTACTGTCGTGCCTGCGTCAAACCGACTTCGGCCCGGTCATCGTCATCGGCAGCGGTGGTGTGGCGGTCGAACTTTATCGCGACGTAACGCATCTGGCGTTGCCGGTGTCCGAAGCAGAAGTGCTGGCCGCGCTGCGCAAGCTCAAGTTGTGGGTGCTATTGCAAGGCTATCGCGGCCAACCCGCTGCCGACGTGGATGCTCTTGCACAAGCAGCGGTACTCTTTGGCAACCAATTCCTCGCCTGCCCCGAGTTGCTGGAATTTGAAATCAATCCGGTCATCGTGCGCCCGCGCGGCAGCGGCCTTTGCGCAATTGACGCATTGGTGACAACCGCGCATAACAAACCTCATACGGAAATTCGCTGATGTTTACAGACGACACGCTCAAGGGCCGCACTGCGCTGATCACCGGCGGTGGCAGCGGCATCGGTCTGGAAATCGCGACCCACTACGCTCGCGTCGGCGCGTCGGTAATGCTGGTTGGCCGCAACGAGGACCGCATCGAAGCCGCGGTCAAAGCCATCACAGCCGAGGGCGGTAAAGCTGCAGCGTGGCGAGCTGACGTGCGAAATTACGACGAGCTGCAAGCGGCAATTCAAGGCACGGTTGAGCGCTTCGGTGGACTCGACATACTGATCAACAATGCCGCAGGCAATTTTGTCTGCCCCACCGCCGAGTTGTCGCCGCGTGGCTGGAAAACCGTGATCGACATTGATCTCAACGGCACGTTTCACGGCTGCCACGCGGCCTATCCGTACCTCAAACAATCGCCGCACGGCGGCACCATCATCAGCATCATCACCATGCTGGGCATCACCGGCTGGCCCGGCGCCGCGCACTGTGCGGCGGCCAAGGCCGGAATATTGTCGCTGTCACGCACGCTGGCGGTGGAGTGGGGGCCGGACAAAATCCGCGTAAACACCATTTCGCCCGGCCCCATCGGCGACACCGAAGGCGTACGCCGCATGTACATCGAAACTGGCCGGGGAGAATTGGAGGCCAGAAAAACCGCTCTCGGCCGCTTTGGCCGCAAAAGCGAAATCGCCAACGCCGCGATCTATCTTGCCTCAGACCTCGCCGGTTACGTCACCGGCGAAAATTTGATTGTGGATGGCGGGCGCTGGTTAAAGTATGTGGCTGCGTGAGTGCTGATTTCCTAAGTGCCTGTTTTTACATAACAATTTAAATTCGATCACCCCCCAGTAATGGACCATAAGAATCTCTTCGAGGGCATCAAAGTACTCGCGGTGGCGCGCCAGATCGCCGCGCCCTTTGCCACGTATCAGTTAGCGATGCACGGTGCCGAAGTCATCACCGTCGACAACCCGAAGGAAATCGACAGTATGCGGCTAGTCGCAGGCGCGGGTGCGGGGCTGCACAAGCACGCGATGAGCCACAGCTTCATGGCGCAGGCGGCGAACAAAAAATCCATGCAGCTCGATCTCAGTATGGCAAAAGGGCAGGAAATTTTCCGCCGGCTCGCGGCTGACTCTGACGTGGTGGTGGAAAATCTCGTCACCGGCGGCATGGCGAAATTCGGCCTGACCTATAACGATCTGAAGAAGGTTAACCCCAGGCTGATTTACTGCTCGCTCACGGGCTATGGCCAGACCGGCCCCAACGCGCGACGCGCAGCCATCGATGGTGCAGTGCAGGCAGCGAGCGGATTGATGAGTCTGTCGGGCACACGCGAAACAGGCCCGATGAAAGTCGGCTTTCTAATGGCTGACTACGCCACCGGCTACGCGGCGGCACTTGGTATTGTCTCGGCACTTTACTACCGCGCAGTCACCGGCGAAGGCCAGTACATCGACTGCGCCATGCTCGATACCGCCATGACCATGGCCGGCGCGGACCTCTGCGAAGCCGCCACTACCGGCAATTACAAAGGGCTGCGCGGCAACGGCGACGGCCGTTACATCTCGAATATTTTCAAGTGCAGGGAAGGCCTATTGTCGGTGGCGGCGACGACGGAATCGCGCCGTGCAAGATTCTGGCGCGCCATCGGCCGCCTGGATATTCCGCAAGACCCACGCTTTTGCACACCCGACGTGGTCGCGCAAAATTATCCCGCCCTATGCGTCGAGATCGAGAGAACGCTGCAGCAGAAAACCGCGCTGGAGTGGGAAGAAATTGTCTCCGACGCCGGTGTCGCGGCGATGGCCGTGCGTGACCTGCATCAGGCCATGGAAAATCCGCAAATCGTGCATCGCGGGCTGATGCATCGCTTCCCGTTTGACACCGAACTCGGCTACGCGGTGTGCGTGCCCAAGGCGCCGTATCAGTTGTCGAAGACCGGAGCGCACATCCACTCACCGCCACCGCGCGTGGGTCAGCACACTGATGAGATTCTTCGGCGAATCGGATTCGATGAATCCCAAATTCGAGAGTTGCACACAACAGGCGTGGTTGAAGCCCTGCCCCGGCCCCAATAAATTTCTGCGGGTGAAAGGCGTTTTATTCCACCCTGATTCCCGCCTCCTTGATCAACCTGCTCCAGCGCACCGTGGTGCTTTTGACCTGCGCTGCCAACTCCTGCGCCGTGCCCGCGCTCAAATCGAGTCCCTTGGGACTCAACGACTCCGCCACGTCGGTTTGCATCAGGCCTTTGCGCACTTCGGCGTTAACACGCTGAACAATCGCTGTGGGCGTACCAGCCGGCGCGAACATCGCGTGCCATGACGTGACTTCAAAACCGGGCAAACCGGCTTCGGCGATGGTTGGTTCGTTCGGCAATACCGTGCTGCGCTTGGCACCGGTCACGCCCAGTGGCATCAATTTGCCGGTCTTAATGTGCGGCACCACTTCCGGCACGCCGAACATGATGGCGACCTGCCCGCCCAGCGTGTCGTAAATGCCCGGTGCTACTCCCTTGTACGGCACATGCGTGATACGCACGCCCGCCGCCGAATTGAACATCTCCCCGGCAAAATGCGACGCCGTGGCAATGCCGCCTGATGCATACGTGAGCTTGCCGGGCTGGGCCTTTACCAGCGCGATCAGCGCCTTCACCGAACGCACCGGCAGCGAAGGATGACACACCAGATACAGCATGTAAGACGTCAGCGCCGCCATCGGCTCGAAGTCCTTCACCGGATCGTAGCCAGCGTTGGAGTAGATGCTGGGGTTGATGGTGAAGTTGCTCGACATCACCAGCAGTGTGTAGCCGTCAGGCGGCGAACCAGCGACCGCCTTGATGCCGATATTGCCGCCTGCTCCAGGACGATTCTCCACCACCACGTTTTGGCCGAGCGCGGGTGTGAGCTTTTGTGCCACGATGCGCGCTGTGAAATCAGACCCGCCACCCGGCGAAAATGGCACAACGATACGGATGGGCTTTGCCGGGTAACCTTGCGCAAACACACCCTGCCACACCTGCAATGTGATCAACAGCAGCGCGGCGAATACACGCGACACCGTCATGATTCCATACCTCTCCTCACGCTACAGACCGGTGAAAAATAATGTAATAAAAACAGATACTTACGATATTACAGGCTCACAAATTTGCACTCGACTATCGTCCGGGTGCATTGTGCAAAACCCTGACCAACCCCGCCACTGAAGCTGCACTTTCAAGACTGCCCACGATTTTTTCAACTTCGGCTACCTTGTCAGGTGCCAGCGTTTTACCCGCCAGCCGCCGGAATTTGGCCGCCATTTGCGCATCGCTCAAGGGGCGTGCCGCGCTGCCCAGATAGAAATCCACGGTCTTGCCAAGCACACGGCCATTTTTCAGCGTCACCGTCACATCCGCCCCGCGAGCGTACGCCCTGCCCTTCGCTTCGCGCGCCGGGTCGCGCACGACTTTTACGCGATTGGCGAATT
>OMIN01000148.1 GCA_900299145.1 Betaproteobacteria bacterium | reverse complement strand
TTTCGGAGATATCCGGCTTGTCCTTTCCATCGGCTTTGGCTTCATCTTTTTTGGCGACTTTCTTGTCGTCTTTTTTGCCGCCACTTTTATCACCCTTTTCTTCCGATTTGCCATGCATGGCGTGCGCGGATTTTTCGGCGGGCTTGTCGCTCTTTGCATCCTTTTTCGCGTCGCTTTTTTCGTCCTTTTTGTCAGCGTCCGGCGGGCCGTCTTCATGCTCCATTGGGTCAAAGGCAACGCTGGCGAAGGTCAGGGTGTCACCCACTTTGGCGCTGCGCAGATCAAGCAAAATTTCAACGCGCTCGGCCGAGCCGAGAAACACTTCCGTCGCCTTCTGCGGTGCATTAAGCAGCCCGCCATCGTTGGCTATCACCTGAAACTCGACCGGGGTTTTGCCATTCAGAAACGCCAACTTGTAAAGGCGTGCATTGGAAGCATTTAGGACGCGCAAACGGTAAACGCGCGTCGTCGCTTCAAAATACGGCTTGGGCGTCCAGTTCACCAGCACCTGTTCGCCGAGGAAGCCGTCGGCCTTGTCCTCGTCCGTCGGGTTGAATACCAATTGCCCCTGCGCATCCAGCCGGCGGTCATGAATCATCAGCGGGATGTCGGTTTCGCCGAGCTTAAGGTCAAGCGCTTTCTGCAGCGCGATCTCGTCGTCGTCCTCGACAATGAAAAACCCTGCCAAGCCCTGATAAACCTGCTTGCCAGTCAGGTGGTGCGGATGTGGGTGATACCAGTAAGTCGCAGCACGGTTAGGCACGGCAAACTGATACTCGTATGTCTCACCGCCCTTCACCGCGTAGTGCGGATGGCCGTCGTTGTTGCTGTCGACAATCAATCCATGCCAGTGAATTATGCTGGTCTCCGGCAAGCCATTCCAGTGTTTGGCTTTGACCGAGCCCCCCTTCTTTAGACGCAGCACCGGGTTGTGCCAGACTTTGCCGTTGCCTTCGATTTCGTACGTCAGCAACGCGACCGGCTTGCCGGGCATGATGGCCTGCTGCGTGCTCTTGGCCGAGATGGTGAAGTTCTGGCTGATGTCATAGACACCAAGAAAACCATCGGCGCCGGGCACCCGCAGGCGGTTGGAAAAATCCGCACCAGGCTTGAACGGTGGCAGCGGTGCGGGCGCAGGCGGGCGCTGCGCATACCACCAAGCCCCCAGGCCAGCGGCGCCAGCGCCAACCGCGCCGAGAATCACGTTGCGTCTCGTCGTCATTTTGTCATTTTGCTTTAGCGCGGTAAGCCTTGACCGCTTTTTCCAGAATATCCAGTTCGTCACAGGGCAGCAGGCAAATATCACGCAGCGCGGCAAGGTGGCGCTCCGCGTTTTCGACTTCGCCCATCAGAAGGAACGCTTCGCCAATGTATTCGTGCGCACCCCGGTGGCGCGGATTGAGCGCCAGCGCGCGATAGTAATACTTGAGCGATAAATCCAGTTGCTTAAGATTGCGATGAGAGTAGCCGAGGTAATTATTCAGGTCGGCGCTGTCGGGGTCGCGCAATGCGGCCTTCTGGAGGCGTTGAATGGCTTCCGGCCAGTTTTTCTTTTCAATGGCTGCCTTGCCGGCGGCGTAGTCGTCGTCGTTGGCTGAAGCCGAAGGGTTGTCTTCGTAAGGCTCGGCGTTAACAGCCGGCGCAGCGAAGAACACAGCCAACAAAAACATCACAATTCTCAGGGCGGGAGAAGCGTAGCGCGTCCCGCCTACCGTGCGCACAGGAATTACCCGGCGGGATAGTCTGCGCTCCTCCCGCACTGCCAGTGACACCATCTATCGTTGCGCGACGTAAGAACGCGCTTGCGCGAGTTCCGAGCGCTGAGTATCCGCGTTCTTCGCCAGCGCGAGCAATTTTTCGTAATACGCCCGCGCCTTGGCCCGGTCACCTGCACCATCCGCAGCTCGTGCTGCGCCAAAATAACCGCGAAACCGGTTGGGTTCCCGCAGTTGCGAGGATTCGTATTCTGTCAGGGCCTGGGCCGGTTGTTTGAGTTCCAGCGGCATGTCGCCGAGCAGTTCGCGCGCGGGCAGCATGCGTCCGGGCGTGATGATGTGTTTCTCGTTCTTGTCCTCAAGGTCGGCCGCCGCGCGCATAAACTTGAGCGCGGCCTCACTGTTGCCGCGCGCCAGTGCAATCCACCCGGCAGCGGCGAGACGCTGGATCTCCACCTCAGTCGCCCAATAGTTGTTATTGTCTTTTTGCAATAACTTGTGAATTACCGCCAGCTGCTCCGCATCCTTGTCTGCCGCATCAGCATTGCCGCTGCGTGCCGCGCCGATGGCGCGGGCAAACCAGAGCAGCGCGTCGCTGTAGACGAACTTGCTCTCGGTAACCTTGAGTTGGGCAGCTTCGGCCCAAGCGCCGCGTTCCAGCACCAGCCGCGCCGACATGGCAGCCGTTGCGTAAAAAGCAGTATTGCGCGCCGGATTGAATCCCATCACCTTGACGGCTTCCTCCATCGTGCGTTTGGCTTCCGCGTCACGCGCGAGTTGCAGCGCTGCGTACACCGTGTAATCACTGGCATGATAGGCCTCATCCGGCTCGCCACCCTTGACCGCCACGGCGGCCGAGCGCTGATTGGTCGCCATGGAATCTTCCCATGCGCCGACGCGGGTGAAGATATGCGAAGGCATGTGCAATGCATGGGGTGCGTCCGGTGCGATGCTGGCGTAACGCCGCGCCGCATTGAGCCCCTCTTTGGCAATCGGCGGCGCGTCATAGCTGTGGATCAGATAGTGTGCAACGCCGGGGTGGTCGGGGTATTTGACGAACTGCTTTTCCAGTATCGCAGCGGCCTTCAGGTAGGCCGCATAGGATTGATCAGCCTGCGATTGCGTTCCTGCAAGATAAAGTGCGTAGAAAATCTGCGCTTCGTCGTCCGTTGGATAGCGCGCGGCCAGCGCTTCATATGCCTTGGCGCGTGATTCCTGCCGTGATCGTTCTGATCGGGTCGAAAAATCCTGATAGTAGGCAGCGGCCGCTTCTATGTAGTCGCGTTCGCGCTGGGTCTTCGCGCCGGCCTTGCGGCCCTGCTCGATGGCGGCCTGCGCGGCGGCCGCCCCTTTGGGTGATGCACCCAGTCCACCAAGCGGGTTGGACATCAGGATGGATGCCACACCCCAGGTAGCTATGGCGCATCCAGGGTCTTTCGCCAGTACGTTGCGGAAGGTTTTTTCACCTTCGCTGTACCAGAACGAATGCAGCATGGCTACCCCTCGCTGCAATTCTTGCTGAACGGCAGGGGCGCATGAGTTGGCGAATTTGACCGTACCCAGCTTGCCTTTTTCCTCTCCCTCGTGTGCTGCAGCAATGGAACAGCAACTCAAAAGTGCCGCCAATGCAGCGATCCGCGTCAGTTGGTACATGAACAACCTCCTCTACTGATCACAACCTTCAAAATGACACGTTAGCGCTGGGCAACGTAAGACCGCGCCTGAGCCAACTCGGGGCGCGCACCGTCGCCATTTTTCGCCATTGCCGCGAGTCGTTTGTAATGCTGGGCGGCTTTTTGCCGGTCGCCCGTGGCGTCGGCTGCGCGCGCAATGCCATGAATGCTGCGATAGCGGTTCGGGTAAGCCTTGAGCGATGTTTCGAACTCCCGCAGCGACGCCGCGCCCTGTCCCATTTCCAGCAGCATCTCGGCATACAACTCGCGAAACGGATATAGCCGGTTTTCCATCGCCACATGCTTGACGCTGCCATCTTCATTATTGGCAGCGGTGCGCATGAATTTGTCGGCACGTTCCTTGTCGCCCTCGGCCAGCGCCACCCACGCGAGCACGGCAAGCATTTGCTCCTCGGTGCGGTCAGCCCAGTAGCTGTTGTTGGTCTTCTCAAGTGTGGCCCGTAGCTTTTGCATTTCGGCGACTTCAGCCTTGGCGCCGGCAAGATCGCCCGTGCGCGCCATGCCGAGGCCGCGCGTGAAGCGCGACAGGGATTCCGCCATCGGCGAACTTGTCGGCGTCACCGGCAACGTGGCCGCACCCTTCCAGTCGCCGCGTTCCAGCACGATACGCGCGGGCATCGCGCTCATCGCGGTATTCATTCCGAGGTCCGACGACTTCGACTTGGCGGCCATGTCGCGCGCGCGTTGCAACGTGGCCTGCGCCTTGGCATCCTGCGTGAGTTGCAGCTGCGCATAGACGATGAAATCCATCGCATGGTAATAGTCGGGCCGCACCTGCAGCGAGTGTTCATTGGAGGCAATCGAGTCCTCCCACATGCCCACCATCGAGTAAATGTGCGACGGCATATGACGCGCATGCGGTGCGGCGGGCGCAAGCTTGCCATAGCGGCGCGCGGCTGCAATGCCCTTATCCGCGAGGGGCGGGTAGTCATAGCCGTGAATCAAAAAGTGCACCACGCCGGGATGTTCCGGGTTCTTGTGCAGAAGTGTTTCGAGAATTTGCGTGGATTGGTGCTGCTGTTTGTACTGCACGTCGCTCTTGGACGCGGAAGCTTGCAGGTTTAGCGCGTAAAACACCCACGCTTCGTAATCATCGGGGTATTTTTCCGTCAGGGCCTGGGTTGCCTTGGTGTAACGCTGCAAGCGCACATTGACAGGGGTCTTGTCGTGATCGCGGTAATACGTGGAAAGCGCTTCAATCCAGTCGCGTTCGCGCTCTGTTTTTGCGCCGATGCTGCGCGCTTTCTCCAGTGCCTCCCACGCAGCCTGCGCGTTCTTGGGTTGCGGCGGCGCAGACAGCGAGTTGCCGAGGTAATCGAGCGCAATGCCCCAATAGGCCATGACGCAGTTTGGGTCCTCCTTGAGGACCGCGTCAAACGTTTTGCGTGCCTCGCCGAACCAGTACGAATGCAGCATGGCTACGCCGGCCTCGAAGGTCTTTTGTACCTTGGGTGCGCACGAAGTCGGGAAGATCACCTTACCCAGATCTTTGGAATCATTGTGGGCAAAGGCAGGGGCGGTGGCGCCCGTGACAAGTGCAGTGGCAAACAGAAGGGTGGCGGCTTTCATGGTGGCTCCTCCAAAGGATGATGGCTGAATACTGCGCCAGACGCGCGCCGGGGTCAACCTCCCATGCTACGATTCCACAGGCAACACAATTTGCCGGAGCAGACGAATGACCGATGGCGAATACGCGGTACACAGACAAGGTTTGGCCATGGGCGCGGCTGTGATCGCCCTGCTGGGGGCTGAAGGAGCAGCGCTTGCCCAAACCACTCCGGTATATCCGGTAAAACCCATCCGTATTATTGTGCCCTTCACGCCCGGCACCGGCATGGATACGCTGGCGCGCACCACGGGGCCGAAACTCGCCGAGCGCCTCGGTCAAAATGTGATCGTTGATAATCGCCCCGGCGCCAGCGGGAATATCGGTAACGAAGCTGTCGCACGCGCAGCGCCCGACGGCTACACGCTGATGGTGACGGCCAACACCTTTGCCATGACACCGGCGCTGTCGAAATCGCTGCCGTTTGATCCGGTGCGCGATTTCTCACCAGTGGCGGACATGGCCACCGGCATCATGGCGCTGGGCGTGCATCCGTCTTTGCCGGTGGAAAACGTGGCTATGCTGGTGACGCTGGCGCGAAGCCAGCCAAACAACAGTGCCCTGAACTACGCCTCGCCCGGCAATGGCACGCCGCAGCATCTGGCGGCGGAATTATTCAAGCAGGTCATGAAAGCGAACATGACCCACGTGCCCTACAAAGGCTCGGCCGGTGCGGTGACGGATTTGCTGGGTGGGCAGGTGCCAGTGATGTTTTTGCCGCTGCACACCGCGATGCCGCACGCGCGCACGGGGCGACTGCGCGTGCTGGCGCAATCGGGCGCGAAGCGCTCGGCGGTGGCGTCGACCATTTCAACATTTGACGAAGCCGGCGCACGCGGCGTGGATGTTGATTTCTGGTACGGCATGCTGGCGCCGGGCAATCTGCCACGTGAGATCGTAACGCGGTTGAACAATGAAACGGTGGCAGTGTTGCGCCTGCCGGATGTGCGTGAAACGCTGGCGCGGCAAGGGCTGGACCCGATGACGGGGACGCCGGAACAATTCACGCAGCGCGTGCGTGCGGATTTGGCGAAGTGGGCGCGGGTGGTGGCGGAGGCGCGAATTGTTCCAGATTAGCGCCAGATAATGTGGTACATAAAACTCATTTAAAAACAAATACTTATGAATTACCCGCAATCGCCACCCGACGCCCGCCGGCGCAATTACTACGAACGTATCGCGCGTCATGGCATGACGCCGCTATGGGAGGTGCTGGGCGCACTGGTGCCACCGACGCCCGCCACGCCCTGCGTACCCGCACAATGGAAATACAACGAAGTTCGCAATGAGTTACTTGAATCCGGTGAACTCATCACCGCGGCGGAAGCCGAGCGGCGCGTACTGATCCTGGAAAACCCCGGACTGCGTGGCGCATCGTGCGTGACGCACAGCCTGTATGCGGGTTTGCAACTCATCATGCCGGGTGAAGTCGCACCGAGCCACCGCCATACGCAGACCGCGCTGCGTTTTGTGATCGAAGGCGCCGGTGCGTATACCGCCGTCGATGGCGAACGCGTGCGCATGCATCCCGGAGATTTCATCATCACCCCGTCGTGGACCTGGCACGATCACGGCAACATTGGCAGTGAACCCGTGGTGTGGCTGGATGGCCTGGACATTCCCATGGTGGCGTTTTTTGACAGTGGGTTTATGCAGCGTTACCCGCAGGCCTCGCAACCGGTGTCGCGCGCCGAGGGTGACAGCGCTGCGCGTTATGGTTCCCTGTTGATGCCAGTAGGCTATACCCCGCCGTCGCTAACGTCGCCGGTGTTCTGCTACCCGTATGCGAAAACACGCGCAGCACTGGATCAGTTGCGCCGCGACACGGCGCTGCACCCCTGCCACGGCGTGAAGATGCAATACACCAACCCGGCTACCGGCGGCCATGCCATGCCGACCATGGGAGCATTCATTCAATGGTTGCCCGCGGGCTTTCGCGGCGCGCCGTACCGTGCAACCGATGCCACGGTGTATTGCGCGGTGGAAGGGCGTGGCGTAACGCACATCGGTGACCAGACTTTTAAATGGCAAGCACACGATGTGTTTGTCGCGCCATCGTGGAGCACCGTGTGGCACGAAGCGGCAACGGACGCAGTGCTATTCAGTTTTTCCGACCGGCCCGCGCAGCAGGCGCTGGGGTTGTGGCGTGAAGAAGCACCCTTTAGGGACGTGGCATGAACAAGGATGTAATCATCGCCGGCGGCGGCATCGGCGGGCTGACGCTGGCCTTGATGCTGCAACGCGCGGGCATCCCCTGCCGCGTGTATGAAGCCGCGCCCGAAATCAAGGGACTGGGTGTGGGCATCAACATCCTGCCACACGCGGCCAGGGAATTCTGCGCGCTGGGGCTGGAGCCGGCGCTGTCGCGCGTAGCCGTTCTGACGCAGGATGCGTGTTTTTTCAATCGCTTCGGGCAACTGATTTACCGTGAGCCTCTCGGCCGCAATGCCGGGTTCGAGTGGCCGCAGTTTTCCATCCACCGCGGCGACTTGCATCTGACGTTGCTGGCAGCGTGCCGCGAGCGATTGGACGCGGAACGGTTACACGCCGGTTGGCGCTTGAAGGGATATGCCCAGGACGGTGATGGCGTCACCGTGTATTTCCAGGATACGCAAACCGGCGTCGATCTGCCACCGCAGCGTGGCGCAGTGCTGATCGGCTGCGACGGCATCAACTCCGTGCTGCGCAAGCAATTGTTTCCCGATGAAGGCGAGCCGCTATATTCCGGCGTGAATATGTGGCGCGGGGTTACGCGCTGGAAGCCATTCCTTTCAGGTGCGTGCATGACCCGCGCAGGCTGGCACGCGCACGGCAAAATGGTGATCTATCCGATTCGCAACGACGTCGATGCCGACGGCCATCAGCTCATCAACTGGGTGGCCGAAGTCACCACGCCACGTTACGAGCGGCGCGACTGGAACCGAACTGGCCGCATTGAGGATTTTATTGGCCACTTCGCGGGTTGGCATTTTGACTGGCTGGATGTGCCGGCACTGCTGCGCGCATCTGAAACCATCCTCGAATTTCCGATGGTGGATCAGGAGCCGCTGCCACGCTGGAGCCATGGCCGCGTCACGCTGCTGGGCGATGCTGCACACCCCATGGTGCCGCGCGGCTCCAATGGCGCGGGTCAGGCCATCCTCGATGCGCGTGCATTGACCGACAGCCTGGCCAAGCATGCGGATGCAACAGCCGCGCTCAAGGCCTATGAAGACCTGCGTCGCGAAGCCACCGCACGCGTGGTCTACGCCAACCGCACCAACCCGCCGGATGCGATATTGCGCGAAGTGTATACGCGCACAGGCGACAAGCCGTTTGCGCGCGTTGAGGATGTGATCAGCAGCGACGAACTACGCTCGTTGTCGGAGGGCTATAAGCTAGTGTCGGGGTCCAGCAAAGAGGCGTTGGCGGCCAGCGCGCCAGTCCAACAGTAACCAGAGCGTTCCGTACGGCGAGCTCCAAAAAGCCGACACGGCGCCACTGGGAAAGCGGTATTGCGCAGCCTGCCGGGCTGAAACCCGTTTGCGCAGTGAGGCATGGAAAGCATTGCCATCACCGCACCTATGACGTATAAGTAGAAGCAGCCAAACGCCCCGCCCTCTCGGAATCCCAGTTCATGTCCGCTAACGAGCGCGAGATAATCCCTGATCGCCGTGATCTCCCCGCCCGGACCATGTCTTGGCCGCTAATTGCATTTGTGTTGGTCGTGATCGCCATGATTTGGGGCCGCACCGTTTATGTCAGCCGGCAGGACCATGCGGCGACGCTGGAAAGCTGGGAACGCGAAACCAGCAATCTGGTGCGCGTGCTGGACGAGCATACTGCCCGCACCTTGATTTATGTTGACGAAATTACCTTACAAATCAAGTCACTGCGCGAAAAGCAGGGGGAACAGTTTGATCTGGGAGGGTATTTTCGAAATGTCTCGCTCAGGCCGGGCTTGTTTAATGGCGCCGCGATTCTGGATAGCAAAGGGCATGCCGTCATCACCACCGCAATGGGTTTTGGCGCATTCGATTTGTCCGACCGGGATTACTTCGCCTTGCACGCCGCCCGTGATGGCAGCGGACTTTTCATCAGCAAACCGGTGAGGGGCCGCGCATCGGGGCGTCCCAGTATCGTGGCCACGCGGCGCATCAACATGGCGGACGGCTCTTTTGGCGGCATCGCCGCGGTCGCGGTGGATCCCTTTTATTTCACCAATTTTTACAAGGATGTTCGCTTGGGCAAGAACAGCGTGGTTGCGCTGGTGGGGCTCGATGGCGTGGTGCGCGCGCGGCTTTCCGATACCGGCAGCGACGTGGGGCAGGATATCAGCAAGGGCGAGTTTCTGGAACGCGCGCGGTCGGCAAAATCGGGCATCTACACGGCGGTGGCCAAGGTGGACGGTATAAGGCGGCTGAACAGCTACCGCGTACTGCAGGATTATCCGTTGATCGTCAACGTCAGCGTAGCGGAAGAAGCCGTGTTCGCGGACAGCAACCGCCGCCAGATTTACTACTACGGCAGCGCGGCCTTTATGACGTTGATTATCTTGCTGTTTGCGTTGTGGCTTTTCTTGGCGAACAGGCGCACCGCGAAGGCAACGTCGGAATTGCTTTCCAAGAACGCCTCGCTGGTGCAGCAAGCCCACGAACTATCCATGGCCAACAATGAACTGGAGGCGTTTTCCTACTCAGTATCCCACGATCTGCGCGCGCCGCTTCGCGGTATTGATGGATGGAGCCATGCGCTGCTGGAGGACTATGGCGACAAACTTGACAATACGGCGCGCGGGTATCTGGACCATGTGCGCGCCGAAGCAAGCCGCATGGGACAGCTTATTGACGCATTACTTGACCTCGCGCGTACCCTGCGATCCGAAATCAAGCGTGAACGCGTGGATCTGAGCGCACTCGCAAAGACAGTGGCTAACCGTCTACAGAAAACTGATCCGCAACGCGCCGTGGAAATCGATATTGCCGAAGGTATCAGTTGCGACGGGGATCCCACGTTACTGAATGCCGTGATGGAAAACTTGCTGGGCAATGCCTGGAAGTTTACCCGCCAGCGGGAGCGCGCGCGGATTGCTTTCGGCGCCGCCGTGATCGACGGCCAGCAGGTCTGCCATGTTCGGGACAACGGGATCGGCTTCGACGAAAAGCATGGGGAAAAGCTTTTTCGCGCCTTTCAGCGGCTGCACGGCAAAAGCGATTTTGAAGGAAGTGGCATCGGTCTGATCAGCGCACAGCGCATTATTTTGCGGCACGGCGGGCGCATGTGGGCAGAGGGCAAACCGGACGAAGGCGCCACGTTCTACTTCACCACGGGCTTGCTGAAATGACCCAGGGAAAGTTCATTTTACTGGTGGAAGACAACGAGAGCGACATCGAATTGACCCGCCGGGCGTTGCGCCGGAGTAACATTCTGAATGAAGTCGTGGTCGCGGAGGATGGTCAGGCCGCACTGGACTATCTGTTCGGCGAGGGCGTCCACGCCGGGCGTGATACGTCCCGGCAACCCGACTTGGTGCTGCTGGATCTGAACCTTCCCCGAATCAGCGGCGACGAAGTGCTAAAGCGGCTGCGTGGGCGAGAGATCATACGGCGCCTGCCGGTGTTCGTGTTTTCAACTTCCAATGACGAGCGCGATGTGCGCCGCTGCCGTGAACTCGGCGCCGATGACTACGTGCGTAAGCCCGTGGATTTCGTGCAATTTGCTGAGGAAGTCACGCGATTGGCGCGCCGTTGGCTGAAGTTGGACGACAAGCCGTCGGATGACGCTGCGCCAAAGCACCCGCAATAACAACACCATGCATTTCAATCATCCAGGAGGTATGCGCCGCGCTGTCTTGCGCAACCGGCAAGGTTCAGTCCAGCCGCATGCCCGCCTCGCGCGCGATGCGCGAGTAACGGGCGCCATCGGATTTCAACAGTGCGCCAAATTGTTCAATAGTGCCCGGCGCGGGCACGACGCCCTGCTGCTTCAGAAGATCGATCACTTCGGGCAGGGCCAGCACGCGGTTCACTTCGGTGTTCCAGCGCTGGATCGCGACCGTGGGTGACGCGGCGGGAGCCACCAGCCCATTCCAGTTCATCGCTTCGATCTCAGGCACGCCAGCTTCACGCGCGGTGGGCACGTCGGGCGTCAGCGGGTCGCGCTGAGGACTGGTAACCGCCAGCCCGCGCAGCCGGCCGGACTTGACAAATGGCGCGATGGAAAAGAGGTTGACCAGGACGCCCGAGACATGCCCGCCTGCCGCAGCGGTAACGGCGGGCGCTTCGCCCTGAAAGGGTGAGTGCACGAGGTTGATCTTTTGCGTGCGCTTAAGGGATTCGCCCAACATGGCGTGGCTGCCAATGGGGCCGGAAGTGCCATAGCTGATTTCACCGGGGCGTGCTTTCGCCAGTGCGATGTATTCCTTCATGGTTTTAGCCGGCACAGAAGGATTCACCGCGACGGCCATGGCGAGGCCCATGATTTGCCCCACGGGCCGAAAGTCTTTCTCAGTATCGAATGGTACCTTGCTGAGCATGGCATGGAGCGTTGTAAAGCTGGGGCCGATTGACAAAATGGTGTGGCCATCAGCAGGCTGGCGCGAAACGAACTCGGTGCCAATCACCGTGCCGCCACCGGGCCGGTTTTCAATGATGATGTTCTGCCCCATTTGCGCCCGCTGCCCGATGATGCGCGCCACCACGTCGAATGACCCGCCGGCAGGGAACGGTACGACAATGCGCAAGGGTTTGGCAGGGAAGGTTTGCGCGGTGGCACAACTTGCAACAGCGAGTAGCCCGATAGCCGCATGGTGCCTGAATAAAACCTGCATGTTGGGTTCCTTTGTTATTGCCCCGGAAACGTCAATTTCCCATTCCGAAGGTTGATGTCGTCATTGTTTTGTCATTATAGGCTGGAAACGTCACGGTGCCGTCGCGGCCAAACAATTCTGATGCCAGCCGCCGGTCAATTCACCATGCAAACGCGGCGCCAACCTTCACCAGGCGCTGTTTGACCCCAATCAGCCACGGCGATACAGTCAAGCAAACCTTGAAAAGCCAGCCATCATGACTCATCCCCTAGAAAACCTGTTCAAGCCGCGTTCCGTCGCCATCATCGGCGCCTCCGCCGACCCCACCAAGCGCGGCTATCGTGCAATCACTGCCTTGCACAAAGGGAAATACGAAGGGCGAATCGTGCCGATCAATCCGCGCGAGCAAGGCATTCTGGGGCATGCGTGTTTTGCCGACATCACGGAGGCGCCGGGTGAAATTGATGTGGTGTTGATCTGCACGCCGGCCGCCACCACGCCAAAAATGCTGGAAGCCTGCGGCAAGAAGGGTGTGCGCGCGGCGGTGCTGCTGGCGGGCGGCTTTAGCGAGGCGAGCGAGGCCGGCCGTGTGTTGGAGGAGCAAAGCGTTGCAGTGGCGCGTCGTTATGGCATACGGCTGGTCGGCCCCAACACAAACGGTATCTTCGGCGCGCGCGTGGGCTTTAATGCGCTGGGCGGTTACGACGTGCCGCGCGGGCATGTGGCCATTGTCGCCAACTCAGCCAATATCATGGGTTCGGTGTTGGATGACGCCAACTTTTTCGGCCACACAGGTTTCAGCGCAGCGTTGTCGGTGGGCAATCAGGCTGACCTTTCTTTTCACGAGTATCTCGAATATTTTGGCTCCGACCCGGACACGCATGTCGTTCTGTCGTATGTCGAGGGTTTCAAGAATGGCGGGGCGTATGTAAAAGCCGCGCGCGAGGTGAGCAAGGTCAAGCCGGTGGTGGTGTACGCCGTGGGCCGTACCGACGAAGGCAAGCGCGCGGCAAAGTCGCACAGCGGTTCACTTGCCGGTGACTACCCGGTGACGCGCGGTGTGCTTGAGCAAGCGGGCGTGGTGGTGCTCACGCAATCGGATCATCTGTTGCCGGTGGCGGAAACGCTGGCATGCTGGCCGCCCATGCGCGGGCGGCGCGTGGCGGTACTGTCGGAGGGCGGCGGGCCGATCACCATCGCGTGCGAAGCGTTGACCGAACGCGGCATGGTGCTGGCGCCGCTGTCGCCTGAAACGCAGGCGAAGATACACGCCATCGTGCCGAATGCCTCGGCCATCAACAACCCGGTTGATGCGGGCGGCGGCACGGAACCGCGTGTGGAGTATTACGGCTCGATTGCGACGGCGATTCTCGAAGACGCCAATATCGACGCACTGCTGCTGGTGGGCTTTTTCGGCGGCTATGGGCGGCGCTATGGCACGAATGACCGTGAAATCGCCGTGGCGCGCGAACTGGCGGCGCTGCAGCAGCAGCATGGCAAGCCGATCATGGTGCAGTCGCGCGCCGCGCTGCACAGAACGGATGGATTGAACGAGCTGCGCCAATGTGGCGTGCCGTTCCACCGGCACATCGAGGTGTCGGCACAGTGCCTGGCCAGCGCGGCGTACTACGCGGAGGCGAAGGCGCGTTTGCTGGCGCCGGTTCCGGCGGTGACGAGCGTAGTGAATGCGGAGGCGCAGCGCATTATTGCCAGTGCGCAATCGCAAAAGCGGCATTTGCTGGAGCACGAGGCCCTGGCCTTGCTGGCCGCCTATGGGGTGCCAACGCCAAGGCATGTGCTGTTGCGCGACGCCGGCGAGGTTGAGGCCGCCATGGCCGAACTAGGCGATGTTCCGATCGCGGTCAAGGTGGTGTCGAAGGATGTGTTGCATAAATCCGATGTCGGTGGCGTGCGTTTGAATGTTGCGGGTGCAGCCGCGCTGCGGGCTGCATACGAGGACATCACGAATTCCGTGCGCGCCCAACTGCCGCACGCCGAAATCACTGGCGTACTGGCCACGCCCATGAGTGCGCGTGGCACGGAGGTGATCATCGGCGTCAGCCGCGATCCGACTTACGGCCCGGTCATGGTGTTCGGGCTTGGCGGCACGCTGGTGGAAGTGCTGCGGGACGTGGTGTTTCGGGCGCTACCGATCAACGCCGACGATGCGCTGGCGATGGTGAATGGCCTGAAGCACGGCGCGGTGCTGGTGGGCGGGCGCGGGGTGCCGGCGGTCAACAAGCACGCGTTGTGCGAGCTGCTGCTGGCCGTATCGCGCATTGCGGTGTTACACCCGGATGTTGCCGCGATCGATTTAAACCCGGTCATTGCCCACGACAGCGGTTACACGGTGGCCGATGCCCGGGTGTTGCTCGCAGAGATTATCTAAGCAATTGTTTTTGCAGGAGTTTTATGAATACGCCGCTAATCCCGACGACCATCATCGGCAGCATGCCCAAGCCGCGCTGGCTGACCACCGAGTGGTTCAGCATCGGCGGCAACTGGCGGTTGTCAGGTGATGAATTGCAGGAGGCGAAAGACGATGCCACGCGCCTCGCGCTGGCCGATCAACAGCAAGCGGGCATCGACATCGTTTGCGACGGTGAGCAGCGGCGGCCCACGCACTTCAGCTATTTTCTTGCGCAACTCAACAATGTTGATTTCGTGAACTTGGGCGAACGTGCACGGCGTGGTGGCACGGCCAAAACCCAAGTGCCGCGCGTGACCGGGCCGCTGTCATTGAAAACGCGCGATACGCTTAACGACTACCACGCGTTGCGCAAGCTCACAGCCCATCCCGCACAAGCCATCAAGATGACGCTGCCCGGCCCCTGCACGCTGGTTGATGGCTGTGCGGATCATTACTATGGCGACGAACGCACGCTGGCGCTGGCCTTTGCCGATGCGTTGAATGTGGAAATGCGTGCCTTGCAAGCAGCGGGCTGCGACATGGTGCAGATCGACGAGCCGTCGATCACGCGTCTGCCGGAGCAGGTGCACACCTGGGGCATCGAGGCCATGGACCGCGCGTTCGCGGGCATCACCATCCCCACCTGCGTGCACGTGTGCTATGGCTATCGCTCACGTCAGGCGAAAAAAGAGTGGAAGCATGGCTACGACGAAATCATGCCCGCGCTCGCCAAAGGTGTGGCTCAGCAATATTCGCTGGAGTTCGCCGAGCCGGATCTGCCGGCGAAGATTCTGGAAATGCTGCCCAACAAGATTATTCAACTGGGCGTAATCGACGTGGGCCGCGAAAGCATTGAAACGCCACAAGTGGTGGAAAAGCGCTTGCGTGCCGCGCTGGAGGTGGTACCCGCGAGTCGATTGATCGCCGCGCCGGACTGTGGTTGTGGCGCGTTGCCACGTGAGGTGGCGCGTGGCAAGTTGCGGGCGATGGTGGAGGGCGCACGCGCCGTGCGTGCCGGGTTGATGAAATGAACGGATCGGTGAGTATGCATAACTATCTGTTTTTATTGATATTTTTTCCAGCACTGGCCGTGGCGCAAACCTTCCCCACCAAAAGCCTGCGTTGGGTCGGCATCGCCACGCCGGGCACCACCAGCGACATCATAGGCCGCGCCATTGGCGAGCCTCTATCGAAGCGTTTCGGCTAATCCATCGTGGTCGATCAGCGCGGCGGCGCGGGTGGCACCATCGCGGCGGGCATCGTGCATCGCAGTGAACCGGATGGGCATACGCTATTGCTCACATCGAGCGCACAATCGGGCATGAAGTGGCTGTATCCGACGCTGGGCTTTGACCCGGTAACGGATTTTGCGGGCGTGGCGACGCTGGCGGAGCTACCCAGCGTGTTTGTCACGCCGCCGCAGCGTAACTGGAACACGATGAAGGATTTCATTGCCGCCGCCAGGTCCAGGCCGGGCGCGTTCAACTATGGGTCTGGCGGCACCGGTAGTGCCACCCATTTGTATTCGGAAAAAGTGATGCTGGGCGCGGGCATCAAGGCCAACCATGTGCCGTTCAAGGGCACCAGCGAAGTGCTGGTGGAAGTGTCGTCGGGCCGCCTTGACTGGATTTATGTGCCGATGGCGATTGCCGTGCCGCTGGTGAAGGACGGCCGGCTGAAAGCGCAGATGATCAGCAGCAAGGCGCGCATGCCGCATCTGCCGGATGTGCCCACTGCCGTGGAGGCTGGGCTGCCGGAGGGCGAGCACACGTTCTGGATCGGCATGCTGGCCCCGCGCAAAACGCCGCGCGCCGTGGTGGAGAAGTTGCACGCTGAAATGGTTGGCGCATTCAAACTGCCCGAAGTGCGCGCGCGTTACCAGCAACTGGGCGCCGAGCCGCTGGTAATGTCACCCGCGGCATTTGACAAATTTCTGGCTTCGGATACTGCGGCGATGGGTGAGGTCACCAAGGCGGCAGGGATCAAGCCGCAGTAAGTTCCGCCGCGCTTACCTTGCCCGTGTGCACATAGCCGCCATCGGCAATGCTGCCCGCGCCAGTGTAGACGCCGATGACTTCCAGCGTGTCCTTGCCGGTGTTGGCAATGAATTGCTCGACGCCACGCGGGATGAAGTGCGTGTGGCCTGCGCGTATGCGTGAAGTCTTGCCACCGGCGCCGGCGACACCCTCACCCGAATTCACGTAGTAGAGCACTTCGCAGTTGTCGAAACGGTGCTTGTGCAGCATGTCGCCGGGAGCGAGCTTCATCCAGAATTGCGCATTGGGGCTGCCGGTGTGTTTGCCGATGGGCATGCGGTATTCGCTGATTTGCCAGCCGTCGGCGGCGCTCAACTTCAGCGGCTCGACGGTGCTCACATGCAGGAGCGTGCCTTCGGTCAATGTTTTGCCTCGCGGCATTTGCAGATCGGCATCATTCACCTGGCCGCAAAAACCATAGCCGGTATCTGGCACGCTCTTCGCGCCCATGTAGAAACCGATGCACATGCCGTCGGTGTCTTTGGTTTCGTTGTGAAAAAAGTGCGGTGTGCCCGCTGGCATCAGGCGGCAATGACCTGGGCCCACCTGTGTGCGTTGGTCGCTCTGGCCGACAATGCCGTGCCCCTTGAGATACACCGCAATTTCATCGCAGCGGTCGTGCTTGTGCTTGGCGTGAGTGGAGCCGGGGCGGAAGATCGAATGGAAGATCGTTGTTGAGCTGCCATGCGCCCCGGTGACGGGCAGACGAAACTCCGAGATCGCCCAGCCCTTGTCCTTTTGCATGTTTTCTGGTTGCACGTCGTCGATGTGCACAAGATACGGGGACACCATAAAAATCCTTTTAAAACAGATAGTCAAGATTTTTTCGCGAGCGGGAGACCCTGCTCACCCAAATCCCAAAACAGCCCCGTCATCATCTGCAATCCTTCGCGCAGGACCGAACCCAGCGCGTGCTCGTTGGGCGCATGCTGCGAGCAGCCGGCGTAGGAGTGCGGCACCCAAAGTGTGGGCAGCCCCAGCGTTTCAGCGAAGCAGTCGTTGGGTAGCGAGCCGCCGATGTTGGGCAGCACGGCCGGCGCATTGCCCGTGGTGCGGCGGATGGATTCCGCGGCCCAGCGCACCCAGGCATTGTCCGGGTCGAGGCGCGTGGCCTGCATGAAGCTCTTGCGCGCCATGCTGATTTCGATGCACTGGTAACCGTGGTCATCCAGATGCTTGCGCAGAATCGGGATAAACGTGTTGGCATCGGTGCCGGCGACAAAGCGTATCTGCACCGTCGCCGTAGCCTTGCCGGGGATGGCGTTCACCGGGTTGTCCGGGTTGCCGGTGCGGAAGGCGAGAATCTCAAACGTGTTCCACGCATAGACTTTTTCGGCGGCGGACAACCCCGGCTCGCCCCACCACGGGTCAATCTGCGGCTCGTCCGGTTCTGGCGTCGGCGTACAGTTTTTCAGTGCATTGATAACACTGCCCGGAATGTTTTTCGGCAACAAGTCGCGCACCAGCACCTTGCCTTCGCGCGTGACAATGCTTGCCAGCGCATGGGCAAGGATCACGCCGGGGTTGGCGAGCAGCCCGCCCCAGTTGCCGGAGTGATGCCCGCCGTCACGCAACTCGACCGTGAAATTCAGATTCATGCAGCCGCGCGAGCCGAGATACAGCGTCGGCTTTTTCGCGGCAAGGCGCGGGCCGTCGGAGGCGATCAGCACGTCAGCTCTCAGCCGCGCTTTGTGCTTCTCACAAAAATCTTTTAGCCCAGGTGAGCTGAGTTCCTCGCCGGTCTCCAGCATGAACTTCACATTGAATCCTAATTTGCCGCGCTCATCCAGCACGGTTTGCATCGCGGCCATATTGACCGAGTGCTGGCCCTTGTTGTCGGCCGTGCCGCGGCCGTAGTATTTGTCGCCTTCCTGCTTCAGCTGCCACGGGCCGATGCCGCTGCGCCATTGATCTTCCAGTCCTCGAATCACATCGCCGTGGCCGTACATCAAAACAGTAGGAAGGCTCGCGTCTTCGATGCGCTCAGCCAGCAGTATCGGGCCGACGCCTTCGACAGGATTGGGCAGGATTTCCGTCTTGAAGCCCATGCGGTCAAAAGCTGGCGTGATCTCATCCTTGAGATACACGTCCATGTACGGCCGGCTTTCAGGAATCTGGCTTTCGGTGCGGATGGCGACGCGGCGCGCAAGGTCTTCGATGAAATTACCTTCATCGAAGTGGCGGGTAGCGCGGGAGATGGCGGTTTCGCGGGTCATGGCGTTTCTCTTGTTGCGTGATACCGGAACAGACTATTCCGGCTTGATCCCAACTTGCGCCGCCACTTTGCGGTAGCGCTCCAGATCGCTGGCGATGCGTGCCTGAAACGCTGCGCCGGCGAGCGCCGTAGCCTCAGCACCGCCAACGACGGCCAGCCGCTCTTTTACATCGTTACGCTTTAACACGTCGGCGGTGGCGCTATACAAACGGTTCACCATGGGCGTGGGCACGCCGCGTGGCACAAAGAAGCCGACCCAGATCGAGGCATCGACACCCGGCACGCCCATTTCCTGCGCGGTGGGGTAATCCGGCACCATGGGCGAGCGCTTGGCCGTGGTAATGCCCAGTACCTTCACACGCTTGCCCTGCAAATGCGGCAGCACGCCGGGCAGTCCCGCCACAGTAAACGTGGCATCACCCGTGGCCACCGCCACCACGGCAGGCGCACCGCCTTTGTACGGCACATGCGTCATTTTCGCGCCGGCGGCAGCAGCAAACCACTCGCTCGCCATGTGATTGACCGAGCCGGTTCCGGGCGAGCCAAAATTGACCACGCCGGGTTTGGCTTTCGCAGCGGCCACCAAATCCTTGATGCTGTTGATCGCTGCGTTATTGATGTTGACCACAATCAGCATCGGCGCATCGCTCAGCATGATGACCGGCGCGAAGGTGTTTTCGTCATAGGGCATGGTCTTGAACATCACGGGGTTCACGGCCAGTTCGCCCGTGTGCGCCGACAAAAGCGTGTAGCCGTCGGCATTGGCCTTGGCCGCGGCGGCCGCGCCGATAAAGCCGTTGGCGCCGGGACGGTTATCGACAACGAAATGCCAGTTCAGCGTTTCCTGCAACTTGGCAGTGACGATACGAGTGGACGTATCCACCACGCCACCGGGCGCGAAGGAGACGATCGCGCGGATGGATTTGGTGGGGTATTCCTGAGCTTGCGTCACCAGTGGTGCTACAAAAGCCATTAGTATGCTAAGTGTGCGTGTCATTGCAGTTCTCTTGGTAGTAAACTGTGAACAGTAAACAGTAAACCGAAACTCTTGCGATGGCACGACCTGCGGTTCACTGTTCACTGTTTACTGTTCACCAATCTTTTACCAATCCAAAACCTTCCCCCACTTCGCCCTCACCTCATCCTGCAACGCCTTGCTCGCTTCCGCCACCTCGGGGAACGTTTTCAAAAAATCATAAGGCCGGCAAGCATCAATCACGGCTTTAGACGTCAGCGGCGCATCGTAGCGGTAAGCAATCGACATCGGATCGTTCTTCGAGCCCATTCCGCGTTTGATAATGTCGATGTCGATTTCAGGGTCGGAGCGCGTGGCAATAGCCCACATCACTTCCTGCAGATTCGATGGATCGATGTCCTCGTCCACCACCACCGAGTAGCGCGACATATAGGCGCCCACGCCGCACTGGCTGAGTATGTGCCCGGCCTGCCGCGCATGGCCCGCATAACGCTGCTTGATCGACACCACATTGAACATGCGCGCGCCCCCAATTTCGTGCGCCCACACGTTGGCCACGTCGGGCACGCCTGCCGCCACCAGCGCATCGAGCAACAACGCTGAACGCATCACGGCCTTCGAGTATGAATAGTCGTTGGGTGGCTTCGCTGGCGGGCTGCCAACGATAACTGGTTGATTTCTATAGTATATTTTTTCGATTTCCACGGCGGGCGCGGTCGCCGCCTTGCCGGGGTAATAACCGTGAAACTCGCCGAACGGCCCTTCGATGCGTTCATCGCCCGGATGCGCCCAACCCTCCAACACGATTTCCGCGCCGCTCGGAAACGGCAGGCCTGTGACTTCGCCGCGCACCACCGATACCGGTTCGCCCAATATGGCGCCAATATAGTTGTATTCGCACATGCCGTACGGCACTTCGATGCCGGAAATCAGATAGCCCAGCGGATCGGCGCCACACACGATCGCCACCGGAAATGGTTTCCCCGCCTTCATATGCTTTTCGTACTGCTGCGCGCCGTGCTTGCCGGGAATCATGTCCAGACCCACGGTGTTCTTGTCGTGTACCTGCACGCGATAAGTGCCGACGTTGACCCAATCACTGTCACTTTCCAGATCGCGCGTCACCACCATGCAGCCGGTGCCGATGTAGCGCCCGCCGTCTTTCTCATGCCACAGGGGTGCGGGAAAAATATTGAGATCAACCGCATCACCCGACTGAATGTTCTCGAACACCGGCCCCTGTTCCACAATCACTGGCTCGAACTTCCCCGCGGCGGCCTGCCAGGTCTTGGGTAAACCGCGCAGCTTGTGCACCAGCGCCGCATGTGTTCTGATTTCGCCCAACCGCAGCAGACTCGACAAACGCGCCGGGCTGGCCGTGCTGCACGTCAACACGCGAAAGCCTTGCGGAAATCCCTTGATGTCGTCAAACAGCAGCGCCGGTGCTGAATCGATCTTGACGTTCAGCTCGCTGATCGCCCCCAGCTCCAGATGCGAGTCAGCGCCGCCGACCTCCTTCAGCTCACCCAAACGGCGCGCGGCTTCAAGCCAGGCACGCAGGTCGAGCGGATTGCCGGCTCGCGCCATGGTCAGCCCTTGTCCATGGATTGACGCGAACTCTCACGCCTGGCGGCGGCCAGCTTCACCGCCTTGATGATTTCCGGATAAGCCGCACAGCGGCACAAATTGCCGGACAAATAGTGCTTGATTTCATCATCCGACGGATGAGCATTCCCGTCCAGCAATTGCCGTGTCATCAGCACGAATCCCGGCGTGCAATAACCGCACTGAAACGCGCCGCACTCGATGAAGGCCTGCTGCACGGCATCGAGTTGGCCTTCGGGGCTGTACTCAATGGTTTTGATGTCCGCCTTGTCGGCGAACACGGCCAGATATAAACATCCTGACACCGCCGTGCCGTTGACCAGTACCGTGCAGCAGCCGCACAAGCCCTGCGCGCAACTCTCGCGCGCGCCGGTGAGGCCTTGCGCTTGCAGCGCCTCGAGTAACGTCTGATGCGTACCGACGGTGGTGGCAACCGGGGCGTCGTTAAGGGTAAAAGTGATGGTGCGATTCGTGGACATACAGACAAAACCCTTTAACCACAGATAAACACGGATAGACGCCGCTGGAAATCCACAATAACGATCTTGACGATATTCGTGTATCGGAGTTTATCCATGGTTAATGATCTTTCAGCGGTTTGCCAGCCTTTTTACACAACCCGCGAAACACCGCCTCCGCCGTCAACGGCAGGCTTGTGAGCCGCACGCCCACCGCATCATCAATCGCGTTGGCAATCGCCGGTGATACACCAAAGGTGCCGCTCTCGCCCACGCCCTTGGCGCCGAAGGGGCCACTACGCTGATTGGCATCAACGGCTTCGTTCTCCATCAAAGGAATATCGCGGATACCGGGAATCTTGTAATCAGCAAGTGAGGCATTAGTCACCTGCCCTGCGTCAAAATTCATTTGCTCGGTCAAGGTAAATCCGAGTTGCATCACCGTTGCGCCGGAGATTTGGGTTTCGACGATGGACGGATTGATCGATTTGCCGACATCAACAAGATTCACCAGACGCGTCACTTTGAATTCGCCGGTTTCAGTATCCACTTCGACCTCGGCGCCGGTGGCGCCAATCATCCAGAACGGCGTGGCGTTTTCAGTTTGGCCGTTGGCATCCGGCGGCGTATACGGCGGAATGAAACTGCCAACGCCAACGATATTTCCGGCGAGCATGCCGTACTTCTTGCGGAAAATATCCGGAATCGGCGTGGTTTCCGCCGACAATCCCACGTCGCGCGCCAGCGCCAGCAACTTGTCGCGCGCGTCTTCAGCGGCATTTTTCACTGCGTGGCCCATATGATAGGTCGAGCGCGAACCAAGTGTCGCCATGTCGTATGGCGTGACATCGGTATCCGGATGCACCACGGTGATTTTCTCCAGCGCAATGCCGGTAACTTCGGACACCATTTGCGCCATCGCAGTGTCGGATCCCTGCCCCATGTCCACCGTGCTCGAATACAGCGCGCAGCTGCCATCGGCGCTGATGTTGACAATGGCCATGGAGGTCGTCGGCGAAATGCTCGCCTTGAACCCGATGGCCAAGCCACGTCCGCGCTTGATCGCACCGCTACCGCGATCAAACCCTTTTTCCCAAGCCATGCGCGCGGCCAGGCGCTCCAGCACCAAATCCAGCGCGGCATCACGCATGGGCGTGCCCGTCGCCTGCGGGCGGCCTTCCCGCAACAGATTTTTACGGCGGATCGCCAGTGGGTCGATCTTCAGCTCGCGCGCGATCATGTCAGTGTGGCTTTCATATGCCCACACCAGCCGCGGAATGCCAGAGCCGCGTAGCGCGCCCGCCGGCGGCAAGTTGGTATACAGCGCGTACGAATCGATATGCACATTGTCGATGTCGTACGGCCCTGCGGCAGTAAATCCTGATTTTTGGGTGACTCTCGGGCCGATGTCGGCGTACGCGCCGCCGTTCCACCACACCTCGCATTCGCGCGCGGTGATTTTGCCGTCCTTCGTCACCCCGCTCTTGATGCGCAGCGTGGTGGCGTGCTTGGTGATCATGTAAAACTGCTCTTCCATGGTCAGCGCATATTTGACCGGACGGCGCGCCAGCATGGCGCACGCCGCCGCCAGCGCCTCGGCTTTAACATACACTTTGGCGCCGAACCCACCGCCCAGATACGGCACCTTCACCCGCACCTTGTTGTCAGGCCAGCCGAGAAGCCGTGCAATCTCCGCGCGCACAAAGCTGGGGCTTTGCGTGGAGCTGTGCAGCGTCAAACTGCCCGACGTTTTGTCACCCGCCGGCTCGGCAACACAGGCAAACGGCTCGAGCGGCAAATGCAGCACCTGTTGCGTACGAAAGGTGTGCTCAAACACATGGTCGGCTGCAGCGAAGGCTTTGGTCACGTCGCCGCGCCGCAGATGAAAATCCAGCGCGATGTTGGTGTCGCGTTTATCTTTCAGATATTTGAGGTCGGCGAAGGTGCCGGCGGGCTTTAGTGTGTCGTGCACCACTGCACGGGAAGTCATCGCTCCGACTTCGTCGTAAACCGGCGGTAGCGCGTCGTACTCGGCGGTGATCAGCGCTGCGGCGTTTTCCGCCACATGCGCATCGGCCGCCAACACCACCGCCACCGGTTCGCCGGCATAACGCACTTTGCCAATGGCGAGAATTGGTTGATCGTGAAACGCCGGGCCGTAGTACGGCTCGGCAATCAGCTTGCGGATGTCCTCACCGGTGTACACCGCAAACACGCCCGGCAACGCGCGGGCGGCGCTCACGTCTAACGTGCGAATGCGCCCGTGCGCGACAGTGGCGCGAAACACTTTTGCGATCAACATGCCCGGCACGCGCAGGTTGTGCACGTATTCGGCGCGGCCCGTCACCTTGGCGTGCGCTTCCAGCCGGGGAATCGAGCGGCCTACTGCTGCCGTAGAAGTCGCCATAAATTATTCAATAAAAACAAATACTGATGATATTTTTAGACCATGATTTCGCGTAGCGCGCGTTGCACATGCACACGCAGCAACTCGCGCTTGTACGCCGACGAGCCATGCGCATCGCCGGCGAGTTCCACTTCCGCCATGGCGGCATCACCACAACGCGCCAGCGTGGCCGCATCCAGCACAGCACCGCGCAACGTGTTTTCAGCTGCCAGTAGCCGAACGGGCGTATTGGTCGCCGCGCTGACCACCAGCCGCGCGTCCTTCACCTGATTTGCTTCCCGGCACAGTGCCACCGCGATGCCCAGCGTGGGCCAGTCGTCAGCTGCGCGCGTGGTGATTTTCTTGTAGACCGCGCGCCAGCCGCCTTGCGCCGCAGCGGATGCCAGTGGCGGTACGATCACTTCGGCAATCAGTTCGTCATCCGCCAGCGCGGTTTCGTAGTAGCCGGTGTAAAGCTCGCCCACCGCCAGCGTGCGCCCGCCGCCGGGCGACACCGTGTTCACCCGGGCGTCCAGCGCGGTTAACACGGGCGGCAAATCCATGTGCGGGTCGCCATGCGCCAACGCTCCGCCCACCGTGGCGACATTGCGCACGCGCACATTCGACAGCGTTTTCAGGGTTTGCGTGATGACCGGCGCGGCCTTCTTGACAGCCTCCGCATGCGCGAGCGCCGTTAATGTCGCCAGCGCGCCGATGTGCAAACTGCCATCGGGTGTTGCGCTGATCTCTGAATACCGCGCCTCCACCCCGCGCAGGCTCACCAGCCGTTTCGGCTGAAACACGCCGGCCTTCATCATCAGCATCAGCGCCGTGCCACCCGCGATGGCGCGCGCTGGTTCGCCGCCAGCCACCAGCAGCGACGCGGCTTCGCGCAGGCTGCGCGGCTCGGCAAGTTCAAACGGCGTCATGGCGGGCAATTACGAGATTGTTGAGAGAGAAAAACAGGAAAAATACATGCACGCAGCCGACACCCTTGGAGAGCACAGCCCAGAATGCGAGTCGCTTACTCTAATGGCAGGTTGCGCGAATTGCAATTGCCCGCACCAACAAAAAACCCCGTGGCTTGCGCGCACGGGGTTTTGTAAGGCAGCCGGATCTACGCTCAGTCTGCGTACTGCCCCGCCTTCTTGATAATCGGGCCCCATTTGTCGATCTCTGCCTTGAGGTGTTTGGCCAGTCCTTCCGGCGTCGCTTTGTCCTTGCTCACCGCTTGCGCGCCCAGTTCGCCGATGCGCGATTTGAATTGCGCATCCTGTACCGATGCCTGCAGTGCCGCCACCAGCTTGTCGACCACCGGCTTGGGCGTGCCCTTGGATGCGTAAATGCCGTGCCACACCGATACTTCAAAACCCTTCATGCCCTGTTCGGCCATGGTCGGCACCATCGACAGGCTCGGAATGCGCTGCCCGGTGGTCACGCCGTAAACCTTCACGCGACCTGATTTGATTTGCTGCGTGGTGTTGGTGGTTTGATCGCACATCAGATCAATCTGCCCGCCCATCAGTGCGGTCATCGCGGGCGCGGTGCCGTTATAGGGAATGGTGGTGATGTCCGCTTCAATGCGCGACATGAACAGCAGGCCGCACAAGTGCGAGGCTGCACCCAGGCCCGCGTTGCCGAGATTGAGTTTCTCCTTGTTCTTTTTGACGTAGGCAATGAGCTCGGCCAGATTGTCCGGCGGCAAACCGGTTTTGGCGATCACTGTCATCGGCACGTCGGCCACCTGCCCGATGTATTCGTAGTCCGTCAGCGGGTTGAACGTCAGCTTGCGATACAACGCCGGCGCGGTAGACATTCCAATGTGATGCAGCAGCAAACTGTAACCATCGGGCTTGGCCTTGGCCACGCGGTTGCTGGCGATGGTGCCGCCCGCACCGGGTACGTTTTCCACGATCACTTGTTGCTTCAATTGCTGCGACATCACCACGGCAAGGTTGCGCCCCAGCGTGTCGGTCGGGCCGCCCGCCGCGAACGGAATCGCCAGCGAGATTTGTTTGGTGGGATAGTCCTGCGCGGTCACGCTGCCGGCCCACAGCGCCAACGGCACCATGGATGCGCACAACACGGTTCTGATTTTCATAGTGCTCCTCCTTTGGTTTAGGGGTGAATGATACCGGCTGCAATCCGCCGCATCAGATTAACGCCGGAATCGTTTCGGCGGCATACGCCCGATCCAAAACGCGCGCCCGCCGGAAATGCGAAATGGACAACAGGTATTTGATTTTATTGACTTTTTACACATGGCAGCCCACCTGATTATCGGCCGCGAAACGACGCATATGTCGGCGCCGGCTTGCCCCGCGCAGGAGTAGCGCCCGCAGCGTCTTTGTTCCAGCCGCCCGGTTTTCCGGTGCGCGGGCCGTTGGCTGCGCCGTTGCCACCCGCGCGGCCAGCGCTGTTACCTCTATTGCCGAAGCCGCCTTTGAATTTCTTGCCCGGCCCGCCCGGCTTGCCAGACCGGCCCGGCCTGCCAGGTTTATGGCTGCTACGCTGCGGCTGCATTTTCGGCTCCAGCCCTTCCACCACGTGCGCGGTAATGGCATGGCCGGTGTAGCGTTCAATCTGACGAACGTTCCAACCGTCGTCGGGCGCGGCAAACGAAATCGCGATGCCGTTCACACCCGCGCGGCCCGTGCGGCCAATGCGGTGCACATAGTCTTCGGCGGCCTTCGGCAAATCGTAGTTGATGACGTGCGAAATGGATTTCACATCAATTCCGCGCGCGGCGACGTCAGTGGCGACCAATACGCGCACGTTGCCGCTGCGCAGTTTGGCCAACGTGCGGTTGCGTTGCGATTGATTCATGTCGCCGTGCAGCGCGGCTGCGGCGTGCCCTTCTTCGTAGAGCTTGCTCGCCAGACGATCCGCGCCGCGCTTGGTGGCGGTGAACACGATCGCCTGTTCCAGATCAACATCGCGCAAAAAGTAATCGAGCAGCTTTGATTTGTGACTGCCGTCGTCGACATAATGCAGGCGCTGCTCGATATGCTCGTGCCGTGCCTTTTGCGCCGCGATTTCAATCAGTTTTGGCTCGCGCAGCAGCCGCTTGCCCAATTGCGCAATTCCGCCGTCGAGCGTGGCGGAGAACAGCAGCGTCTGGCGCGTGGCGGGCGTGGCAGCGGCGATGGTTTCCACCGGCTTGATGAAGCCCATGTCGAGCATGCGGTCGGCTTCATCCAGCACCAGCAGTTCCAGCCGTGAGAAATCGACCTTGCCCTGATCCATGAAATCGATCAGCCGGCCCGGCGTGGCGACCAGAATATCCAGTGGCGCATCCAGCAACTTGCGTTGTTTGAAGTACGGCATGCCACCGAGCACCGTGCCGGTGCGCATATGGCGCAAACCTTTGCTGTATTTGAACACCGCGTCAGTGACTTGCAGCGCGAGTTCGCGCGTGGGCGTCAACACCAGCACGCGCGGGCCGCGGCCTCTCGGCGGCGCAGCCGGCGAATTCGCGCTCGGGGCAGGGTTCGCCAACAAACGTTGCAGCGCGGGCAGTACGAACGCGGCAGTCTTACCGGTGCCCGTGGGCGCGGAAACCATCAGGTCGTGCCCGGCGATGGCTTCGGGCACGGCGCGCGCCTGCACGGCGGTCGGTTCGGTGTAGCCAGCGATGGCTACCGCCTTGGCGATGGCGGGATTCAGATTCAGGGTATTAAACGACATGTTATTGTTTACTTTCACTTTTTTTAAACAAACGTACGGCGGACCGCCAAAACGGCAGTCAAAAATCGCGGGCACGAAAAAGAATTGCCGCGTCGAACCGTTCGACAGGATCGAATGGTTCAACGGGGCGCGGCCAGCGCACGGGTATCGTCGCTAACCGTGGCTGTTACTGGCGGCTCAAATGAGGAATGAGGGAAGGCCGGAACGGATGGGTCAGGGACCGATGCACTCTGCAACCTGGAGAGACAAAACGCCGGTTGCGAGGTGGGCGGATGATACGCGTAACCCGCCCAAAACGCCAGTAAATTTTTTGCAACGCAGCAATTTTGAGAGTTTTCAGGTTTTTCAAATAATTCAAAGACCTACGAATTGACGCCTTGTGCGCTGTGCCACAATCGCGCGCTTTTTTAGCCAACCGCACAAACTGCTGGAATTCCCATGCGTGCAATCAGAAACATCGCCATCATCGCCCACGTCGACCACGGCAAAACCACGCTGGTCGACAAGCTGTTGTCGCAATCCGGCACCTTCGCCGCGCACCAGCACGTCGAAGAACGCGTGATGGATAGCAACGACATCGAGAAAGAACGCGGCATCACCATCCTCGCCAAGAACTGCGCGGTGAGCTGGAAAGGCACGCATATCAACATCGTCGACACGCCGGGTCACGCGGATTTCGGTGGCGAGGTGGAGCGCGTGTTGTCGATGGTCGACAGCGTGCTCCTGCTGGTGGATGCCGTGGAAGGCCCGATGCCGCAGACGCGATTTGTCACGCGTAAAGCGCTGGCGCTGGGCTTAAAACCCATCGTGGTCGTCAACAAAATTGATCGCCCCGGCGCACGGCCCGACTGGGTGGTGAATCACACCTTTGACTTGTTCGACAAACTCGGCGCCACGGAAGAACAGCTCGATTTCCCTGTGGTGTACGCATCTGCCTTGAACGGCTATGCCAGTCTCGATGCATCGGCGCGCGAAGGCACGCTGGAGCCGCTGTTCGAGGCGATCCTGCAGCACGTGCCGGTGCGCGCGGATGACCCCGATGGCCCGCTGCAATTGCAAATCTGCTCGCTGGATTACTCAAGCTATGTCGGCCGCATCGGCATCGGCCGCATTACGCGTGGGCGTATTCGTCCCGGCCAGCCGGTAATGGTAATGCGCGGACCCGAGGATACCGCC
Organism: Betaproteobacteria bacterium; assembly: GCA_900299145.1. Classification (GTDB taxonomy): domain Bacteria; phylum Pseudomonadota; class Gammaproteobacteria; order Burkholderiales; family SG8-41; genus UBA5216. The sequence continues at coordinate 56,495 of OMIN01000148.1, read as the reverse complement.
GCCAAAGTCGCAAAGGTAGGCCAGGTGCTGGTATTCAAGGGCCTTGACCGCACGGTAACCGATGAAGCGCAGGCCGGCGACATTGTGCTGGTTAACGGCATCGAAGATGTCGGCATTGGCGTCACCATTACCGACGTCGACAAACCCGAAGCGCTGCCGCTCTTGAAAGTGGACGAGCCCACGCTCACCATGAATTTTCAGGTAAACACTTCGCCGCTCGCCGGCAAGGAAGGCAAGTACGTCACCAGCCGCCAGATCCGCGAACGCCTTACGCGCGAACTCATGAGCAACGTCGCGCTGAAAGTCGTCGACACCGCCGATGCCGACGTGTTTGAAGTATCGGGCCGCGGCGAATTGCACTTGACCATTCTGCTGGAAAACATGCGCCGCGAAGGTTACGAGTTGGCCGTGTCGCGCCCACGCGTGGTCATCAAGGAGGTTGATGGTGTGAAGCAAGAGCCCTACGAAATGCTCACCGTCGATTGCGAGGACGCCCATCAGGGCGCGGTAATGGAAGCACTCGGCTCGCGCAAGGGTGATTTGCAGGACATGCAGTCCGACGGCAAGGGGCGCACCAGGCTGGATTACCGCATTCCCGCGCGTGGGCTGATCGGCTTTCAGTCGGAATTCCTGACCATGACGCGCGGCACGGGCCTGATGAGCCACGTGTTCGACGACTACGGTCCGATGAAGCCCGACATGGAAGAGCGCCGCAATGGCGTGCTGATTTCCGCTGAAAACGGCCCGGCGGTCGCCTATGCACTGTGGAAACTGCAGGAACGCGGCAAAATGTTCGTCAGCCCCGGCGATCCGCTCTACGAAGGCATCATCATCGGCATCCACAGCCGCGACAACGATCTCGTGGTCAACCCGATCAAGGGCAAACAGCTCACCAACGTGCGCGCCTCCGGCACCGATGAAGCCGTACGGTTGGTGCCGCCGGTGCAGGTTACGCTCGAATCCGCGATCGAATTCATCGCCGACGACGAACTGGTGGAAATCACGCCAAAGTCGATCCGCATCCGCAAGCGCTATCTGGTGGAGCATGAGCGCAAGCGGGCTGCACGTGCGGCGGCTTAGCAGATAACAACGGTTCGCATGCAACCCGGCCCAAACGTCACGCCCCACGAACTGATCGGTGGCGACAAATCCGTACGCCTGCTGGTCGACATGTTTTACGACCTGATGGACGAGACGCCGGAGTATTACGTCATCCGCAAATTGCACCCCGCAGACCTCACTGGCTCGCGCGACAAGCTCTATATGTTCCTGTCCGGCTGGCTTGGCGGCCCGCCGCTATACACCGACAAATTCGGTCACCCGATGCTGCGCGCGCGGCACTTGCCGTTTGCCATCGGTAACGCCGAACGCGACGCGTGGATGGCGTGTATGACGCGAGCGGCCGAGACTGTCATCAGTGAAGAAAAACTGCGCGCATGGCTGCTGGAGCAGTTGTATAAAACCGCCGACTGGATGTGCAACCGCGAAGGCTAGCCAGCGAGAAAGCCGTAGTCCGCAAGGGGCGCGGCGCATTGCGAGACAGTCACAGCCACTGGCCCCGTATTGCGCTACACCTCTCCTATGGGCTACCCATTTTGCCGTGCTCAAAGCGCTGAGACACCAATCTCAGCGCTTCTTCCCAAGCATAGTACCGCGGCACTTTCGCGAGCCGCAAAAACACGCGTGCTCGCGCTTTAACTTTTCCGTGTGCCGGCCTTCGACGATGAGTTCGTAGTCGTAGCCCAATTCTTCGCCAGCGCGGATAGCCCGTTTTGTTTCGATGAACACACGGCCATCCTCCTCCACGGCTTCGCAGTTCGGTCCACACGAGTGATTAATCCAGCGCGCGGAACTGCCCCACTGCGTGGCATCAATCACTACCTCGTCGTTGGCGGCAAACAGCATTGTGTGTGCGCTGCCTTCGTGAATCTCGCCGTAACGCCGGTCGGCCTCTTCGTGCGACATGCGTTCGCCCAGATATTCGATAAGACGCGTGCCCTTTGGAATATCCACCAGCGCAAACACACCGCGTCCGTGTATGCCGGACTTGCGCACCACGAATCGGCGGGGCGAAGACTTCTTTGCTGCCGTGACACGCGTTTTTCCTGCGACCACTGATTTACTTTTTTTCATTTAAAAACAATAAGTTACGAACCTTAACGCCGCCAGCCTAACGGCCACTGCGCGGCACTTTGCTGTCCTGCGGCGGAATCAGAAACTCAAAATCGCAGCCACGGTCCGCCTGCGTGACTTCAGTCATGAAAAGCTTGCGATAGCCGCGCGTGTCTTCCTTGCGCGCGCGTGGCTTTTTCCACACCGCCCGGCGCGCCTCCAGTTCCTCATCGGACACCAGCAACTCCAGCTTGCGGTTGGGCACGTCGAGTTTGATCTTGTCGCCGGTTTTCACCAGCGCCAGCGGCCCGCCCAAAGCAGACTCCGGCGTGACGTGCAGCACAATGGCGCCAAACGCGGTGCCGCTCATGCGCGCATCGGAAATGCGTATCATGTCCTTCACGCCTTTTTGCGCGAGCTTTTTCGGAATCGGAATGTAGCCCGCCTCCGGCATGCCCGGCGCACCCTTGGGGCCAGCATTTTGCATCACCAGAATGTCGTCTTCCTTCACATCGAGCTTCGGGTCGTCGATGCGGTTAGCCAGGTCTTCCAGCGATTCAAACACCACCGCGCGCCCGGTGTGACTCATCAGCTTGGGGGAAGCCGCTGCCTGCTTGATGATCGCGCCTTGCGGACACAAATTGCCGCGCAGCACGGCAATGCTGCCGCCCTTGAAAATGGGGTCGCTAAACGGCCGCACGATATCCTGCTTCCAGCCGGGCGCGGCGGCCTTGATGTTTTCGCCCAGCGTGTCGCCGGTGACGGTGAGCGCGTCCAGATTCAGCTGCTTGCGAATTTCGCGCAGCACAGTCACCAGCCCGCCCGCCTTCTCAAGATCTTCCATGTAGCCCTGGCCTGTGGGTTTCAAGTCCACCAGCACCGGCGTTTCGCGGCCCATCTTGTCGAAGGCATCGAGATCAATCTCGATGCCCAGCCGCCCCGCCATCGCCGTCAAATGCACTATGGCGTTGGTGGAACCGCCCACCGCCAGCAGCACGCGCAACGCATTCTCAAACGCTTCCGGCGTCATGATTTTGTCGGGCGTCAATCGTTCCTTCGCCAGCCCCACCGCGCGCGCGCCGCTCGCTTCCGCGTGGCGCAAGCGGTCGGCCATCACCGCCGGCGTGCACGCGCCGCCGGGCAGCATCATGCCCAGCGCCTCGGAACACAGCGCCATGGTACTTGCGGTTCCCATCACCATGCAGGTACCGGCGGAGGGCGCGAGCTTGTTGTTCACTTCGCCAATTTCCTGCTCGGAAATTTCATTGGCGCGGAATTTGCCCCAGAAACGGCGGCAGTCGGTGCACGCACCGAGGCGCTCGCCCTTATGGTCGCCGGTAATCATCGGCCCTGTCACCAGCATGATAGAGGGCACATTCGCACTCGCCGCCCCCATTAGCAACGCGGGCACGGTCTTGTCGCAGCCGCCGATCAGCACCACGGCATCCACCGGCTGTCCGCGTATCATCTCCTCGGTATCGATGGACATCAGGTTGCGCAAATACATGCTGGTTGGGTGCGCGAACGACTCGTGCAACGTGATCGTCGGAAACTCCACGGGCAGCCCGCCGGCCAGCATCACCCCACGTTTTACCGCTTCGATCAGCTCCGGCACGTTGCGATGACAAGCGTTAAAACCGCTAAAGGTGTTGGTGATGCCGATGATGGGCCGGTCGAGCGCGTCGTCCGTGTAACCCATCCCTTTCACAAAGGCCTTGCGCAGGAACAGTGAAAAATCCTCGTCGCCGTAGGCGGTAAGGCCCTTGCGCATGCCGCGTTTGGGGGATGCCATGAGAGTTGTCCTCGTGAATCGCCGGGCATAGCTTGCCGGCGGAGCGGTATTTTAGCGTTGCGCCCGGCGCAGGCAAAATGCCCATTCGGCCCGCGCTTGACTATTCATGCCCGTCAAAATAAAACGGATACTTCTACTGACACCGGACACGAAAGAGGCGCCCATCATGACCGACACCAGCCGTATCAAGGAAATTCCCGAAAATGCAATGTCCGAGGCACAAAAAAAGGTTTTTGCGGACCTCGTCGCCGGGCGCGGCAAACTGCTCGCGCCCTACAAAATCTGGATTCATTCGCCGAAGTTTGCGGCGGCCATGGAAACCATCGGTACGTTTCTCAACAAGGCAGGCTCGCTTGCCGAACGCGAAGTCGAACTTTGCATCTGCATCATCGCCAACCACTGGCGCGGCGAATATGTGTGGGCAGCGCACGTCAAACGCTGCCTGGAACTGGGTTACCCGCAGGCCGTGTTCGACGCCATGCGCGCAGGCCAGACGCCGGTGTTTGACAACGACCGTGAGCGCGCCATTTATGATCTTGCCGCCATCGCCATGGCCCCCGGCGCGGGTTCTGACGAAGTTTTCGCCCGCTCGGAGAAACTGCTGGGCCGCAACGGCATCGCCGAAGTGCTGGGGCTATTGGGCTACTACAGCTCGGTGGCAATGGGCATGAAACTGCATCGCGTGCCGGTGCGTGCGTGAGCACATGGTAGCGCCCTGCGGCTTATCACGCCTCGCCCGACTTGCCCGCCGCAAGCGAAATTTCTTCTGACAGCCACTCGATAAACGTTCGCACCTGAGGACGTTCTCGCGAAGCCGGCGACGAGATCAACCAGTACGCCCGATCCCCCAAGGTGGACTTGGGTTGCGTCCGGCGCAGCGGTGCAACCAGCGCTCCACTGGCCAGCATCGGCGCCACCAGTGGCATCCGCCCGAGGGCAACGCCCTGACCATTGACGGCGGCTCGCAGCAATATGTCGTAGTGGCTAAAGCGCAGCACGCCTTTGGGCGAGGGTGGCGCCGCTTTCATCGCCTCAAACCAGACATCCCACGTCAGCCACGGAGTCGCCAGGACCGGGTCCTCAAAATGCAGCAGCACGAAGTGGTTGAGGTCTTGCGTGCTGCGCAAACTGCCCTTGCGCGCCAGTGCGGGGCTGGCCACCGGCAACACGTACTCGCCACATAAGCGCTGCGCGCCGGGGCCTGCGTGCACGCGCGTGGAATAACGAATTGCAACGTCGATCTGGCCTGTTTCCAGATCGCGCATGGCGTTGTCAGCGGCGATACGCACTTCGATGTCCGGGTGCTGTTGCTGGAACGCGGCCAGGTGCGGTACCAGCCACAACGATGCAAACGCCATGGACGAGGTCACGGTTACCATCCGCCCGGTGGGCGTTCGAACGAGACTGGCGCCAGCCACGCGAAGCTGGTTCAGCGCCTGATTGACATCGCGGTAGTAGCGCTTGCCCGACTCGGTCAACGACAGCGCGCGCGTGTGCCGGATAAACAGCGGCATGCCCAGTTGCGCCTCGAGCTGTTGAATTTGCCGGCTCACCGCTGACTGACTCAAAAAGAGTTCTGTGCCGGCGCGGGTAAACGACAGATGGCGCGCGGCAGCCTCAAACGCCTTGAGCAGTTCCAGTGAGGGTAGATCGCGCACTTTACGCATGCATTTTTTGCATTTGTCGAATTCCCAAATACCGTTTGTCCGGCATCACATTTTCTCGCAAAGTAAGGCTATCACCTCAGCAGCACCAAGGCGGCATCAATGCAAAATCTTCATGAATTATGAACTCGCACGCACACGTGAACAAGACGTTGGAAATCCGCTTCCAGCTGGATGCGCACGAATCAGAGACGCTGCACGTTGTCGAAGGAATGTCAATCTGCTGCGAACGCGGGCTGATCGGGGTGACGCGGACAACAGACAGCCGCCATCACGTGCTGCCGCGAGGGCTGTGCTTTGTGGCCTCGCATGACTGCCGCGTTACTGTCAACGGCTTGGCAGAAGACAGCCTGGTCGATGTCGGCCCTTCACGCGCGCCAAGTACCGTCACGCTGGAACAGCAGCCCTTGCGCATAGACTGGAATCGCGTTGCGCAAATCAATCGCCCGGGTAACTGTGCACGCGCGGAACATCTGGCGTCGGCGTTTCACGCGGCAGGGCAGGCTGTCCGGCGCTGGTACCTATGGCTGAAGGACGTGACCTCAGCCGCAACCATTCACAAATCAGGAGACAAGTCATGACAAATCCCACGGTGATCGAAGCCGCGAATGCGCCGTTGCGCACACGGCGTTCCAGTTACCCCGATATTTTCGTGCCGCGGCTAAGTGGCCGCGAAAAACGTCCGCTCGGTGATCTTTTCGCGTTGACAAATTTTGGCGTGAATCTGGTGCGGCTGCCCGCCGGCGCGATGTCGGCGTTGCGTCATGCGCATTCGCGGCAGGACGAATTCATTTACGTTCTGGAAGGGGCGCCGATATTGGTTACAGACCGCGGTGAAACGCCGCTCGCGCCCGGCCTGTGCGCGGGGTTTCGCGCGGGTACCGGAAATGCCCACCACATCGTCAATCGGGGCGCGGAAGATGCCGTGTATCTGGAAGTGGGCGATCGCAGCAAGGATGACCATGTGACTTATCCCGATGACGACATGCAGGCGCTGATTGGCGGCGACGGGCAATGGATTTTCCTGCACAAGGACGGCAGGCCGTATTGAACTTACACACGCAGAACAACTGATGGAACACCTTGCATGAACACACTAACCCCTTACGATATCTCCGGTGGCATTGCCACAGTGACGCTGAACCGCCCACAGAAGCTCAACGCCATCAGCTACGCCATGGTGGATGCGTTGATGAACGTGCTCGACGCCGTGGAAACCAATGCCGCCGTCGGCGCGGTGATCCTCACAGGTGCGGGAGACAAGGCCTTCAGCGCGGGCGCGGATATTCACGAATTCTCACACAGCGTGCGCGGCGGCCCGGCCATCGCAGTGCGTGAATTTGTGCGCCGGGGACAGACCCTGACCGCACGCATAGAATCGTTTCCCAAACCAGTGGTGGCCGCGGTCAACGGCCTTGCCTACGGCGGTGGCTGTGAAATCGTTGAAGCGGCGCATCTTGCGGTGGCCGCAGACGGTACCGCCTTCGCCAAACCGGAAATCCGCCTCGGCATGCCACCCACGTTTGGCGGCACGCAACGCCTGCCACGGCTTGCGGGACGCAAACGCGCGCTGGAATATCTGCTGACGGGCGAACCCTTCAGTGCGCAACGGGCGCTCGAACTGGGCGTGATCAATGAGGTTGTGCCGCGCGCGCAATTGTTGCCGGCCGCCAACAGACTTGCGCAACGGGTCGCACGACATTCAGCACAGGCGATCACCGCAATACTCACTTCGGTGACGCGCGGCATCAACGCCAGCATCGGCGAAGGGCTGCACATCGAAAGCGAGCAGTTTGCGCGCCTCGTCCCGACGCGCGAACTCGTCTCACATCTGGAAAACTGGAAAAGCCGCCGCACGCGCAAGGCGTCTCACTGAGAAAGCGCCTTAAGGGAAATATACGCTAACTGTCTGTTTTTAAATATATTTTAGACCGCCCAGCTGCGAATCTACTTTTTCAACCCCGCCTCGCGCGCCACGCGCTCAGATCCAGCCAGCAGTCGCACTATCGCCGCTTGATACTCATCGGGCGGCAGGTGGGCAGGGACGATATTGACAGTATCCAGAATCTTGCGCACGTCGGCCATTTCCAGCACGCGCGCCACGTCCCGGCTGATTTTGTCGAGCACGGCCCTGGGCGTGCCCGCCGGGGCCATCAAACCGTGCGTGGCCTCGCGTTCAAAGTGCGGCAGGATCTCCTGCACGGTGGGCACTTCCGGCAGTTGCGGCGCGCGTTTGGACGTCACCACCGCAAGCGGCACGAGTTTGCCGTCGCGTATCATCGGCAACGCCGAACCCAATGAGGAAATGCCGTAATGCACGCGGCCAGTGACGACTTCGATCACCAGTTCAGGCTGGCCCTTGAAAGCGACGTGCTGCGGTTTGATTTCCGCCGCCATGTTAAAGCGCACGGTGGTCATGTGCGAACCGCTGCCGGCGCCGGTGGAGCCATAAAAGAATTTTCCGCCGCCCGCCTTGGCCGCCGCAATCAGCTCCTTGAGCGTCTTGATGTTCTGCGAACTTGATGTCGTGATGACGCTGGTGGGATAGCCCACTTGCGCCACGGCGGCGAAGTCCTTGATCGGATGGTACGGGGATTGAGCCGTGAGCACCGTGTTGGCAACAAAAGAAGACGAAATCATGCTCAGCGTGTAGCCATCAGGCGTGGCCTTGGCCACCAGCGCGTTGGCGAGCGAGCCGCCCGCACCGGAACGGTTTTCGTATACCACCGGCTGCTTCCACAGCTCGGCGAGTTTGGGCCCGATGGCGCGCGCCGCAAAATCCGTGGAACTGCCCGGCGAAAAGCCCAGCATGATACGCACCGGGCGCACGGGCCACTCCTGTGCGGCGGACTGCGCCGGCGCGTAAGCGGCTATGAGAAACACGGAAAACCACAAACCCGCGTCAGCTTTCATGGCACTCGCTCCTTGCAAAAACCTGTTGCGGCAAACCGTTTCACTACCCGCCGCAGTTAGTCCGGATCAAGCGCTTACTTCGCCATCCCCAGTTCGACCAGCAACGCCCGCGTTTCAGCATACTCTTTCTGCATGTCTTTCAGTAGCTGCGCGCCCGTCACAAAATCATCGACTGCGTAAATTTTTTCCATGTCGCTTTTCCAATCAGTGGTGGCGGCAATTTTGCGCAAGGCGCTTTCCCACCACGCAAGCTGGGCGGCAGGCAGATTCTTCGGCGCAAGTATGCCGCGCCACGGGCCGTAAACAAGATCCACGCCCTGTTCGCGCCAAGTCGGAATCGCCGCGAAAGGCGCACCCAGCCGCTGGGGCGAAGCGACGGCCACGGCACGCACCTGCGCGTTCGCAAGATGCGGTGCAGCCAGATTCGCCGGCGCGGGCGTGAGTTCGATGTGGCCGCCAAGCACGCTGGTCAGCGCGTCGGCCGAGCCCTTGTAGGCAATGATTTTCAGGTCTTTCGCGGTGCCGCCGATGGCCTTGTTGAGCAGGCCCACCGACAAATGGCCCGGACTGCCGATGGCGGAGACACCAATGCTCACCTGCCGCACATCGGATTTCATGCGTGCAACAAGGTCTTTGCCGGTTTTCACTGGCGTGTGGGCCGCGACCATGTAAACGTGGTATTCAGAAAACAGCTTCGCCACCGGCGTGAAATCGCTGTAGGTGAGCGGACTCGCGCCCGTGATGTGCGTGGTGAATACGGTCGGCCCATACACCAGCACAGTGTGGCCGTCCGCCGGACGCTGACTCAGATAGTAGTAAGCGATGGTGGTATTGCCGCCGGGTTTGTTCGCCACCGACACGCCGTTGCCGGCGAGTTTGTGGGCGGCCAGCAGACGCTCCAGCAGGCGCGCCGTGCGATCCACGCCGCCACCAGGGGCATAGCCGACGACGATTTCGATTGTGCGCGGCGGCGTCCAGCCTTGCGCCCATGCGCAGGCGCTGAGGGAAAGCAGCCCCGCCGCCAGCACTGCGTGCACGTATTTCATAGTCGCCCCCGTAAAAGCTTTCAGTAATTTCGGCAAGCCTGAATATTCCGTGAACAATGCACTTCTGCATGTGAGCTAACGAAATAACTTCCTATCGCTTCCTGCACTTTGCATTTTACGATGGCGGGACTGGGCGTGACCAAAGCCCGGCTGCTGGCAACCATAAAATATCTTTCATAAGTATCTGTTTTTATTAAATTTTTAATGCTGCGCGGAATGCGCGATAATTCACGCCATCGTGGAAACGTAACAAGGAACATGCCATGCCCAAGCATTACTACCGGTCAACGCTCGCCGCGCTGTTGTTAAGCGCCGCCTGCGCCGCGCAAGCACACATCACCCGCATTGAAATCGATAGCGTGGAGTCACCCACTTTCGGGGGCGTCGCGTTCGGCGCGGTCGGCGCCTACGAGAAACTCAAAGGCAAGGCCTATGGCGAACTCAATCCCGCGCACGCGTTGAATCGCAACGTTGCCCTGCTCGACAAGGCGCCGCGCAATGCCGCAGGACGTGTCGAGTACAGCGTGGATATTCTGATCCTCAAACCGGTGGACATGAGCCGCGGCAACCGCGCGCTGATTTACGACACGGTGAACCGCGGCAATCTGCGTGCAATTGAAGTGTTCAACATCGACGGCGTGCCGGGCAACAACCCATCAAGCGCGAAAGACGCCGGCGACGGCTTTTTGTTCAAACAGGGCTACACCATTGTTTCCAGTGGCTGGCCGGGAGACGCGCTGCCGGGCAACAACCGGTTGACCGCGCGTTATCCGGTAGCGAAAGAACCGGACGGCAAATCGATCACACAAACGCTGACCTTGGAACTGCCCTTCGTCAAACCCATGCATTCAATCAGCCTGGGTTGGGACGGCGGCGACACGCGGCCGTATCCGGCAGTAATGGAGCGCGCAAATGAAGCGCGGCTATACCGCCGCCCCGCGCGCACGGCCCCGCGCGAGTTGATCCCGCAAAGCGAATGGTCATTCGCCAAGTGCCCGGATGGAAAGAACGCGACACCGAGCGACGCCGACGTATGTTACCCGGCGGGATTCACGCCCAACTATGTGTACGATCTGGTGTATGTCGCGCGCGACCCAGTGGTGATGGGCATCGGCTTTGCTTCGACGCGCGATCTGGTGTCGTTCCTGCGCCACGAGCATTCGCAGGCCAATCCACTCATGCGCGGCGGCCCAAGTGAGATTCGCTGGGCCATCGGCTTCGGCCGTTCGCAAAGCGGGCGCTATGTAAAGGACTTCGTGTATCAGGGCTTCAATCTCGACGAAGGGAAGCGCGTCGTGTTCGAGGGCCTTATGCCGCTGATTTCAGGCTCGCGCCTGATGAGCATCAACGCGCCGTTCGGCATGCCCAGCCGCACGCCGGGCCATTACGGCGGAGATCAGTTCCCGCACACCTACGCCACGGTCGAAGACCCGATCAGCAAAAAACGCGATGGCTGGCTCGCGCGCTGTACCGCGCAGAATGCCTGCCCGAAAGTCATGCACATGGATTCGGGCACCGAAGCGTGGCTCGGCGGCAACGCGCTGGTCATCACCGACGCATCCGGTAAAAAGGACCAGCCTGTGCCGGACAACGTGCGCCTCTATTACTTCGCCAGCACGCAGCACAACCCCGCAGGCTCTGCGCCAGACCGGCCCATCCCTGTGGGCATCTGCAAGCACCCCGCCAACACCAACCCGCGCATCGAAAACATTCGCGCGCTGCTGGTGGCGATGCAGGCGTGGATCGCCGAGGGCAAAACACCACCGCCGAGTCGCTTCCCGCGCGTATCCGACGGCACACTGGCTGCGCCCCTGCCCACAGAAAACTTCGGCTTCCCCGAGATACCCGGCGTCGCCTACAACGGCAAATACAACCCGCTGTCGATGAAAGACTACAAAGTGCAGCCGCCCGCCAGCATTCCCGGCACGGCGTATCCCGCGCTGGCGCCCAAGGTCGATGCCGACGGCAACGACATCGGCGGCATCCGCTCCATCGCGCTCGAAGTGCCGACGGCCACCTACATGGGCTGGAACCACCAGCGCGCGGGCTTTCTCGAAAACGAATTGTGCAACCTGCAAGGCTCAACCATACCTTTCGCCAACACCGCCACCGAGCGCGGCGCCGATCCACGCCCGTCGCTGCAAGAACGTTATGGCAGCAAGGCCAACTACGTGGCCAAGGTCGAGGCTGCGGCAGCCAAGTTGGTGAAGGAGGGCTTCATGCTGGCCGAGGATGCTGCGCGAGTGATTGAGCAGGCGCGGAAAGCGGATATAGGGTTTTGAAGCAGCTGGCTGACATCGCGGCAGCGCTTGGGTTCGCTACAATGGCAACTTAACATTCGGAGAACCTTATGCCAGAAAAGAAAACTCTAGGCCGCATGCCGCGCGAGGCAATCCGCCTCACCGACATTCCGCGCCCCGCCAAAGCCATCATCGATCAATTCACGGCGCTGGTGGATTTGACCGGCACGCTGTCTGATGCCTGCGATGAGCTCGGCATCGTCGCGGTGATCCCCGCGTATCTCATGCCGCCGGTAAACACCGGTCAACGCATCGTCGGCCCCGCGCTCACCGTACGAAACATTGCGCGTGACGTTCAAATCCACAAGGCTGCCAACGAGAAAATCAACACGCAGGGCGAGACCGAGGCGCACAACCTTGCCGAGCCGGGCGACGTGCTGGTGATGCAGGGCGTGATGGGCTGCTCGAATATGGGCGGGCAATCGGCAACCATCGCGCGGCGGCAGGGCTTCATCGGCGCGGTGGTGGATGCCACCGTGCGCGACCCCGATCAGTATCGCGGCATGGGTTGGCCAGTGTGGTGCCGCGGCTTCACACCGATCACCGGCAAGTGGCGCATGCAGACGGTCGAGGTCAACGGTACGGTGGAAATTCGCGGCGTACCGTGCAAGCCCGGCGATCTGGTGTGCGCGGACGAAGCGGGCGTGGCGATAATTCCTGCCGATAAAATCGCCGCCGTGCTGGAACTGGCGCTCAAAATCGACGGTGCGGACACCAAACGCAAGGCGGATATCGACAAGGGTGTTTCGGTCAGCGATTTGATTACAAAGAAGTACAAGTAGTTAACCGGCGACAAAACATGTTGATACCCCGCCATTTCAGCGCTGCTCTTGTCTGCACGCTGACTGCCACCCTCCCGCTGCCCGCGCCAGCACAAACCGCTTCGACAGGCTCAGGACAGGCCTGGCCGGTAAAACCCATCCGCATGATCAACGGCTTTCCCGCTGGTGGCGGCACGGACATCATGGTGCGGCTGCTGCTACCAAAGATGGTAGAGGCGCTGGGCCAGCAGGTGCTCATCGAAAACCGCGCCGGCGCCAGCACGAATATCGCGATGGATTATGTGGTCAAGGCGCCACCCGACGGCTACACGCTGCTGGTGAATTCTTCGCCGGTGGCGATCAATATGTCGCTCTACAAGAACCTGTCGTTCGACACACAGCGTGATCTGGCGTCGATCTCGCTGTTCGCGGCCAGTACCAACGTGCTGGTGGTGCATCCGTCGCTGCCAGCGCGCACCGTGAAGGAGCTGATCTCGCTAGCGCGCGCGAAGCCGGATGAACTCAAGTTTTCCTCCGGCAGCAACGGCACCACGCAACATCTGTCGGGCGAACTGTTCAAATTGCGCACGAATACGCGGCTGCGGCACGTGCCCTATCGCGGCACGTCGCCGTCGCTGACGGCATTGATCGGCGGCGAAGTCGAATTGAATTTTGGCAATGTGCCGTCGGTGATTGAATACACCAAAGCCGGCCGGCTGCGCGCGCTGGGCGTCACGGCGACCAAGCGTTCAACGCTGCTGCCACAAGTACCGACCATGCGCGAAGGCGGCGTCGACATGATCGTCAACGCCACCTACAGCCTGCATGCGCCTGCCGCCACGCCGCGCGACATCATCAACCGGTTGGCCGGTGTGGTGATCCAAGCCGTGCGCACGGACGAAGTTCGCCAGCGGCTGATAGCGCTGGGGGCCGAGCCTTTTGGCTACACGGCAGACGAAACCACGCGCTGGCTGCGCGATGAAGTGGCTATGTGGGCGGCGGTGGTGAAGGCATCCAGCGCGACGGTGGAATAAATCATTTATGAAAATAAATCAATAAATTCAAATACTTAAAGAATACGCTTGAGCATACTCATACCATCTTTTGCTCGCGCCTGATCGCGCAGCCCGGACGCCTCCTCACCGCTTGGGCAGTGCAAAACTCAGGATCAAGTCGCCGCCTCGGCGTCCGCGGTCGCCGCCGCCCGAAGCGACGGTGACGAATTCTTCGCCGTTCACCATGTAGGTCGACGGCGACGAAAAGATGCCTGCACCGGTGTTGAATTTCCAAAGCTCCTCGCCGGTTTTTGCGTCGTAAGCGTAAAAGTAGCCTGCCGTATTACTGCCGCTGCCCACAAACAGCAAGCCACCCGCTGTTACCACGGAACCCGCCTGAGCCCAGCCTTCGAAAATTTTCCGCCACACCAGTTCGCCGGTCGTGGGATCGTAGGCGGATATGTAGCCTTTCGGTGCACGCGTCGCGCCGAACGGACTGTCGATTGCCGAAACATAAAGCAGCCCGGTGAGCGGACTATACGAGAGCGGCCCATAGTTGGCGCCGCCGCCGGTTCCCGGTGCGCGCACCAGATTCGGCCCCAGCGGGGTAAACATGGGCACCAGCTTTTTGCCTACAAGGTTCTCCGGCGCGATATCAATGGGAAACACCGGGCTCACCGGCTCCATGGGCTCACCCTTTGCCGTAAACGGTATCGGCTGCGTGGGCCAAGGCTGCTCGCCCGCACGCGTGGTTTCGGTCGGTACCGGCATTTCCTTGATGGGATAAACCGGTTGTCCGGTTTCGCGGTTCAGAATGTAAAGAAAGCCGTTTTTGCTGGCTTCGGCGAGCGCCTTCACGCGTTGCCCGCGTACCGTCATGTCGAACAGAATCGGCGGGTTACCGGAATCGTAGTCCCATACGTCATGATGGGTTTGCTGGTAATACCACTTCAATTTACCGGTGCCCAATTCGAGCGCGAGGATCGAATCAGTGAAAAGGTTGATGCCGGCGCGCTTGGTGCTGTCGCCAAACGGATTGCCCACCGCAACATACAGCAGGCCCAGCTCCGGATCGATCGACGGCGTCTCCCAGATCCCCCCGCCATGGCGTTCGCCGCCCACCCAGGTGGGGCCGGCAATTTCCCAGCCCTGATCGCGCGCGTCCTGCGGGACGGTATTGAAATGCCACAGCACCTTGCCGCTCTTGGCATCGACCGCAATCACGTGTCCGCCTGGAACGTGGCTTTCGCTGCGCGTGCTGACGACGTACAGCACACCCTTGTAGACCTGCGGCGCGGCGGTAAACCAGTAACCCATGCTGATGGCTTCCTTCACTTCAGGGTAACGCGTCTTCAGCACGTCGAGTATGGTGGCAGCTTGCCCGTCCTTGCCGAAGCTCTTGATGGGCGCGCCGGTCCTGGCGTCAAGCGCAAATACAAAGGAACCGGCGGCGGTGTAAATCACGCCGTCTTCATAGGCAACACCGCGATTGCGGAAAATGTAGCAATCCAACCCAGCACGGCAACCGCGCCCGCCGATCAAGCGCGTGACGTCAAACGTCCAGCGCAAATGCCCATCGGCGGCATCCATCGCATACACACTGCCGCGCGAATCGGTGACATACATGATGCCGTTGACCACCACCGGCGTCGTCTGGTTGCTCACCCCATCAATCACGCCATGCTGAAACAACCAGCGCGGTGTCAGCGTTTTGACGTTGGCCGGCGTAATCTGATTCAGTTTGGAAAACCGGCTGCCGGCCAGGTCAAGATTGTGCAGCGGCCAGTCCACCGACTGCATGTCGCCGGACTGCGGCGCCGTGACGCACGACGACAGCAGCATGACCGCTACTACGGCGAGACAGACGACGCGAATGGATCTACAAATATTCACGGCATGTTCCTCCCGGAAAGTGGCGCAGTGCCTTTGGCGTGCATGCACTGAAACAATACCCGCTAACTTGCTGGTGTCAAGGGGCAAGACGAGTCGGCAATGACTGCACTTACATCGCTCTCGAAATCTGCGCTTATGGTTTGTATTGCAGTATCGCATCCGCTGACAATACGTGGAAACTCTGGCGATGTTGGAGTTGGTAAGTTGCACGAGCCGGCTGAGCATAATGCGGAATATGCATCGTCGCGAAGGTGCGGAAATGCACTCTCGTGTAAACGCACCCCCTTATGCATGCTACGTCCGAGCAATGCCCATCGCCACCGCACCATGTGATAGCATGACAGAAATTCTCAAAAAATAATCAAATAAAATCAAATACTTACAATGAAACCCGCCAACACCATTTTCATCCTCTCCGATGAGCACAACAAACGGGTGCTCGGCTGCTACGGCCACGCGATGATCCGCACGCCGAATCTCGACAGACTCGCCGCGCGCGGCACACGCTTTACCAGCGCATACACCAACTGCCCGATCTGCGTGCCGGCGCGTGCGTCGTTCGCCACGGGGCGCTATGTGCACGAGCATCGCTGCTGGGACAACGCGATTGCCTACGACGGCAAGCTGCCGGCGTGGGGCCACCGTCTGATGGAACAGGGGCATCATGCGGTGTCCATCGGCAAGCTGCATTACGCCAGCGGCGACGACGCCAGACGCAACGGCTTTAATGAAGAAATTCTGCCGATGCACATCGTCAACGGCGTGGGCGATTTGCTGGGGTTGATTCGTGACGAACTGCCGCGACGCAAGGGAGCGGCCAATCTGGGGCCGGAGGCGGGGCCGGGGGAATCGGATTACACGCGTTACGACCGCAGCATTGTCGATGCAACAGTGAACTGGTTGAAGAACGAAGCGCCGAAGCACAAGAGTAAGCACCCCAATAAACCTTGGGCCATGTACGTGGGCTTCGTTGCTCCGCACTTTCCGCTGATCGCGCCACAGGCGTTCTACGACCTGTATCCAGTAGACCAGGTGCCTTTCCCCGACATGTACGCTCATGACCAGCGCCCGCGCCACCCGTTCACCGACGCCATGCGCAAGAGCATGTGCTTTGACGAGCCGTTCGATGAGCCAATGGTGCGGCGTGCGATTGCCGCGTACTTTGGTCTTACGTCATTCATGGATGACAACGTTGGCAAGATACTGCTCGCACTCGAAGAACTCGGTGAGCTCAACAACACGCGCATCGTCTACACCTCCGACCACGGCGACAATCTCGGCACGCGAGGCATGTGGGGAAAATCGACAATGTATGAGGAATCCGCGGGCATCCCGATGATCGCCGCCGGCCCGGACATTCCGGCGGGGCACGTGTGTGACACGCCGGTGACGCTGGCCGATGCCTTCCCCACGTATGTACAAAGCGTCGGCGCGCAATTTGCTCCGGCGGATGCCACGCTGCCGGGCGCCTCGCTAATTGACATCGCCAATGGCTCTACGCCGAAACGCATCGTGCTTTCGGAGTATCACGCCGCGGCATCCGTCACCGGCACGTCGATGATCCGCTGCGGTGAAAACAACCGCTACAAATACGTGCACTACGCCGGCCTTCCACCGATGCTGTTTGATTTGAAAGCCGACCCCTTCGAGCGCAAAGACCTCGGCCGCGATGCGCAATACGCGAGCGTGGTCGCGGAGTGCGAAAAAGCGCTGCGCACCGTGGTAAACCCGGATACCGCCGACCGCAATGCACGCGCCGACCAGGCCGAAGCCATCGCGCGTAATGGTGGCAAGGACGCCATTCTTGGCAAAGGCACGTTCAGATATTCGCCGCCGCCGGGGGTGAAGGCGGCGTATCACTGATCTACCCCCGTGCCAGCCGGCAGCCCTGAAGACTGGAAGACGTGGCGCAAGCAGGAACGCGCCCGCCTGCTAACCGCGCGCCTCGCCATCAGCGACGGCGATCATGCCCGGTGGAGCTCTGCAATCACCGCCAGCCTGATTCAGGGCTTTGCGCAACTTTGCACCATGACGGTTGGCCTTTATTGGCCGTTTCAACGCGAGTTCGATCCGCGCCATGCCATGCTTCATTTTCGCAAGTCCGGCGCACGCGCGGCGCTGCCGGTGGTAACGGGCAAGGGCGTACCACTCACCTTTCGGCAATGGTGGCCCGGCGTGGCCATGACGCGTGGTGTGTTTGATTTGCCGATGCCTGACGGCACGGAAGTGGTACAGCCGCAGGCCTTACTGATGCCCCCCGTGGGCTTTGATTCAGCCGGGTTTCGCCTCGGCTACGGCGGCGGTTACTTCGATCGAACGCTGGCGGCAATGGCGCCGCAGCCGCTGAAAATCGGCCTGGCGTTTGAGCTGTCGCGCATGTCCACCATCCATCCGCAGCCCTTCGACATTCCAATGGATTTCGTGATCACGGAAGCCGGCATTCATGCCGTGACCGACGGTAAACTGTGTCCGTTGGCGAACGCTGCGGAATGCACGGCACACTTGGCGGGCATCATTTGTGAAAGGGGTTGGTCCACTCATGCTTAGGCTGTTGTCTTTGCTTTCGGCTGCTGCCGGCACGCTGGTCTGCGTTACGGCGTTTGCTCAGAGCGTCGCCTACCCTGCCCGACCCGTGCGCATCGTTGTTCCCGGTGCGGCTGGCAGTTCCCAGGAAGTGGTATCGCGCGTCGTCGGGAACAAGCTCACCCAGCAGATGGGACAGTCGTTCGTTATCGATGCGCGCGCGGGCGCCACCGGCATGATCGGGCTCGATATTGCCCGGACTGCGGCGCCGGATGGCTACACGCTGCTCGCGGCCACCTCCTCACTGCTCTCCGGCCTGCCCGCGCTGAAACCCAGGCTGCACTACGACCCCGACCGCGATTTCACACCGCTGTCGCGCATGGCCTCGGTGGCCAATGTCCTCACTGTGGGCGCACAGTTAAAAGTGGACAACGCCGCCGATTTCGTAAAGCTGGCCAAGGCACGCCCCGGTACGCTTAATTTCGGCTCGGCAGGCAATGGATCACCCGCACACCTTGCCGGTGCGATGTTCAATGTGCTGGCGGGCGTGAATACGATCCATGTGCCCTACAAGGGTTCGGCACAGGCGCTCTCCGATGTCATGGCCGGGCAGTTGCAGTTCCTCATCACCTCGCCGCTGGTTGCCATGCCGCACGCGCGGGGCGGGCGTATCCGGCTGCTCGCCACCACGGGCGCGAAGCGCGACCCGCTGATCCCTGACTTGCCGGTGTTTGCCGACACCGTGCCGGGCTACGAAATCACGCAGTGGTGGGGACTGGTACTGCCTGCGGGCGTGCCGCCTTCCATCAGCGCACACCTGCACCGTGAAATTATGGCAGCGCTGAAATCCCCTGAAGTGTCGGGCTTCCTTGTCAAACAGGGCGCCACCGCGCAGCCGGAGTCGCCCGCGGAATTTTCCGCTTTCATGAAAGCCGAGCGCAAGCGTATCGCCAACATCGGCAAACGCGCCAATATCGTTCTGGAGTAAAGCGCCATGACCCAACCTGCGAATCTGATTTTCTTCCAAAGCGACAACCACAACCGTGCGGTCGCCGGCTGTTACGGCCATACTTATGTCAAGACGCCGAACATTGATCGCATTGCAGAGTCGGGCGTACGCTTTGCCAACGCCTATAGCACCAGCGCCCTGTGTTGCCCCGCGCGAGCGGCCATCGCCACCGGGCGCTATCCGCATCAAACCGGCTTTTGGGACAACGCCATCGCCTATGACGGCAGCGTCCCATCATGGCACCACCGATTGCGCGAGCAGGGACATACCGTAGTGGCTGTAGGCAAGCTGCACTACCGCTCCGAAAAAGACGACAACGGTTTCACCGGGGAAATCGAGCCCATGCACCTGCACGAAGGCCGTGGCGCCGTGAAAAACCTGCTGCGCGGTTACGGCACGGAGCCGCCGAAGGACGATGGCAGCTTCTGGAAGCTGTACATGACACGCTCCGGCGCAGGCGAGACGCATTATCAGGAATACGACCGGCGCATTACCGCCCAATCCATCGGCTGGCTGAAACGGCACGGGCGCGGCAACTCAAAGCCATGGGTGCTCTACGTGTCGTACATCAGCCCGCACCCGCCATTTACCGTGCCCAAGCGGCTCTATGACTTATATCCGGAAAAAGACATGCCGTTGCCCAAAGGCTTCCGCCCGAAGGAACGACCGGAACACCCCGCCATGCAATACTTGCGCCGAATGGATGGCATCCTCGACATGACGGACGAAGCCGCATTGCGGCGGATCGCGGCGGGCTACTTCGGCCTCATCACGCACATGGATGAGCAGGTGGGCGAAGTGTTGCGGGCCGCCGAGTCGCTGGGCCTGCTCGGCAACACGCGCATTGCCTACACCAGCGACCACGGCGAACTGTTCGGCTGGCAAGGTATTTTCGGCAAGAAAAATCTTTACGAAGGCGGTGTCGGCGTGCCCCTGCTGCTGTCCGGGCCCGGCGTGTCACGCGGCAAGGTTTCACGGCAAATCGTGTCGCACGTGGATCTGTTCCCAACGCTGGTAGAGGGCGCGGGGGCGGCACTCGCACCGGAAGACGCATCGCTCAAGGGCGTGTCGCTGTGGCCGGCGGTCACGGGCGCAGATCAGCCCCGTACGGGTTTTGCCGAGTACCATGCGCAAGCCTCCAAAGCGGCCGCCTACGTGCTGCGCGAAGACAACATGAAACTGATCTATCACGTGGGCATGCCGCCACAACTGTTCGATCTGGCGCGCGACCCGGACGAGCTTGAAGACATTGCCGTGACACAACCCGGCGCCGTGAGAGCGCTGGAACTGAAACTGCGCGCCATCTGCGACCCCGACGCCACCGACGCGCGCGCGAAAGCCGATCAACGGCGCTGGGTCGAGCACTGGGGCGGGCGCGACGCAGTGGCAGGCAGCTCACAAATTCTGTTCACACCGCCACCCGGTGTGAGCAAGGAAGACGCCTGGGCGATTCCTCAGACAAACTGATAGCAACGACTCACTGATGACACTCACCGAACTGCGCTATATCGTCGCCGTCGCCCGCGAAAAACATTTTGGCCGTGCGGCGGAAAAATGCTTTGTCAGCCAACCGACCCTTTCCGTCGCCATCAAGAAGCTCGAAGAAGAGCTGGGCGTGGCGCTTTTTGAGCGCGGGATCAACGAAATCCGTGTCACCACCGTAGGCGTGCGCGTCATAGAACAGGCTCAGCGCGTCCTCGAAGAAGCTGCCGCCATCAAGCACATCGCCTCCGAAGGCAAGGATGACCTCATTGGCCCGTTGCGCTTTGGCGCGATCTACACCATCGGGCCCTATGTCACGCCACAATTGATTCCGCTCATCATGAAGCGTGCGCCGAAGATGCCACTGCTGATTCAGGAGAACTACACCGCGCGCCTCGGCGAAATGCTGAAAAATGGCGACATCGATGTCATTCTGCTATCAGAGCCGTTCGGCGAGCCGGGCGTGGTCACGCAGGCGGTTTACGACGAGCCTTTTCGCGTGGTCATGCCCGTGGCGCATGACTGGTCGAAAAAACCGCGCATCGCCGCCGCCGAACTCTGCAGCGAAACGCTTTTGCTGCTCTCCAGCGGCAACTGCTTCCGCGATCAGGTGCTGCAAACCTGTGCTGGCGCCAAACGTGCGGTCAATGCCGGCCTGCAGCAAAGCCTTGAAGGCAGTTCGCTGGAAACCATACGCCAGATGGTTGCTTCGGGTGTGGGCATTACCGTGCTGCCTTCCACGGCCGCCGAGTCGCGCACGGCAGACAACAAGCTCACCGCGATGAAAAACTTCGCCAACCCGGAGCCCTCTCGCCGCGTCGTGCTGGCGTGGCGCAAGAGTTTTCCGCGGGTCAAAGCCGTGCAAGCGGTGCGCGAAGCATTGCTCGCTTGCAAGCTGCCGGGAGTTACGCTGCTGCCTTCAGCGAAACCGGTAGAGCACTGAAAGTCAGGCGTCCCCGAGCGCCTTGCGCAGTTCGCCGGTCACGCGCGAACCTTCGGCAAGAATAAACGCGATGTCGCTATTGGTGGTAAGGAACCGCGCGCCCTTGCGAATGAACTCCACTTGCCGCGCGACATTCCGGTCGCCGCCCACACCCGCAACCTTTCCGTGTTTGTTGCAGGCGGCAAACACTTTGTCGAGAGCGGCGAGGTGTTCCGGCGTGCCGTAGGCGCCGGGGATACCCATGGCAGTCAACAAATCGTTCGAACCCACGTGCACCACATCGACGCCCGGCACGGCGGCAATCGCATCGACATTGGCCAGCGCCTCCGGCGTCTCAATCATGCACACCACCAGCGTGTTTTCGTCGAGCGCCTTGACCGCTTCACCCGTCGATAACGCACGGTAGTCGAACACCGAAAAGCCGCCCGCCACCGAACGCCGGCCCAGCGGCGAATACTTCGCGCGATCCACCGCACGTTTCGCCTCGGCTGCCGTGTTCACGTCGGGAAAAACAATACCCATGATGCCGTTGTCGAGCAGCACCGCCGTTTGCTGATCGTCGCAACTGCGCACTCGGGCAAGTGGCGCAATGCCGCAGCCCAGCGCCGCCTGCGCGATGTGGCCGATGGTTTCCGGGTTATAGAGCGCGTGTTGAGCATCGACGAAAACGAAATCATGACCCGTGGCCTTGGCCAGCCGGGCAATCTCACCCGAACGCCCCAGCCGGGTCAGCATGCCGAGCGCGGGTCTGCCAGCTTTGAAACACTCTTTAACGGGATTAGGCAATGTAATGGGGGCTGCCACGTTGCTTGCTCCTGGGATTTGATGACAGTGGAAGGTCGCGTTGAGAATCGGAGTGTAAGCGGTGTTACAGCGGCGCGCCACCTGCGGGTTGCCGGGACGATGCCCGCAAGATTTCACCGGTCACCATCAGCAGCACAATCACAGGCAAATGGCATCGCTAAAATATTGTTTTAAATCAGATGCTTACAAAATAGTCTGGATAGGCGATTTCAATAGCCATTAGCTATAAACAAGATCACAACAATCAATTGGATTAATGATTCAGCCATCAGCACAATTCGTCCCAAGCGTGAACCTCACGCGATTCTTAACTCACAACGCACATCAAGGAGACGCCAATGAAACCCCATTCCGACGAGAGCATCACCATCAAGAACATCGAAGCCGCCTTCGCTGGCGAGTCGATGGCACACATCAAGTATCGTTATTTCGCCAAAATTGCGCGTGCCGCGGGTGACGAAGCCATCGCGAAAGTTTTCGAGGAAACTGCCGATCAGGAAGTGCAGCATGCCTTCGGCCACCTCGACTTGCTCTACCCGCCTGCCGCACTCACGCCGGCCAAGGCGCTGCAAATGGCCATCGATGGCGAGACCTACGAATACACCGAGATGTATCCCAAGTTCCGGCACCTCGCCGAACAGGAAGGCAACGCCGCCGCAGTGGCCGAAATGAATGAGCAGATTGCGGAGTCGAAGGAACACGCCGAGCGCTTCCGGCAAACGTTGGTCAAAGCCGCCAAGCGTTTCGCCGCGTTGGCCAAAGTGGAAGAGCGTCACGCGAATCACTACAAGGCCACGCTCGCGAAAATCGCGGCATAACGCAACCGTAGCAATCCCGTCAATCCCAACTCACACCACAAACAGGAGAACATCATGAAACAATGGCAATGCATTGTATGCGGTTATATCTATGACGAAGCCAAGGGCGACCCGAAGCACGGCATTCCCGCCGGCACGCGCTGGGAGGATGTGCCGGTTGCCTGGGCCTGCCCGGAGTGCGGCATCGCGAAGGAAGACTTCGAGATGGTGTTGCTGGCGGCCTAGCGGCTACCACTGGTTGCCACTGGTAGCCAGTGGTTACCAATGCTTTCCAATAGCAACCACGCCGTTTGCGTCACCGGCGCCAAACCCGGTGACGCAAAGCGTGGGGCTGGCGATACAATCGCCCGGTCAAACCACTTTTCAGGGAGCATGCCATGCCGGTAGAAATTCGCGACATTTTGCGCAACAACGTCAAGGAAAAGCTCGCGCGCGATGAAGTCGTCGCCTCGATGACCGTGCGCATGATCCGCACACCCGAAATCGCGCGCATCGCCGCAACGGCGGGCTTCGACACCCTTTATACCGACGTCGAGCACAACGGTTTTTCGTGGGACACTGTCGGCATCATCAGCCAGGCGGCATTGGCTGCCGGCGTGACGCCGTTCGTGCGCATCCCCAACACCGCGCCGGAAAACGTCGCCGGGGCGCTCAATGGCGGCGCCATGGGCATCATTGCGCCGCACGTACGCTCGGCCGAGGACGCGCGGCGCGTGGTGCGCGCGGCCAAGTTTCCGCCGCTGGGCGAACGTGGCGCTGCAGGACAATTGCCGCATCTGCAATTTCGCACCTTCCCCGCCTCGCAAGTCGATCCGGCGTTGAACGACGCCACCACCGTAATGGTGATGATGGAAACCGTGGAGGCGCTGGAGCATGTCGAGGAAATTGCCGCTGTCGAGGGCATGGATATGATGATGATCGGCACCAGCGATCTCACGGCCGAAATGGGCATCCCCGGCAAGGCTGATGATCCGCGCGTGCGCGCAGCGTATGAACGAACCATCGCGGCCTGCCGCAAGTATGGCAAGCATGTCGGCGTGGGTGGCCTCGCCAACCGGCCCGACCTCACCGCCGAATTCGTGAGAATGGGCGCGCGGTATGTGTCCACCGGCACTGACTTGGGCTTTCTCATGGGCGCATGTGTGCAGAAGGCGAATTCCGTGCGTGAGCTGAAAACCAGATAATTTGCGCGGTTACTAATTCCCCGTTTTTGATTATTCGAATTTTTCGTCCCAACCCTATGAATCCCATCATTATTCTCGGCAGTGGTCTCGCTGGTTACAACGTCGCCAAGGAACTGCGCAAACTCGACAGGGACGTTCCGCTTACGGTGATCACCGCCGACAGCGGCAGCTTCTACTCCAAACCCATGTTGTCTAACGCACTGGCAGGCAAAAAACCGCCGTCGGCTATCGCGCTCAACACGCCGGAGCAGATGGCCACGCAACTGAACGCCACGGTGCGCGCAAAAACGCGCGTCACCGCCTTAAGCCCGGCCGCGCACACGGCCAACATTGGCGATGAAACGCTGGCCTACTCAAAGCTCGTGCTGGCGCTGGGGGCGGATCAGATACGCCTGCCGATTGCGGGCGATGCGGCGAACGCCATCATCACGGTCAATGATCTGGACGACTACGGGCGCTTTCATGCACTCCTGAATGACCAGGGCGGGAAAAAGCGCGTCGCCATCATCGGCGCCGGCCTCATTGGCAGCGAATTTGCGAACGACCTCGCCGTTGGCGGCCATCATGCCGAAGTAGTCGACATCGCCACACAACCTCTGGGTCGCCTGCTGCCGCCGCAGGGCAGTGACATGGTGCGTGACAAACTACAGGCATTGGGCGTGGTGTGGCACTTTGGCACAGGAACAAAATCGGTAGATCGCAACGGCAGCGAGCTGAAGGTCACACTCGAAAACGGCACGGTTATCAACGCCGACATCGTGCTGTCCGCGGTAGGCCTAAAACCTCGCGTGGCGCTTGCACAGGCCGCGGGCCTTAAAGTCAACCGCGGCATCGTAGTCAACCGCCAGTTACAAACGAGCGCCCCCGATATCTACACGCTGGGCGACTGCATGGAAATTGAAGGGCTGGTGATGCCTTTTGTCATGCCCATCATGCATGCCGCGCGCGCATTGGCCGCAACTCTGGCTGGAAAAGCCACGCCGGTGAGCTTCCCCGCCATGCCGGTAATGGTGAAAACCCCCGCGTGCCCCACCATCGTTTCGCCGCCCGCACCGGGCGCCGCAGGCGAATGGAAGGTCGAAGCAACGCCCGACGGTGTCAAATCACTGTTCGTTGATGCGTCGGGCAAACTGCTGGGCTTTGCACTGAATGGCACCGCTACTGCAGAACGCGCGAAGCTGGCGCCGCAACTGCCGCCCGTGTTGGCAGCATCGTAATTTTTCCGCCGGTGTTGGCGGCATACTAATTTTCCGCCAAATCCCAATTCGAGCCGCTAATTCATAACTGTCTGTTTTTAAATAACTATTTTCCACCCGACAATGCACTAAACAAAATCATCAGCACAATAATCACCGCCAGCGCGGTAAAGGCAATCTTCACCCAGCTCTTCGGATAGTCGCCGGAGATTTTGCCGGTGTAGCCGTTCATCACCACCTGATAATTCGTCGCGCCGTAGCGGTATTGCAGCATCCACAAGGGCGCCAGGATGTGCTTAAAAGTTTGCCCGCTGTAACGTGTGTTGACACGCAAATTGCGCTGGGTATCTCCGGGAACGGCGCGCGAGCACATCGATTCCACCTTATTCTCCATTGCATCGCGCGATTTTTGCGCGGCGGCCACCAGATCCATCTGATACCGTTCGACCACCCAGCCCGACAGATACGCCGGATCATAGGGCGTTAAATCAGCCGTCGGAAACGGCTCCACCGCGCACAGGTGATTGGGCTGCACGCCCAATGACGCCGGCACCAGTTCGTCGTCGAAAAAATGTTCAATACGGCCACTGGCGTACTCCCAGCGCGTACGTTGGATCTGGCGCGTCTGGCGGTTGCCCGAGTTATCGGTGTATTCCTCGGTTTCGTAATAGTGATAGCCCGCCTCGGCTTCCCAATCAGCATCAGCTTGCGCGTCGAAGGTCCAGTAAGGAATGTAGAGACCCTTCACCGTGTCGGTGAGCGCGGCCTTTTTCAGCTTATTCGGCGCGAACCAGCGCGAGCCGTACCAGGTTTTAATCAGTTCGCGCGCCTTGTTGTGGTCGATTTTCATCGGCAACAGGCTCTCCGGCGAGAATGCGTCTTTCACCTCCTCGTACGGCACCAGTTGCGTGGCGCCGCAAAAACCGCACCCTTGCGATTGCCGCGACGCGTCGAACACTGAAATGGCGTGGCAGCTCTGGCACTTCACCTGCTGCTTTTGCACACCCCAGCCACGCTGCGTGTCGGGAATGCCGCGCAGCGCCGCCGCGAGGTCATGTTCAATGATCTGGCCGGCATCCGCATCCTCTTTGCCCGGCACTACTGTGCCGCAGAACGCGCAGGCCAGCACCTGCTTGCCGGGATTCCATACCGCCTCGCCGCCGCACGCGGGACAGGTATGTTTGACGCGCGCCTTGACCTCGCCGTCCGGCTTTCGCGTTGCGGGCGCTGAATTATCCGGCGCCATGCCCCAGGTTTCTGCCATCGCCGTGCCCCTTCCTCTGCTTCGTCTGCCCGCACTGCCCCAGGGGGTTAGGATCGAACCAGCTTATCCTCGAACCAGTCCCACATTGTCGCCACCCCCAGCGTCAGGTAATCGCGCTGGCAGTGCTGCGAGCCGCCCTCCTCGGCGATAAACACGCGCAGCGTTTTGTCTGCCGAGCCGGAGGCGTTGTAGAGCGCCTGCGCATCGGCCAGCGAAATCTGCTCGTCCTCCGCGCCGTGTACGATCAGGAACGGGCAACGCATTTTTTGTACCACGCCGTCGAGCTGATACGGCTCCAGCTTTTTCAGCGCTTCCTCCAGCGAATTCACACCCAATATCCACATAATATGGTGGCCGGGCACCGAAAGAGAAGTCTTGAACTTGGAATCAATACGCTTCTTCCACGTACCGTAGTAATCCCAGATTGCGCCCCACGCGATGCACGCGGCAAAGCGCGGCTCCATTGAGGCAATGCGCGGCGCGTAGTAACCGCCAAGGCTGATCGCCACCACGCCGACCTTTTTGGCATTGACTTCCGGGCGCTTTTCCAGCCAATCCATGCAGGCGCTGCCCGCAACTTCGTAATCATGGCGCAGCACGTTGCCGCGAAAGCGGATCGCCTCACCGGTGCCGGGGCCGTCCATGATCAACACGTGAATGCCGCGCTTGATGAGATCAGTGACACCGCGCGTGAACTGGATTTCCTTGGTCACATCCAGCCCGTCGAAAAACACCACACAGGGCGCGCGCTTGCCCATCGCGTTGGCGGCAGGCGAATGCACGAAGTAGCCGGGCAGGCTTTCCTTACCCATCGGTATTTCGACAATCTCGATTTTCACATCGGTGAGTTGGGCGTGCTTGTGAAAGCAATCGACACCCTGTTTGAAAATTTTCAGCGCCAGTTCGTCCTTGGGCGTGCGAAAGCGCTCGGCCATCTGGTAATAGTTGCAGGCACGCAGATACGCGTGCGCCGCCGAGAAGCGGTGTCCAGTCGCTTCAAACTTTTCCGCATGCGCGCGCACGCCATCGGCAACTTTTTCGCAGGCGCGAAACCACGCGTCGTCGTCATCCGGCGCGGCGTTTTTCAGCAGCACGCCGATCTTGTGTATCTCGCCTATGTCCGAGCCGCCATACGCCGCCGACCCCATCATGTTGATGAACGCCGCCGACCAGCGATAGTTGCCGGGAAAATACATGAAATAGGGGGGTTCCTTGGCAGCCATGACGATCCTTTTTTAAATTTAGATTATTCAATAAAAACAGATAGTTACAATTATTCTTCGCTACTGCTTTTGTATCCCCGCGGCCTTTGCCACGCGCGCCCATTTGTCGACTTCGGCGCGAATGAAATTGGCGTAGTCTTCCGGCCCAAGGCCGCTGACCTCGTGCCCCTGATTCACAAAGCTGTCGCGATGTTCCGGCAGCGCAAGCTGTTTGGACAGCACATCGTGAATTCGCGCGATGATTTCACGCGGCGTCTTGGCTGGTGCAAGCACGCCATTCCAGTTGTAGCTTACGAATCCGGTCAAGCCCTGTTCCGCAATCGTCGCCAAGTCAGGCAACAGCGGCGAGCGCTTTTCGGAAGTTGCGCCGATGGCGCGCAGCTTGCCAGCTTGTTGCAACGGCGCACAAATGGCGAACTGGTTGATCGCCACCTCGATATGGCCGGCGATGAGATCAACGGTGTACTGCGCCGCGCCTTTGTACGGCACATGGTTAAGCTTGATGCCCGCCTGCGTCGCGAACAGCTCCGTGGCGAAATGTCCCACCGTGCCGACACCCGGCGAACCATAGTTGATCTTCCCCGGCTGCGCCTTGGCCAGTGCGACAAATTCCTTGATGCCTTTCGCCGGCACATTGGGGTGAACCATCAGGCAACTGGCCGTGCGTGCGATCAGAAATATCGGCGCCAGATCACGCAACGTGTCATAGGGCATTTTCGCGTTGACACTCGGCGACACCGTGAGCGGGCCGGGGTTCCCGGCAAGCAGCGTGTAACCGTCAGCCGCCGCTCGCACCACCGCGTCGGTCCCGGGCACGCCACCGCCGCCGCCACGGTTTTCCACGACAAACTGCTGGCCCAGCGCCGCGGACAACTGTTGCGCCGCCCAGCGGCCCTGCACGTCCGTGGGACCGCCAGGCACGAAGGGCACAATCACCCGCACTACGCGCGAGGGCCATGTTTGCGCCAGCGCGGCGCCGCCTAACAAGCAAGGCGTGACAACAAGGCTCGCGAATTTCAGGCAGTGTTGTATCGAATACATGAATTCATGAACAGCCGATTCAGTCGGCTAGGGATCAACGCGGTGGACGGGTAAACACGATAGTTACCCCCTGCGGGCTTGTCAATCGCGGCACGCGGTTCTGCTAAAATCCCCGTTTTGATTTGTTCATTCGAGGAGTGGTTGTCATGGCTGCCAGCAAAAAAAGTACCGCAAAAAAGCGCAAGTACACAGACATTCTGTACGAAGTGAAAGACCAGGTGGCCTGGGTCACCATTAATCGGCCGCGCGTGCTGAACTGCTTTCGCGAGCAATCGCTGGATGAAATGATCGACGCGCTGAAATCCACTCGCGAAGATCCGTCGATTGTTTGTGCGGTGATTACCGGCGCGGGCAACCAGTCGTTCTCGGCCGGCGGCGACTTCTACGCCATGAAGCGGCTGAACTTCCAGAATGGCTATATGTGGAACGACCGCATGCTGGGGCTCGCCATGACCATCCGCGGCTTGCCGATCCCGGTCATCGCCATGATCAATGGCTGGTGCATGGGCGGTGGGCACGAGCTGGCGCTGTGGTGCGATCTCGCCATTGCCTCTGAAAACGCGGTGCTCGGCCAGACAGGCGCCAAAGTCGGTGCATGCCCGACGGTGGGTGCCACGCAATACATCCCGCGCATCATCGGCGAACGCCTTGCGCGTGAAATGATTTTCTGCGCACGCCGTTTCCCGGCGAAGGAAGCCGCTGAAGTCGGCCTCATCAACAAATGCGTGCCGCAAAAAGATTTGCTGAAAGAGACCCTGAAGTGGTGCGAAACCATGAAAGGCCACAGTGCCCTTACCATTCGCATGACCAAGAAGTCGCTCAACTTTGAGTCGGACAACCTGTATTCGTCATGGCAACAGGGCATGGAACTGCTCGCACACGTCTGGGGGTCGGAAGAAGCCGCCGAAGGCATGAACGCCTTCCTGCAAAAGCGCCCGCCCAACTTCCAGAAATTCCGCCTGCGCGACAAGAAGATGCTGGCGGATTACCTTGATGGCAACGCGCGGGATTTGAATGCGCCGCCTTCCATGAGGCGCAAGAAGTAAACGGTAAACGGTGAACAGTGCCGCACCGAGGGGTTACTGTTCACTTACCCCGTACCTGTCAAGCGAGAGTAAGCAAGCGCCCCGATGAGCACACCAGAACCCCAAGGCCCCCTAACAGGTACCAAAGTCCTCGACCTGACCCGCATCCTCGCCGGCCCGTTGTGCGCACAAATGCTGGGCGATATGGGGGCCGAGGTTATCAAGGTTGAACCGCCGGGTTCGGGAGATGACACGCGCTCCTGGGGGCCGCCGTTCGCGGGCACCGAGTCCGCTTACTTTCTCGGCATTAATCGCAACAAGCGCTCGATCACACTCAACATGGCAGCCAAGCCCGGCCAGGAGATTCTGGCCCGGCTGATTCAACAGTGCGATGTGCTGGTGGAAAATTTCAAGGCCGGCACGCTGGAAAAATGGGGCTTTACCAATGATTGGCTGAAGCAGAACGCGCCGCGTGTCATCCGATGTTCCATCACCGGCTACGGCACCGACGGCCCCAAGGGCGGGCTGCCCGGCTACGATTTTATTTTACAGGCTGAGTCGGGGCTGATGAGCATCACCGGTGAAACCGGTGGCGACCCGATGAAATATGGCGTCGCCATTGTCGACATCACCACAGGGCTACTCGCCTGCAATACGATTCTTGCTGCGCTGAACGCGCGCCATAGTACCGGGCGCGGGCAGCATGTCGAAGTATCGTTATATGAGTCGGGCCTCTTCATGCTGGCAAACGTGGCGTCGAACCATCTGGTGTCGGGCCGCGATGCGCGGCGATTTGGCAACGGCCATCCGAACATCGTGCCCTATACGGCGTATCCCGTAAAAGACGGCATGATCGCGGTGGCAGTGGGCAACGATGGCCAGTTCGTCAAATTCGCCGCCGCGCTGGGCCACCCGGAGTGGCCGTCCGACGCGCGCTTTGTACGCAATCAGGATCGCGTGGTCAACCGCGAGGCCATCGACGGGTTGATTATCGAAGCCTTGAAAACTTTCAACGCCGATGCGCTGATCGATACGCTGACTGCCGCTGGCATACCCTGCGGCCGCATCAACAGCGTGGCGCAGGCGTTGAGCGCACCGCATACCGTGGCACGCAAGATGGTTGAGACCATCCAGCACCCTACTTCCGGCGATGTAAAAGTGCTGGGCATGCCGTTTCGCTTCAGTGGTACGCCGCCGTCGATACGCCGAGCACCGCCGACGCTGGGGCAGCACACCAGTGAGGTATTGGGCGACGACTTGGGTTTGACGGCCGAGCAGATTGCGGAGTTGCGAGCGCAGAAGGTTATTTGAAGCACAACAAAGTCTAACGCATTCGACGCGGATTCACGCAGATTTACGCAGACAGACGCAGATTGAGCGCCTCCTCCGTCATTCCGGCGCAAGCCGGAATCCAGGTCGCGCAATCATGCGCAGCATCACATTCAGCGCCCTTCGGGCCGCGCATCAACCTAGGTTCCAGCTTTCGCTGGAACGACGATTGTGCAATTTGATCTGCGCGAATCTGCGTTAATCCGCGTCAAAAGGAATTTGAATTGATCACCAACCTTTCCCACGTCTCCATCGTAGTCCCCAGCCTCGACGCTGCCGCCCGGCGATTGGCCGAAACCTACGGCCTTGCCATTGGCGAAATCAAGGTCAACGAGCAGCAGGGCGTGCGCATGGCGTACGTCGATTTGGGCAATGCGAAAATCGAGCTGATGGAGCCGTCGCGCGCGGATTCACCGGTGGCGAAATTTCTGGAGCGCAATCCCAAAGGCGGCATTCATCATTTTTGCGTGGGTGTCGACAGCGTGGACGCCACGCGCGCCGATCTAACCAGCAAAGGGGCGCAAGTACTGGGTGACGGCAAACCGCAGTTCAACGTTCATGGTGAACGCATCGCATTTTTGCATCCGAAAGATTTTCTCGGTGCGCTGGTGGAACTGGAAGAATCGCACCCCAAAAACAATACTCAATAAAAACAGATACTTAAATAAATATTGCGTCTGCGGGCCGATTCGTCATCCCACACGGTCTTCCATGCCACAATGCGGCCACTGATGGAGGAGAGCATGAAAAAGACACGCTTCCGAACAGCCCTCGCCTGGTTACCGGCGGTGTTGCTGGCGTTGGGCCAAACACCGGGTTTTATTGCGGGCGCGGTCGCACAGACCTACCCCTCACGGCCGATACGCGTGCTGGTGCCCTTTGCGCCCGGCGGCGCGACCGACATCATTGCGCGCATACTCGAGCAACGTCTATCACAAAAGCTCGGCCAGCAAATGGTGGTCGACAACCGTTCTGGCGCCGCCGGCAATATCGCCGTGGAAATCGTTGCCACCGCCGCGCCCGATGGTTACACGCTGCTGGTCGGTAACATTTCGACCAACTCGATCAATCCGCTGCTGTTCTCTAAGAACATGAGCGTGAACGCATTGAAGGATCTCGCTGGCGTCACCCAGCTGGTGGCAATCCCTAATTTTGTGCTCGGCAGCCCGAAGCTACCCGGCGCCACGTTGAAAGAAGCAATGGAATATGCTCGCTCGCGCAGCGGCCAATTGAACTATGGCGCTCCGCTCGGTTCGTATTCGCATCTGGATATGCTGGCGCTAACGCAACGCGCAGGCGTGAAAATGGTGCATATCCCCACGAAGGGTGCGGGTGAAACGCTGACCAACCTGATTCGCGGCGACACGCACATCAACATCTCGAACGTGGCCTCCAATGCCGGGCCGGTGCGCAGCGGGCAGATCAAGGCTTACGCGGTGACGCAGGACAAACGCCTTGCGGATTTCCCCGCCGTGCCGACGATGGCAGAAGCCGGCTTCGCGGGTATCGGCAGTCTGAACTGGAATGGACTCTTCGCACCGGTGAAAACACCACGTGCGGTCGTCGAGCGCCTCTTCCGCGACGCCATTGCCTCGATGAATGAACTCGAGGCCGAGGGCCTGCTCGCCAAACGACAGTTGCCGCTTGCGCTGTCGGCCACTGCGAAAGCCTTTGACGATTACGTACAGTCGGAATCGAAACGTTGGGAAAAGATCATTCGTGACAATAAAGTGGCGATTGAATAATCGCCAGCGTGGTTCCAAAACAGGAGAACAACGTGTTGCCTTACTCAACCATTGCAATGATGCAACGTCTGCTCATTTTGACCGCCGGCATTACGATTTTTGGCGTCGTCCCCGGAGAGTCCTCGCTCGCCGCATCGGGTGTGTCGCCGCCACGCCCCACCATTGCCGACGCGGACAAACCGAACATCGCCAAGGTTTCCATGACAGCCATAGAACATGGCGACATCCCGGGCATTGCTGTCGTGATTGTCAATCGCGACGAGATCATTTACCAATGTTTTCTGGGCAAACAGGACGTGGCACGCAATATCACGATGTCCTCCAATGCCATCTTCCGAATCGCGTCCATGACCAAGCCAATCACGTCAGTGGCGATCATGATGCTGGTCGATGCGGGGAAGATAATACTTGACGACCCCGTATCGAATTATCTGCCAGAGTTCAAAGGTCGGCCGGTCATCGATACGTTTAACGAAGCAGACGCAACCTACACCACACGCCCAGCCAAACGCGAGATCACCATACGCCATTTGATGACGCACTCTTCCGGGCTGGGATATGCCTTTACCAATCCGACCGTCAAGAGAATCGTCGAAGCCACCCAAAAGAGCGAACCCGATCTGCCACTGCTGCATGATCCGGGCGAGCGATGGACCTATAGCGCCGGTACCCGTGTTCTTGGCTCGATAGTGGAAAAAGTGTCCGGCCAGACGCTGGACGTTTATCTGCGCACGCATATTTTCGAACCGCTGAAAATGGTGGATACCGGGCACGTCGTTCCCTCCGAAAAGGTGTCGCGCGTGGTTACAGTGCACACCCGCAAGGGTGGCAAGCTCACTGAAACGCCGAATGATCCCAAGCAGGAATCGCCGATACGGGGCGACGGCGGCCTTTATTCCACCGCGCAGGACTACAGCCGTTTTGTGCGTATGCTGTTAAATGGCGGAACATTGGACGGTGCGAAAATACTCAGTCCGCGCGCAGCGCAAGCAATGAGCATGATGCCGACCGGTGGCCCGGTGATGCAAACACAGCCGGACGCCAACCCGGACCGCACGCGCCCCTTCCCCATCGGCGCGGGCAAGGACAAATTCGGGCTGGGCTTTCAGGTCTCCGCGCCTGACCCTCAGTATGCGAAGTTTCGCAGCCCCGGCAGTCTGGCGTGGGGGGGCATCAACAACACGCATTTCTGGATTGATCCGAAGCGGCAGATTGCCGGCATCGTGATGATGCAGGTGCTGCCGTTTTACGATGATGCCAGCGTGGCCCTGCTGCGCGGCATTGAAGAGCAGGTCTACAAGCACTTGAAATAGGAGAGCCGCCATGGCCCAACATGCCGCCCAGCGCCCGCCTCAATTGCGTATTCCCGCCGTGTTCATGCGCGGCGGCACCGCCAATGCCGTGGTGTTTCACCAGAAGGATCTGCCCGCGGATCGCAAACAGTGGGACGCCATTTTTCTCGCCGCCATCGGCAGCCCAGACCCATATGGCCGCCAGCTTGACGGCATGGGCGGCGGTTATACTGCGGTGTCGAAGGTATGCGTCATAGGCCCGTCCACGCGCGACGACGCCGACATTGATTACACCTTCGCGCAGATTCCGATCAAGGAATTACGCGTCGAGTACGCCGCCAACTGCGGCAACATGAGTGCAGCGATGGGGCCGTTCGCAGTCGACGAAGGGCTGGTGCCGGTGCGAGAGGCGGACGCCAACGGAGAAGCGCTGGTGCGCATCCACAACACCAACACCAAGAAAGTCATTCACGCACGGTTCCCGCTGGTGAATGGCGTTGCAGCAGTGGACGGCGATCTGGAAATCCCCGGCGTCGGCGGCACGGGTGCGCCGGTGCGGCTGGAGTTTCTGTCGCCAGGCGGTGCGGCCACCGGCAAGCTGCTGCCCACCGGCAATGTGCGCGACACGCTGGATGTGCCTGACGTGGGCAAGATTGAAGTCTCGATGATTGATGCAGCGAACCCCTGCGTGTTCGTGCGCGCGCGTGACGTGGGCTTGCAGGGCACGGAACAGCCTGCGGACGTGGAAGCCCGCGCCGACGTGATGGCGAAATTCGCGGCCATCCGCTGCGCGGCATCCGTGGCGATGGGCATCACGCGCGATGTGAATGAGGCCGCCACGCGCATGACCAACCCGTCGATTGGTTATGTCGCGCCCCCGCAGGACTGGACCTTGAGTTCGGGCGAGCGCCGCAACGCCAGCGACATCGACATCACCGGCCGCATGATCGCGCGCGGGCAGGCGCACCGCGACATGCCGCTGACGCGCTCGCTATGCATGGCGGTGGCTTCGCGCATCAAAGGCACCATCGTGCATGAAGCGACCCGCGCCACCGATAACCCCGATGCCGAACTGCGCATCGGCATGCCCGCAGGCGTCATCACCGCAGCGGCGGAAGTGCGTTTGACAGGCGGCCAGTGGACGGCACTTCGCGGTTCGTTTCTGCGCACGCAGCGGCGCTTGTTTGAGGGGAGCGTGCTGGTACGGGCGTCGCAGACGCTGCCCGCTTGACGGCGTTGCCCCTCACACCTCATATGCAGAGACATTTTAAGTATTTGTTTTTATTGAATTTTTCATTCGAATCATGAACACAACCCGGCGTGCGATAGGCTCGATGCTACTGTCGCTCGCGGCCAGCGCCGCAGTAGCACAGCAATACCCCGCCAAGCCCATCCGTTACGTCGTCGGCTTCTCGCCGGGTACCGCGACCGACATCGTCGCGCGCCTCGTCGCAAACAAACTCACCGAGCGCTGGGGCCAGCAGGTGGTGGTCGATAACCGCGTGGGCGCGGCGGGCACCATCGCGGCCTCAATGGTGGCGCGCGCCGACCCTGACGGCTACACGCTCTACATGGGCTCATCCACGCTGGTGGTCAGCACGTTTTTCATTCCGGGCGTCACCTACGATGTGTTCAAGCACTTCGACCCGGTGGTGTACATGGTGAGCCTGCCCACGGTACTGATCGTGCCGCCACAATTGCAGCTGAATAGCGTGCGCGACCTCATCAACCTCGCCAAATCGAAACCGGGTGTTCTGAATTACTCGCACTCCGGGCGCGGCACCGGCAGCCACGTCGGCGCGGAAATGCTGAACACCATGGCAGGCATCGAACTCACCGAAGTTGGCTTCAAGGCCGCGGGTGATGCGTTGAACAGCGTGGTGCGCAATGATGTCGCGGTGTATTTCCCCAACCTTGCCGCTGCGCTGCCGCTGATCAAACAGGGGCGCGTCAAAGTGCTCGGCATCAGCAGCGCGAAGCGCAGCCCGGTAATGCCAGACTTGCCAAGCCTCGCCGAGAGCCTGCCAGGCTTCGACACTTCATCGTTCTACGGCATTATCGCGCCCGCGAAAACACCATCCGACGTCATCAAGCGCCTGCACGACGAAGTCGTCGCCGTGCTCGCATTGCCTGACGTGCGCGAGCGCATGACCAGCCTCGGCGCGGAAATCGTCGCCGGGCCGGGCGCCGCCCTCGGGCAGCGCATGCGCATCGAACGCGATCAGGTCGCGCAAGTCGTCAAGCGCATCGAGGCCAGGGAAGGCAAGTCAAGGTGATCGCTGCTTGCCATTGTGTGACCGGCATTTAAAGGCACCTCAACGAACAGCCCGCCTGTCGATAACTCATTGTAACTATCTGTTTTTATTGATTTTTTTATGACAACTTCTGCTTCCAAAACCACGCGCTTCACCGCCACTCAACTCGAAACCTTTATCGCCAGTGCGTTTCAATCCGTCGGGTTGCCAGCCACCGATGCCAGGTCTGTCGCGCAACTAATGGCTCAAGCCGATATTCAAGGCTCCGAAGGCCACGGCATTTTTCGATTGCCGCAATACATCCGCCGCATCAAGGCTGGCGCCGTGAACGTAAAGCCAAATATTCGCGTCGAGCGCGAGGCTGCCGGCATGGCGCTGGTAAACGGCGACAACGGCATGGGCCATCTTGTGATGAAGTTCGCCGCCGAGCGCGCGATTGAAAAGGCCAAGACCGCCGGCGTCGCGTGGGTGGGCGCAAAGTGGAGCAATCACGCCGGGCCGGCGTCGCTGTACTCAAACATGCCGCTCGCACACAACATGATCGGCCTTTACATGGCGGTGGGCAGTGCCAACCATTTGCCGCCGTGGGGCGGCATCGACATGCTGCTTTCCACCAACCCGCTGGCAGTGAGCCTGCCCGCGGGCGAAGGCAAAGCGCCCATCGTACTAGACATGGCCACCACCGTCGCCGCCTACGGCAAGGTGAAAACCAAGGCGCAGCGCGGCGAAATGATGCCCGAGGGCTGGATGATCGACCGCGAAGGCAATCCGCTTACCGACCCCAAGCGCGCCAACGAAGGCTTTCTGTTGCCCATCGGCGGCTACAAAGGTTACGGTCTGGCGCTGATTATCGGCCTCCTGTGCGGCACGTTGAACGGCGCGGCCATGGGTAAGGACGTCATCGATTTTAATGCCGATGACACTTCCGTCACCAACACCGGGCATTCCATCGTCGCCATTAACATTGAATCTTTCATGCCGCTCGTGGAATTCCGCAAGCAGGTGGATGTGCTGGTGGCCGACCTGCGCGCTTCCAAACGCATGCCGGGGGTGGAGCGCATCCGCATGCCGGGCGAAGGCTCGTTCAACGCACTTAAAAGCAATACGAAAAGCGGCGTGGCGATGCCACCGTCGTTGATGCAGGCGCTGGACAAACTGGCGGCAGAGCTGGGCATTCAACCCCTTGGTCGATAATCCGCAAGCCCGTTTCAAGCGCCGCACCACGTGGCTGCTGGCGATCATCGCAGCGCCTCTGGTCTATCTGTTGCTGTTTCACGGCCCGATTCCGCAAAGCAAGGGTTACCACTTATTCGCCGACACGCGCACGTGCCTGGGCATCGTCAACTTCGGCAATGTCGCCTCCAACCTTGCCTTTCTGCTGGTGGGCGGGTGCGGTTGTGCGTGGTGCTACCGCAACCTGAAGAACGATGCACGGCTGTCGTGGATGACTTTTTTCGCGGGCGTGACGCTGGTGTTTTTCGGCTCTGCGTACTATCACTATCAACCCAACGACGACACGCTGGTGTGGGACAGACTGCCGATGACACTCGCGTTCATGGGCCTCTTCACGGCACTGTTAATCGAGAACCTGGGCGAGCACCCCGTCACGCGGCTTGAAAGGCCCGTGCTGATCCCCACGCTGGTGTTGGGCATCGCGAGCGTGCTGTGGTGGCGTCATACGAACGATCTACGCATCTACATCTGGGTGCAACTTGCGCCGCTACTGGCGATTCCGTTTGTGCTTGCAATGTTCCCTGCGCGGCATACGCATCGCGTTTATCTGCTGTATGGGCTGGGGCTTTACGCGCTGGCCAAGGTATTGGAAGGGTTTGACGAAAGCGCCTATGCGTTCACCGCACAAGGGATCAGCGGGCACACGTTAAAGCACCTGACTGCGGCGATGGCGCCGCTGATGCTGCTGCTGATGTTACAGCGGCGTTAATAGGCGTGAAACGACCGATAAGACGCTCACTGGAACAGCATTGGCCTCACGCCACTCCCACCGTCTCAGCGCTACGGCAGGGAATATCAGAGCGTCCTACCGCTCAGATTCACCACCGAGGTTCCCAGGAACGTAACTGGTTTGTTGCTTGCCGCGTGGATTGGTTGCGCTATGCAACGTGATGCTACGATTCAAGCGTGCGCCGCCATCTCGTATCAATGGATTGTAAACGAGGCTCGCAACACCACCACTGCGACTGGTTGTCATAACATCAAAGGGAATCCTGACGTAAATTCCCTTATCGAAACTGCCCTCGCCAAACTGTGCAGCACTAATATTGGTTTTCGTCGCCCAAGCGCCGAAAACGACGCCGTTGGCGAAGGAGCGGCTGATATCGAGTGTGGCGCCGCTGTCTTTTGCGAGATACCGTCCAGCCTGCAATTTGACGTGTGTGGAATTCCAGCCGGTGTCCCAATAAAGCGTGCCATGCCCAGTAGCCACCCTGTAACCGGTTTGCGTATCCACCTTGTCAAAACCGAAATCCTGTCGGAAATTGCGTTGCTGTACGAAATTGCCATCTACACCAAAGGCGAACGGACTGTGCCATGGGCGATAGAGCCATTCTCCGCCAACACCCGCATACATATTCTCTAGATAGCCACCGTACAGACTGTAGAACTGATCGGTACCCCACTTGCCCATATGGGTGATTTGAAGATTTGGCAATGTAAAATACGTTGATGTCGTGTACTCGCGCGCAAAGGTTCTTACGCGCGGCAGGTTGCTGGGTGCGGTATATTTGAACTTCCCGTAGTTATCGGCTATACGCAGGTTCAGCGAGCCAGTGATGGAAGTATCCTCAGAAAGTTTTACGCCAAAAGGCGTAGCCACACCGGCGCTAAACAGCAAGAACCCGTCTGGCCCACCAAGATTCTGCTGCCAAGTCGGCACGACCGCGTAGCCAAATCGCGGCGGATCGCCTTTCCATAGGGTATTGTCTGGCAATGAGTATGGAGGTTTGACCGCCACCACCGGCTGGAAGTCGTCCGCAACTGCCTGACGTTGCAAATTTTGCTTGACCCAAGTTTCACGCTGAACCTCTCGCACGCTAAGGGGCATACCCTGTTCGGTAAATATTAATTCGAACGCGTTAAACTGCGCTGGCGCGTCCCGATGCAGCACAGCAATCACCCGTTCGATGCGATCGTTCCAATGGGTCCCCTGCGGGCCTTCAATAACCACTTGCAGCACATCGCCTTCACGGCTGAACTGACGCACTTGCCAATTAGCCATACCCACGATGTCGTTGGCGGTGGCTACCCAAATGGGATCCTCCTTTGGACGGCTCGCGACGATACGCGGCGTAGGAGCATCCGACACCTTTGGCGCATGCAGTCGGCGAAGTGGGGCGTGCACGGTAAGGCCCAACATTAGCGTATTGCCGCGCTCGATCCCTACTGACAAATCGAGGAATGGGTTATACCGGTACACTACACCAAGATTGATCGGCGACCGCTGCGCCTGATTATTGGACTGCGGCTCTCGCTGATAATTGTTTCCGTCGTATTCAATTTTTATCAACCACTTGTCCCACGGCGTGTGGTACTGCACGCCGCCAAAAAGTGCGCTGTTGCCGCGGAAATAGGAGCGCAAATTGACATTGCCACCCGTCGGGTCCGAGGCCGAAATACGGGTGTTAAAGCGTTTACTAATCACTGAGAGGGGATTGCGTATGTTGCCGCTCGAACCCAGATTGCCCCATCCTATGCCGATGCTCCAGTCCAGATTGCCGAATCGCTTATTGGCTACCACGTATTCGCTGGAAAAAAGGCCAGTCCCAGCAATATCAGTAACGCCCACGGCAACCTGCGGTATAAGCGCAGTTTCCGATATCAAGCGTAATTTGAAGTCAATGCTTTTATCTTTGTCCGACTGGGTACCTAAAATCAGAGTGGGATCGTAAAGCCGATTCTTAATATCCGTATAACGATAGCCGGCCTCCAGCCAATCGAAAGGCTGCAGAAACACGTTACCGCGAACATAGGGAAGGACACGGCTCACGTGGAAACGCATGTCGCCAGCCTCCGCCATACGTGCCGTGGGTGTCTGCAAGAGGCCGATAACCCCCCAGTCGTTGGCAGTTACCACCGGATCGCGCGAGGGGGCATCTGGAACCACGGCCGCCAACGGTTCCATGCTTGGCATTGTCCCTGCGGCAATTATCGAATCGTAAGCCTGCGTAGCCAGAAATTTCGCCAACATAGCTGAAACATTCGGCGCCAATTTACTTTCCCGCGGTGGCGCCCACAGCAATGCTCCTGGTGCAACCTGATTCTGTGCATGGGCGTTCCATGAAGCAATGCCCAACTCTTTAATGTAACCGTCCGGTTGTATTAGCCACACGCGGTCGACACGTTGAAGAGCCGGTTCGCAGGCCTTGAGATAATCTCGCGCATGCCCACCGGGCCTGTGGGGCAGCGTACAGCGTTGGCCCGTGCTGGTAAGCACACTCACCGTCCTCGGTCGATAAGGCAGAGCCAATATATGATCGCGCTGCAACACAGGATCGCTTTTCGGGTGCGCCTGCAGCCAGCGCGCATCGACAAGCGGAACCGGTACACGCCCAGTGACAGGCAAGGCTGCGATCAGACGAGAAAGATTCACACTTGCATCGTCTGCATAGCGTTCAGCAGAAAGCGTGAACAGCAGCTCGCTTTTGAGCCGCTCTTGCTCCTCACGAGCCGCAGGAACCTGCCAGACGAGGCCGGCCGGATAGACTCGTGGATTCGTAGGTTGCCTCAATAGCCAGTCGCTCAGACGTTCGCCATCACTGGGCGCGGCAGTCGGTAGTCGGCCACCTTCACCTGCCACGGCGGGAACCAAACGCACACCTTCGCCAGTGGGGCTTGTAGCCAAGCGCAAACCTTCACCCGCTGTTGTAAAGCGCATTTCTACGTCGGGTAAGCCAGTGGTTAAGCGTACCCCCTTGCTCTCAGCCCCTAGGCGCACATTCTCTGCGGATACGGCAGCACCGCCTTTGCCTTGGCGAGGGTCGATTACAGGCTCAAGCTTAAGCGCCTGTTGGGCATGCGTCACAGTAGGCCATAGTACCGGCAATTGAAGCAGCGCGATAGCGTACGGTAGCCATTCTGCTGTTCTGTGGTGCACGCGATGACTCTGACTCACCGCGCGGGCCAAATCTGCCATGCTAGGCAAAACGCGGGCGCGAGGCATTGCTCCGCATAAACGATGCGCGTTTCCATCCCTTTGTTACTTAAAGCATAGCGAGCCGAAGGCAAACTACCGGGCTGGCCTTGGACCGCCTCTTCAAACCAGCTCAATTCCTGCGCAGAGAGCCCCACCAGCCGCGAATTAGTGGGGGTGCGAACGGCGTAGAGCACCACTGTCTCGGCAATGCCAAAGCGGTAACCGGGCATTTCGTCGCGCTCGCGTCGAAAGGTGACCGAAGAACGACCAAGCATTTCTCTCCATGGCGGCAGCGCGGCATTTCTCACCGCACGCCAGTCAATCTCAAGCCCTGCGGTAGCTACCACACGACCGTTCTGAAGTTGCAGAACCTCGCCCTCGCTGCTATACCAAGTTTCCAGATCGCCATCCGGAGAAGGCTCAATGTAGCCCAGCACCATCAGTATCGCACGCCCGCGAACCGTCACTCGCAAATAACGCAGTTTTGGATTAAGGTTGATTCCATCGACACTCTGCCCGGCTCCAAACGCATCCCGGAAGGTTCGAGTCACAGGAGTATGACCACAAGCGCCCAGCGATAGCAAAGCCACGCCAGCAACCATCCATCGCAAGAAAGACAGTGGCATGCGTACTGCGCCTATAGTCGCGCCAAAAGAAAAGGCCCCAAGGATAGGCCCTTGGGGCCTTGGTTCAAGATCGTGACAGCCAACAGACTAGCGGGTACCTGTCGTCCCTGTCGTCCCTGTCGTCAAGTTTGCGATAACAGTTCCTGTCACGCCCAACGTACTCTTTACAGTTTCGTAATTGGCAATAGTGTTGTTCGCTGCGGTTTGCGAAGCAATCGCTGCATTCTCAGCAGCAAGTACCTGGGTCAATGTACTACTAAGGTTTGCTGCAGGAGCTGCAGCAAGAATCGCATCATAGTAGGCTCGAAGTGCAGCCGCTGCCGCAGTGGCAGCTTGGGCAGCCGCCTTTGAAGCTTCGGCTGCCTTAGAACTGAGGTTAACGATTTCCGCTGCTGTGCAAGTCGTGGCAGCTGCGCAAATGGTTTGGTTATTGGCCGGGTTAACCACACCGGCAACAGCCGCAGTAGAAGCAGCAGAAGAATTCGACGCCGCAGTAGCGGCCGCCGTCGCGGCAGCCGTAGCAGCAGTGGCGGCAGCGGTCGACGCATTGGCTGCGGCAACGACGCCAGCATTGCCTGCCACCCCGGCGGCAGTGGCAGCAGCGGCCGCAGCCGTGTTGCCGGCAGTCGCAGCATTGGCGGCAGATGACGCTTGAGTGGCAGCCGTATTGGCCGTAGACCCGGTGTTGGCAATTGAAGTTTGTGCCACAGAAGCCCCGGATGCTCCACCACTACCGCCAGAGGCTGCAGCGGCCACGGCCACAACAGCTACAACCGCAGCGACCGCCCCCGCGGAAACTCCACCACCGGCAGCCGCCGCCGTTGCATTGTCCGCACCAGCG
Organism: Betaproteobacteria bacterium; assembly: GCA_900299145.1. GTDB lineage: Bacteria > Pseudomonadota > Gammaproteobacteria > Burkholderiales > SG8-41 > UBA5216. The sequence continues at coordinate 13,270 of OMIN01000148.1, read as the reverse complement.
GGACTCTGTGCGTTAATTGGACTTGCAGCCAACAAAGAAGCGACGGCAACGGCGATAATTTTCTTGGTCATATTAAACCCCCGATGTTTTGAAATTAATACTACCTAGCATTCCCTAAAATCAACTTGAACAGTTTCTTTAGACATTCATGGTGAGACTGAATATGCGGCCCGGGCGCACGCTTTACAAGCGCGTGCTACGCTCGCTCGAACTGCCCACAAGGCCACTAACATAACCATCTGATTTTATTGAATAAATGAAACTCTACGCTTCGGATAATTCCGGCAATTCGTGGAAAATTCGTATTCTTCTGAGCCTGCTGGATGTGCCCTGCGAGCGCATCGACATCGATTTTTTCGGCAAGCGCGAACACAAGTCGCCCGCGTTTCTGAAGATGAACCCGCGTGGCCAGGTGCCGGTGATGGAAATCGAAGGCAAACATTTTTGGGATACCACCGCGCATCTGGTTTACATCGCGCGCAAGTGGGGAGGCGAGCAGTGGCTACCAACCGATCCGCTCGGCATGGCCGAAGTCATGCACTGGATGGCGTTCGCCCAGAATCAGGTGCAGACAGGGCTGCAACTCACGCGAGGCATTGTGCTGAAACTGCGGCGCGGGGATACAGAAGAACCGCGCCGGCACGGACTGCTGGCGTTGAAAATTCTCGACGACCATCTGCAAGACCGTGACTGGCTGGCAGTCGGCCGCACCACTATTGCTGACATCGCCTGCTATCCCTATGTAGCGAAGTCACCGGAGGGCGGCTTTGATCTACCCGCTTATCCGAACGTGCTGGCATGGGTAAAGCGTTGCGAGGCCCAACCCCGCTGGCCTCAGCGGGGTTAGTGACTATCTCCGCTGGCCACAGCGGCGTTCGTAACTGTCTCCGCTGACCACAGCGGGGTGTGCGTAACTATTCGCGCTGGCCACCGCGCGATTCGCTATCAGGCGTGGCCGGTGCTCAAGCAACTATGGCTCGAACTTCAGGCCCGTCGCTTTCGCCAAAACTCGCCAGCGCGCGATCTCGTCCACCAGAAACTGCCGGTATTCTGCGGCGGCGTTACCCACCGGCTCACCACCATCTGCTGCCAGCTTTTCGGCCACGGCAGGCGAACGCATAAACTTCGCCAATGGCGCATTCAGGAGCGACACTATCGCGTCCGGCGTGCGGGTAGGCGCAAGCCAGCCATGCCAGGTGGTGACATTGAATCCCGGAACACCCGATTCCGCGATGGTGGGCACGTTTGGCATGACGCGCGAGCGTTCGGGGCCCGACACCGCAAGCGCGCGCAACCGGCCGCTCTTGATGTGCGGACTGACGTTAAGCACATTCGCAAAAGTGGCTTGAATCTGCCCGCCCAACAGATCGTTCAATGCCGGCCCCGTGCCCTTGTACGGCACGATCACAATATTCGCGCGCGTGGCCTGCGCGATCCACACCGCGCCCAGATGAATGGTGGTACCGATGCCGCTGATGCCGAAGTTAACGGCGGAAGTTTTTGCATACGCCGTCATATCGGCAACCGTCTTCGCGGGAAACGCCGGGTGCACCACCAGCAGATAAGGCGCTTTGGTAAGCAGCGATACCGGCGTAAAGTCACGCAACAGATCAAGCGTCGATTTCGCGTTGAATACGGGAGCTATCGCGTAAACCGGCGTGGAAGCCAGCAGCGTGTAGCCATCAGGTGCGGCGGCAGCAGCGATCTGGTAAGCGATGATCCCGCCCGCGCCCAGGCGGTTGTCGACAATGAATTGCTGGCGCAGATTCTCCGACAACATTTGTGAAAACAGCCGTGCCTGATAGTCGGTGCCGCCGCCGGGTGCAAGGCCCACGATGACACGCACGGGTTTCGCCGGATATCCGTCGGCCGCATCAGCGGGACGCCCAACGCACAGCAGTACGAATGCAATCAACAGGCAGCTTGCACGCACCGCGATCATCGCGCTCCCGCCGCCAGCAACTGCCTGACCATGGCCTCGTATCCACGCGCCCGCGCCAGTTGCAGCGGCGTGCGGCCATTGCGATCGGTGATGGCGGTGCTTGCACCCGCGTCGAGCAAGGCCTGCAGCGTGCGCTGGTGGCGCGGCCCGCCATCGCCCAGCACAATGGCCTCAATCAGGGCTGTCCAGTGCAGGTTGTTGATATGGTCGAGTGGCGCACCCGCCTTGATCAACTGGCGCACCACGCCATCATGACCCAGATGCGCAGCGGCAATCAGCGCGGTACCGTCATAGCGGCTGGTGGTGAGCTTCGCACTGGCGGCCAGTGACAGCAGCACTCGCAGCGTTTCTTCGTCGTCGGCCACGGTGGCAATGGTCACCGCGTCGTAGCGGTCGCGTTCCAGCGTGCCGGTGTTGGCGCCGGCCGCGACAAGCGCCCGAATCGCCTCGCGTTGCCGGGCAAATGTCGCCACATGCAGCGGCGTGCGCCCATAGCCATCACGCGCATCCACAATCACGCCAGGCACCGCCAACAACCTGCCCAAGTCACCCATGTTGCCTTGGTGGGCCGCCGCATGCAGCCCCGTGTAAGCAGCAATCTCGCGGGGCGATGGCGGGACCTGTGCCGCAGCCAGGCCGCAGAACGCTATCAGCCCGGCAAAAATGGCACGCCAGACGCGCTGGAATGCGTATTGGCGCCTGGCGGCCATGGCATCGCGAATCACTTCAACTGATCCTTCACTTTTTCAATCGCAGCCACCGCGCATTGCTCATCAAGATGTCCGCCGGGCGCCCCACCGACACCCACGGCGCCGATAACCTCGTTCCCGGCACGCACCGGCACGCCGCCACCCAGTAACAGGAATCCGGGGATGTGAACCAGATAGGCCGCTCCAGGATTCTTCTGCGAGGCTTCCATCATGGCCAGGGTATTGTTACGAGCCGAGGCCGACGTATAGGCCTTTTGTTGGCTCGCCCCCACGGTGTGCGGGCCGGCGTTGTCGGCGCGCTGCATGGCGCGCACGATGCCGGCACGATCCACCACGGTCGCGGTAACCGCGTAACCGTTGGCCTGACAGGCCGCCACGGAAGCAGCGGCAATCTGATTGGCGAGCTCCAGCGAGAGGGTTTTTTCGGTGCGTACGGCTTGCGCACCGGCCATGCCACTGACAACGACAAGTGACAGGGTGGTAATGCGGGTCAGGCTTTTCATTCGGGTCTCCTCAGAGTAGTGGCGGTCCTCATGAACCGTGGCCACAGTGTAAAAAACCCGTCACAGACACGATATCCGTTTGGATACGGTATGCCGGCCTTGCCATATCCGTATTCGTACGGATCAGCCGGCATCAGTGCCATCCACGAGATTGGCATAACCCCGAATCAGCTGGGCCAATGTTTGCACCTGAAGCTTTTCAGTGATGTGTTCCCGGTGTGTTTCGACAGTGCGCGGGGACAAGCCCAGAGCACGGCCGATTTCCTTGTTCGTAAATCCGTCAATGACCAACGCCAACACCTCGCGCTCACGTTCGGACAACAGCGCGTAGCGTTCACGCGCCGCGCGGTCCGTGGCCTTGCGCTCGCGCGACCGCACATGCGCCCGTATGGCGTTGTGTAGTGTCTCCAGCAGTGGCTCATCATCCACCGGCTTTTCAAGAAATTCGAACGCCCCCGCCTTGAAAACACGCCGGCACATGTCGATGGAGCCGTGCCCGGTCAACAGAATCACGGGCTGGTCAGCACCCTGCTTACGCAGCGTGTCGAGAACAGTGGGCCCCGACATACCTGGCATGCGGGCATCCAGCAGAATGGCGCCAATGGCCTCGCGGTCAAAGCCCGACAGAAAGTCTTGCGGATGTTTCCAGCTCGCCACGCGCAGGCCCACAGTGGTGGCGAGCAAGGCCACGCTGGTGCGAACGGCATCGTCATCATCTACGATATTGATCAAAGGTGTGGCCGGATTCATGAATTGAACACCATCAGACATCGACTATTGTGCCGCAAGCGGTAACTGTAGCCGAAACTGCGCCCCGCGCGGCGGGTCGTTACGAACACTCAACTGCCCGTGCATGGATTCCGCCAATGCCGCGCACAAGCTCAGCCCCAACCCCAGGCCGTCCGGCCGTGTCGTGTAGAAAGGTTCAAAACACCGCAACAGTGCCTCCTCTGACAGACCTGGGCCGTTATCGGTGACGGTGAGTACGGCATGACCCATCTCCGGTGCAGCCACCACCCAGAGTTGGCGACTGGCCGGGTTAACGCCATCAAGACTGTGCATGGCATTGGTTAAAAGGTTGTGAACAATCTGCTCCAAGGCAACAACATCAGCCCGCGCTGACAAATGGTCATAATCGGTGGAAACACGCACGGCAAGCTTGGTCAATTCGGGTTCAAGCAGATGCAGCACGCGGGCAACCACGGCATCCAGCAAGACCGGCTGTATATCTGCCGCCATGGCCGGCGTTTCCACCCGTCTGCGCAAGCGCGCAACCACAACCGCCGCGCGCCGCCCTTGAGCTGCGGCTTGGGCCATGGCGCCACGAGCCGCGTCCACTTCAGGCGGGTCATCGTCGAGCAGCCGTTGCGCGGCTTGTGCATTGGTGATGACGGCTGACAGCGGCTGGTTCAACTCGTGTGCCATACCGCCCGCCAGTTCGCCCAGTGTGTTGAGCCGGGCAACTTGCCCGATGCGCAAGAGGGACTCGGCACGCTGTCGTGCCCGCCAGTTGTCAATGCCGGTTTTCACAGCCGCCACCAACACCCCCATCGCGATGCCTATGGCTGCCAGCCAGCGCCATGGCCAATCCGCAGGCCCCGTGGGCCGCAAAATCCGCAAGGTAAACGGCTGGCTTGTGCTGTGCAGCTGCTTTTCAAAAACAAAGCCCTCCGTCAACCCAAACGGCTGCAATGGGTCCGGCAATCCGCGTTGCAGCACCATATGCTCACTGTGATGAACGAGATGGATCTGCATGGCGGGATCGTTGCCGATCGGCCAGTCGCCCGCACCAATGAGTTGCCCCACGTCAATGTGCAGCGCGTGGCTGGTGGGATCGGCCGCCAGCACCAGAAAGTAGCGCCGGTTGAGGGGGTTGAAACCAGCAGGTTCCGGGCGGCGCGCCTGGCGTGAAATGGCTTCTGCGGCCTCCAGTCCCGGCTGTTCCCATCCACCACTGTCGCGCCGCAGGGCCGCCAGTATCTGCGGGTAAATCGCTGGAACCCTGGCACCAGAACGCTTGTCCGGGCCGAGTAGCGCGAGTGTTGCAAGCATCGCATCGTGCTGAGCGGCGTGCCGGCTGAGCGCGGCATGCATGGTTCGCGCCTGCACCAGAAAAGACTCACGGCGGGCCGAGATGTCCATACGCACGACGACCATGCCCAGCAATAGCGCGATGACCATCCAGAGAACAAGCCAGCGCCACGAGACGTGAAGAGCAAAAAGCATCGCTTAGCTGGCGCTCAGGGACTTCATCGGGATTTACCGGGGCAAGTGCTCGCGTAGCATGACGGTCATGCGTTCCGGCGGCGTGCCCGGAGGAAAGAACAGCAGGTAGTTCCCGTCACGCCCCAACAGAAAGGTGAATGCCGTATGCTCGATCAGGTAGATTTTCGAATTGGGCGGCGTATTCCTTTCGTAGTAGACCTTGAATGCCGTGGCGATGCGCCGGGTTTCGTCTTCGCTGCCCGTCAGCGCCACAAGCCGCGGATGAAAGGCTTTGGCATAGTCGCGCAACAACTCGCGCGTATCGCGCGCGGGGTCAAGGGTAATGAATAGGGGCTGCACCTCAGCGCCCGACTTGCCCAGCGCATCCACCGCGCGCGTCATTGCCGCGAGATCGGTCGGGCATACATCCGGGCAGGTGGTGTAGCCAAAGTACAGCAGCACCAGTTTGCCGCGAAAATCCGCGAGGCTGGTCTTCTTACCGTGTTGATTGGTGAGCGTGAACGGTGTGCCGACGGCCGCCTTGCCAGACATCAGTTCGTTCATCAGGCGTGCGGCTTGTTCGCGGTCAGGCTCCGGTTGAGCGAACGCAAAACCACAGAGCAGACTGGCGGCGAGCGTAGCAAAGCGCATCATTCGCGCATACATCGCACGCCACCGGTGCGGTTCGCTGGCGCTCACCGGCACCCTACTTACCGTCAAGCCCCAAACACAAACTCCGTGCCAGTGGTCGAGGTCACCACTTTGTCCGACACCTCGCTGCGCAGGATCGCAATCAGTCCGGGGCCGGAGCAGTGCATCGGGATGATTACATCCGGATCGAGCTTTTGCATGGCTTCGACCGTGTTGCGCAGATAGTCATCGGGCGCGGGAAAGAGGTGGAAACCGCCCAGTGCTGCATGCACTTTTTTAACGCCGGAAACTTCCATCGCCTGCCGCGCGGTGTTGATGATACCGGCGTGACCGCAGGAGGAAATCACCACCAGCCCGCGATCTTTAAGGTTGAAGCAGGTGCCGTGCTCGTGAATATGCTCATCAGCCACGGGCTTGCCGCCAGCTTTGGCGTTAGCCTCGGGAATGTCGCAACCGATTCCTTTGGTCTTGAAGTACTCGACCTGAGTGTTGGGCAGAACGCGCTCAAAGCTTTTGCGTGTGATCGACCCCGTGGTAAATGCGTGCCCCATCACCACCGTCGGCTTCTCACAGGACACCACGCGCACGCGGTGCTTCTCGAGATCGCGCCGGTCGAGCACGCCCCAATCGCTGAAGTGGCCGGGGGTACCTGACTGATTCTTGCGATTGCAGAAGTTGTCCTCGCCGCCGACGTGCAGCGCCAGATCATTGGGCAACTGCGCGCGGTACTTTTCAAGATAACCGAGCAGTCCACCAAAGTGATCGAAATGCCCGTGACTCATGATTAACCCCTGCATCTTCGCGCCGTCAATGCCGAGGATTTCCATGTTGTTCAAAAGCGCATTCGGCGTATAGCCGAAATCGAGCATGAGATGGCGCGTGTCGCTGCCAATCCTTGATTCCAGCGCGAGCGACAGGCCCCACTCATTGTGCAGCGCCTTGCGGAAGTCCTGCCGCGAGATAAAGCCCGATCGCCGCACCTTCACCCATTTGTTGCCGCCCGCGCGCGGCGTGTCGTAGCTGCTGTCGGTAATGACGCGGATGGTGAGGCTGTCGACGGTAGGGACTTGCATGGGGGCGCTTTGCGCGCGCGTATTGGCGGGTAGAACAGCCTGGGCAGCAAGTGCGGCAGCACTCAATACAAAATTGCGACGTGTAGTCATCACTGTTCCTCCATTATTTTTCAAAATCAATCCGCTCATCCACCGGCAGCCCCTGCAAGAATCGCCGCAGGCAGTCGAGACCCATCTCCACCGCACCCAGCCGCACCCAATCGCGCCCGCCCACCACGCGGCTGCGGCGCGAGGCCACTTTGTCCGCCGTGGCGATTGCAAGGCACACGGTGCCGGCAAATTCAATGCGGTCGGCCGCCGCGTTGTCGATTTCGATCAGCACCGCCAGCGCATGCGAGGCGCCGGTGTGGTCGCGCGCCGCGCGGGCGACGGATTCGGCGGCTTCCTTGTCGATACTTTGCGGCACATGCAGCAGGTGCACGGCATTACAAAGTTCCGTCATGTCACGCGCCACCACACCGCGGCGCACGAGCTTTTCCGCGCCGGGCAAATGCGCCACGCGTGCGCAAATCTGGCCCGCAGTGAAATCCTCGACGATGGTGAGCGTGGCCTTCGCTTTTGCCAGTTCGGCCAGCACTACACCTTCGAGCGTGGCATCATCTTCCGACATGATGAAATTGCCGTAGCGCTTGCGCACTTCGGCCTCAATGGGCGCGAGCTTGGCGCGAATTTCATTCATATCGCGCCCGCGCGCGGTGAGCTTGGTCTCGAGCTGCGGATAGTGCGCGCGGAAACCGAGCTTCACGCTGCCGTCAGGCGACATCGCTTCCACGCCGTCGAGCATGGTGTCGGCGTGCGACTCGCCAATGCCGTACGAATGAAAACGTTTCAGGAACACTGCCGTCTGCTGACCGCTTTTTGCCATTAGACGCGGCACAATCTGCTCTTCCAGCATTTTGCGCATTTCGCGCGGCACGCCAGGCGTGAAGAAAAAGCGCGCCTTGCCGATGGTGACTGCGAAGCCACACGCGGTGCCGATGGGGTTGTCGAGCACTTCCGCGCCGACAGGCAGCATGGCCTGCTTTTTGTTGTTGGGCGGCATCTGGCGCAGGCGCTTGGCGAAAAAGGCTTCCATCGTAGCCATCCACGCTTCATTCAATTCGAGCCCCACACCGGCGGCCTTGGCAGCGATTTCCTGCGACAGATCATCCACCGTTGGCCCCAGCCCGCCGTTGACGATCACCGCATCGGCGCGTTGGCCCGCGAGCTGAAACGCCAGCAGCAGTTCGTCACGGTCGTCACCCACCGTGGTTTCCCACGTCAGCGACAAGCCGAAATCCTCGAGCTTCTGGCTGATATAGCTGAAGTTGCTGTTGACAATTTTGCCGGTGAGCACCTCGTCGCCGGTGCAGATAACTTCAATTCGCATAAGTATTTGATTTAATTTAATATTTTTAATTGAATATGGCGTCAAGCAAACTGCCGATGCCGTCGGTGACCAGATCCACAACACCCTCGCTCGCGGCTGATGCAATGCTCCCCACGGCTTCCACACCGCCTTCGGCGACCGATCCCATCATGTTCCCACCAATGTCCGCCGCAGCGCTCATCACACCTTCACCGATGCCCGAGGACGCGGCTTCGCTGAACGCGTTGGCGATTTCGCCGCCGAGTCCCGCCGTGACATTACCTGCGGCTTCACTTGCGCCGCCGAACAAGGCATCGGTAGCGCTCGGCAGCACATCGGCCGCACCCGCGCCCCGCAGCACCTCGTTCACGGCGCCTCCGGCGGTATTCGACACACTGGACAAAACCTCGTTGCCGAACAGCGCCGAAGTGGCATCGGGCAGCGTGCCCGCCGTTGCCGCAGTATTTGAAGCCGCATCCGCAAACGCGCCGCCCTCTGCGGCAGCCGCGCCTGCCACGCCCGCCGGCACGGCGCGCGCACCGCCTGACCCCAGGCGCATTGCGGCACGCCCCAGCGCATAAAGAATATCCGAGCCGAGTTCCGCTCGATCATAGGCGCTCCAGCGCTGATCCGCGGCGCGCGGCGCTTCGCGGCGATCCATAGGTACCTGCGATGGCTGATGTGTCCCGCGCTGTTGCAAATAGTGATCAATGGCCTTCTTTGCCGCATCGCGGTCGAACACCGACACCGGAGCGCGGCAATATTCACACGCATCGACCTTGCCGATATTCACCGCCGCGCCACAGCCAGAGCAACGTATTTGCCCAACCGTGGCGGAAAGCTTTGCGCGCTCGGCTTTGGTCAACTCGCGCACGAACTGCTTTTCGGCCAGAAAATTGTGGAACGTGGTAAGCCGCCCATGGCCCTTGCGGCAGGCCTGGTACGAAAAGCGCGTGCCCTTCACCTGATCGTGAGTGAGCTTCATGCCTTCGCCGCAGGTCACGCAGCGCAGCCCTTCGCCGAACTTCGCGGCGGCGCTGGTGGAAGTGCCGCCGCGTTCGTTAATAAGCTGAACAGCGCGACCGTTCCGTCGGGCGACAGCAGCGTGCTTTCGTACTGATCGAACCAGATGGCGTTGCAATCCATGCAGACATCAATATCCACCGATGCGCCGTAATGCCCCGGCAGCGAATACAGCGCCATTTTCGCACTGCAATTGGTGCAGTGCTTGGTTGACACCTTGCTTTGCAGCGGCGGGAATTGCGAGGCGGACATGGCCGAAAATTCCGTCAACTGGCGTGGCGCTATCTACTTCATCTCGGCGTAGTACTTACCGACCAGTGCCACTTCGTTCTTCGACCCCAGTATTACGCCTTGGCGCTGGTGCAGCTTGCCGGGCTGCACGTCGAGGATGCGCTGCGGGCCGTTAATGGCCGCGCCGCCGGCTTGCTCGACGATGAACGACATGGGGTTGGCCTCGTACAGCAAACGCAAGCGGCCCTCGGCATATTTCGCGTCCGCCGGGTACATGAAAATGCCGCCCCGCGAAATGATGCGGAACACATCCGCCACCATCGACGCCACCCAGCGCATGTTGAAATCCTTGCCGCGCGGGCCTTTCGTGCCGGCTAGGCATTCGTCGATGTAGCGCTTGATCGGCGCCGTCCAGTTGCGCGAGTTTGACGTGTTGATCGCGAACTCCTTGGTGTCGGCGGGAATCTCGATTTTCTCTGTCGTCTGTATCCAGTCACCTGCGTCACGATCGAGCGTGAAAGCGGTTGCGCCGTTGCCCACGGTCAGCACCATGATGGTCGCGGGCCCGTACACCACAAAGCCCGCCGCAATTTGCTGCTTGCCCGGCTGTAGATAGGCTTTTTCGTCGGCGGCGCTCACGCCCTGCGGGCAACGCAGCACCGAGAAGATCGTGCCCACCGACACATTGACATCGATATTGGATGAACCATCGAGCGGGTCATACACCAGCAGATATTCGCCCTTGGGCAGGTGCGCGGGGATTGGCAACGCGTTGTCCATTTCCTCGGACGCCATACCCGCGAGATAGCCGCCCCACTCGGTGGCGGCAACGATCATGTCATTGGAAATCACATCAAGCTTTTTCTGCGCCTCGCCCTGCACGTTGTCTGTGCCCGCGCCACCCAGCACGCCCGCCAGCGCGCCCTTGTTGATGGCCGAGGCGATGCCCTTGCACGCACGGCCCACGTCTTCAATCAATTGCCGCACGTCGGCAGGGGCCAGGCCCTTGGCGCGTTGTTGTTCGACGAGATATTGTGTGAGTGTTACGCGGCTCATGCTCTCCCCTGACTTGTGTATGGTCTGTATGGCGGCTGCCTATAGAATGGCGGATTATCCGATTTCCGGCGGCGAATTGCACTCCCATGAAAAAGCTTCTCCTGGTCGGCGGCGGCCACGCGCACGTGGAAGTGCTGCGTCAATTCGGCGAGCAACGTCCGCCAAACACCGAAATCATCCTCGTCAGCCCGGATCGCCACACGCCCTATTCCGGCATGTTGCCGGGACTGGTGGCCGGGCATTACACGTTTGACGAATGCCATATCGACCTGCAACCGCTGGCGGCTGGCGCTGGCGCGCGCTTCATACTGGCCGAGGCCAGGGCGCTAAATGCAGCGCAGCGCACAGTTGCCTTGAGCAACGACGACATACTGAATTACGACCTGTTGTCGATCAACACCGGCTCCACGCCCATCGTCAATGGCATACCGGGCGCGAAGGAACACGGCATTCTGGTGAAACCTGTCTCAGCCTTTCTCAAGCATTGGGCCTTCCTCATTGAACGCGTGCGCAAGGGCGAAGTGCGCCGCATCGCCGTGGTCGGCGGCGGCGCGGCGGGCGTGGAAACGCTGCTCGCCATGCAATTTTTTCTTGCACATCAGACGCCGCGCCGCGAAGTTGAATACCACCTCCTCACCGACGCGCCGCATGTGCTTGCGCAACACCCGCACGGCGTGCGCGCCAGAGTGGCGCACAATCTTGCACGCAAAGCGGTGCAAGTGCATTGCGGGCTGCGCGTCACGCGCGTTGATGCGCAAACCTTGATCGCCCGCGACGCACAAGATCGAGAACAACACGTGGCTGCCGACGCCACAGTCTGGGTCACCGGCGCAGAGCCACCGCCCTGGCTGGCGAGCAGCGATCTTGCACTCAACGATAAAAAATTTATCAATCAAAACAAATACTTACAATCAACCTCACACAAAGAGATTTTTGCCGCAGGGGATTGCGCGACCGTGGAAAATGTTGTGTACCCGAAATCCGGCGTCTACGCCGTGCGGCAAGGCCCGGTGCTCGCGCGCAACCTGCGCGCGGCGTTAAATGGTCAATCAGAACAAGCGCTCCAAATCTACACCCCACAGTCACGCGCGCTGGCGCTCATCAGCACCGGCGAACGCCATGCGATTGCGTCGTGGGGACCGCTGGCGTTTCACGGCAATTGGGTTTGGCGATGGAAAGATTCGATAGACCGGGCGTTTATGGGGAGGTATCGGGATTAGCGGTCAATACTGCTACCCCAAATCTGGGATGACTTCCCAATGTGATTGATGTTGGCTGAAAAGTAGCCTAGTCATTCCCGCGAAAGCGGGAATGTCAGGGCATGTCAGATGCTATGACCAACAATTGTGTAGCCCCGGAAACTCCCCCGGAATACTCACGCTCTTGCCGGGCCACAACAATTCGCCAGCGTGCAAATTTAAATTGCACCCGGCACCCTACGCCACCGGCTGCCGCTTATCCCGTATCCACTGCGACAGCACCCATTTTTCGCCGCGCGTCACTGCCAAACCGCTGTGCACGGTGTTCATGTCGCCCGCGCCGTCCGCGCCCATGTTGTCGAACACCAACGCTTCGCCCGGCTCGCCACGAAATTTGATGCCGAGTTTGGGAAATTCAGTCTCACCGCCCTCGTATCCCGCGTTCAGGTACACGAGACAAGTTTTCACGCGCTGGCCGCGGAGGCGCATTTCATCGGCGTAACCGGAGCGCGACGGGTGGAAAAAATCGATGTGCGGTTTGTACAGCTCACCCCCGGTGTAGTGCAGCACTTCCATCGGCTCCAACGCATCAAAAGCAACGCCCGCCGCGCGCGCGATGTGCGCCCGCGCCAGTTGCATCACTACGTCGCTGTCGATAACCGAAAAAGCGGCATTGGTGTTGGTGCGCATGGGGTCTATCTTTAAAGCACCGCTAACCGCGTCAAACACTTGCGCGCGGGCAAGTCGCGGGCGCGCGCGTTCGATCACGTGCTTGCATAGCGGCAACGGCAAAAAACCGGCATGCGCGGCAAAGCGCGGCACCTCGCGCACAAGCCGCGTGCCGAAACAGCCGATCCAGCTTTCTGCACTGGCTGCGTCCGTCACCCCCAGCGCATTCAGAATACGCCGCTGCCGGGCAGCGGACGCGTGTTCTAGACCTGCCGCTTTATCCAATGCCGTGAACGCCTCGTCCCAACTTTGCAAGCGGCCCACGCCCGCTGCCGCCGTCACCGCGAGGCACGCCCAAGCGTCGGCATCGCTTTGCCGCGCGGCTTCGTGTAGCAGTTCGATCCCATCAGCGGGCGACAATGGACAATCGCGCCCCACCATAAGCCGCGCACCAAGCGCGCCTATCGCGCGCGGATTACCCACGTAGCGCTGGCGCACGAGTTTCTGAAATTCGGCGTCTGGTACGGTACCAGCCTCGGCGCGAATCATGCCGAGACAACCAGCCCGTTTGTGATGGTGGAAAAACCAGATGTTTGCACAGACCGCTCCGCGCAACGTGTTTTATTCACGTTACGCGACGCGCTAGCCTTTTAATATAAG
>OMIN01000147.1 GCA_900299145.1 Betaproteobacteria bacterium | reverse complement strand
TCGTAAGAGATGGGGCTCCGCAAGCATTTCTCATGACCGCCAGGATCCCAGTTGAGAAAGATGAAAAGGGATAAGTCTTGAAGCTGCTTTCCCAGTCAATTCGATCCGCTCTGTGCGCAATCGCACTGTTCTTCTTATCTTGTACTGCTATTGGCGCAGAGTTTGTTGGGCGCGTGGTTGGCGTATCTGACGGGGACACGATCACGGTGTTGGTCGGTGAACGCGAGAGTATTAAGGTCCGACTGACTGGCATAGATGCCCCGGAAAAAGCGCAGCCATTTGGTGCGGTATCGAAAAAGAACTTATCCGACCTTGTGTACGGGAAGGCTGTAAGTGTTGAATGGGAAAAAAAGGATCGCTACGGTCGTGTTCTCGGTCGCGTTTTGGTGGACGACGCAGATGTTTGCCTAGAGCAGATTCGCGCTGGTTTGGCGTGGCATTACAAACAGTATGCTAAAGATCAACCGGCGAGTTTGAGAATTGCTTACGACGAGGCCGAGCAATCAGCCCGGAAACGTCGGACTGGATTGTGGCGTGAACCAGATCCAATACCACCCTGGGAGTTCAGGCACCCAGATCGCGCAAGGGGAGAAAAATGAAAGCGTTTGTCGTTGTCATCATCGTTTCAGCAATCATCGGCGGATTCGTTGGTGGAGAGCTAAGTGACCAGACTTTCTTACTCACGGGGGCAGTAATAGGAGCTCTTGGGGTTGGGGGCACTATTTTTGGATTGGGATGGTTCTTTACCCAGCAAGATGCCAAAAAACGATCCGCTGCTTTCGATTCCTTCTTGGCATCAAAGCGAATGCAGAGTGCAACTGCTTCACCCCAAGCGCCAAAGCCCACAACCCAAGACCCCCTCTTTAGAGCTACCTCATTCATTCGCAATGCTGGGAATCGTTTTGATAGCTACTGTTCAAAGAATGGATTCGGACAGTTGTTTGCAAATCCCGGCCCCTTCTTCGCCTGGAGCATTTTGTGGCGCTCTCTTCGCAGAGCAGGGTGCCATGATCAAAATCTGAAAGCAATCACGGTTGAAGGCTTGAACAAGGTTCTTGCCGTGAATAACAACTTGACCATGGGTGTAGTTAACAACTCCATGAAGGACAAGGCTGGAGGCTCTGGCCCAGGCCTGGCTGAAATTAACAAGCTCTTGGGCATTGACATGGATCGTATGTTCAACGACTCAAACAAAGTGTTCGTTGAGAGGCTCTCTGCAGCGATCGAGAAATCTCTAGAAAAAGAAGATGCGGGCGAAGGTCAGATATTTGTCCCGATTCTTGACGTTCTGATGAGTCGTCATGGGCCAACAGGGTCGAAGTTTGACCATATGTCAGACAGCGAATTTGAGCTCATATTTGCCGACCAATGCAAAGACGTTTCTACAACTGGCGCAAATATGGCGACAGCAATTTTGCGAGATTCATAAACTTCAAGGAGGAGATGGCGATGGGACTATTTGATTTATTTGGTGGAAAGAAAAAACAAGAATCGGCGATGGACGTGTTCATTCGCGCTGTTTACGGTGATCCCCCGCCGCCCAAGAGAGCCAAATTGTCTGAGGCGGTTGACTTGGCAAACGAGTTGTTGATGGGCGTAGTCAGTGAACGTGAAATCTTGGCAGTCGCAACTCAGCTGAGTAATGGTCCGATTCCTTACTCAACACATGATCTCGCGCTGTCCGTGGCTTTGAATTTCTTTAAAGACCCAGCCCGAATCCCCACTCTTGGAACAGCGCAACTCATGGCAAGAATGTCCATGCTCGAGTGGATCCAGGAGAAAAAAGTGGCCCCTATGCTCGCTGAAAGTTTTGAAAACACGCTCTACAAGCTTTACAAGCCTGGAGCTTGACATGACTCTTACTGACGATGGAGATCTGATTCGTGGCTTGGGGTATGTCGCGTTGTATGCGGCGTATCTTGAAGAGGCTATCGAAGAGGTCTTCTCCGAAGTGATTGCGGTTAATGGAGTACGCCATCCAAAAATGGATCGGTGGCAAATTAGTCGCAAGCTAGAGCACATCAGTCAATCATTGAGTGGTTGGGCGGGACTGACGGATGAATTGGCTCGGTTTTTGGCCTGTATTGATCCATTGAGGGCGTTGCTTGAAAGAAGAAATCTTGTCATTCATGCGCGCATCTACGCAGACCCAAAGACTGGTGATGTGCTGAAGCCAGCTCGTTCTGGGTATCCAGAAGTTCCGGCGGTTTCTGCCGATTTGTATGACTTGGCAAACGAATTGTTTGCAGCTAGAGGGCCTTGCATGAATGCATCAATGTTTGCCATCCCTCGGTATGCGAGCAGTCAAGCAGTCCATGGAGCGAAGTCAGTATGAAACGTTTTCTTTTTATTCTGCTCGGACTGCTCGCCCTGTCGTCGATGGCGGCAAGCGAGAAGAGACCATATGTGCCGCCGTACACCTATGACAGGTACCACATCACCTATCAAGTTCGCGCGGATGGATCCTACGAGTCAACGACTGAGGTTCAGCTAAAAATTAATACTCCTCAGGGGATTCGGCTGGGGGGTAGTCAAACTGTTGAATACATCAATAGTCAGGATGAGGTGCTGTCGATTGAAGCTTGGACGATTCAGCCTGATGGCACGAAGGTAATGGTCCCTGAGGCATCAATCCGAACGCAGGACGAGCAGGCGGAGGAGTCTGCCGCCAAATTCAGTGACACCAAGATCAAGGTCATCATCTTCCCGAACGTGGAAACTGGAAGCCGCGTGTACTACAAGGCCCGAGTGAATCATCATTCGCCTACCTATGTCGGCCATTTCCATGACTCCACGGCCTTTCCCACCAGCGCCATGTGGGGCGACGTCCGGCTCAGCTACGCCTTCCCTGCTTCCATGAAGATCTACGAAGACAAAAGGGGCGTTCAGGGTGGCTTTGAACGAACCGAAAACGGGTTCAACCACTACAGTTACAAGTACAGCTCAGTTTCTGCATCACCTGCTCAACGCGGCAGGGTGTACGTCAGTGATTACGCCGACCATATTCACGTTTCGACCTTTCCGGACATGGTGTCCATCGGAAAAGCGTACCAAGATACAGCTAAACCCAAGGCGAAAGTTACTGAGGAAATTCGTAGCTTGGCTGTGAAATTGACGACAGGATTGTCCAACGAGCGAGCTAAAGTGAAGAAGCTGTATGAGTGGGTTGCGACCAATATTCGATACGTTTCTGTGTCGCTTGGCGATGGTCGGTTGATCCCGCATGACGCCCATGAAGTTCTGAAAAATCAGTATGGCGACTGCAAAGACCATGTTGTGTTGTTAGAGGCGTTGCTTGATGCCGTCGCAATCCCGAGTAGTCCTGCTTTGATCAATTTGGGTGCTGCCTACAAGCTGGCGAAGGTTGGGGTGATTCAGCCACTCAACCATGTGATCACGTATGTGCCTAGCCTTGATCTCTACCTCGACTCTACTGATCAATTTTCCCCCTTTGGCCTTCTGATCTTTGAGGACATGGACAAGCCAACGGTGCTGACAGCCCTGGGAAAGATTGGCCGAACTCCTCGAATGCTCGCATCGGAAAACGTCGGCCAGGTTGATCTAAAGATGAAGATTGATAGTGACGGTGTTGTTCACGGTACGTCATTGGTGAACTATCAAGGCGTCCCTGAGATCGAGTCGCGACGTATCCGCTTCTATGAAAAGAGTCGCTCGGAGCAGCAAGTGGTCAAAGAGCTGTTGCAACGATTTAATGAGACCGGTGGAGGGATGATGGACTTTCCTGAGCCCGAGCGCATTGACCAGCCTTATTGGATTCGCGCTAAGTTCTATCTCAACCCAGTCACGAACATTCCTGGTCGTGGGGGCATGATGGTCCCAGTTGGAATGGGGCCTGGTGGCATTGCTTGGGCAGGGGCCGATGATCCGTTAGAGAAAGACTTTGCGTTCACTTGTAAATCACAGACCCACCGGGAGAGTTACACCATTGAGTTTCCCGCCAATGTTGTGATTGATGGCATACCCAAAGCTACCAGCTACCGAGACGAGGCGGTTACCTACTCATCCACCTATTCCGTAAAAGGGCGGGTGGTCAAGGTAAATAGGCGGCTGGCTATCCAATACAAAGAATCAGTTTGTGGCCCGGATGAAAATCGGAGTTGGCGCGCCTTTCACAAGGTTCTACAGAAAGATCTGCGCTCACAGATTTTTTATCGCTGAGTTTCATGTCAAGACTAAGAAAAAGCGGATGTTCCCTTTGCGGGCCATCAATTGGGGATAAATTACATAGGCGCATTGCTTGACCGATTGTTGGGCCGAGGGACTCAAGACCATGTTTGATTTATTTAAGAAAAAGTCACCAAATGACGAGTACATCAAAGCAATGTATGGAAGCCGCCCGCCACAAAAAACAGCCGACTCTGCAGAGGCGGCTGTCATAGCGTATGACGATCTGCTCGGTGGACTGTTGTTGCTCGAGGACGTTGGGCTTTACTGTTTTGATTTAAGTAGAACAACAATCCCGTATTCGACCAATGATTTGGCGGTAACTACCGCATTGAAGTTCTTTCGTGATGAAGAAATGATTTTTCATCTGAGAGAAGCTCAATTGACGGCTCGGATGAAGGCGACCCAGTGGATTGCAGACGGTTCGCTCAATAAAAACATCGCATCTGTTTTTGAAAACACGCTCTATGAGCTGTACAAATCTGAAAACGTTGAAAAGGCTCGCGAAAAATTCGAAGCTAGACTGCGCCCAGTCAATTCTGACTCGACAAAATTTCTAGATCGGGAATTTTCATTGGTCAACCAGGATTTATTGAAGCTGCCAAAGAACCATCGAGGCCTTGTGGCTTACGTGATTGGAGTAACCAAATCAATCGCTCAAAAACGACTCTTAAATCAACATGAGACTGGGTTGGCTATCAAGTTTCAGCTCGAGAAGCGATTCAGTATGAATTTTCCAACGATGAAGCAATATCTTGAACCATCTGGGGAGATCAAGATTCCCAATGACTGGGAGCATGCTTTTGAGGTCGGGAATGGCGTCGCGGAAAAGATTTACTCATCGCAAGAAGGAGTCACTTCCGCACATGGTGAATTATCAAAGTGCTTGTTAACCCTTTGATAAACCAGAGGACTTGAGGAGACTCACATGTACATCAGCATGAAATACGTGATCCTGTACGTTGGTGCAGGTGCGGCGACGGGATGGTTCTCAAATGGTGATCGAACAGCCAGTTTGATCGGGCTGGGTGTTGCTGCCTTGATCGGGGCGTCCTTTGGAATCTCTTACGCCCTCATCAGTGCGATTGAGTTCGGGATTGGCCTTGGGTTGGCTGCGATGCTTCGAAAGAGCAAAGAGTCGTCAGATGCGTGACTACTTTATCGACGTTCATTGCCACTTGTGCAGCGCCCAACTCGGCTGAACAGCTTGAGAAAAAACTGACATACGGCGCAAAAAAAATGCATTCAATTTTGAAAGGAGATCTTACTAATGTTTGGTTTATTTAAAAAGGAAGAGTTTTCGAGTGCTCCAAAGGAAGTTCGTCCAATTCTTAAATTGGCCTTCCCTGGCGGTGAGAAACAACTTGAGCAAGAAACTAACGGGCTACTTGCGAGCTTTCCTGAATTATTTACTCGGGAGAGTTCGCGAGGCCTTGTCGTTTGGGCGAAGACGATGTGGCTTACCAACAAAGGCTCGCGATCTTTTGAGGATATGTGTGATGCAATAAACAGGCACGAAAATAACAGATTAACTAATGATCAATGTGCGGCAATTTACACAAGAATTTTGGAGCAAGATTTTTCAACCAGAAATAAATAAGTGATAAATCTGGGAGGCTCTGCGGCATTTCAATAGATTGTTTTTCAAGTGTCTGACTTTTATAGACGTTGTTCGCGCTGAGGCTGAATCATGGAGCGTAGAGCAAATCGAGGCAACCAACGATGGGCTCGGGCAAAGCCTTGGATGATTGGCTGTTAACAAAACATCATCGTGAGGTAGCATGTCCCCGCAGTCGATCAATCAAATTCGTCACGAAGCGCAGACCAGTAGCCGTCTGTGGGTAAAGGTTTTGGGCATGCTCGAACAGAACTGGTGTTTGATCGAAGCAGGCCCATCTGATGCCGTTGATCTGGTGTTCTTTGACGACCATGGTGACGTTTTCGACTGGATTTCTTTACCGAATCTTTTGTCGGCGCAGCACGCTTTGCACTTCAATGGCTTCGAGTGGATGTGGTTGCGACCGAGTTTTTATAGCGTTTCCGGTATGCCACGACTGCCTTCTTCCGGCGCTCGCATTCGCGGTCGACCGGTTTATTCCAGTGGCGAGTATTGGCTGCGTTCGGATGAAGATGAATTGGGCGCTCGAGCGCTGGACCTAGGCATCCCAACTAGAAGTGCCAAGGATGACTTGGATCGTTTTGTGCAGGCACAGGACCTCTTCTGGTATACCGCCATTGAAGAGATTGCCCAGGCTCACAAGGAAACGCACTGGATGTGGTTTGTTTTTCCTCAGTTTCGTGGATTGGGAACAAGTCGGCTTTCAGATTACTTTGGCTTGGCCGCTCCCCGCGAGGCTGCGGAATATTGGGATGACGATGTGTTGGGCAAGCGCTTGCGTAGTGCCGTCGGGGTGTTATTGGGGCTAGGTTCCGACACAGAGATCGAGCAAGTCTTTGGTAAAGTCGATTCGTTGAAGCTACGGTCGTGCATGACTCTCTTCGAGCATGTCTCTCACCAAGATGATGGCATAGTTGAAGTGTTAGCTCGCTATTTCGGAAACGAGCGCTGCCCACGCACTTTGAAGATCATCGAAGAGTCTGCGCCTGCCCGACGCATGCGAATCTCTCGCTGACCAATCTTGTTAGGAAGACTTCTACAAGATGACGCAGACAATCGACACACGCACTTTGAGGGCGTTTTCCGAACCAGTGAGGTGGTTAGGGCAGATCCTTGGATGCACTCCGTATTCCTCATTGGGGGGCAAGCCCGGGACGGCACGTCTCACACCTACGGGATGAGTGTTTGCCGAACTGCTATACTCCACCACCACTGATTTTTCTGTTCGTTGCTTCCCGGAGGTCGCGCCCATGCACATCCTGATCATCCCCGGCGTCACCATGCCCACGGTTGAAGATTCGTTACTTGCGCGCATACGTGAGACCGCTGGTCCTGGCGTGCGCATTACGGTGGCGAAGTCTGCGGCAGAGGCTACCGCAGCGATGGAAGACGTGGAGGTTATTCTCGGCACGATCACGCCGGAAATGTTCGCGCGGGCGAAGAAACTGACCTGGGTGCATGCGATCACCTCCGGCGCGGATTCGTATCTGTTCCCAGAAATGGTCAATAGCGAAGTCATGCTCTCGGGCGACAAAGGGCTCGTGGGCACGCATCTGGCCGATCACACATTTGCCTTGTTGTTGTCGCTCACGCGGCGGCTTGCGCGTGCGGTGCAGGATGCGCCGCACTCATGGAAAAACCGCGTAGCGTATCGTGCCGAGGAATTTGAACTCGAAGGTCGCACCATGGGCATAGTCGGTTTTGGCGGCACGGGCCGTCAGATCGCGCGCCGCGCAGCTGCTTTCGGCATGACGGTGATTGCGGTGGATTGCGACCCGGTGCCGCCGTCACCCGAGGTACCCGTGGTGTGGGGCAGCGACCGGTTGGATGAATTGCTGCGTACCGCCGATGTGATCACCTCCGGTTTGCCGCTGACGCCGCACACCCGCAACCTGTTCGACGCGCGCGCGTTCGCACTGATGAAGCCCTCGGCGTTATTTGTCAATGTGACTCGCGGAGAAATTTACGACGCCAATGCGCTGATGGCAGCGATCAACAATGGCAAGCTCGCTGGCGCGGGGCTGGATGTCGCGCCGCAAGAACCACTGCCTTCAGATCACGCACTTTGGAAAACGCCCAACGTGATCATGACACCGCACACTGCCGGCGCCAGCCAGTTTCGCATCAGCCGCAACCTTGACCGCTTTTGCCGAAACATTGCGCTCTATCGCGCGGGCAAGCCGCTGGAAGGGCAGATCAACAAATCGCGCGGCTTTTAGAAACACTGCCGCGCATCTGCGGTGCGGCAACGTTTATCCCGAAATCATCCATGACGCGGCCAGTGACGCCTATCGGGTCTGCTGCACCCACAGTCTCGCAGCAACTATCTGTTTTTATTGAACAATTCAAAGCGGGCACGATACCGCCCGACGTGCGCGAACGCGCCAAATTGTTGATTCTCGACGCCATCGGCATCGCTTACGCTTCCACCTACTATCCGTTCGCGCGCGAAATTCTGGCGGGCATACGCAGCGTCGCGGGCACCGGCGATTGCGGGCTGATTGGTCTGCCGGACAAACTCCCGTTGCGCGACGCGGTGCTGATGAACGGTGCGCTGGTGCACGGGCTGGATTACGACGATACGCATGTCGGTGCCATCGTGCACCCGACGGCGAGCGCGCTGCCGTGCGCGATGAGCGTGGCGGAATCCATCGACGCCAGCGGTGCCGATCTGCTCGCGGCGTACATCCTAGGCGTGGAAACCGTGGTGCGCGTGTGTGGCGCGGCCAAGGGCGGCTTTCATCACTTTGGATTTCACCCGACCGGCATCGCCGCGCATTTTTCGTGCGCGCTGCAGGCGGGCTGGCTGTATGGCCTAACCGCGCAACAACTCACCATGGCGCAGGGCATGGTCGGCAGCACGGCAGCGGCGAGCCAGGAGTTTCTCGAAGAAGGCGCGTGGAACAAGCGCTTGCATCCGGGTTGGGCGGGGGTTGCGGGCATTACCGCCGCGCATCTTGCGCGCCACGGCTACATTGGCCCCAGCAAAACATATGAGGGACGCTTCGGCCTGTATCAAACCCATTTGCAGGACGACACCTACAAGGTGGATTACGGCTATATCACTGCGGGCTTGGGCAAAAAATGGGAAGTGGCAGAGGTGGCCGTCAAGCCCTACCCCGCCTGTCATCTGGTGCATGCCTGTGCGGATGCGGCCATCGCGCTGCGCGAAAAGCATCACCTGAAGCCCGGCGATATCGTTTCGGTGCAGGCGCTGATTCCCGAACCGGCGATACACATCGTCGCCGAGCCCGTCGCCGCCAAGATCAAGCCCGTCAACGATTACGACGCCAAATTCAGCGTGCAATTTGTCACCGCTGCCAGTCTGATACTGGGCAAATTTGGTCTGGCACAACTGGAGCCGGAGACGCTGAACAACCCGGTGATACTCGATCTCGCGCAGCGAGTCAGCTACGCCATTGATCCCGACACAACGTATCCAAAATATTTTTCCGGCGGCGTGGTTGTCACCACTAAGAGCGGCGATACCCTGCGCCACCACGAGCCGATGAATCGTGGCACGGGCGAACGCGCCCTGACGGGTGATGAAATCAGCGCGAAATTTCGCGACAACGCAGAGATGGTTCTGCCGCGCGAACGCGTTGAACGGGTGCGTGATGCGGTGCTGAATATCGAAAAACTGGCGGCGCGGGAGTTTATGGCGGAGTTGCGTTAGGCGTTACCGCATATCGGTTCAGCGCGACATGTTGCTATGCCAACCACGGCATCTTCGCGAAATGCCGTTTCTCAAATGACTCAATCGCAGGCAATTCCTGCAGCACCAGCCCTACATCGTCGAGGCCCTTTAGGAGCCGTTCCTTGTAAATCGGCTCGATGGAGAATGCGTAGGTGGCCCCGTCCGGCCCGGTGATGGTCTGGCTTTCGAGATCGACGCTAATGCTTGCCCCCGTTGTGGCGGCGAGTTGCGCGCGCAGCGTGGCGCAGTGTTCTTCCGGCAGGATCGCCGGCAGCATGCCGTTCTGGATTTCGTTGGCGTAGTGGATGTCACCAAACGACGGTGCGATCACGCAGCGTATGCCCCAATCGAGCATGGCATAGGCCGCGCCCTCGCGCGATGAGCCGCAACCGAAATTGGGTCCGGCGACAATCACCCCGGTGTTGCGCCACGGCGCTTTGTTCAATGTGAAATCAGGCCGCTCGTTGCCGTCCGCGTCAAAGCGCAAGTCGTAAAAGAGCCACGGGTCATAGCCCTTCTCCGCCGTGCGCAACTTGCGCAGGAAGCGTGCCGGGATGATTTTATCGGTGTCGATATTCGCCATATCGAAGGGCGCGGCAACGGCAGTGAGCTTGGTAAACGGCTCCATGTCAGCGATCTCCCATTAAGGTGCGCACATCGGTAATCCGCCCGGTAACCGCCGCAGCCGCCGCCATCGCCGGGCTCATCAAGTGCGTGCGCACGTTTTTGCCTTGGCGGCCTTCAAAGTTGCGGTTGGAGGTGGACGCAGCTCGCATGCCATCGGGCACGATGTCACCGTTCATCGCGGCGCAGCCGCTACAACCCGAAGCGCGCCATTCCATGCCGGCCTCCTCGAAAACACGGTGAAGGCCTTCGGCTTCAGCCTCGCGCTTGACTTGCGTGGAGCCAGGAGACACCCACGAAGGCACGGTGACTTTGCGGCCCTTCAAAACCGCAGCCGCCGCGCGTAAATCATCCAGCCGGCCATTGGTGCAGGTCCCGATGAACACGCGGTCGACTTCGATATCCGTAAGTTTTGTGCCGGGCTTAAGACCCATGTAGCGCAGCGCAGATTCGGCATGCGCCCGCTTGTTCCCGTCGGCGAACGACGCCGGGTCGGGAATTGCCGCGCTCACCGGCAGCGCTTCTTCCGGCGTGGTGCCCCAGGTGAGCATGGGCTCTATCGCGTTGCCGTCCAGCGACACTTCGCGGTCGAATGCAGCGCCGTCGTCGGTGGGCAACGCACGCCATAGCACCAGTGCTTCATCCCACTGCTTGCCTTTGGGCGCGTACTCACGGCCGGCGAGATATTGGTACGTGGTGTCATCCGGCGCGATCGTGCCTGCGCGCGCACCCGCTTCGATAGACATATTGCATACCGACAGCCGCCCTTCCATGCCCATGGCGCGGATCGCGCTGCCGGCGTATTCAAGCACATGGCCGGTGCCACCCGCCGTGCCGATTTTGGCGATGATCGCCAGCGCCACGTCCTTGCCCGATATGCCCGCGCTTAAGTTCCCGTCGACGTTGATGCGAAACGTCTTCGGCTTTTTCTGCCACAGGCATTGGGTCGCCAGCACCTGTTTGAGGTTGGTCGCGCCCACGCCGAACGCGTACGCGCCCATTGCCCCGTGGGTGGACGTATGCGAATCGCCACAGGTGAGCGTGATGCCCGGCTGAGTGAAGCCGGTTTCCGGCCCGATCACGTGCACAATGCCTTGCTGCGGATGATTCATGCCGAAGCTGCGAATGCCGCTTTCCGCACCATTCACGTCGAACAAACGGATCATTTCGCGTGCGTCGGCGTCGATCACATTGGCCAAGCCTTTCTCGCGGCCGCTGGTGGGCACGTAGTGGTCGCAGGTGGCCAGATGCTGGCGTGGCTTTCGCACCTTGCGGCCTTCCTTCGCAAGCGCACCGAAGGCGTGAAACGCGCCGTCGTGCAACAGATTGCGGTCGATATAAATCAGCGCCTCAGCGCCTTTGTCGACGACCACGTGCTGCCGCCAGATTTTTTCAAACAACGTCAGTGGCATGGGCTGCGGCATATAAATATCCTTTTAAAACAATATCTTATATCTTGTGAGCCAGTGCTCACCACGCATCGTCAAAATCCATACAGTCTGGCCGGATTGGCCGTCAGCACGCGCTCCCGAATCCCGGCGTCCGGTATCCATTCCAGCAACCGGCTACACATCTCACCATCATTGGGCATAGTACCCTCGTGCTTCGGATGTGGCCAATCGGTGCCCCACACCACGCGATCCGGATTGGCTTCGATGATGGCGTGGGCGAGGGGCGTGACATCGGGGTAGGGCATGTCGTGTGCGGAAATACGATACGCGCCGGTGAATTTGCACCAGGTGCGGCCATTTTTCAGTAAGCGCAAAAACGCCTGAAAGTTGGGATCGCGCGCGCCTTTCGATGCCTTCATGTAACCGAAATGATCGATCACGATGTCGGTGGGAAAACCGTCGAAGCGCTTTTCCAGATCGGGGTAATCATCGACGTGCATCAAAAACTGCACATGCCAGCCCAGCGGTGCGATGCGCTCGGCGATGCCGCGCACCAGATGCATCGGCAGCACGCCTTTTTCCGTGGCGACATCCACCACGTTAAACCGAATGCCGCGCACGCCCAGCGCATGCATGGCTTCGAGTTCCCTGTCGGTGATCGAATCTTCCACCACAACTACAGCGCGCCATTGGTTTTTCATGACCTTTAGGTTCGCCAGCGTCACCCGGTTGTCGGTGCCATACACCGACGGCTGCACGATCACGCCGCGCATAACACCAAGCGCCGAAGCCAAACGCTGCCAATCCGCGAGCAATGCATCAGGCGGCGTGTAGATGCGCTGTTCGGAAAACCCATACTGCGCCATCGGCCCGAAAATATGAAAATGCGTGTCGGTAGCGCCAGGCGGCAGTTTGAACGCGGGCGCCTTCGGGTGCGGATCAGGTCCGGCGCAAAGCGGTGCGGCGGCGTTAGGGGAAAACTCCATAAGCATCTGATTTAAAATTATTTTTAGTGAGCTGCCTACTCTCTGAAAGAACAGGCCGCGTAATGCGCCCCTGATGCTGGATGTCCGTGACCGCTGATGCTATCACCGCCCGCTTGAGCAAAATACCGTTACAACAAGTCCGGAGAACGGGTTTATGAATACAAAATGCCCTGCCCTAATGCCCTGCCATAGGCGGGTGGCTCCGACGGCCCGAGCTGGCGCCAGACGCAGCTTCATGAAGCGCGTCGGCCACATTCAAGGTCTCAGTCGCTGCCGGGTTTGCGTGTGGCCTTCTCCGCCGGGCGGGTAACCCACAGGCTGCCCAGCACCGATATCGCCAGTACGATGCCGACGACTGAAAGCGCGAAGCCGATGGGTATCTTGTATACGTCAATCAGCAGCATCTTTATGCCTATGAATACAAGGATGAACGCCAGGCCGTATTTGAGCAGATGAAAGCGATCCGCCAGATCGGCCAGCAAGAAATACATTGCGCGCAGCCCAAGGATGGCGAATACGTTGGAAGTCAACACGATAAACGGATCAAGCGTAATGGCAAATATGGCCGGAATGCTGTCCACTGCGAAGATCACATCGGTAATGCCGATCATCACCATCACCACGAACAGCGGCGTGAACCAGCGCTTGCCATCCCTGACAATCGAGAATTTCTCGCCGTGGTACTCGTTGGTGACCGACAGATGGCGGCGGATAAAGCGGAGGATGGGATTTTTGTCCATGTCCGGCTCGGCTTCCGCCATGAGCAGCATTTTTACGCCCGTGATCAACAGGATGGCGCCAAACACATAGAGTATCCAGTGAAACTTGGCGATCAGCCACGCCCCTATCAGTATCATGATCGCGCGCAGCATAATGGCCAGTATTACGCCCAGGATCAACACCCGTCGCTGGTATTGCGGCTGTACCCCAAAGAAGGTGAACAACATCAGGAACACGAAGATGTTGTCCACGGCGAGGGATTTTTCGATCAGATAGCCGGTGAAAAACTCCGCCGCCTTGACGTTGGCCAGCTCGCGCCCGAATTTGCCGTCGAGGTACCACCACAACAAGGCGTTAAAGAGGAAGGACAGGGCAATCCATACAATAGACCAGGTCAGCGCCTCGCGAAACGACACCTTTTTTGCGCCCTTGGATTCCAGCGCCAGCAAGTCGACTACGATCGCCACCAACACGAATATGGCAAAGCCGGTGTACCAGTACCAAGTGCCTATGGATTCCATGGAATTACCTTCTTGGCTGCTTGTGTGGGGGCATATCCGTTACAGAAGGGCGCGTGTCAGTGGCGGTTCGTTAACAGCGATTATGACGGGTGCGCGTCAGAATCGGTCTGGATGTCTGGCTCCATCTGCTCGTCCCGGCGCGCGCTGCGCGAGCGCTTGAACTGGCGGGACAGCGTGCGCGCTGCCCGATCCGCGGCGCGGTCGATGGCCGTGTAGACGTCTGTTTCGTCCTGCGCGATGAAAACGGGCGCCGCCCCTGGCAGGGTTGCACGGATGGTGCAGCGCTTGTCCACGCCGCCCTTTGGGCCGTTCTCGTCGCTCAGCCTCACGGAAATGCTGCTCAGGCGGCTGGCGCCCGTGCCGAGGGCGAAGCGCAGGCGGCGCTCGCAGTGTTGGCGCAACGCGGGAGTCAATCCGAAACCGCGGGCCTGAATATCGATTTGCATGGCGTTCTCCTGTGTCTGTGTGCATCGGGTTAAGGTGTGGTGCCAGGTGAATTCTAGGGGCGCAGTATTCATCGGACAAATCGAATATACTTGAATAATACTTCCATTTTTTTCGATGATTTCACGGGCCAATATGCGCGGGGTCGGGCACGGGCTGACATGGCGGCACTTAACTACAAACATCTGAGATACTTCTGGGCGGTGGCCAAGGCGGGCAGTATCGCCCGCGCCAGCGAGCAGTTGCACGTGACGCCCCAGTCGATCAGCGGGCAGTTAAGCGAGCTGGAAGCCGCGCTGGATGCTTCCTTGTTCCGTCGAGCGGGCCGCGGTCTCGAGCTGACCGATGCCGGGCGTCGCGCGCTGGGTTACGCGGACGAGATTTTCACGCTGGGCGACGAGTTGCTGGATGCGGTGCGTGAGCGGCAAGTTCAAACCGCGTTTCCGTTTCGCATCGGGATTGCTGATTCGGTGCCCAAGTCCGTGACCTATGCCGTGGTGCAGCCGGTGCTGCAACTGGCAGAGCCGGTGCGGGTCATCTGCCGCGAAGGCCGCCTGGTGGCATTGCTGGCCGATCTGGCGGTACATCGTTTGGATCTGGTGATCGCGGATCGCCAGATGCCCGCCAACATCAATGTCAAGGCGTACAACCACCTGCTTGGATCAAGCGACCTTACCGTATTTGCCGCGCCAGCGTTGGCCCGGTCGCTCAAAGGCACGTTTCCGGGATGTATCGACCAAGCCCCCTTCCTGATGCCGGGAGAAGGCGTTGCTATCCGGCCGGGGCTGGAGCGATGGTTTGCCGCAAACGGTATTGCGCCACGCGTAGTCGGCGAATTCGATGATGGCGCACTGATGAAAGCGTTTGGGCAAAGTGGCGCTGGTTTGTTCGCGGCGCCGACTGCGATTCGTGATTATGTGTGCGCGCAATATGGCGTGACAGCCGTGGGAAACATCGAGGCCGTTGTCGAGGAACTTTACGCGATAACCACGGAACGCCGCATCCAGCACCCGGCGGTGATCGCGGTGAGCGAGGCCGCAGCGCGCGAAGTATTCGTAAAGTCCGGCGGGGGTAGTGAGCAAAAAACGGCAGACTCAAACCGAAAGCGCAAACGGCTCTAGCCGCCGCATTGCAACTGGCCTCCTCATTGCATTTTGGCGTAGTCCAATTTGATGTAGCGGCAAGCGTCAACAGACTCGCACGGATTGTGCGATACGCCCATGTGGCTGCACGCGGGGTGCGCCAGCGGAAAACACGATCAATTCGGCAATGTCACCGGCGTGTCTATGAAAATCTGGTATTGCTGGTTCTTGGGCTTGTCGAGGTCTTCGGCCTTGACGTAACTGATCGACGATTGCCCAAGCAATTCGCGCGGCAGAATCATCACGCGCACAAACGCGGTGATCATGGCGGGGCAGGCTTTGGCATACACGGGGTCGGGGCCGGCCTCAAACCACGGCTCCAGCGGCGCGTAGCGGTGCATGGCGCCCTGGGTATGAATGTCGATGCCGCCCGTAACAAGGCACCGGATGCCACCGCCACGGTGCGTATGCGTCAGTGCTTCGCCATCTGGCGGAAACTCCACGCGGTCACAGCGTAGCAGCCATTCCCTCGCGGGGTCGATTGGCATGGGTGCGGTGAGCAGCTTTTTGCTGGTGACCCCATCGCCATGGGCAACCACGTCGGGCGTTCCCGCGCGCGTGAGTTCCCAGCGCAACGTCCAGGTGGTCAGGTGTCCGGCGGCCAGTCGCTGCTCGCCATTGCCGTGAAACGCGCTGTTGCCACCCAGCACACCGTAGAAGGCACTGCCAGTGACACGCAAACCGCCATGGATCACGTAAATTGCACGCACCGAATTAACCGCAGGCAGATGTATCGGCGCCTTCGGCGCG
>OMIN01000146.1 GCA_900299145.1 Betaproteobacteria bacterium | reverse complement strand
TTGGCGGAGTGGACGGGACTCGAACCCGCGACCCCCGGCGTGACAGGCCGGTATTCTAACCAACTGAACTACCACTCCATTACTGCTGAACTACTCAATCGCTGACGCACTGAATGTGTCTTCTACATCCGTCGAAAGAACTCCACGCTGCGCCACAACCCTGAAGCAATCTGGTGGGTGCTGACGGGTTCGAACCGCCGACATTCGCCTTGTAAGGGCGACGCTCTACCAACTGAGCTAAGCACCCGGGATTCTGACACTGGCAATTTTGGGCGCCCGGCGCACAACGAAGTCGCGCATTCTATCGCATTTTCGGGCGACTGACCACTCACTTTGGTGGTCAGTCGCGTGGCAAGCCTGCGTCAGGTTAGTGCTTGACAGTCTCCGTCGCGGCAGGCGGCGCCGCCACCGGCGCGGACTCTGGCTGTGACTCGGGCAGCGGCACAGGCTTGCGTTCCAGTGCGAGTTCCAGTGCGGCGTCGATCCATTTGATGGGATGAATGTCGAGCTTGTTCTTGATGTTGTCGGGAATATCCACGAGGTCTTTGACGTTTTCCTCAGGGATCAACACGGTCTTGATGCCACCGCGGTGCGCCGCCAATAATTTTTCCTTCAAGCCACCGATGGGCAGCACCTCGCCGCGAAGGGTGATTTCCCCTGTCATCGCCACATCCGCGCGTACCGGAATGCCGGTGAGCATGGAAACCATCGCAGTGCATATGCCAATACCCGCGCTGGGACCGTCCTTGGGTGTTGCGCCCTCGGGCAGGTGGATGTGAATGTCGCTTTTCTCGTAGAAGCCCGGTTCAATGCCCAGGCGTTGCGAGCGGCTGCGCACCACCGACAGCGCTGCCTGCACGGATTCCTGCATCACTTCACCGAGTTTGCCGGTGGTCGTCATTTTGCCTTTGCCGGGCATGCGGATGGCTTCGATGGAAAGCAACTCGCCGCCAACTTCCGTCCACGCAAGGCCGTTGACCTGCCCGACCTGATTGTTCTTCTCGGCGATGCCGTAGCTGTAGCGGCGCACGCCGCAATACTTATCGAGATTGCGTGCCGACACCGTGAATTTGCGGCCCTTTTCACCGGCCTTGACCAAATCCTTCACCACCTTGCGGCAGACTTTCGACAGCTCGCGCTCCAGCGCGCGCACCCCGGCCTCGCGCGTGTAGTAACGCACGATGTCGCGGATTGCGCTTTCCGACACCACCATTTCGTCTTTCTTCAATCCGTGGTTTTTTTCGAGCTTGGGCAGCAGGTGATTCTGCGCAATCTTGACCTTTTCGTCCTCGGTGTAGCCCGACAGGCGAATCACTTCCATGCGGTCGAGCAGCGCCGGCGGAATGTTCAGCGTATTCGCCGTGGCGACAAACATCACGTCCGACAAATCGTATTCCACTTCGACATAGTGATCGACAAAAGTATGGTTCTGTTCCGGATCGAGCACTTCCAGCAGCGCGCTCGATGGATCGCCGCGGAAATCCTGCCCGAGCTTGTCCACTTCATCCAATAAAAACAAAGGGTTACGAACGCCGACTTTCGACATATTCTGCAAAATCTTGCCGGGCATGGAGCCTATGTAGGTACGCCGATGGCCGCGAATTTCCGCCTCGTCGCGCACGCCACCCAGCGCCATGCGCACAAACTTGCGGTTGGTCGCGCGCGCGATAGATTGACCGAGCGAGGTCTTGCCCACGCCGGGCGCACCCACCAAGCACAGAATCGGCGCTTTCACCTTGTCTACACGCTGCTGCACCGCGAGATATTCGATGATGCGTTCCTTGACCTTTTCGAGGCCATCGTGATCTTCATCGAGCACTTTTTCAGCGGCTACGAGATCAGTGCTGATTTTGCTTTTCTTGCGCCACGGCAACGACACCAGCGCATCGATGAAATTGCGCACCACGGTGGCTTCGGCCGACATCGGCGACATCAGCTTGAGTTTTTTCAGCTCAGCCTCGGCCTTCTTGCGCGCGTCCTTGGGCATGCGCGCAGCCTTGATGCGCTTGGCAATTTCGTCGCTGTCCGCACCTTCTTCGCCTTCGCCAAGTTCCTTCTGGATCGCCTTGACCTGCTCGTTCAGATAGTACTCGCGCTGCGATTTTTCCATCTGGCGTTTGACACGCCCGCGGATGCGCTTTTCAACTTGCAGGATATCGAGCTCCCCATCGACCACTTTCAGCAAATGATCAAGACGCGACTTCACATCGAACATTTCAAGCACTTCCTGCTTTTGTTCG
Source organism: Betaproteobacteria bacterium (assembly GCA_900299145.1). GTDB lineage: Bacteria > Pseudomonadota > Gammaproteobacteria > Burkholderiales > SG8-41 > UBA5216. Next base: position 60,743 of record OMIN01000146.1, on the reverse strand, counting down.
AGCTTCAACGGCAAGTGCGCGGCGATCTGGTCGGCCAAGCGGCTGGCGTCATCAATGCCGGCGATGGAGGTAAGAATCTCCGGCGGAATTTTCTTGTTGAGCTTCACATACTGATCGAACTGCTGCACCATGGTGCGGCGCATGGCCTCGATTTCACGATCCGCATCCGGCGCAGCCGCGGCGATTACCACCGGCGTCACTGTCGCCATGAAATGCGTCTTGACATCGTTGACTTCGACGATGCGCGCGCGCTGTCCGCCTTCGACCAGCACCTTCACCGTGCCGTCCGGCAGCTTCAACATTTGCAGGATAGTCGCTACTGCGCCGATGGCATACAGGTCTTCCGCGCCCGGATCGTCTTTCGCCGCTGAACGCTGCGCAACCAGCATGATGCTTTTGCCGGAAACCATGGCCGCTTCGAGCGCCTGGATCGACTTGGGCCGCCCGACAAACAGGGGAATCACCATGTGCGGAAAAACCACCACATCGCGCAATGGCAATAGCGGCATTTGCAGTGGTGCGTCGGTGGAGCCGGTGGCAGCGATATTCGCCGGGTCAGTCATGGTGGTTTACCTTTCAAAAACTTCGTTTCATGCATATGGGGCGTAAACCCGCACATTCAACCCCAACAAATAATTCAATAAAAACAGATACTTAAAATACATTCACAAGCACTTCAACAGCTTCAGCACCTTCTAAGTCTTTGCACCCGACGCGACCTTGGGCGGGTCAGAATAAATCAGCAGCGGCGGCGCATCGCTCAAAATAGTGCCTTCATCGACCACGACCTTGGTCACGTTTTCCAGCGACGGCAAGTCGAACATGGTGTTGAGCAGCGTATTTTCGAGTATGGAACGTAGACCACGTGCGCCGGTCTTCCGTTCCAGCGCACGCTTGGCGATGGCTTTCAGCGCGGACTCGCGGATTTCCAACTCCGCTCCTTCCATGCTGAACATTTTTTGATATTGCTTGACCAGCGCGTTTTTGGGTTGGGTCAGAATCTGGATCAGTGCGGCTTCGTCGAGTTCGCCGAGCGTGGCGACCACCGGCAGGCGGCCGACGAATTCCGGGATCAAACCGAACTTGATCAAATCTTCCGGCTGAACATCGCGCAGCACGCGTGTGATGCTCTTGCGGTCATCCTTGCTGCGCACTTCAGCGCCGAAACCGATGCCGCCTTTTTCGGAGCGTGCACGGATGACTTTCTCCAGACCGTCAAACGCCCCGCCAACGATGAACAGAATATTGGTCGTATCAACCTGTACGAATTCCTGATTCGGGTGCTTCCTTCCGCCCTGCGGCGGCACCGACGCAGTAGTGCCTTCGATAAGTTTCAGCAACGCCTGCTGCACGCCCTCGCCCGACACGTCGCGGGTGATCGAGGGGTTATCGGACTTGCGCGAGATCTTGTCGATTTCGTCGATGTAGACGATGCCGCGCTGCGCTTTTTCGACGTCGTAGTCGCACTTTTGCAGGAGCTTCTGGATGATATTTTCGACGTCCTCGCCAACGTAACCAGCCTCGGTCAACGTCGTCGCATCCGCCATCACAAATGGCACGTTCAACAGCCGCGCCAGCGTTTGCGCGAGCAGGGTTTTGCCAGAGCCCGTGGGGCCCACCAACAGGATGTTCGACTTGGCGAGCTCGATGTCGTCTTTCTTGCCGGCTTCTCTCAGGCGTTTGTAGTGGTTGTAAACCGCCACCGAGAGGATTTTTTTCGCGGTGTCCTGCCCGATCACGTATTGATCGAGTATTGAACGAATCTCGTGCGGCACCGGCAAATCCGACTTGGCATTCTTGCCGGATTTGTCGCCCTGAATTTCCTCGCGGATGATGTCGTTGCACAGCTCAATGCACTCGTCGCAGATGAATACCGACGGGCCGGCAATCAGCTTGCGTACTTCGTGCTGGCTCTTGCCGCAGAAGGAGCAATACAGGAGTTTTTCGCCGCTCGCTTTTTCTGACATCGTTAGCCGTCCCTGTCGTTCAAAAAACCGCTCGAAAAATGATTACGCTGCCTGCACATCGGCGCGCGAGGTCAACACTTTATCCACCAGCCCGTACTTCACCGCCTGCTCCGCGCTCAAGAAATTATCGCGGTCGGTATCCCTGCTCACGGTATCGACAGCTTGCCCGCTGTGGTGCGCCATGATTTCGTTAAGTCTTTGTTTTAAATAAAGAATTTCTTTGGCGTGTATTTCGATATCCGAAGCTTGGCCACGGAAACCGCCCAGCGGTTGATGAATCATCACGCGCGAATTCGGCAGGCAAAAACGCTTGCCCTTGGCGCCCGCCGTCAACAGCAACGCGCCCATGCTCGCCGCCTGCCCGACGCACATGGTGCTGACATCGGGCTTGATGAACTGCATGGTGTCGTAAATCGCCAGCCCCGCCGACACCGAGCCGCCCGGTGAGTTGATGTAAAACGAAATGTCCTTATCGGGATTTTCGGACTCCAGAAACAGCAGTTGCGCGACGATCAGGTTGGCGGTGACTTCGTTGACCTCGCCCACCAGAAACACCACGCGCTCTTTCAAGAGGCGCGAATAAATATCGTACGCGCGCTCGCCGCGGCCGCTTTGCTCGACCACCATCGGCACCAGGCCGAGCGCTTGTGTCTCGATGCGCACCTCACGCCCGGGCATCGGATCGTTCAAGGAAATCATTGGTTGTATCCCATCAATTCGTCGAAGGTGACCGCCTTGTCTTCGGCCTTCGCCACACCCAGCGCCCATTCGACCACGTTTTCCTCGAGCACCACGGATTCGATGTCGCGCAGCCGGTCGGGCTGTGAGTAAAACCACTTCACCACCTCTTCCGGCTTTTCGTAGCTCTGCGCCTGCAAATCCACCGCCGCACGCACCTGTTCGGGCCGCGCGTGCAGATTATTCGCGCGGACCAGTTCACCCAAAATCAGCCCCAGCGACACGCGCCGCTGCGCCTGCGCAGTAAAGATTTCCGCCGGCATCGGCATGTCATCTTTCACCGGCATGCCGCGCGCCGCAAAATTTTGACGCATCTGCTCTTGCAGCGCCTGCGTTTCCATTTCGATCAAGGACTTGGGTACATCCACTGGCGTCACATCCAGCAATGCCTGCATCACCTGTTCCTTGGTTTTGGACTTCAAGCGCTGCTTGACTTCCCGCTCCAGATTGGCCTTGACCTCGCCACGCATCTTGGTCACGTCGCCATCAGCCACACCGAGTGACTTGGCGAACTCGGCGTCAATTTCCGGCAACTTCGGTGCAGCCACTTCGCTTACCGTAACCTCGAACCGTGCGGTTTTGCCGGCAACTTCCTTGCCGTGGTAATCGTCAGGGAATTTCTGGTCGAAACTCTTGGTTTCGCCTTTTTTCATGCCCGCCAGCGCGGCTTCAAAATCCGGCAGCAGCCGGCCTTCGCCCAGTACCACGCTCTGGTTTTCCGCCGTGCCGCCTTCGAACGGCGTGCCGTCGATGGTGCCCTTATAGCTGATTTGCAGCCGATCTTCTTTTTGCGCTGCGCGGTCGACCGCGTCATAGGTGGCGCGCTGCTTGCGCATGATATTGAGCGTTTTATCGACTTCCGCATCGCCCACGTCGAGCTTCACGCGATCAATGGTCTTGGCAGCGATATCGCCGACTTTGAATTCGGGATAAACCTCAAAGGTGGCGCTATAGTGAAAATCCGCTGCACCCTCGGCCGGCGGCGCGGCATCAAACTTGGGGTAACCCGCGACGCGCAAGTTTTTGTCGCGCACAGCGTCGCCAAAGCTCTTTTCCAGCGTGGCGCCAAGCACTTCCTGCCGCACCGAAGCACCATACTGCTGCTGAACGACCTTGAACGGCACCTTGCCGGGCCGAAAACCGGGCATTTTGGCCGTACGGCTGATATTCTTGAGGCGGGATTGCACTTCGACATCAATTTCTGACAGCGGCACGGCCACGCTCAATTTCCGTTCCAACCCGCTGAGTGTTTCAAGATTCGCTTGCATGAACTGCTGTTCCTTTGTCTCTAAATCAACCTGCGGAGATGGTGCGAAAGAAGGGACTCGAACCCCCACGCCTTTCGGCGCCAGAACCTAAATCTGGTGCGTCTACCAATTCCGCCACTTTCGCTGCATTGTTCGCCGCTGCCTTCGCAACGGCCGTATGTGATAGAACGCCTTCCCCGCCGATCTGGACTACCCCAGCGCCCCGCGGTTTTGCAACCCATCGCAACGGGCCGATTGTAATATACTCCCCACTTTAACGACACCCCGCAAGGCTTGCAATTTTCATCAAATAATTGTTGCAAGTCATTGTTTCAATAAGATGTTTTCGCAACACGATGGTCGTCGCGATGGAAACGGATCACTACGAGAATTTTCCAGTCGCCTCCATCCTGATGCCGCCCCACTTGCGCCGCCCCGTGGGGCTGATCTACCGATTTGCGCGTGAAGCTGACGATTTCGCCGACGAAGGCGATTTGCAACCCGCCCAACGCCTTGCCCTGCTCGACAGTTTCAGCCGCGAACTCGACCGCATCGAAGCTTGCCAAGCCCCTGAAATTGCATGGTTTTCCCAGCTTGCGTCCATCATTCGTGAGCACCATCTGCCGATTCCCCTGTTCCGCGACCTCCTTTCAGCGTTCTCACAGGACGTGGTCAAGGCGCGCTACGCCAACTACGCCGACGTGCTCGACTACTGCCGCCGTTCCGCCAACCCGGTGGGCCGCCTACTTCTGGTGCTCTACGGCGCGGCCACGCCGCAAAACAACCAGTGGTCGGACGCCATCTGCTCCAGCCTGCAACTCATCAATTTCTGGCAGGATGTCGCCGTTGACTACCTAAAAGACCGCATTTACTTTCCGCAAGACGAAATGGCACAGCACGGCATCAGCGAATCGCAAATTGCCCATGCGCAGACTAACGGCAATTGGCGGGATTTCATGAGCTTTCAGGTAAGCCGTACGCGGCAATTGCTGCAATCCGGCGCGCCACTGGGCCGCGAACTCAAAGGCCGGCTGGGGCTGGAAATGCGCATGATCATCGCCGGCGGCGACCGCATTTTGAGCAAAATCGCCAACGTCAATTACGACGTTTTCCGGCGGCGGCCGGTGTTGAAGCCGCATGATTGGGTATTGATGCTCGCTCGGTCGGCTTTTTAAGCACATGACGCCCGACGAATACTGTCAGCAAAAGGCTGTTGCGGAACACGAGCACGGCAACCTTTTTATGTGTTGTGGCACTCCCGAGGTTTTCGAATCGTGACGCCAGACGAGTATTGCCAGCAGAAGGCCGTGCAAAGCGGCTCGAGCTTCTATTACAGCTTCCTGTTCCTGCCACCCGAACGCCGTCGCGCCATCACCGCGCTGTATGCCTATTGCCGCGAAGTCGATGACGTGGTCGACGAGTGCACCGACGCCAACGTTGCGCGCACCAAACTCAAGTGGTGGCGTGACGAAGTGGCCAATCTTTACGACGGCAAGCCGCAACACCCGGTTACGCAAGCACTCGCCTGCGCGGTGGTCGCCTATGACATCCAGCAGCAGCACATGCTCGAACTCATCGACGGCATGGCGATGGATCTCGACTACAACCGTTACCCCGACTTCGACACGCTTAAACTCTATTGCCATCGCGTCGCCGGCGTGGTGGGCCTGATGTCGGCCAGCATTTTCGGTTACAGCGACAAAAAAACGCTGGAATACGCACCCGAACTGGGCCTCGCGTTTCAGCTCACCAACATCATCCGCGACGTGGGCGAAGACGCGCGCCGCAACCGCATCTACCTGCCACTTGATGAGCTGGAAAAATTCAGCGTTGCCGAGTCCGACATCGAAAACGCGCGCGACAGCGAAAACTTCCAGAAGCTGATGACGTTCCAGATCGACCGCGCCATCACCCATTACGATGCCGCCTTTGCCAAACTGCCGCAGCAGGACCGCAAACCGCAAATCCCCGGCATCATCATGGCCGGCATCTACCGCACCCTGCTCGAAGAAATCCGCTGTGACGGGTGCAAAGTGCTGAAACAGCGCACATCGCTCACGCCACTACGCAAGTTGTGGATCGCGAGTAAGACATGGATGAAGGGCTAAACCACTACACCGAACTACTCGAGGCATGCTGCTTGATGGCACCTTGCGAAAATGTTTTCTCCGTCGTTCCCGCGCAGGCGGGAACCCATAACACAGCCCCCAATGGCACTTTGCACGAATGCCCTGCGAGCACGAGTATGGCACGAGCCAGATTTCTCAACTTTAAATTAGTTAAATAAATCATGAACTTACAATTACAAGATAAAACCGCCCTCGTCACCGGCGCCAGCCAGGGCATAGGCCGCGCCATCGCCAAAGGCCTCGCCGCCGAAGGCGTGCAAACCTGCATCGTCGCGCGCCGTAAGAATTTGCTCGAAGAACTCTCCGCCGAAATCTTAGCCGCAGGCGGCAAAGCGCCCAAAATCGTTGTCATCGACGTGATGGAACCCGACGCCGCAACACGCCTCGCCGCGGCCGCTGAACAGGCGCTCGGCAAAATCGACATCCTCATCAACAGCGCCGGCGGCAGCAAACCCGCGATTCACGTCGATGCCCCGGACAGCGCGTGGGAAGAATCCATGACGCTCAATTTCGTGCGCGTGCGCCAGCTCACCCACGCCGTGTTGCCCGGCATGATGGAGCGCAAATGGGGCCGCGTCATCAATATCAGCGGCAAATCCGAACCCGAAGCGCTGATCGCCGCCACGCCCACTAAAGCCGCTATCCACGCGTGGTCGAAAGGCCTGTCACGCGAAGTCGGCCCGCACGGTGTCACCGTCAACTGCATCCCGCCCGGCCGAATCATGAGCGAACAAATCCGCCGCAAATACTCTCCCGAATTCCGCGCCGAACAATCGCGCACGGAAATCCCCGTCGGGCGCTACGGCGAGCCGGAGGAGCTCGCGGTGCTGGCGGTGTTTTTGGCGTCGCCGTTGGCAGGGTATATCACGGGGACAGTGATGCCGGTGGATGGGGGGTTGAGGAAGTACGCGTTTTAGCGCCATTGATGAACGATAAACGCCCGCGTTCCTGCGTATTCCAGCTTACAAAAACTGCACGGCGATTAAATTCGTTCCGGGAAGAATCGCGCAACACCCATCCCGTCGTTCCCGCGCAGGCGGGAACCCATAACGCACCTGCCACTTGAGACCACGCATGGATTCCCGCCTGCGCGGGAATGACGGGGAGAATTTTTCGGGGCGCGGGCAGATTTGCGCTAACCAGCCTCCGGGCTACCCGGCTCGAAATGCCTCTTTAAATCAGAAAAAAATGCCATCGTTAGCGCCACCGTCCAAAGTGTTATTCCTATCTCCAATAGCATCATCGCCCAACCGAAAAGCACAATTGGTCCTGTTGATGGCATCGACACAATACCTATAACCGTTCCCCACATAGAAAATGATCTCGCCCACCTTTTCAAGGTGCACAGGCTCCAAATTGAAATTAACAAGACTATCACGGCACCAAGATTAATAACGGTGACCAACACCCCTTCTGACGCGGCATCAAGGTATGCCTTGTACGCGTCACCAATGGCCGCAGGAATGAGTGAAGGCATCAATACGTCAATTAGCGCAGCGCCCAAGGCAACTAGCACTCTTCCAACCAAGCAGGCACGGAAAATTCGCAGTGTGTCCATTTATTGTTTAACCTCTTCATAGTCTGCCGCTGCAATCTGAATGTGTTGCCGCTGATGACTCAGCTACGAGTACCCCAACCCCATAACCTCCCTCACATCCCTCAAAGTCTCCTGCGCCATCTTCCGCGCCTTCTCGCACCCATCCGCCACGATATTCCGCACCAACGTCGGATCATCCAGATACCGCTGCGCGCGCTCGCGCATCGGCTGTTGTTCGGCGATGATGGCGTCGATCACCGGCTGTTTGCATTCGAGGCAGCCGATGCCCGCGCTCTTGCACCCCTGCTGCACCCACGCTTTTTTCGCGTCGTCGGAATACACCTGATGCAACTGCCACACCGGGCATTTTTCCGGGTTGCCGGGGTCGGTACGTTTGACGCGCGCCGGGTCGGTGGGCATGGTTTTGACTTTTTTCGCCACGCTATCCGCGTCTTCGCGCAACGTGATGGTGTTGTTGTACGACTTCGACATTTTTTGTCCGTCGAGGCCGGGCATTTTTGACGCTTCGGTCAAAAGCGCCTGTGGCTCGGTGAGGATCACCTTGCCGCCGCCTTCGATGTAGCCGAACAGGCGCTCGCGGTCACCCATGGTGAGGTTCTGCGTTTCGTTAAGCAATTCGCGCGCGGCGGCGAGTGCTTCCGCGTCGCCTTTTTCAAGATAACTCGCGCGCTGTTGGCGATACGCCTTGGCGCGGCGCGAGCCGAGTTTTTTGATTGCGGCCTCGGCCTTTTCTTCAAAGCCCGGCTCCTTGCCGAACACGTGGTTAAAACGCCGTGCAATTTCACGGGTAATTTCGACGTGCGGTACCTGATCTTCGCCCACCGGCACGCGGTTGGCACGGTAGATCAGAATATCGGCGCTTTGCAGCAGCGGGTAACCGAGGAAGCCGTAAGTCGCCAAATCTTTTTCCGCGAGCTTTTCCTGCTGATCCTTGAAGGTTGGCACGCGCTCCAGCCAGCCCAGCGGCGTAATCATCGACAGCAACAGATGCAATTCAGCATGTTCCGGCACGCGCGATTGAATGAACAACGTGGCCTGCGCCGGATCAACGCCTGCCGCCAGCCAGTCGATCACCATGTCCCACACGTGTTTTTCGATCTGCGCAGGATCGTCGTAATGCGTGGTCAGCGCGTGCCAGTCGGCGACGAAATACAGGCATTCGAATTCGTGTTGCAGACGCACCCAGTTTTTGAGCACGCCGTGGTAATGGCCCAGATGCAGCGCGCCGGTGGGGCGCATGCCGGAGAGAACGCGGTTGGAGTACATGATCTACCTGGAAATCGAATTAATAATGGAAACAATTACGGCGGGAGAAACATTAAACGGCAACGCAAACAAAATAATTGCTGCGTTCAACAGTGGAAACAAAATGTGCTCAAGAACGTGTGTAAACATCAGGGCGAGAATAATAATGAATCCATAGGGCTCAATCCGAGCGAATCGATAGGCTTGACGATGGGGCAGCAAGCTGACCACTATTCGCCCGCCGTCAAGTGGCGGAATCGGTAACAAATTCAAAGCCATAAATATAGCGTTTGTATGAATGCCGGCCGCTGCCATCAACCCTAATGGCAACGTAAACTCACCTAAGATATCGAGTGATGCCACCTTAAACAGCAGCGCCCAAAACAACGCCATCACCAGATTCGCCCCCGGCCCCGCCGCCGCCACCCACAGCATGTCGCGCTTGGGGTTGCGCAGGTTGCCAAAATTAACCGGCACCGGCTTTGCCCAGCCGAAAATGAACCCGCCACCCACCAGCTTGGAAACCGCCAGCAGGATCAGCGGCAATGCCACAGTGCCCACCGGGTCGATATGCCGTATCGGATTCAGGCTCACGCGCCCCTACGAGTATGCGGTGAGATCGCCAAAGTGCTTGGCCGCATAGGCATGCGCGGCCTCGTGCAGCGTGATCGCAAAAATCACCGGCAGCGCGTAAATGGCGATGACCTGAATTACATTGAGTTCCATGCGCGCCCTGGGGTTACGACAGAAACACAATCGTAACTATCTGTTTTTATTGATGTTTTTTTCAATCGACTATTGCCTGACGGGCGCAACCGCGCGCTGACGATCAGGCGCAGATTAGGTGTGAGCAGCGAGTGTACCGCAACCGCCGCTCACACACCGAAGACCGCCGTATCGCCCTTGCCCTGGCGCACGATCTCCGGCGCGTCGCCGGTGAGATTGACCACCGTCGTCGGCTCAATGCCGCACGCGCCGGCGTCGAGAATCAAATCCACCTGGTTCGCCAGCCGCTCGCGGATTTCATCAATGTCATTCAGCGGCGCTTCATCGCCCGGCAGAATCAGCGACGACGACAAAATCGGTTCGTTCAATTCCGCCAGCAGCGCGTTTACCACCGGATGATCAGGAATACGCAGGCCAATGGTGCGGCGGCTCGGGTGCTGCAGGCGTTTGGGCACTTCGCGCGTGGCTTCGAGAATGAACGCATAACAGCCGGGGGTAGCAGCCTTCAACATGCGGTATTGCTGATTATCGACCTTGGCGTAAGTGGCGATCTCGCGCAGATCGCGGCACACCAGTGAAAAATGATGCCGCGCATCGATTTGCCGGATGGCGCGCATGCGCTCCATCGCCGCCTTGTCACCGATGTGGCAGCCCAGCGCGTAGCAGGAATCCGTCGGGTAAACCATCACGCCGCCGTCGCGCACAATCTGCGCGGCCTGCCGGATCAGGCGCGGCTGCGGGTTTACCGGGTGGATAGTGAAGTATTGGGACATGCCTCACCGGTCTCAAAACGCCGCCCACACGGGCGTCAACCCATACGGCAACTCCGGCAGCTTGCCCAGATCAAGATAACTCTCACCCGGCCCGTGAAAATCCGAACCAGCCGAGGCCTTCAACCCGAAGCGCTGCGCGTAACGCGCCCACGTCTCATATTGATCTTTCGTGTGACTGCCGGTAACGACCTCAACGCCCACGCCACCCAAGTCGCGAAAATCACCCAGCAGCAATTCACGTTCCTTGTTGTTCAGGCCATAGCGCCCCGGATGCGCAATCACCGCCATGCCGCCCGCCGCCATGATCCAGCCCACCGCCTGCGGCAGCGTCGCCCATTGGTGCTCGACATAGCCGGGCTTGCCCTTGGTGAGATAGCGGCGAAACGCTGCGTTGCTGTCGCTCACGATGCCACGCTCGACCAGATAACGCGCGAAGTGCGTGCGGCTGGGCAACTCCGGATTGCGGGCGTGCTTGCGTGCGCCCTCAAGCGTGCCCTCGATGCCTACGCGTGCGAGATCGGCCGCGATGCGCTCGGCGCGCCGTTGCCGGCCCTTGCGCACCTCGCGCAAGCCTTCAACAATGGCCGCGTGCTGCGCGTCAAAATTCAAGCCTACGATGTGCAAGGTTTCATCTGCCCACGACACTGAAATTTCCACGCCCGTGATAAAACGCATGCCGAGCGCCTCCGCAGCCGTGCGCGCATCGGCAAGCCCACTCAATTCGTCGTGATCGGTCAGCGCGTAGGTCTTCACGCCGTTCGCCTGCGCGCGCGCCGCCAGCACCGCCGGGGTGAGCAGGCCGTCGGAGTGCGTCGAATGGCTGTGCAGATCAACTTCCAGCATGTGAAAAATATTCAATAAAAACAGATAGTTACAAAACCCTGCCCGCATCATAACAGAATGTCATGGCAGCAGCCGCATTGGTTTAACCCGCGTGGGGCGTTGTGGCATCATGGCGGCCGCGTATGGCCGCATAAGCGGGCGCGCACGCGAACAACTTTTCTGGAGACGGCATGAACTACGGCGTAGCGATTTTCTTTACGGACTCTTCCATCGGGCCGGTCGACATGGGCGCGGCACTCGAGGAGCGCGGCTTTGAAAGCCTGTGGGCGCCCGAGCACAGCCACATTCCGCTGACGCGCAAGTCGCCCTACCCGCAGGGCGGCGACCTGCCGAAGAAATACTATGACGTGATGGATCCATTCGTCACGCTGACCGCCGCCGGCGCGACCACCAAAAACCTCAAGATCGGCACCGGCATCTGTCTCGTGGTGCAGCGCGATCCCATCCAGACGGCAAAGGCGGTGGCGAGCCTCGATCAGATTTCCAAAGGCCGCTTTCTGTTCGGCGTCGGCGCAGGCTGGAACGAGGACGAAATGGCCAACCACGGCACCACCGATTTCAAGGGCCGCTTCAAGCTGATGGAAGAACGCGTAAAAGCCATGCGCGAAATCTGGAGCAAGGTGAAGCCGGAGTTCAACGGCACGCACGTCAAATTCGGCCCGATGATGACCTGGCCCAAGCCCGTGCAAAAGCCGCTGCCGGTAATCGTCGGCGGCATGTTCCCTCACGGCGCGCGGCGCGCCATTGCATTCGGCGACGGCTGGATGCCGCACGTCACGCGCCCGGCTTACGGCGAAAAAGAAATTCTCGATCACCTGCCCGCGTTTCGCGACATGGCCAAAGCCGCCGGCCGCGACCCGGCAATGCTGCCAATTACCGCGTGGGGGCCGGCGGCTGAACCCGATGTGCTGAAACGCTACCGTGATGCAGGTGTGGCGCGCGTGATTTTTTCGCTGCCTTCGGAGGATAAGGACAAGACGCTGGCGGCGCTGGATAAGTTGGCGGGGGTGGTGCGGCAGGCGGTTTCGTAAGTGAAATTTGGTTCCCGATAAATTACACTGCGTTACCCATCTCACTAACCTTAAGCACAAAAAAATTATCCCCGTCATTCCCGCGAAAGCAGGAATCCATAAACCTGTTCCAGATGGCACTGTGTTATGGATTCCTGCTTTCGCGGGAATGACAGTGTTGGTATTGATAGCACTGAGCAAAGGCCAGATTGATCCATGAATCAATCGCCGACAAACACCAAAGCACAGGAGAGAAATAAATGCGGTTCGGAATATTCGGCAGCGCCTCGGCCAAGCGCAACAGCGGCGAATTTGACAGCAGCGAAGGGTTTCACGACTTCGTCGAATACAACGTCGAGGCCGAAGCGCTCGGCTTTCACAGCACCTTTGTCGTCGAGCACCATTTCACCGGCTACGGGCAGGTGTCGGCCACGCTCAATCTGCTGACGTGGCTGGGCGCGCGCACGAAAACGCTGCGGCTGGGCACTGCGGTGATGGTGCTGCCGTGGCACAACCCGGTGTTGTTGGCGGAACAGGCTGCGACGCTAGATTTGCTGACCGGCGGGCGGCTCGATTTTGGCATTGGCACCGGCTACCGCTACAACGAATTCGTCGGCTTTGATCTGCCGATGGAAGACGCGCGCGAAAAATTCGAGGAATCCATCAGCATTATTCTGAAAGCGTGGACCTCCAACGAGCCGTTCTCGCACCAGGGCAGGTTCTGGACGTTCAAGAACATCGTGGTCGAGCCGCCGTCGTTTCGCAAACCACACCCGGCGGTGTGGATGGGCGCGGGTAGCGAACGCTCGATACAGGATGTCGCGCGCCGTGGCTTTAATCTGCTGCTCGGGCAATACGCGTCGCCCGCGGATGTGGCGAAAAACATTTCAATTTTCCGCAAGGCTGTCGAAGACAAAGGCGAAAAATGGGACCCGATGCGCGTCGGTGTAACGCGCGCCTTTTTCGTCACCGACGACCCGCGCGAAGTCGAGCAGGCGCTGGAGCGGCGCCTCGCCAACCGTATGCGGCAACTCAAACTCGCCACCATGCCCGATGGCCGCATCCTCGGCGGCCCCGATCGCGCAGACGGCGACCCGGTGCAGATCAACTTGAACAGCGCGATCTACGGCACGCCGGATGAAATGGCACGCAAGATTGAGGCGCTACGCGACGCGGGGGCGGAGTATCTGCTGATTAACGGTGGCGGGTCGGGCGGCGGGGAGCGCGGGCGGTTGAGTTTGCGGCGGTTTGCTAAGGAGGTTATGCCGGAGTTTGTTGGGAAGTGATTCTTGAGTTAAAAAATAATTCAATAAAAACAAATACTTATAACCACCCGCAATTTCACCATCAGACTCTTTGATTCTTCGTGGTTATGGCCAAGTTCGTACGCATACCTCCTCCCGCTATGAAAGGCACCATTCTTGTTGCGGGCGGCGAGGTAGATGAGTATCACCTATCACTGCGCTTTTTCGGCGACGATCTAAATCCGGACGTTGTGACGTCTAAATTAGGGGGTGCACCAACTAGCTCTTGTCGGAAGGGTGATTTGTTTCGCGGTAAAACTGGCGAACGAATCGAGAGATCAGGAAAATGGATTTTGGCTTTGCCAGAGAAGCCCGGTGAAACTTTCGAACCTCAGGTTCTAGCATTGTTGAACAGCCTTACGTCAGACTATTCTGTCTGGCGTGAGTTGTGTGCACAATTCACAGCCGATCTGTTTTGTGGTTTGTGGCTTAGGCACTGGAACCGAGGCATGGAGTTGTCACCACAAATAATGGCGCAGCTTGCGAATCGTGGTCTACGTTTGGGTTTCGATATTTATGTAGACCTTGAAGAAGATAACGCAAAGCAAGCATAGCCCCACCAGGATCGCGGGCGTCTCGCCCGCAGCAGTGCTGCCGGACTTCGGTGCTTCCTTGCGGACGGGACGTCCGCGCTCCCAGTGTTACCCCCGCTTCGGCAGGCCCGCCATGCCGCGCAGCACTTCGATAAACGCCGAGCTGTCCACGTCCGCCAGCCCCTGGTTGTAGGCGGCCTGCTGTAGCTGCGTCCACAGGCTTCCGATCAGCATCGGCGCACCGAGGCGCGCGCCCTGCTCCAGTGCCAGGCGTCCGTCTTTTAGCGACGTTTTGACATGGCCCTCGGGCGTGAAATCGCTTTTGAGCATTTTCGGGCCTTTGTCGATCATGGTTTTGGAACTGCATGCGCCGTCCTGCAGCACCTTGAGCAGGTTGTCCATTTGCATGCCGGCCTTGTTGCCGAGCACCAGCCCTTCGGCCAGCGCGAGACGGTTGCCAAACAGCACGAGATTGATGACGAGCTTCGCCATCGCGCCCGAACCCAGCGGCCCCATGTGATACGCCGCGCGGCTGAAGCCGGCGAACATCGGCTCGGCGGCTTTGAAATCCGCTGCATCGCCACCGGCGACGACGATCAAATCTTTTTTCTGCGCCATGGCGCTGGTGCCGCTGACCGCGGCATCGAGAAAGCGTATGCCACGCGCGGCGAGTTCCGCGCCGAGCTTTTGTGAATCTTCGGGGCGCGAGGTGGAAGCGTCGGCGAAGATCAGACCCTCTCGTGCTCCCTCTGCACCTTCAGCGATGCCGTTCGCACCCAACGCCACTTCGCGCACGATGTCGCTGTTGGGCAACGAGGTGATGATCCAGCGCACGCCGCGCGCGGCAGCGGCAGGGCTTTCCACCGGCGTGCCGCCACGCTCGTGTAACTCGCGCATGCGCTTTTCGTCAACGTCGTAGCCCTGCACCTTGAAGCCGGCGTCGAGCAGGTTTTTGGAAAACGCCTGGCCCATCAGACCCATGCCGACCAAGCCTACGGATTCGCTCATGTTGATTCCTCGTGATTCTTGTGGTCCTTGTAGCCCGTACGGAGCGCAGCGTATTACGGGAATTTTTCAGTCTGCTCCCCGAATTGCGCTTTGCACCATACGGGCTACCTGTTTGTGCGGGCGGGACGCCCGCGTTCCCAGCTATTCCAACGGCTCCACCCGCACGATATTCGCAGTGTGGTTCGCCCCCACCCAGAAATGCGCGGGTTTGGGCCGCGTGTCGCCGTCGGAGCGGCGCATGTTGGTGGGGCCCGGCATGATGTAGTTGGTGACTTCACCGGTCTGGGTGTTGATGCGTGACACCCGATCAGCAAATTCGGTGGAGGCCCACGCTTCGCCGTGACGATCCACCCATACGTCGTAGGCGTAGTACTCGGGGATGCCGGTCGACCAGGTGGTAAATTTCTGCGTCTTCTGGTCATACACGGCAATGGAATCGGTGCGGTTGAGCGCTGTCCAGATACGGTCCTGTTTGTCGACCATGCCACGGCGCGGGCCGGAACTGTTGACCGGAATCTCGAACTGTTTGACCTCGCCGGTCTTGGCGTCGATGCGCGCGATATGCGAGCGGCCGATGATGGTGAACCAGGCGTTGTTCTGCGAATCCGACAGCACCGTGTAGTGCTGCGGACGCGGAATCGGCATGGCGGCGAATTTCTCCCACTTTTGCGTGATGAGGTCGACGCGCATGATCGACCATTCGCCGTTGTTCATCACCCACACCTTGTTGTCAACCTTATGGTTCTTGGGCGCGAGGAACAAAAGTTCGATGTGATCACCGTCGAATTCCGGCGGCAGCGGGTAGCTTTTCCAGGTTTCGCTCTTGCGGTCGAACATCTGAATGCCATTCTGGAAGCCATTGCCCACCCATACATTCTCGTCGGCATCCAGTTGCACGTCGAGCACGCCTTTGTTGCGGTTGGGCTTTAACACCGGGATCGGCCACTCCTTGATAGCGCCGGTTTTGGGGTCGAGGCGGCCGAGTATCTGTTCACCAAAACTCGCGTACCACGCGTAACCCTGACTGTCGATTACGACATCATGCGGCTGGCGCGTAATGGCGGGCAAATCGTATTCGGTGTAAATCACGCGCGTGGCCTTACCCTTGGGACGCGGCAGGGTTTTGAATTCATATGACCACGTTTCCGCCTTGCTCAGATTGAGACTCGCCAGATACTCCGCCATGCCCTTGCGCATTTCGGCGGTTTTCGCGCGCGTTTCCGGCGTCGACGGCCCGGGGCCGATGCGGCGCGTCGGATCCTGCTGCATCAGGTGCGGGAACGAACTGGGCGAGTAGCGCGACATGCGCTCAATGGTGGATAACAGCGTCGCAGGGTCGTACTTGGTGCGCATGATGCGCTCGTAGGTGTGGCAGTGATTACAGCCGCGCACGGCGCCCTTTTGCTGCGGCGTGCCGGGCCAGCTCATCAGCCATTCCGAATCCGACAATTGCGAGGCGGTTTCGGACACCGTGGCCTTGCGCAATTTGAGATCGGCGCTGGCATTTTTTTGCGCGCCAACGGTTACCGCATTAGGCCCTTCCAGCATGTAGCCGGTGGCACGGATGGTAATTGCGTACTGCCCGGCATCAAGGCGGTCGGCCGGGAAGCTGTAACGCCCCTGCGCGTCACTCACAACCGACACGGCGATGGTGGAACCCGTTTTCTTGGCGCGCACCAGCACGCCTTCCATGTTGCCCTCTTCCTGTGAACTGACGCGGCCGGACAATGCCGGTGTTTGCGCCAAGGCCGGCAGCGCACCTCCCGCCAGTCCGATAACTGTTACCACCAGCAGCTTTCGAATGGCCTGATATACCTGTTGCCACGACATGGAACCTCCCGTAAATAATTGTTTTAAATCAAATACTTATAGTTATACTCTTTAATACGTATCGCTTCATTCGGCTTGCCACAACATTTTACCCAATTCGGGCCGGCACGCGGCCGCCGCCAGTGGCACAATGACTTGCGGCGCAATCCGCAGCGGCGCGTCGGGAATCAATGTGCCGCGCCACGGGTCAAAGTCGTGCACACCGCAAGCTATTCAAATTGATCGCATCAGGAGTTTAACCACCAGTTTAGTTCGACGTTACGTTCTACGCATTGCAGAAATGCCGGCCCATAAAACCACAACGATGGAGGAAGCCATGCACCATGCAACAAGACTCTCAGCAGGTCTGATACTGACGTTCACCGTAGCGGGCGCGTACGCGCAAAAGCCCGACACCTACCCCAGCCGCCCGGTGCGTTTTGTCGCGCCATTTGTCGCGGGCGGCCCCAGCGACATTCTGTCGCGCATGATGGCAGCGAAGCTCGCCGACGCGCTGGGCCAACAATTCGTGGTCGACAATCGCGGCAGCGCGGGCGGCATAGTCGGCTTTGAAATCGGCGCCAAGGCCCCGCCGGATGGTTACACCATCATGCTCGCGGCCAACAGCGGGCTGACCATCAATCAGCATGTCTACAAGAAGCTGCCGTACGATCCGGAGCGTGACTACATTCCCATCACACAGTTGACCAACGGCGGCAACGTCATGGTGGTGCATCCGTCGGTGGCGGCCAAGTCGGTGCAGGAATTCATTGCGCTGGGCAAGGCGCAGCCCGGCAAACTGAATTACGCCACCACCGGCACAGGCAATCTGCTGGGCGCTGCCAACTTTGCCAAAATGGCCGGCATCACCATGACACCCATTGCCTACAAGGGCACCGGGCAGGCGCTCGTCGAACTGGTGGGCGGCCACGTGCAAATGTTCATGATGAATCCGCTGGTGGCAATTCCGCATGTGAAATCCGGCAAACTGCGCGGGTTGGGCATCACCTCGCTGGAACGCAACATCGCGCTGCCCGACATGCCCACCGTGCATGAATCGGGGCTGCCCAATTTCAAGTACCTCACCTGGCACAGCATATTGGCGCCAGCAGGAACGCCGCGGCCCATCGTCAACAAGCTGAATGCTGAATTGGTCAAGGCGCTCAACATGCCCGACGTCAAACAGAAAATTCAGGGCGAGGGGCTGGCCGTGATCGGCAACAAACCTGAAGACGTGATAGCGCTGATTAAAGCGGAATCGAAAGAGACCGCAGAGCTCGTGAAAGCAATCAACTTTCAGAAGTTGTAGGAAATCGCCGCGCTACCACGACGCCAGCTTCTCAGACTGACTTTCGGTGCAACCGGCTCTGCGCCGGCACGTGCTGCGCCAGAAATTCCATCTGGTCGGCGAGGATGCGGCGGTTGGTGAGGATTAGATATTCCGCGCGGTTCGGCACGTAGGGCAGATATACCAGTTCCATGCCCGCGCCTTCAGGCGTGCGATCACTCTTGCGCTCGTTGCAGGCACGGCAGGCGGTCACCACGTTCATCCACGTATCCTGCCCGCCTTTGGAAAAAGGCTTGATGTGATCGCGCGTGAGTTTCGCGCCGGGGAACACGTCCGCGCAGTAGGCGCAAATCTGCCGGTCGCGATGAAACAGTTCCCGGTTGGATAGCGGCGGCACCTGATTGAACGACTTCATCGCCATCGCCTTGCCCTTGACGGCGATAATGCTGCTGGCGGTAATCTCGGAACGCTCGCCAGTCAGCCGGTTGCGCCCGCCGTAGACCGTAAACGCCTGTTCCCCCAGTGTCCATGCCACCTGATTCTTGGCGTAATAAAAGCACGCATGCTGCCAGGTAATCCAGCGGTGCGGGACACCATGGGTGTCCAGCGTCAGCACCAGAGGCAGTGCGCCGCGCTGCGGCGGGGTCTCAACGGAAGCCTCACTAAAGGTCGATTCCATGTTTCGGTTTACCGGTTCAAACGCCAACATCAGACGATCCTTGATGCGCTGAAATCTACCAGATTTGCGTGAAATTGGAATCGCCCGGCATGACAATGGCGGCTTTAGCCCCGTTGCGCTATACTGAGGTGTTGCGAATTCAATGCACCAATGCACCTTTCCCCGTCGATCCCGTATCTTTGTCTGCCGCCCGCTGCCGCCTGCGCCCGCCGCGTGTCGTTTTCCGCGTCGACTTTGCGTGCACCGGCACAGGTTGAAGCCGGCTTGAAATCTGCTGCCGCCTTGTTGCTGATCTGATGTCGTTTGCCGCTCTCAATCTGATCCCCGAACTGCAACGCGCGGTGGCGGATCAGGGTTATACCGAGGCCACGCCCATCCAGACGCAGGCAATACCCGTCGTGCTCGCTGGCCGCGACCTCATGGGCTGCGCACAAACCGGCACCGGCAAGACCGCCGGCTTCACGCTGCCGCTGCTGCAAATTCTGTCACCGTTGGGTAACACCAGCCCTTCGCCCGCCCGCCACCCGGTACGCGCGCTAATTCTCACACCGACGCGAGAGCTCGCCGCGCAGGTGCACGAATCGGTACAGGGTTACGGCAAACATCTGCCGCTGCGCTCCACCGTCGTCTATGGCGGCGTGGACATGAAGCCGCAGAAGGCCGCGCTGATGACCGGCGTGGAAGTGCTCGTCGCCACGCCGGGGCGCCTGCTCGATCACGTCGAGCAA
Source organism: Betaproteobacteria bacterium (assembly GCA_900299145.1). GTDB lineage: Bacteria > Pseudomonadota > Gammaproteobacteria > Burkholderiales > SG8-41 > UBA5216. The sequence continues at coordinate 41,158 of OMIN01000146.1, read as the reverse complement.
AAAACCGTCAATCTCGGCCAGGTGCAAATTCTGGTGCTGGACGAAGCCGACCGCATGCTCGACATGGGATTCCTGCCGGATTTGCGGCGCATTCTCGCGCTGCTGCCGGCGCAGCGGCAAAGCCTGCTGTTTTCCGCGACATTCTCCGACGACATCAAAAAGCTCGCCGGGCAAATGCTGAAAAACCCGCTGTCGATCGAAGTCGCGCGCCGCAACGCGCCCGCCGATCTGGTGTCTCATCAGGTGTATGAAGTCTCGCAGGATCGCAAACGCACGCTGCTCGCCAACCTGATCCGCACACGCAACATGACGCAGGTGCTGGTGTTCTTGCGCATGAAAAAGGATTGCAACAAGCTAGCGCGCGAACTCGAACGCGACGGCATCAAGGCCACCGCAATTCACAGTGACCGCACGCAGGCCGAGCGCGAACAGGCGCTCGCTGATTTCAAGGAAGGGCGCGCCACTGCGCTGGTCGCAACGGACATCGCCGCGCGCGGCATCGACATTGCCGAACTGCCTTTCGTGATCAACTTCGAATTGCCGTACGTGCCGGAAGACTATGTCCATCGGATTGGGCGCACGGGGCGCGCGGGACTGCCGGGCGAGGCCATTTCACTGGTGTGCCATGACGAGGCAAAGCTGCTGGCCGACATAGAAAAGCTGCTGAAGCGCCCGATCCCGCGCGTGCCAGTTGATGGGCTGGACGAACGCCAGCGTCTTGACCGCAGTGACCGTAAAGACCGGCCGCGCCGCGATGCCGATCACGAGGATTTGCGCGGTGACAAGCCGATCCGTGAGCGCAGGCCCGTCGCGCCCGTCTCCATGATCGCCGCAGACGGTTTTGATTTCAGCAAGCCCTATGAGCCCGGTGGCCCGGCGGCAGAGTCCGGGGAAACCAAGCCGGCTGACGCACCCCGCACCCCCGCACGGGGCCGTCCTGTCGCCGCCTTGCTCGGCGGCTTGGGCACGCGCAAGTAGGCACCCGCAAGCACAGTCCCGCCGCGCACTCGCGGCAGACAGCAGACCTTGCGTCCGTCAAGCGCCGGCAGGCTTCACCGCAGCCAAGGCGCCGCCCTCTCATGCCACTGTTATGCTAGAGTGCTTTCGCAGTAATGGAAGTTTTCGCACTTCTCTTGGTTCCCCCGATTCACTTTGCCCTGACTTTCCCAACCCTGACGGAGGACGTTATGCGTAACCATCTGTTTTCTATAGTTTTTTTGTTAGCCACTCTGATCGGCGGCATGCAATCCGCCGCCGCGCAATCCGGCGATGAGGCCGCCGTAGCTCAAGCCGTCGAGAGCCTGCGCAAGGCCATGTTCAGCAGAGACGTCAAAGGCTTTGAAGCGCTGATTTCGGAAAACGTCAGCTATGGCCATTCCGCCGGCCGCATCGAAAACAAACAGGAATTCATCAAGGCCGCACTGGCCAACAAGTCGGTAATGAAGTCGCTCGCCTTCACCGATCAAACCATCAAAGTCACCGGCAACAGCGCGGTGGTGCGCAACACCTACAACGCCGAGAACGAACTGGACGGCAAGCCCAGCACCACCAAAATCGGCGTGCTGCTGGTGTGGACCAAGGAAGCTGGCACGTGGCGGCTTTACGCGCGGCAAGCCTACCGGCTGTAATCAACGTAAACGAGAGATGACAACATGAGCAACGACGCAGCCGCACTCACCCAGGCCATCGAAAAATTCTACGACGCGATACGCAAAAAAGACGCCGCGGCGTTTGAATCGCTGGTGACGCCCGATTTGAGTTACGGGCACTCTTCCGGCCGCATTGAAAACAAGGCAGAGTTCATCGCCAACGTGATGAAGCCCGGTGTCCAGTGGAAAACCCATTTTGCCGACAAGCAGCAGAATTATTTCAGCGGCGACACCGCGATTTCGCGCCATCTCATGGCCGGCGAAAACACGCGCGACGGCAAGCCCGGCACGTCTGCCATGCCGACCATGCAGGTATGGCAAAAGCAAAACGGCGCATGGAAACTGCTGGCGCGGCAGGCGTTCAAGTTTTAAGGGACTGGCTGGCCCGGTGGTCTTATTGGCTGGGTAGTTTCGTGGGCATCGTCAGCACCATTGAACACATGTTTGAGGAGGCAGCATCATGTTCACACGCCGTCACTTCATCGCTGGCGCGGCGGGTGCCGGCGCTCTTGCCGCGGCCGGCTGTCAGACCACTGTTAGCAGCGGCAAGCGCATGATCGTCGATGCGCAGGTGCATCTGTGGAAAGCGGCCAGCGCCGACTGGCCATGGGTGCCGGGCATGAAACCGCAAATGCCCGAACCATTCACCATCGAAAAGCTCACGCCAATGATGGATGAGGCTGGTGTGGACCGCGTGGTGGTGGTGCCACCGTCGTGGCCGGGCGACCGCAACGACTACGGGCTGGAGGCCGCGCGCCGTTATCCTTCGCGCTTTGGCGTGATGGGCCGCATCACGCTCGCCAATCCGAAATCGGCGGCGTTGCTGCCGCGCTGGCGCGAACAGCCGGGGATGCTGGGCCTGCGTCTGACGTTTAACACGCCCGATCTCATTAAAATGCTGTCCGATGGCCGTGCCGATTGGGTGTGGCCCGCCGCTGAAAAAGCCGGGTTGCCGATCATGTTTCTCGTCGTCAATCAGGGGCCGGCGATGGCGCGCATCGCGGAACGGCATCCAGGCCTGAATCTGATCTGTGATCACATGGGGCTGTCGCTGGCCTCGCCCGAAGTGGCTGCCGGCAAATTCGACGGCCCCATTTCGCACACGCTGATGCTGGCAAAATATCCGAACGTGTCGGTGAAACTGTCGTCTGCGCCGACGTACTCGCGGGAGAACTATCCGTTTCGCGACATCAACGTGCAGATCAAACGGCTGTTTGAAGCGTTTGGCCCGCGCCGCTGTCACTGGGGCACCGACATCACCAACGCGTTCGCCAAGACCACTTATCGGCAGCGCATCACGCATTTCACCGAAGCACTGGATTTCATGTCGGAAGCCGACAAGGATTGGGTGATGGGCCGCTCGATTTTGGAACGGCTTAAGTGGGCGTAGACTGGCGCGCCGAAGGCTCATCTAAAATAGTTAATTAAAACAAATAGTTACGAATTTTTCGCATCATGAGCCGCTTGAGCCCGGAACAGGTTGCCCGCTGGAAGCACGATGGTTTTCTGTCGCCGTTTCCGCTGCTCAACGCGGCAGAATTGCAGGAATGCCGCGACGGTCTGGCGCGATTTGAGCAATGGCTGGGCGCGCCGGTGAACGAAATCAGTGCAACCAAAGACCTGAAGTACCGCACCATGCCGTATCTGATTTTGCCGTGGGCTGCAAAGCTCGCGTTCGACCCGCGCATTCTTGACGTGGTGGAAGACCTGATCGGCCCCGACATTCTGATTTTCACCAGCACATTTTTCATCAAGGAGCCGCACTCGCCCACCATCGCGGCGTGGCATCAGGATTCCACCTACTATGGCCTCGAACCCAAGGAAGAAGTCACCGTGTGGGTGGCGCTTTCGGACGCCAACGAAGCCGCCGGCTGCATGGAATCGCTGTCGTTCCGCGGTAAGCCACACCAATTGAGTCATGTGTCGCGCGTGGTGAAACATAGCGTCAATCGCGCAAGCCAGGTCATCACCGAGCCACTCGACGAAGGGACGCCGGTGGCCATGCCATTGAAGGCCGGGCAGTTCTCGATGCATCACGGCCTGTGCGCGCACCGTTCCGGCCCCAATACGGCCGATCACCGCCGCATCGGCCTGGGGTTGAACTTCATCCCCACATCGGTGCGCCAGGCCGGCACGATCAAGCCGACGGCGATGCTGGTACGCGGCGTGGATCGCTACAACCACTTCGAAAAAGTCGCACCACCCAAGGCCGAACTCGACGCCGCAGGCATCGCCGCGCACGAGCGCGCCACGGCACTCTATCGCGAGTGCTATCTCGAAGCCGAGACGCTGCACGCGCGGCAGGCCGCGCCGGTGTAAGACGGGGCGATTCTCGGGCGGGCGCTTCCAGGACGTCCGGCGCATAAAAAAACGCCTTCCCCTTGCGGGTGAAGGCGTTTGACCGGCAGACTACCCTAATGCGCGCTACTTCTTCGCAGGCGAGTATTTGCCGCCGGTTTGCGGCGTATGCGCGCCTTCACCGCCGGCGTCGTGATGCTGTAAACGGGTGACGCGTGCCCACGTGCGCTTGAGATCGTCGCGCACCTTGAACGTCAGGCGGCCGAGTTTTTCGGTTTCGAGTTCAATGGTATCGCCATCCATGAACGGGTTCAGGCCGCGATGGTTGGTGCCGGTGGCAACGATGTCGCCGGGCGACAGCGTGTGAATCGAGCTCAGCCACGAAATGCAGCGCGGAATCTTGTGCGCCATGTCGTCGCTGTTGAAGTTCTGCATCAGCACGCCGTTGTTCCAGAGCTTGATCGCCAGCTTGTGCGGATCAGCGATTTCATCAGCAGTCACGATGTACGGGCCGATGGGCGCGAAGGTGTCGCGCGATTTCATCTGGAAAAACACGTTGCCCGGGGGCGGCAGGCCGCGCGCGGATCCGTCGATGAAATTCATGTAGCCAAACACGTGCTTCATCGCGTCGGCTTCACTCACGTTGGTAGCCTTCTTGCCAATGATGACCGCGAACTCCGCCTCGCCCTCGAACACCGTCGCCGGCACGTCCGGCAGCACCATGGTGTCACCATTGCCGATGACGGCGTTGGCCGCCTTATGAAAGGCGTTGATCGGCGCGGGCGCATCGCGCGTGCCGTCTTCCATGTAGTTCACCGCCATGCAATCCATGTTGCCGGGGCTGGGCAGCGGCGGACGGATGCGCACGCTCTTCAACGGCACGCCGGCGCCCGCAGCCACTGCGGCTTCGAGCTTGCCCTTGTACGCATCGAAGCGCTCGATCAGGCCCACCATCAGGCCGTTGGGCGAGGTGTGGGGTATGTCTTTCACCACGGCGGAAACGTCCACCACGTTGTCACCCTTGACCACGCCCATCTTGAAATCGTCAAAAAACATCAGCTTCATGTGCCGCTCCTTGGTTGAGATGCCTGGTTGATATGTCTGGTTGTATTGGCTGCCTACTGGAACTTGCTTGTCTTGAGCACTACTGGGCCGGAAGCGAAAGCCGCCGGCGGGGAATTGCCTGAATTCCGATTCAGCGCCGGGCAGTTTACCTCAGACTCGGCCCGCGCTGGCCCGTGCGACCACGCTGCGTACAGTAAAATCCTGTTTGAGCATCAGCTATCGAGCCTTGACAAAATTACCCAACAAAAACAATTAGTTATGACACATATTCCCGGCGTTCGGCGTATGGCCGCAGCCTTGGCAGCGCTAATCACGACTATCGCCTACGCCTTGCCCGCAACGGCGCAGCCCACCTATCCCAGCAAGCCGATACGCTTCATCCTGCCCAATGCGCCCGGCGGCAGTAACGACGTGGTGGCTCGGCTGGTTGGCGAAAAACTCACCGCCAGCTGGGATCAACCGGTGGTAATCGACAGCCGTCCCGGCGGCAACAATGTCATCGCCGCCGAAGCGCTGCTGAAATCCACGCCGGATGGGCACACCATTCTGCTGATCACGGCCGCACACGCCATCAACCCCCTGTTGTTTCCCAAGATGCCGTACGACGCGATCAAGGATTTCTCCGCCGTCGCCACGCTGGTCAAGACCGAATACATCCTCGTGGTCAACGCCGCCGTGCCCGCCACCAATCTGCGTGAATTCATCGCACTGGCGAAAGCGAGACCCGGCCAGTTAAACGCCGCCGGTTCCAACACCGGCGGGATACAGCATCTCGCGCTGGAACTTTTCAACATGCTGGCTGGCGTGAAACTGCAACACGTGCCCTACAAGGGCGGCGGGCCGGGCATGATTGACCTCGTCGGCGGGCAGGTGCAAGCGGCATTCAACAACGCGATCTCGGTCATGCCACACGTGCGCACCGGCAAGATTCGGGCGCTCGGCGTCGGCGGTGACTCGCGGGTGTCTGTTTTGCCGGGCATACCGACATTCGCGGAAGCCGGTTTGCCGGGCTTCAATGCCAGCAACTGGTTTGGGGTTGTGATGCCCGCGCGCGCCCAACGTACCCCCCTGCAAAAACTGGCGAACGAAATCGCGCGCATTCAGAGCTTGGCGGATTTCAGGGAAAAGCTCGCGCTACAGGGTGTCGAGCCGTTTGTCAGCGGCCCCGACGTGTTCGCCGCCTTCATCAAAACCGAGATGGCCAAGTACGCAAGAATCATCAAATCGGCCAATATCCGGATCGAACACTGAGTGCCGCTCAGGCTGCGCGCGGTGCCGTTACTTGCCGAACAGGATAAATACCCCCGCCAATCCCACCCAAAGCAGCAGTGACGCTGCCAGCGGCAGCGCTGGTACCCAAAGCAGCACGTTGGCGGCGAGCAGTTTCCCCGCCGACTTCAGGCGATACGCCGTGACGATCAATGCCATCAATGCCAGCGGAATCAACCACAACGCCGCGTAGCCGATGCCGGTCAGCCCTTCTGCGGGCATGGCGTCGCTGAAGGCAAACTGCATCACCAGCAGATTACCCGCGGCGGCGACCAGAATAATTCCGTCGACCGCCAGACCGAGATGGAAAATCCAAGGGGCTCTCATCGCTAGGATTATAGCGGGCCGGAAGCGCCACGCCAGAGCGCTATAATGCTCGCTCACTGTCTCCCACGGAAACCGCGCCATGACCACCCGCACTGTCTCTCCCCGTGATCTCAAAAACCTGCTGCACGACGGTGCCGAAATCGCGCTGCTCGACGTGCGCGAAGAAGGCCAGTTCGGCGAAGGCCACTTGCTGTTCGCCACGCCTTTGCCCTACAGCAAGCTGGAAACCAGCATCACACCGCTGGTGCCACGCAAGAGTGCGCGCATCGTGTTGTGTGACGACGGCGATGGCGTAGCACAAAAAGCAGCGGCACGCCTGAACGCCATCGGCTACAGCGACGTGTCGGTACTGGCGGGCGGCAACGCGGCATGGGCGGCGGCGGGCTACGCGATATTCAAGGGCGTGAACGTGCCGAGCAAACTATTCGGCGAACTGGTGGAGCATGTCTATGGCACGCCGCACATAACTGTCACACAGTTGGCCGAGATGAAAAAGGCCAACGAGGATTTCGTCATTGTCGATGGCCGTCCGTACGCCGAATACAACAAGATGAATATCCCCGGTGGCATCTGCTGCCCGAACGCGGAACTGCCGCTGCGCATTCGCGAAATCGTCAAGAACCCGAAAACCAAAATCATCGTCAATTGCGCCGGCCGCACGCGCTCGATCATGGGCGCGCAAACCCTGCTTAATTTCGGCATCGAGAATCCGGTTTACGCCCTGGAAAACGGTACACAGGGCTGGGTGCTGGCGGATTTTGAACTGGAGCGCGGCGCCACGCGCAAGTATCCCGAAAAAATCAATCCCGAAGCCCTGCCTGCCCAACAGGCCAACGCGCAAAAGCTGCTTGCGCGCTTCAAGGTGCCCACCGTTGGCGCAAGGCAGGTTGAAAGCTGGCTCGGTGATGCGAACCGTTCGCTCTCCGTGCTCGATGTCCGCACGCACGAGGAGTTCGCCGCAGGCACGATCCCTGGCGCACTGCACGCGCCCGGCGGGCAACTGGTGCAGGCCACCGATGCGTGGGTAGGCGTGCGCAATGCACGCATCGTGTTGGCCGACAGCGAAGGCGTGCGTGCGCCGGTGGTGGCCGCCTGGCTGAAACAACTCGGCTGTGATGTCTATGTGCTGGAAGGCGGTGTCAACAGCGGCCTGAAAGTACCCGTGCCCGCGAAAGCCGTGCTGCCTGGCATCGATAAAATTTCAGCTGCTGACTTGAAACAACGACTCGCCGCCGGCACGTGCAGCGCGTTTTATCTTGGCCCCAGCATGAATTACCGCAAGCAGCATGTGCCGGGCAGCCGCTGGAGCATCCGCCCGCGCATTGTGGCTGACGCCGCGATCGCGAAAAACGTCGTGCTGATCACGCGCGACACCGAAGTTGCACAAGCCGCCGCGATTGATCTGCGCGAAGCAGGGATCACTAACGTAAAACTGCTCGAAGGCGGCCTCGCCGCGTGGACCAACGCGGGCTATTCGCTTGAAGCATCCCCCGCCACACCGCCGGACAGCGCGTGCATCGACTATCTGTTTTTTGTGCACGACCGCCACCTGGGCAACCGCGACGCGATGCGCCAATACCTCGCGTGGGAAACAGGCTTGATCGCGCAACTCGACGATCAGGACAAGGCCAGTTTTAAGGTGGGCGTTCCAGCCTAAATTATCAATAAAAACATATACTTATAGAGAATCCTCTACTGCTTCGGAATCTTCGCATCCCGGATCACCTGCGCCCAGCGCGCGATTTCGCCGCGTATGAATTTATCGAATTCCTCACGTGTGGTGGGTTCCGGCGGCATGCCCAATTCGTTCAGGCGCCGCTCGACTTCGGGGACACGCATCGCTGCAAGAATATCCGCGTGCAGCTTGTCCAACAGGGCAGCGGGGGTGCCTGCCGGCGCGCACACGCCGTACCACGAGTTGACTTCAAAGTCCGGCACGCCGGTTTCCTGCATGGTCGGCACGTCGGGCAGCAGCGGCTGACGCTTGGCGCTGGCCACGCCCAGTGCGCGCAATTGTCCCGCCTGAATCGGCGCCACCAGAAAAGGAATGTTGGTGATGTTGACCGGCAACTGGCCCGCGATCACGTCGCTGGTGCCCTGCGATGCATTCTTGTAACCGATGTGCACAATGTCAAACTTCATACGCAGCTTGAGCAGTTCCATGGTCAGGTGCGGTGATGTGCCCGGCGTGCTGGCGGCGTAACTCAACTTGCCGGGGTTCGCTTTCGCATAGCCGATCAAATCCTTGATGGTTTTAAACGGCACCGAAGGATGCACCGCGATCACATTGGGTGGCATGCCGATGCGCGTGATCGGCGCGAAATCGCTATGCTGGTAAGGAATCTTGTCAATTAGCGAAATGGAAATTGCGTTCGGCGCGATGTTGCAATGGAGCAGCGTGTAGCCATCCGGTGGCGCCTTGGCGACAAACTACGCGCCGATCACGCCCGATGCGCCGGCCCGGTTGTCGACGATCACCTGTTGGCCCCACATGCGCGTCAGCCGGTCACCGATCAGGCGGCCGACGATATCGTTGCCAGTGCCCGCAGCAAAGGGCACGACGTAGCGAACGGGTTTTACCGGGAAATTCTGCGCGGCGGTTGACTGCGCAAACACCGCAGTGCTGCTCACCCACAGCCCCGCCGCCAGAACACACGGCGCACCCACCCGCCTCCATTGAATTCCATACACAGCGCTCATCATGCACCTCCGTCAAAAGGTACGGCTACGATGGATGGCCTGAAACACGTCCCGCCGGGCCAGCACATTCAGAATGCGGAATATGCGCGAAGATTATGGCACCCCCCTGGTGCAGCGTCCATGCGCGCTTGCACGTAGAGTCGGAGGCGACGCTATACTTGCCGCCATGCCCACGGGCAAACCGGAAAGAAGCCGGAAAGACACCGGACAGACGCCGAAAAGCGCATTGCAACAAATTTTCCTTAACGAAATTTATTCATAAATACATATGCTTACCTCTACCCACTGGGGCGTTTACGATATTGCCGTCAAGGATGGCAAAGTCACTGGCGTCACCCCGTTCGAGCGCGATCCCGATCCGTCGCCCATCGGCCACTCGATCCCTGGCGCGGTACAAGGCCCCATGCGTGTGCGCCACCCGGCGGTGCGCAAAAGCTATCTTGAGCACGGCACGAGCCCCGCATCACGCCGCAAGCGTGGTGCGGACGCCTTCGTCAACGTGTCGTGGAACGAAGCACTTGATCTGGTCGCCGCCGAACTGAAACGCGTGACCACGCAACACGGCAACAGCGCCGTGTTCGCCGGATCGTACGGCTGGTCGAGCGCCGGGCGCTTTCATCATGCGCAAAGCCAAGTGCATCGTTTCATGAACTGCCTCGGCGGCTACGTCGCGCATCTGGGAACCTACAGTCTGGGCGCGGCACGCACGCTGCTGCCGCGCATTCTGATGGACATGGACGTGATGCGCTCGCAGCAAACCGCGTGGGTGTCGCTCGAACAACATTGCGAACTGCTGGTGGCCTTCGGCGGCGTGCCTTCGAAGAATGCGCAAGTAAACTCTGGCGGCATCAGCCAGCACGAAGTGCGCCCGATGCTGAAACGGCTGGCTGCAGCGGGCGTTAAGTTCGTCAATGTCTCACCGCTGCGGCAGGATTTTGAAAGCGCTCCGGGGGCAGAGTGGGTGCCCGTGCGCCCGAATACCGATACTGCCTTCATGCTCGGTCTCGCACACACCCTCATCGCCGACGATAAGCACGACAAGGCATTCCTCGCCAAGTACTGCACTGACTTCGAGCCGTTCCGTAAATATGTGATGGGCGAATCCGACGGCGTTGCGAAGTCGGCTGCATGGGCCGCGCAGATTTGCGACGTGCCCGCCGAGACCATCACCAACCTCGCACGCCGCATGGCGCAAAGCCGCACCATGATCAACGTGGCGTGGGCCTTGCAACGCGGCGATCACGGCGAACAGCCGTACTGGATGGCGATCACGCTTGCCTGCCTGCTGGGCCAGATCGGCACGCCCGGCGGCGGCTTCGCGCTGGCATACGGCCCGGTGGGCATCGAAGGCGCCAATGCACGCACCGTGCCCGGCCCGCTGCTGCCGCAAGGCATGAATGCGGTAAAGACGCCGATCCCGGTGGCGCGCATCACCGACATGCTGGAAAACCCCGGCGGCAAATATGACTTTGACGGCAAGGTGTGCACCTACCCCGACATCCGGCTGATTTACTGGGCCGGCGGCAATCCGTTTCATCACCATCAAGATCTGAACCGCTTTGTGCGCGCGTGGCGCAGCAAGCCCGAAACCATTGTCGTCAACGAGCAATACTGGAACCCCGCCGCCAAGTTCGCCGACATTGTGTTGCCCGCCAACACCATGCTGGAGCGCGGCGACATCGGCTCCAGCAACCGCGACCGGCATATGATTGCGATGAAGCGTGTCATCGATCCGGTGGCTGAATCCCGCAGCGATTACGATATTTTCTCGGAACTGTCCGGCAAGCTCGGCGTGAAGGAGAAATTCACCGAAGGCCGCAACGAAGCCGCGTGGCTGCGCCATATGTATGACGTTGCACGCGAACGCGCAAAAAAAATCGGCATCGAACAGCCGTCGTTCGAGGCGTTCTGGTCGGAGGGCTTGATCGAAGTGCCCGCGCCGCTGGAGCCGGCGGTAATGCTGAAAAAATTCCGCGAAGACCCGGTGGCAAACAAACTACCCACGCCGTCAGGCAAGATCGAAATCACCTCGCCCACCATCGCCTCGTTCCACTACGACGACTGCCCCGGACACCCGGCGTGGTTCGCGCCCGTCGAGTGGCTCGGCAGCCCGCTTACGAAAAAATATCCGCTGCACCTGATGTCGCACCAGCCCTCGACAAAGCTGCACAGCCAGTACGATCACGGCAGCGTCAGCGTGGCGTCAAAAATTCAGGGCCGCGAAGCGATGACGCTCCATCCACAAGACGCCGCCGCGCGCGGCATCAAGGCCGGCGACGTGGTGCGCGTCTTCAACGATCGCGGCGCGTGTCTCGCGGGCGTCAAAATCGACGACGGCGTGCGGCAAGGCGTGGCCGTGCTGCCCACTGGCGCATGGTTCGATCCGCTCGATGTGACTGTCGACAACTCGCTGGAAAAGCACGGCAACCCGAATGTGCTGACGCTGGACAAGGGCACGTCAAAACTCACGCAGGGCTGCACCGCGCACACCACGCTGGTGGAGGTGGAGTTGTTCAAGGGCGAGTTGCCGCGGGTGACGGCGTTTGATCCGCCGGCATTTACCTCAAGATAAAATTCAATAAAATCAAATACTTAGAAATATAATTCTGCTGCATGCCTTGCAGCATAGAGGACTGTGATTCGATTAGGTTTAAGCCGACAGCACTTGAACAGTGCCTGCTTCGATCACAACGATGTCAGTGTGGTGCTCGCTGAGCTTGCGTATTGCGCCGCCATTTAGCCCCAGCACAGTCCCTCTGAGCACTCGGCCGAACACGCCATGCGCGACGGCGATGACATCGCTGGTTTGAGCGGCGAGCCAGTCGCATGCGCGCTGCGATACATCTGAATAAGATTCTCCGCCGGGAGAACGGATATGCCACGGATCCAACTGTCGCGCCACCCACAACGCTGCATCAGTTTGTTCAATTTCCGCGAAGGTCAGACCAGTCCACCTGCCAAAATCGATTTCCCGCAATCGCTCATCAATTGCTGTGGGCGTTGTCGGAACACGTGCAGCAATGATGCGTGCTGTTGCAAGGGCTCGTCCTAATGGGCTCGATTGCAATCGAATCGGCGAACTTCTCCCGGCGAGTTCCCGAGCCAGAAGGCTTGCAATTGCTTCCACTTGAGACTCGCCTTTGGCAGTGAGTGGAGCGTCAATTGTCCCTCCTTGTAAACGCCCCTCGGTATTGAGCGTGGTTTCGCCATGCCGGACAAGATAAACAACAGTCATTCGAAGTCCCTTAACTACGCTTGTTGTGCAAGTCAGTCTTACAATTGTTGAGCGTTGTCTTTTACTACAAGACAATCTTCGCCCCCCGCACCGCCTTCTCCATCTCCAAAAAGTCACGCTCGAATTTGGCGCGCAGCTCCTTTGGTGTCATCGCCGTCGCGATCTCGGCGCCGTCGGCGGACACTGCGCGCTGCGCGTCAACGGACTGCATCGCCTGCGCCATCGCAGCGTTAAGACTGTTCACGATGGCCGGTGCTACACCTGAGGGCGCGTAGAGGCTGTAATAGCTCACCGCCTCGAAGCCGGGTAACGCGCTTTCGGCTATGGTTGGCAGTTCAGGCATGGCCTGCAGGCGTTTCAAGCCCGTAACCGCCAGCGGGCGCACGCGGTTGGACTTGATCGGCCCGATGGCATTGCCCAACGTGGTCATCGTCGTCTGAATCTGGCCGCTGACGACATCAAGTGTCGCCAGCGCCCCAGCCTTGTACGGCACGTGCGCGAACTGCACACCGGTTAACCCGCCGAAGCGCTCCCAGATCAAGTGTTGCGTGGCGCCCACGCCCGGCGTGCCGTAACGCACCTCGCCTGGCCTGGCCTTGGCATACGCAATGAATTCCTTCACATTGGCCGCAGGCACGACAGGGTTCACGATCAGCACATACGCGGTGGTGGTGAGCCACGATACCGGCGTGAAGGTCTTCAACACATCGTAACGCGTGCGTTTCTGCGCGCCGAGCAGCAGCACGGTTTCAGAGGCGCAGAGCAGGGTGTGGCCGTCAGGCTGCGCAGCGGCAACCACATCCATTCCCAACTGCGTGCCCGCACCGGAACGATTGTCGACAATGGCGTTCTGGCCGTAGTGCGCATTGAATCTTTGCGCAATGAGACGCGCAAGAGCATCCAGCGCGCCGCCCGGCGTCGTGCCGACGACGATGCGAACCGGGCGCAGTGGATAGCCCTGCACTTTGTCCGGCATTCTGTCCTGCGCAGCCACCTGAGCCGCACAAACACTGGCGCTCGCGACGCAAATACTGGAAATACCGCGTGCGAGCGGCCGGCGGCCCCCCGCCGTCCTTCGAACTACCGCTTCTTGCATCGCTGGCTGGTTCATAAGCATTCTGAAGTGCCGTTACGATTGTGACCCACCCGCACTGTAGCCGGGCGACAGTGGCATGGTCAATTGCCCCGGATTTCGAGCAGGCCATGGCCGCGTCGGCAATCGACAGTAAAATCCCGTCCCATGTGTGCATGCCGCCTTGCCCCACCGCCACTATCGACACCCACTCGCCAGCCACACCGGAATTGGCACAGTTGGCGTGCGGCTTGCCTGTTCCTTTGCGTTTGCTTGTGCACCATGTTCAGCACGCGGGTGCCAGCACAGACGCCCGGCGCGTGGAAGCCTACGCGCAATGTCGAACTGGTTGCCGGTTCGGCGGCGGGCGGCGGCTCGGACAACCTCGCGCGGCTGGTACAAAAAATTCTGCACGAGCAGAAAATCGTCGAGTCACCGCTAACCATAATTAACAAGCCCGCGTCCGGCGGCGTGGTGGCGTGGCTGGGGCTCAATCAAAACCCGATGGATGGTCACCATCTGGCGATCAGCACGGCGAATCTCATCACCAATCACATCACCGGGCGCAGCACGTTGCATTTCTCGGATGTGACTTCGGTGGCGCAGTTGTTCAGCGAAGCCGTGGGCATCGCCGTTCGCGCCGATTCGCCCATCCGCAACGGGCATGAACTGGCCGCGCGCCTGAAAGCCGACGCAGGCAGCGTGAGCGCCGCCATCGGCACCAGCCTCGGCAATTCCGGCCACATCGCGCTGGCACTTATTACCCAAACCGCCGGCGGCGATGCGAAGAAACTCAAGGCGGTGGTGTTTCAGTCGGTATCGCAAGGCGTCACCGCGCTGATGGGCGGCCATGTGGAAGTGGTGAGCACGGCCGCCTCCAACCTTGCGCCGCATCATGTCGCCGGGCGCATCCGCATCATTGGCCTCACCGCGCCGCGCCGTTACGCAGGCGCGCTGGCGGCCGTACCCACTTGGCGTGAACAGGGTCTTGCCGTCGAAGTCGACAACTTACGCGGCGTGATCGGCCCCAAGGCGATGAGCGCGGCGCAGATTGCGTATTGGGAAGCGGCGCTTGCGCGCACGGTAGCCACCGCCGAGTGGAAAGCGCATCTCGAAAAAAATCAGTGGACGGAGAACTTCGCCGGCGCCGAAGCCAGCCGCAGGATCTTGAGCGAGCAGCACGATGAAATGCGCGCGGGGTTGGCGGCTTTGGGGATGGCGAAGTAGCCTCTTCCCGAGGAGACCGAGGCAACTTGCTAGATGCGCCTAACCATGAAAGTTAGAGCGTCCTACCGCACTGGTACAACGAGGCATCAAAATCTCGCCTCGTCGTTCCCGCGCAGGCGGGAACCCATAAGCCGGTATCAAGTGGCACTGTGTTATGGATTCCCGCTTTCGCGGGAATGACGCGCGGGGGTTATGATTTGCTTGGCACAGCAAACGCACTCATATAATTATTGTTTAAAAACAAATACTTACCATGGAAACAATCATGCAGCCCACTCCCTACCAAGTCCGCACCCACAACGCTTCCACCGAATCCGAAAACCGCATGCACAGCGACGATGTCGCCAGACAATTTGGTTTCAAGGGCGGCTTGGTGCCTGGCGTCACCGTGTTCAGCCATATGACGCAGCCTCTGGTCGCGCGTTACGGCGAAGCGTGGCTCGCGCGCGGCACGGCCGAGGTCAGCTTCGCCAAGCCCGCGTACGAAGGCGAGCTGCTCACCATCCACACGGCTGATGAAGCGAACGGCGCGCACACGCTCACGTGTCTGAACGAACAGGGCGTTGAACTCGCGCGCATGAGCGCCACGCTACCGGCTACAGCGGGCAAACCCGATGCGCGCAGCAACATTCCGCCCGCACCGCCACAAGCGGAGCGCCCCACCGTCACCTGGGATTTGATGGAGGTCAATAACCCCTTCCCCGCACTCGCGTGGTCACCCACGCGCGAGGACAATCTCGTGTGGTGCCGTGACAATCGCGACGAACTGGCTCTGTATCGCGAAGGCCCCACGCCGCCGCTGCATCCCGGCTTTATCCTGCGTCAGGCGAATTTCGTGCTACGGAAACGCTTCGTGCTCCCGGCATGGATACACGCCGCCAGCCGCATCACGTTTTTTGAGGCGGCACGCGTGGGTGCCGATTACGAAGTGCGCGCGATTCCCGAGGAAAAGTGGAACCACAAGGGGCATGAGTTTGTGCGGCTGTATGTGGCGGTGCGGTGTGGGCAACACACCGTGGCGGAGGTGTTGCATACGGCTATCTTTCGGCCACGGGTGCGGGCGGTTTGAGTAATGAAAGCACCACACGCAAGTACATTACGCACATCCAACACGAATCAACGGATTTCGGGAAATCAAAAATGAAGAAATTGATAATTTCTTTTCTCGCATTTTGTTTGCTGTTCAATAACGCGTGCGCGGAAGGATTGTCGATACTCTGTACGTTACCGCTTCAGGCTCTAGGACAAGGCATTGTGAATGCGTACAAAGCGGTGTCCGGCGCTGAGGTTACGCTAACAATAAATACCGGGGCCATCATTCGGGAGCGCATTCGCAAAGGCGATAAATTCGATATTGTGATTACAACACGCGGCGATATCGAGGAATGGGGCGCATCAGGACAGTTATCGAAAGACAGTGCGACTGGCATTGGCAAGATTGGTTACGGCTTAGGCCTAAGAAAAGGCTATCCCAAGCCAGACATCAGTACCGTCGAAGGACTCAAAAATGCCCTCCGTGGTGCAAAAATCATCGGTGGATCAGAAGGATCCGTAGCTTTGGGCTTTCTCGAAAAGTTGCAGAAAGACCTGTCGCTTACTGAAGAAATGAAACCAAAAACCAAAGTCTTTGCACGAGGAACATTTCCCAAGTGGCTGGTGAATGGCGAGGCAGATATGGTAGTGAGCTTCATTTCAGAGTTTATTCATCTCAAAGAAAGCATCGACTACGCCGGACCACTTCCCAAGGAAGTGCAAAGCTACGTTGAATTTTTTGCGGGTATTGGCTCAACGAGCTCGAAAACGGGGGAAGCGCTAAAGTTTTTGCAGTTTGTAAACGGCCAGTCAGTGGAAAATCAGTTCCGCACTACTGGTATGGAGAGGATTCGATAGCCAGCGGCAGTATCGCTTTTGGGATGTGCCGCGCTCGCCGCCAGCCTACAACAACACCACAATATTCCCCGACCGCTCCACCTTAGCCACAGCCCCCGGCGGCAAAATCAACGTCGTCGAATCCTCCTCGACAATCGCCGGGCCTCGCACCGCAGCGCCAATGGCAAGCCGGTAGCGGTCGTATACCGGCAGCAATTCAAACCGTCCTCGCGCGCCTACCCACGCCTTGCGCTTGCCCTTCAAGGCATTCACTCCACCACGTTTGCCACTGGCGACTTTCAGCTCGCCCGCCGCCACCTGCGCCGACACCGCCACGCGGATGTTGATAATTTCGATTTCACCCACCGGTGGCACGTGGCCAAAGGTTTTGCCGTAGACCGCCGTGAAGGCCTCGCGCAAGGCCGTTGCTGAACGTTTGGCGTTGGTGTGATATGGCCCCGCCGGCAATGCCACCACCAGTTCAAAGCCCTGTCCCACAAAGCGCATGTCGGCGGAGCGAACCACCGTCACCTTCGCACGCTTGGCCACGGTTTTGGTGATCACCGCACCCGCCTCGCGTTCGAGTTTCACATAGGCATTTTCAAAGGCGCGCCAGTTCATGTCTCCAAGACGGCATGCCACCGTCGCCACGCGGTCGATGCGCGCGGGGGCCATCAGCAGGCCGAGCGCCGACGCAACCCCCGCGCTGGGCGGGCAGATCACGCGCTGGATGCCGAGCCGGCGGGCCACTTCACAGCCGTGCAGCGGCCCGCCGCCGCCGGTGGCGAGTAACGCGAAATCACCCGCGTGGTGGCCGCGCTCGGCCACGTGCACGCGCGCAGCGGCGGCCATGTTTTCATTGACGACAGAGTGGATACCCCACGCGGTTTCTTCGATGCTGAGTTTGGATTGCTTTGCCAGCGGCTCAATCGCCGCGCACGCCAATGCCGCGTCGATCGGCACGGTTCCGCCGGCAAAGGTGGCGGCATCCAGATAGCCCAGCACCAGATTGGCGTCGGTCACCGTCGGCGCCGTGCCGCCGCGCTGGTAACACGCGGGGCCGGGCGCAGCACCCGCACTTTCGGGGCCCACCTTGAGCAGGCCCAGCGCGTCGATGGTGGCGATGCTGCCGCCGCCCGCGCCTATTTCGATCAACTCGATGGTCGAAATATTGATTGGCAGGCCACTGCCTTCCATGAAGCGCTGCTGGCGGCCCGCCTCGAACTGATACGCGATCAACGGCGCACCGCCTTCAACCATCGCCAGCTTGGCCGTGGTGCCGCCCATGTCAAAGGCCAGCACGTCACGCGCCTTTGAACGCAATCCGAACGTGGAACCCGCCAGCGCGCCCGCCGCAGGCCCCGATTCGAGCAACTGGATCGGCACGCGCTTGGCTTCATCAATGTGTGTGAGGCCGCCATTCGAGAGCATCATGAACAGCGGCGCCTTGATGCCCAGCCCGGCAATTTCACGGCTCATCAAATCGAGATAGCTGTCCGCGAGCGGCTTGATGTAAGCATTGGCCACCGTGGTGGACGTGCGCTCGTATTCTCGGATTTGCGGCGCGACTTCGGATGACAGCGACACGAACAATTCCGGATGGCGTGCTTGTATCACCTCGCGCGCCTGCGCCTCGTGCGTGGCATTCGCATAGGCATGCAGGAAAGCGACCGCCAGCGATGTCACGCCCTCAGCCTTTAATTTAGCCGCTGCCGCGAGCAACGCATCCACATCCAGCGGTAACTCGACTTTGCCGTCCGGCCCGATGCGTTCCGGTACTTCCAGCCGCAGGCTGCGCCGCACCAGCGGGCGCGGCAACTCCATGAAGAGGTTATACAGCTCGTACTTGTGCTCGCGGCGCAGTTCCAGCGTATCGCGGAAACCCGCCGTGGTGATCAAACCAGTGGGCGCGCCCTTGCGTTCGATCAGCGCGTTGGTGAACAGCGTGGTCGCATGCACCACGCGCGATACATCCTTGCACGCAATGCTTTCCGCGCCGAAGAGCTTTTGTATGCCGCTGATCACGCCACGATGGGGCGCTTCCGGCGTGGTGAGTTCCTTGTGCGCGGCCGATGTTCCGCGCACGGCGTCGTAGACCACGATGTCGGTAAAGGTGCCGCCGATGTCGATGCCGAGGGCGAAGTTAGCCATGGCCTGTCTCGCTTCCGTAGCTTACGTAGCCATCCAGACGATCAGCGTCGATCAATGCCGTATCACGTGATGCCGGCATGCCATATCCACCACCCCCCGGCGTTTTGAGCTCCATGGTTCCACCCGCAGCCACCACATGCTGCACCTTCGGGTCGACCCGCGCGCCATTAATCAACACTTCACCCGGTGTGCCTGGCTCGCCGCCCGCGATGCCGGCGGCTGCGGTTTCAGCCCGTGTGCGCTCGGCCAAAAACGCCACGGTGATCGGCGTTTCACCCCGATTCTCGAAGGCGATCTCCTGTCCGGTGCCGCCGCGATATTGGCCGCGCCCCCCAGTGCCCGTCCGCAGCCGCCGGTGCTTAACGCGCAGCGGCGACAACTGCTCGATCATTTCCACCGGGGTGGAGGAGATATTGCTGGGCCAACTCAGCACGTTGGCGCCGTCGCGATCGTGTGCTGCACCGAAACCGCCGTTCATGAAAAAGAGATTCGTGAAGCTCTTCCCATCACGTTTCACACCCGACAGGTTGATGCACCACAGCGGCGACCCCACCGTGGCGATCACTTTTTTAGGCATCGCCTGCGCCAGCGCGGTGATCACCATCATCGGCAAAAAGTGCCCCATTAAGGCCCGCGCACCACCCGCCGCTGGCGGCGTGGAGTTGACGATGGAGCCTTCCGGGGCGGTAATGGTGATGGGCCGCAGCACGCCTTCGTTATTGGGAATGTTCGGTGACAGCACCGCTTTCACGCCATACGAGGTATAGGCGTTGGTGTAAGCCAGACACACATTGATCGAACGCGGCCCCTGCGCCGCCGAGCCGGCGAAATCTATGGCAATAGAGTCATCGTTCACTGCCATTGCCATTTTGAGTTCAATGGGCTTTTCAAAACCGTCACACACCGCGCTGTGACGATAGACGCCGTTGGGCACTTCACGGATCGCCGCGCGCATGGCGGCTTCCGAACGGCGATGGATTTCGTCCGCCAGATCGGCAAGCGAATTCAGTTTGTGTTCCACCAGCACGGTGAGCACGCGGCTTTCAATAAGATGCAGTGCCGTAAATTGCGCCCACAGATCGCCCATCACCTGATCGGGCACGCGCACATTTTTGCGCACGAAGCGCTCGAAAGTATCGTCGATCTTGCCTCGACGAATCACCTTCATTACTGGAATCTGCAAACCCTCCTCGAACACTTCGCGCGCGTCAGCCGAGCGCATTTTGCCGCCAATATCTGGTGAGTGCGCCACCGAGCCCGCAAAGCCGACCAGCTTTTTGCCGAGGAAAATAGGCTTGGCGCAGGTGATATCCGGCAAGTGGCCAGTACCGAGCCAGATGTCGTTGGTGATGAGCACGTCGCCCGGCTCCAGGGTGTCCGCCGGAAACTCGTTCAAAAAATGGCGGATGGTGCGCGGCACGGTGCCGATGAACGACGGGATGCTGTCGGTGGCCTGCGCCAGCGAACGGCCGCGCGCGTCCGTCAGCACGCACGCAAAGTCATTCGACTCGCGCACGATGGTGGAGAACGACGTGCGCACGAGTGCAGCAGCGGCTTCATCGACAATGGAGATGAGGCGCGTCCATAGCATCTCCAAAGTTACGGCGTTAAATTTCATATAAGTATTTGTTTTAATTGACTTTTTAATCGGCGCGAATATTCGCCGCCTTAATCACACCATTCCACTTCACAATTTCACTGGCAAAAAACTTTGACGCCACGTCAGGCGTGCCGCCCAGCGGCGTCACGCCCATTTCACGCCACTTGCCCTGCATGTCGGCGGATTTCAACCACGCATCGATATCGCCGTTGAGTTTGCGCACGATATCAGCGGGCACTTTCGCCGCCGCGCCGATGGTGAACCAGGCCGTGGCCTCGTATGCGGGCAAGCCGGTTTCCGCAATCGTCGGCACCTCCGGCATACTCGCCGACCGCGCGCGGCTGGTCATGCCAACTGCGCGGATGCGTCCGCTGCGCACGTGCTGGATTGCCACCGGCAAATTCTCAAACATCAAATGAATTTGCCCGCCGAGCAGATCGGCCATGGCGGGCGCGCTGCCTTTGTACGGCACATGTTGCAGTTTCGTGCCGGCTACCACGTTGAACAATTCCGCGATCATGTGCGTGGACGAGCCCGCACCCGCCGTGCCGAAATTCAATTCGCCGGGCCGCGCCTTGGCGAGCGCAATGAATTCCCTGGTATTGCGCACGGGCACGGAAGGATGCACCACCAGAATATTGGGCATTTCCGCCAACAGGATCACCGGCTGCAAATCCTTCGCCGGATCGTACGAGAGTTTGCTGTAAATGCCGAACGCTGCATGGATGCCAATGGTGCCGAACATCAGGGTGTAACCGTCAGGCGTTGCGCGTGCGGCAAATTCCGCCCCGACATGACCGCCGGAACCGCCGCGATTTTCCACCACCATCTGCTGGCCATATTGCGTGGTCAGCCGCTGCGCCGTCATGCGCCCCAGCACATCCGCCACACCGCCGGCGGGGAACGGCACGATCAGGCGCACCACGCGCGTGGGATAGTTTTGCTGTGCAGCTACGGGCAAAACAAAGTTGAAGCAAACCGTGGCACCCGCTACAACGCGAATCATTCGAGAAGCTCGGGTCATTCGGGTCGTTCGAATCGTTTTATGGCGCATTTTTTATCCACCCTTTTAACATCCGCAACGTAACGTGCGCACCGCATGGAGTCAATACGCTAGAATGGAATCATGAGTGCGTTAGAGAAAATCGCGGCCATAGACGCTGCCCGTCAACGCGAAGTCGCGGCGGCGCTACGCGCATTTCTGCCCGCATCCGCCGTGCTGTTCAACACCGAGGACGTGAAGCCGTACGAATGCGACGGCCTGTCCGCCTTCCGCCAGATGCCCATGGTGGTGGCTTTGCCCGCGAACGAAGCCGAGGTGCAGCGCGTGCTGCAAACCTGCCACCGGCTGCAAGTGCCGGTGGTGCCGCGCGGTGCGGGCACGGGGCTGTCGGGTGGTGCGCTGCCGCTGGGCAACGGCGTGCTGCTGTCACTGGCGAAGCTGATGCGCATACTCGAAATCGATCCGCTTTCGCGCACCGCGCGCGTGCAACCGGGCGTGCGCAATCTGGCCATTTCCGAAGCCGCCGCCGCACATAACCTCTATTACGCGCCCGATCCGTCGAGCCAGATCGCCTGTTCCATCGGCGGCAATGTGGCGGAAAACTCCGGTGGCATGCATTGCCTGAAATACGGTCTAACGGTGCACAACATTCTCAAGTTGCGCGCGTTTACTGTCGAAGGTGAATTGCTCGAAATCGGCGGCAACAGCCTCGATGCCGCCGGCTACGATTTGCTGGCACTGCTCACCGGCTCCGAGGGACTGCTGGCAGTGATCACCGAAATCACCGTAAAGCTGTTGCCCAAACCGCAGCGCGCGCAATGCGTGCTGGCGGCATTTGACGATGTGGTGAAGGCGGGACAAGCCGTGGCCAACATCATCGCCGCCGGCATCATCCCGGCGGGGCTGGAGATGATGGACAAGATCACCACCGGCGCGGTGGAACCCTTTGTCAACGCGGGTTATCCGCTGGATGCGGAAGCCATTTTGCTGTGCGAATCCGACGGCACGCCCGAGGAAGTTGCCGATGAAATCGAGCGCATGAAAGCCGTCATGTTGGCGAGCGGCGCGACGGAAGTTCGCGTCTCGCAGAGCGAAACTGAACGAGTCCGATTTTGGGCTGGCCGCAAAAATGCGTTCCCGGCGGCAGGCCGGGTATCGCCGGATTATTACTGCATGGACGGCACCATTCCCAAGCGCGCGCTGCCGCAGGTACTCACGGCCATAGCCGAACTGTCAAAACAGTACGGCCTGCGCTGCATGAATGTATTTCACGCAGGCGACGGCAATCTGCACCCATTAATTTTGTACGACGCCAATCAGCCGGGTGAACTTGCACGCACGGAAGAATTTGGCGCAAAAATTTTGAAACTGTCGATAGATGTCGGCGGCACCATCACCGGCGAACATGGCGTGGGCGTGGAAAAAATCGATTCCATGTGCGATCAGTTTCGCGCGCCTGAACTGGCGATGTTTCATGCGGTGAAGCAGGCGTTTGACGCGGGCGGGCGGCTGAATCCCGGCAAGGCTGTGCCTACGCTGCACCGCTGTGCAGAGATGGGGCGTATGCATGTGCATGGCGGGCAGGAGAAGTTTCCGGATTTGCCGCGGTTTTAGCGACCGCCTGTCTCCCACCCAGTGCCTACCATGCCCGCAACAAGCCATCACCAAACACTGTCGTTCCCGCGCAGGCGGGAACCCATAACACAGCATCACCTGAGACCACGGATAGAGTCCCGCCTTGGCGCGAATGACAGAACTTGCTTACAGCGGGATTCTTGCTGATGGAGCCCATTGTCCAGCAACTCACGGAAACCCTCCGCCAGGCCAACGCAAATAAAACACCGCTGCGTATCGTGGGTGGTGGCACCAAGGATTTCTACGGCAACCCGACGGCGGGCGAAACACTGTCCACGGGCGCGTACCGCGGCATCATCGATTACGAACCCAGCGAATTGGTGCTTACCGCTCGCGCTGGAACCCCTTTGACAGAAATTGAATCCGCCCTGCGCGAAAAGGGGCAGATGCTGGCGTTCGAACCACCGCATTTCGGCGAGGGTTCCACATTGGGCGGGATCATAGCCGCCGGCCTTTCCGGCCCGCGCCGCCCTTACGCGGGCGCGGTACGCGATCTGGTTCTGGGCGTGCGCCTGCTCGATGGCACCGGCGAAGATCTCAAATTCGGCGGTCAGGTAATGAAGAACGTCGCCGGTTTTGACGTGTCGCGTCTGATGGCCGGGGCGATGGGCACGCTGGGCGTGATTCTGGAAGTGTCGCTTAAAACCCTGCCGCTGCCACCAGCAGAAGTCACGCTGCATCAGCAACGTAACGAAGCCGACGCCATCCGCTTGATGAACGAGTGGGCTGGGCAGCCGCTGCCCATTTCCGCGACCTGCTGGACGCACGGCGACTTGCGTATACGTCTGTCGGGCGCGGCGAGCGCAGTGGAAGCCGCGCGCCGAAAGCTCGGCGGCACAGTGGTCGACGCGCCGCTCGCCGGAGCATTCTGGCGCGGGGTTCGCGATCACACCGATGCCTATTTCACGCGCGGCGGCGCGCTATGGCGGCTTGCGGTGAAGTCTACGGCGCCGGTGATCGTGCTGCCTGGCGTGCAGCGTATCGAGTGGAGCGGCGCGCTGCGCTGGCTGCAAACCGATGCCAGCGTTGCAACCATACGCGAAGCGGCGCATAGGGCGGGCGGGCACGCAACACTGTTTCGCGCTGATGCTAATACAAACCCGGTGATCAACAACGGTGGCGTGTTTCATCCGCTGTCACCCGCACTCGCGGTGATTCACCGCAAACTGAAACGCACCTTCGATCCGGCGGGTATCCTGAATCCGGGCCGGATCTATCCCGGCATGTAAAAAACTAAATAAAAACAAATAGGTACAGATACACTTTTAAACCGTGGAAACCCGACTCGCCGCATTCATCAAAGACTCGCCCGAGGGCGCGGAAGCAGAAGGCATCCTGCGCAAGTGCGTGCACTGCGGCTTTTGCACGGCCACGTGCCCGACGTATCAACTGCTCGGCGACGAACTCGACGGCCCGCGCGGACGCATTTATCTCATCAAGCAGGTACTGGAAGGCGCGCCCGCCACCGCCAAAACACAGTTGCATCTGGACCGTTGCCTCACCTGCCGCTCGTGCGAAACCACGTGTCCGTCGGGCGTGCATTACAGCCGCCTGCTTGACATCGGCCGCGCGGAAGTGGAAAAGCAGGTCAGCCGCGCACCAGCGGATGCCATCACGCGCGTGGCATTGCGCTCGGTAGTACCGTTTAAGGACGTATTCGGATCGTTACTCAAGCTCGGGCAACTCGTGCGGCCCTTGCTGCCCGCCGTTCTCAAGCAAAAAGTGCAACCGCATGCAGCCAATGCAAAGCCCTGGCCGCAGCATAATCACCCTCGCAAAATGCTGGTGCTCGAAGGCTGCGCGCAGCCCAGTCTCTCACCTGCCACCAACGCGGCCGCCGCGCGCGTGCTCGACCGTCTCGGCATCACCCTGCTGCGTGCGCCGGATGTGCGCGGTGCCGGTTGCTGTGGCGCGCTGTCGTTTCACCTGAATGCACAGGGTGAAGCACTCGATTTCATGCGCCGGAATATTGACGCATGGTGGCCGCACCTTGAAGCCGGCGCGGAAAGAATAATTATCACCGCCAGCGGCTGCGGCGTAATGGTGCAGGACTATGGCCATGCGTTGCAGCACGACGCGGCTTATGCCGGAAAGGCCAAGCACGTCTCAGCATTGGCGTGCGACATCAGTGACGTAATCGCCGCTGAACTACCCAAACTGAAAGCGCTCCTCACGCCTCCAGCCTCACGCCTCACGAACAAAAGAATCGCTTTCCACCCGCCCTGCACCCTGCAGCACGGCCTGAAGAAAAAGGGTGTTGTGGAGGCGCTGCTCATCGAGCTGGGCTTTGAACTCACCCCTGTAGCCGACGCGCATTTGTGCTGCGGCTCGGCTGGCACGTATTCGATTTTGCAGCCGGAGCTTGCAATGCAACTGCGTACTAACAAGATCGCCGCATTGGAACACGGCGCGCCTACCGAAATTGTCACCGCCAATATCGGCTGTCAGTCGCATTTGCAGGCGTCTACAACATTGCCCGTGCGGCACTGGATTGAGCTGCTGGACGAGCCGGAGTGTACCCCTCATCCCTAATGACCATAGACCACCAGCAAGGTACTGAACTCGACTCTTCAGCCAACCGCTTTAGCCCAATATCGCCGCTATCTCCAGCTGGACGCAATCAAGTGCCGCTCAAACAACCCTTCCAGCAGCGTCGCATAATCCTGTAGCGCCATGGGTTTGACGTGAAACTCTGTCGCCCCAGCCTTCTGTGCCTCCTGAATATAAGAAGGATTTGTAGATGTCGTCATAAGGATCATAGCTGGCGCTTTGACTGACAGCACTTGCCGAACCCGAGCAACGACGTCAAAACCGTTGACGAGCGGCAAATTAACGTCGATCAGCGCCATATCGGTATTCGGGTGATCTACAAGGTACGATATCCCCTCCATGCCATTAATCGCTATTTCCAGATCGATATGCCAGCCATGACGGATAATGACACGGCGCGTTAGTTCCCGATCGTCGTCATTGTCCTCAATAAGGATTACGCGCGCTCGGGTTGTCATTGCTCTTCCGGCAGCCAAACGTAGAATGTCGCGCCAAGATCAAGCCGCGCTTCCGCATCCAACGTTCCACCGTGCCGCATTACGATCCGGCGCGCTGCGGCAAGCCCGAGACCAGAACCTTCATACGTTCCGGCCGGGTGCAGCCGCTGGAAAGGCATGAACAGCTGGTTCTTGTAGCTCATGTCAAATCCCACTCCATTGTCTCTAACGAACACCGTGGGCTTGCCAAGATGCATGGTCGTGCCAATCGCGATACGGGCGGGATCACGTGGACGGGTGAATTTCCATGCATTGCCGATGAGATTTTCAAACACGGCACGCATCAGGGACGGATCGCCTTTGAGCCTCAATTGGCTGGTGGCGGTAAACTCCACACGCCGTGCAGGTTCGCGCTTTATGCACTCTTCTGCGATCTCGTGAACCAGCTTGGTGACATCAATGCTTTCTGAGAGCAACTCACCTCGACTCAAATGTGAGAGCTTGAGCAATTCCTCCAAATACCGGCTCATGCGATGCGCACCGGCCACTATGCGTTCCACGCACCCCCGTGCGTCCGCATTCAGCGAAGCCCAGTGCTCCGTCTGCAAGACTTCTCCGAAACCGATCATGCCGCGAAGCGGCGTGCGCAGATCATGAGAAACCGTAAAGGAAAACATCTCCAGTTCGTCCACTGCCTGCTGCAAGTCCCGAGTCCGTGTGGTAACCGTAGCCTCCAACACCTCTTTAAGTTCCG
Source organism: Betaproteobacteria bacterium (assembly GCA_900299145.1). GTDB lineage: Bacteria > Pseudomonadota > Gammaproteobacteria > Burkholderiales > SG8-41 > UBA5216. The sequence goes on along the minus strand of OMIN01000146.1, from coordinate 14,317 downwards.
CCAAGTGATCATGCGCAAGGCGGATACGGGTAATGTCAAAATGCATGATTGCCACACCACCCACCTGCTCGCCCATCTGGACGACGTGCATCTGGAACCACCGCTGCGTATCGGGTCCGTGACAAGGGTAATCCGCAGTATAAGACTGTCTGCGACCCGCCAGCACGTCCAGAATGCCATCGCGCAGTTCTCGAATGCCCGGCTCCAAGTGAACCGTTTTCCCCAAACAATCCAGATAGTTCTCTCCAATCCAGTCCTTTCCAGGAGCTCCATTGTTTCAGGCAAAGTCGCGCCAGCCTTCGTTCACCGCAACTATCTTTCCTGTCGCGTCGAGCACAGAAACCACGGCTGGGATGGCATTCAATACCGCGCGGTTCATGGCATCGCTCTGCAAGGTCTTCTGGCGGGACTGCTCCAGCTCGGTGATGTCCAGCGCCTTCCAGCACAACCCCGTGCGCACACCATCGGTGCCGGCAAGCGGAATCCAGACCGTGTGCAGCCGCTTGTCGTGCGGCCCCACTTGAACAGACAGCGCCAGCTCAGTAACAGAATCAGCCGACAGCGCAGCTAGAAACTGTTTGCGCATGTCCGCAGTGTGGGAGGCCTCAAACAATTTCCAAAACTCATGGCCCGTGCCGTCTTGTGCATCCACGGCCAGCGTCTGTGCGCATTGCGGGTTGATGAACTCGACTTGCCCTCTGGGATCGCAAATCACTACCAGCAACGAGGATGATTTCAAAATGTCGACGACCCGCTTCTGGCTATTCAGCAACTCGCGATTCGCGACTGCAAGACTCGTGACGTCCACGAGTTGTACCAGCACTCCGAACGTTTGACGGGAAGGAAGCCGCGACTGAGTCACAACCAAGTGAAAATTGCGGTCTCCCAACTGAAGCTGCGATTCATAGGGCTCCCCGGAAGCACGGACTCTTCCAAGTTCTTCGCGTAGCTGGCCGAGTTTTCCGGGTAGAGCGATGTGGTCCAAAGGCACTGGATGGGCGGATGGCAAGCCAAACAACCGCCGTGCAGCGGAGTTGGTTCTCGTAATTGAGAGCAGATCGTCCAGATGCAATACCGGGTACGGCAGGCCCTCCAGCAACGCAACCATATCTGCGTTGGCATCCTCCAAATCACGCGATTTTCGGCTCAGCTCGTCATTGACCGTGGTGAGTTCCTCATTCGAGGACTGGAGCTCTTCATTCGCGGTTTCCAGTTCCTCGTTGGCGCTTTGCATTTCCTCGTTGGTGGATTGCAATTCTTCGTTGAGCGCCTGCATTTCCTCGTTTTGGGTCTCCAGCTCCTCTACCACCGTTTGCAGGTTTTCCTGGGTCGCGATCAATTCACTGCGCAACACCACCTCACCCGCCGAAGCATCAAGCCCAGTGGAAGGTTTGGCTTCTCCCTCGACTCGCTCAAAAGCCAGCAAATAGGTATTCGGCTGTACTGCTGTAGCAGGCCGCACCGTCAATACCACCCCAGCGCCCGAGGCTTGTAGATGACTGCGCCCGCTGACCAATGCATTTTCGCGGCTCGCACGGGGTAACAGCATCTGAACCTCACCGCGATATTCACCGCGCATGATATGCGCCACGTTTAACGTGGGTCGCCCGGCGGGAAATATCACAAAGGCCGATACATCTCCGATCGTATGCACGACCGCCCCGTCGCGTGTGACCAACATACTCGGCGGCACATAGGCATCCATCAGCAGACGTGTATGTTCCGCGTGCATGCGTTCAACAGCAGTCAGTTGTAACTGGCCCGGCGAAACACGCGGCGTGATGGCAGAGGTCAAGGGTGGCAGTTGCCGCAATCCGCGGGCGTGGAACAGATGGCCGCCCTTTCCAATCTGCTCAAAATAACCTTCGAACTGGGCGACCGACTCTGACTTGCCCACAAACAAAAGTCCGCTCTGCTTGAGCGCATAGTGCAGGCGCGGAATGACACGTGCCTGCAATTCCGGCTGAAAGTAAATCAGCAAATTGCGGCAACTGACGATATCTGCACGCATAAATGGGGGATCGCCAATAACGTCGTGCCTCGAGAAGGATATGCACGTGCGCAGCGTCCCTCTAACCTGATAGCCGTTATCCACCCGGTCAAAATAGCGCTCCAGTAACTCCGGGGGCACATGGGCGCCAATGGACTGTGCGTAGAGTCCACGGCGGGCATGCGTCAGCGCTTCCTGACTCACGTCCGTTGCAAATACGCGCACTTGCCGGCCGGCACCTTCCTCGCGCAATGCCTCCAAGAGCACCATGGTGATGGAATACGCCTCCTCGCCAGTCGCACAGCCCACTACCCATACGCGTAATTCGTCCGCTGACTTACCCTCTTTAACCAGCGCACGCACGGCCAGCGCCAATCTATCGAACGCAGCACGATCGCGGAAAAATGCGGTTACCGAAATAAACATTTCCTGCAACAGCAAATCCAATTCTTCCGGTTGCTGCGTAACGAGGTCGATGTAGTGTTCTACCGTGGCACATCGGGTGGCATTGAGTCGACGTGCCAGGCGGCGGCGCATCGTGGTCTGTTTATAACCCCGAATATCCATGCCAGTACGGGACTTCAATCTCAGTAGTAGCATGTCGAGCGGATTTTGACTCTCTCGAGCTAACTCGGTCATTCGTGTATCAGCACGCCCGCGCGCAACTTCAAGCAGTAGCCGCGCAATGCCGTCTGGCGGTAGCACAGCATCCACGGCACTCTGAGCGATCGCTGACGTGGGCATACCATCGTAGCGAGCGGTATCCGGCTGCTGCACATAGGCGCGGCCATCAGCACGTTTGATGGCCGCCAGTCCGGCCGCGCCATCATGACCGGTACCCGATAACACTATTCCAATAGCCTGATGGCCAAACTCGCGAGCCAGCGCGTTAAAGAAATGATCTACGGAGGGTGTTGGCACGCGACCGGAATGCGGATCACTCAGCACAAAACGGCCCTCGTTGATTTCGATATTGCGCTTGGGCGGCGCAATAAAAATTACTCCAGGCTTGGGTATGCTCCCATCTTTGACCTCCTGCACCGGTAGCGGAGTCTCGCGCGCCAGCAACTGCACCAGTAGACTGGGTTGCGTATGCGACATATGCTGGATAATGACCAGCGCCAATGGAACCTCACCTTGTAACGCGCGCAACAGCAACGTCAAGGCTTCGAGGCCTCCAGCGGAAGCTCCAACACCAGCAACAAAGAAGGGAGGGGGCTTATAGCGCTTTTTTCCCGGCGCAGCACGATCTTGGCGAGTAGGCCGCGTGTTTATTTTCTTTGCAGCAATAGGTGCGGCAGATGATGCCGCCCCAAGCCTCCCCCTTAAGCCCGCCATGCACCCTTCCCTACCGTGAATTCGGTAGAAACATGTTAGCGGACTGAAAAAATTCTTGCAAATCGTGCCCAAATAGACGCTTTCTATGCCCTATTGTGTTGCTGTCGCGATAATCCCTACACGCATCCACGATTGTAGCCAATCCACTCTCATCGCTGGCGGAGCGCATTGCCATAGCTGAGCGGATGAACTCTTGCGCTATGCCTTTACGACACGCACATCCCGTGGACTTGGCGCCTTGCGGTCGGTCCGACACCGTCTGACGACTCGTTCCCGCTCGATCGTCTCGGGATCACCCTGCTACACGCAACGGATGCACGCGGAGGCGGTTGGTGCGGCACGCTTTCGATTAACCTGAACGCGCAGGGAAAAACGCTCGATTTCATGCTTTGCAACCTTGGGGCGTAGCGGCCGCATGCTAAACCGGCGCGCAAAAAAATAATTGTCACCGCTTCACTCTGCGGCGCAACGGTACAGCACGAAAGCCATGCGTGGCAGCAGGACCCGGAGAATTCCGACAAGCCGAAAGTATATCGGTATGGGCTGCGATATCTAAAATGTCTTCGCCGCAGAACCCACCCAAACGAAATCGTCATCGCCAATATTGGCTGTCAGTCGCTTTTGCGAGCGGCTGCCAAGCTGCCGGAGTGGCACTGGATAGAGCTGCTGGACCACTGCTCGACGGAGACAGAACATTATCATCAATGGGCTCTACGAACCCTCGCGCTCAAGCTTGCCCGTTCGCAACATCAGCGCGCCCCACGTCAATATCGCACCGCCGACGAAAAACACCGGGAATAGACCTGCCGTGGTTCCAATTGCGCCAAACAGTACCGGTGCTGCCACACGGGTGATCTGATTGACGGCCTCTCGTATACCCACGACCGCACCCGCATGGCCGTCCGCGCTATTCTGGTAAGCGAGTATCAGGGTAATCGGCTGGCCCACGCACAAACCGAAACCATACACAAACGCCAGCACCGCGAGCAGCAGAGCACTGTCGAAAAACGGTATCGCAACAAACGCTGCAGCCGCCAACAGGAACGAGCGGCTCAGTATCGCCTCCGGCGTGGAACGTTTCAGAAACCAGCGCAGACAGATGCGCGACGTAAAGGCCGCCGCCGGGAAACACGCCATGATGATGCCCACCACCGAGGCGGAAATGCCGAGACCGTTCGCGTAGACCGGCATGTAGAACTGAAACACATCAATGGCGGCAAACACCAGGCTCCCGACCAGAAGAATCTTGAGCATTGCGCGGTCCTTGAGCAGTTCGCGCAGACCCGGGCGTTCTTTGCCATCAGCGGCTTTTGCCGCCGGCAACAGCCCTTTGCCCGCCAACAGCGCCGCCGCGCTGATCAGCGACACGGCCGCAAACCACACCCCGGCCAACGCATCGCCGGCAAGATCAACCGTGAATCCCGCGAGCAACGGCCCGGCAAAATTCGTCACCGAAAACATCAGTGACAGGTCCGCCAGATTTTTTGCCCGATCATCCTTTGTGCTCAACAATCCCACGGCGTGCGTCTGTGCGACGTGATACATGCAATAGGCCACACCCACGACCGCCGAGGCCACGAACAGCGCGGCAACCTCATGCCAGAGACACGGGATGGCAAACCCCACCCCGCCCAGCAGTGCCCCCGCAAGCATCGGGCGCACGCTTCCGGCTCGGTCGGTCCACAGCCCCACCCACCAGCCCGCGGCCGCCTGCATCAGCGAATAAAGCGCCAGAATCAATCCCACGGTGAACGCGCTTGCCCCCAGATGCAATGCATACAGCGCGAGCAGCAAACGATAGCCGCGAAAACCGCTCTGCCCCAACACTGTCAGCAGATAGATAAAATGCAGAGGCTTCATTGGGTTCAACACCAAAATTGTGATGTTCGCACGGCAGCTGCGCCCATGCTTCGGCGGCGGCCGAACTATGGTAATCGTGGATCGAGATAGGATTTGATTTGGACTTTCACCCTTCCTGGACGTAAACCGGCGCATGCCCAACGATGCACTATTCACCGAAGTTGCCGCACTGCTGGGCGACACCACGCGCGCGGCCATGCTGCGCGCGCTGATGGACGGGCGCGCGCTCACAGCATCCGAACTAGCGCGCGCGGCGCGTGTAACGCCGCAAACCGCCAGCGCACATCTTGCGCGCATGGCGGAAGCGAATCTCATCAACGTCTCGCGGCAAGGCCGCCATCGCTATCACCGGCTGGCCTCGGCTGCAGTGGCGCTCATGATTGAAAGCATCATGCAGGTGGCTTTTAGCGGCGCCACACCGAACACTCTGCCGGTGACTGGCCCACGCGATATGGCAATGCGCCTCGCGCGCACCTGCTACGATCATCTCGCGGGGCGCCTCGGCGTCGCCATCGCCGATGCGTTCGCAAGAAATGGCCATATCGAACTGACAGCGGACAGCGGCGTGGTCACCGCCAGCGGCGAGCGGCTGTTGCAACGCATCGGTATCGACCTGCCGGCACTGGCCGCCAATCGCGGCGGCCGGGCGCGCATGCTGTGCAGGCCGTGCCTTGATTGGAGCGAACGCCGGCCCCATCTTGCCGGCGTGTTGGGTACAGCCCTGTGCACGCTGAGCTTTGAACAGGACTGGGTACGCCGCCGCAAAGACACTCGCGCGGTTCTCATCACTGCCTATGGGCGGCGCAAGTTACAGGACCTGCTGGACGTGCGGCTGGAGACGTGATGCAAGCGTGCATTGATGCACAGGCTCACCATAAGCCACCCAACCTTGCGGCAGGTTTGCGATAGTTTCTGCTGCACTGTTTGATAGGGACGGCAACGGCTGATACCCTAGCCCAAAGTTTCTTCGAGACACCACAATATCCACAGGTGTACCGTGCAGCCAAGCAAAAACAAGCCTGACTTCATCATTGTCGGCGCCGGCAGCGCTGGCTGCGTTCTGGCAAACCGCCTCACCGCAAATGGTAAACACAAAGTGCTGTTGCTCGAAGCCGGGCCGGACAGCGCGCATCCGTGGTTGCGCATTCCGCTGGGCTACGCGCGGCTTTTCCGCGACCGGCGTTTTAACTGGTGCTACCAGACCGAACCGCAGGCGCATTGCGCAGGCCGCAATATTGTCGCGCCGCGCGGGCGCGTGCTGGGCGGTTCGAGTTCCATCAACGGCCTCATTTATATCCGCGGTCAGAAGCAGGATTTCGATCACTGGCGGCAGTTGGGCAATACGGGCTGGGGCTTTGATGACGTACTGCCTTACTTTCGCAAGGCTGAAGATAACGAGCGTGGTGCTAACGAATGGCACGGGGCGGGCGGGCCACTTGGCGTGTCTGATCTGCGCGACCGCCACCCGCTGGCGCAGGCATGGGTCGATGCCGCCGTGGAATCCGGCTATCCACGCAACGCGGATTTCAACGGCGCAGAACAGGAAGGCGCGGGGCTTTACCAAACAACCATGCGGCACGGCGTTCGCAGTTCCACCGCCGCAGCCTATCTCGCGCCGGTACGCAATCGCGCCAACTTGCAGGTTATTACGGACGCGCTCACGACGCGCATTGTGTTTGACGGGAAGCGTGCGACCGGAGTCGAGTACGAAGCCCGGGGCGTGAAATACACCGCACAGGCAAACGCTGAAGTCATTGTCGCAGCCGGTGCTTTCAACTCGCCGCAGTTGCTGCAACTTTCCGGCCTGGGGCCGGCTGAGTTGTTGCGTGGGCATGGCGTCCCCGTTATCGCCGACCTGCCGAGCGTCGGTGCCGAACTTTCCGATCACTACTTCACCCGCATCATCCTGCGCGCGAAGGAGCCGCTGTCGCTGAACGATGCCGTGCGCCAATGGCATCGCGGCGCAGCCGCAGCCTTTCGATACGCGTTTGGCCGCCGTGGTTACTTTGCCATCCCGGCAATTTCGGCGGGCTGTTTTTTGCGCGCGCACCCCACCGCTGCCACGCCAGATATTCAGGCTTCGCTCGGGCTGTATTCGGTGCAGAACATCGGCGAAACGTTGCACCCGTTCTCCGGCGTCACCGCCGTGTGCTGTCTACTGCGCCCGGAGAGCAAAGGCTTTGTTCGCATCAAGTCAGCCGATCCTCGCGAAGCTCCCGCGATCAATCCGAACTATCTCGCCTCAGAAAAAGACTGCGACACCATGCTGCATGGCCTGCGCGCCGTGCGGCGCATTCTGCAAGCGCCCGCCATCCAGCATCATATCGCGGAAGAGTTCGAGCCCGGCCCGGCGTGCAACAGCGATGACGAGTTGCTGGATTACGCGCGCCGTCGCGGCTCCACGGTATATCACCCCGTCAGCACCTGCCGCATGGGGCGGGACAGCACCGCCGTCGTCGACGAGCGTTTACGCGTGCGTGGCTTCGCGGGCCTGCGCGTAATCGACGCGTCCGTGATGCCCTCGCTGGTTTCCGGCAACACCAACGCGGCGACCATCATGATCGCGGAAAAAGGCGCCGATATGGTGCTGGAAGACGTGAAGGCACGGGCGTAGGCAGCCAATGTTGTACATTTGCACAGCACCTAGTACCGGACTTTAGCTGTACCGCCTAAGTCTATGAGGTACTTGTACTTTTTGGTGCGGCGGCGTACCATCCTCCGAACTTCGGTACGGGGAGGTACGCGATGCTCGGCTTCGAATCGGCACAGGCCACCGGCAGTCTGCGGGTCGCAGGCACATCCATCCCATCGCGTCGCGCGCGCGCGCGGGAAGTCACCACACAGGACATTCCCGTCTATCAGGGCGAACTGTGGACGGCGCTGCAGCGGCAGGCGAGCAGCATTCACGAAATTTCCTACCGCGCCTGTTACAAGCCTCAGTTGCCCGCGTACTTCATTGAGCGGCTCACCGAACCGGGCGATATGGTTTACGACCCGTTCAGCGGTCGCGGCACCACCGCCGTCGAAGCCGCGCTGCACGGGCGCTGCGTCATCGCCAACGATGTGAATCCGCTGTCGGCGATCCTCACTCAGCCGCGGCTGGAGTTGCCGTCGATTTTGCAAATCGAAACGCGGCTCAATACCTTACGCTTCAAGGTGAAGCAGCACCGTGACATCGATCTGTCGATGTTTTACCACCGAGACACCGAACGTGAGCTGCTGGCGCTACGCCGTTACCTCACGCTGCGGCGCGACGATTACACGGAGGACGCCACCGACCGCTGGATACGCATGGTCGCCACCAACCGGTTGACTGGCCATTCACCGGGGTTTTTCTCCGTCTACACACTGCCGCCAAATCAGGCAGCCTCGCCGGAAAACCAGATCAAAATCAATGAGCGACTGAAACAAAAGCCCGCCTACAGAGACGTGCGCGAACTGATTCTGCGCAAGTCAATGCAACTGCAGGGCCGGCTTACCCCACAGCAACGAACCAATCTGCAAGCCGCCGCCGACAGCGCAACATTCATGGACGACAGCGCCGCCAGCACGCTGGGCATTCCTACCGCGGCGGTCAAACTCACCGTAACCTCGCCACCTTTTCTGGACGTTGTGCAATACGCGCGCGACAACTGGCTGCGCTGCTGGTTCAACGAACTCGACGCCGCCGAAATCGCTGCACGCATCACCATGTGCAGCACCGTGTCGCACTGGTCCACGGCGATGCTCGACGTCTTCCGCGAGCTGTATCGCGTGACCGTGCCCAACGGCTGGGTCGCGTTTGAAGTCGGCGAAGTGCGCGGCGGTAAAATCAAACTCGACGAAGTTGTCGCTCCCATAGGCATCTCGGCAGGCTTCGCCTGTATGGCGGTGGCGATCAACGCGCAGAAATTCACCAAAACCGCGAACATCTGGGGCGTGTCGAACAACAGCAAGGGCACCAACTCGAACCGGATTGTGCTGTTTCGCAAGCCGGTGTAACAGCCCCGGAAAGTGTCCCATGAAAGGCAGCCCCGGAACCCTCTATACCCTCTGCACTCTGTGCGCCTGTATCCTGTCGGGCTCATATGCCCATGCCGCTGAATCCCCGAAGGGCGGGAGCGCCGCGAACGTGGGCATGCCGGCGAATTTCCTCATCGTTACGGATCGCATACATACATCAGCGCAACCGACACGGGCTCAGTTGGTCGAGCTGAAAGCCAACGGCTACGCGCTCGTTATCAATCTGGCGACGCCCGCATCGGCCGGCGCCATTGCCGACGAAGGCTCGCTCATCGCAAAGCAGGGCATCAGCTACGTCAACGTTCCGGTGGATTTCAGAGCGCCATCGCTGCAAGACTTTGATCTGTTCAGCACCATTCTCCGTCAGACGGGGTCACGGCGTGTTCTGGTGCATTGCCAAGTCAATAAACGCGCGTCTGCCTTTACCTTCCTCCATCGCGTAGTGCATGATGGTATCGCCCCGGATGAGGCATGGAAAAATGTCGTCACGATATGGGAGCCGGATCCGCAATGGATCGACTTGATCCGCGTCGTGCTAAAGCGGCATGGCATCAACTTCGATCCGTTTTGACCCTTCAGCTACCGCGTTGATTACAGCCAGGGCAAAAACCGCAGCGACTACAACCGCTGATCTTGCCCGTCAGGCAAGCAGGCCGAACCGGTTAGACACATCGGCCACATCTCCCGGTTTCAAAATGGATGTATTCAAGCGTTCGCGCCATCCATGTTCGCCGCATGTATTTCAGTTCACCGAATACCCTGATACCGCTTCCTTATTCTGGCAAAGACAAAAACGACGCATCTGAAAAATCAATCGACCTTCGCCCCCGCATCTTTCACCAGCTTCGCAAACTTCGCGATCTCGGCCCGCACGAAATCCGCGAACTGCTCCGGGGAGTTTTTTTCGCCTGCCGAGTCGTACGCCGACTGGCGCAAGCGCTGCTGAATTTCGGCGGTCTTGAGATGGCGATTCACTTCGGCATTGACGCGGTTCACCACCGCCACCGGCGTTTTCGCCGGCGCGATCAAACCATTCCAGCCAATGATTTCATAGCCCGGCAACCCCGATTCGGCAATCGTCGGCAGATCTGGCGCTAGTTGCGTGCGTTCGCGCGTTGTAACACCCAGGCCGCGCAGTTTGCCCGCCCTCAACTGCGGCAGCGACATCGACATGATGGGCCACATGATCTGCACTTGCCCGCTGACCACATCAATCAACGCAGGCGCCGCGAACTTGTAGGGCACATGGAGAATATCCACTTTGGCCATGGTCTTGAACATTTCGCCGGCAAGATGCGGCGGCGTGCCGTTACCCGATGACGCGTAGACCAGTTGCCCCGGCCGGGCTTTGGCAAGTGAAATCAATTCCTTCACCGATTTCGCCGGCACGGAAGGATGCGCTGACATGATGAAGGGCGAAGTCGCGCACAACGCAATCGATGCAAAGTCACGAATCAGGTCATACGGCCCCGGCTGCATCACGGCATTGACGGTGTAGGCAGCGCTCGACAACAACAGCGTGTAACCGTCGGGCGGCGACTTGGCGACGAACTCCAGTGCAATCGTTCCGCCGCCGCCCGGCCGCTGCTCGACGATGGTCTGGTGCCCCCAGGTCTCGGCAAATTTTTGCCCAAACAAGCGCGCGATGATATCGGGGCCGGGGCCGACAATGATGCGGATGGATTTGGCGGGGAAAGCCTGCCCTGAGCCTATCGAAGAATCCTGTGCCTCCGCGCCCCCCGCAAACACCACGGCTACCAGCAGCCACTGCGGCCGCAGCAGCCGGTCAATGCCCACCTTTGCCTCCCGGTGTCCATGCCGTCGGCGCCAGCGCAGTATCGTCGCTGATGACATCCAGCAGCACCGGCTTGTTCATGGCCATCGCTTTGGGCAACAAGTCTCGCAACTGCGCCGGTGTTTCCACGCGGAACGCCTCACAGCCCATGGCCTTGGCAATGGTCGCCAGATTCGCAGTCTTGGAAAAACGCCACATTTCATCCGGCTTGTATTTGTCGCCGCGCTTGCCGCGATAGGCGTTGCCCACCAGAGGGATTTCCTGATTGAGCGAGCTGTTGTTATTGACCACCATCACGAGATTGATACCGTGGCGCGCGGCGGTTTCAAGTTCACCGATGTGGTAATAAAACCCGCCATCGCCGCTGAACAGGATCACGGGCTGGTCTGGCAGCGCGCACTTCACGCCCATCGCACCGGGCAGGCCCCAGCCCAGCGAACCCGCGCAGCGGATATACCGTTGCGTCGTGTGGCGCATGTCAATCAGCTGCCCGGTCCACATCCCCGAGTGCCCAGTATCGGATACCACCACACCGTTGGCGGGCAACGCTTCAGTAATCTCCTTGCAGATACGTTCGGGGCGTATCGGCGTGGCATCCGAGTTGTAGTTGGCAGCCACGCTCGCACGCCAGTCGGCGACAATTTGCTGCACGCGCATCACCCATGCTTGCGCGTTGGCCGCAGGCGCCCCAGCAAGCGCAATCATGTGCTTTAGCGTGGCTTTCGCATCCCCCAGCACCGAGGCCGCATTGGGATAATTGCGCCCCAGCTCCTGTGCGTCGATGTCGACTTGTATCACCGTCACGCCCGGTGCGGGAATTTTCCAGTTGGCCGTCACTTGCGCGCCAGCGTGGCTGCCGATGAACAGCACCAAATCAGCCTCGGAAATCGCGCGGTTCGCGCACTCGCGTGAGTACACGCCCGGCACGCCCACCGCCAGCGGATGCGTATCGAGGATTGCGCCCTTGGCATTGAGCGACGTCGCCACGGGGATTTGCAGCTTCTCGGCAAACGCCACCAGCTCGGCTTGCGCGCCCGATGCGGTCACACCACCGCCGGCGACAATAATCGGCCGTTGGGCTTTCCCCAGCACCGCCAGTGCGGCTTTCACAAGTTCAATTTCCGGCTCGGGCCGGTATGCGGGCACTGTCGCGTATTCTTTCTCGATAATCGGCGCGGGCAAATCCGCTTCGCACTCGACGTTTTGCCCATGCGAGCCGCGCAGCCGCAGATGCACCGGCTTCGGCGCACCGGTGGTGGCGGCGCGAAACAATTGCCGCAGCAGATCAGGCAGGCGCGATACGTCATCCAGTTGCAGGCTGAGCTTGGTCATGGAATCAAACTGTGCGAAATCCTCGACCTCCTGATAGGCGTAGCGGTAACGGCTGGGCGTGCCCGGCCCGCCGGAAATAGCGATCACCGGCGCGCCCGCCATATACGCATCGCGCAAACCCGCCGCCAGATTCGAGGCGCCAATCTGCTGCCCCATGCACAAGGCCGGCCGGTTCGCCGCGCGTGCGTAACCGTCCGCCATGTAAGCCGCGGCTTTTTCGCCATGCGTGAGTATTTTCTGAATGCCGAGTTCATCCATCTCGGCCAGCGCTTCCATCAAAATCGTCGGCACGAAAAACGCGTGCGTGATGCCGTAGCCCTTCATGACTTCGGCAAAGTAACGTGCTCCGGTGGTTTTGGGCATGGAAGGCTCTCTCGACAGTGGACAGGATCGGAAACGTATTCTAGGGCGTGCGCAAATAGGCCGTCTACCACCGCAGTCTGCTCATCCATATCATGAACGAGGGCAGTCGCGTGGTTGACCGGCAGCCCATCAGGGCACACCATGTACCATGATTTCCAATCATTCTAGGAAAGCGACCATGAATCTTATTGCAACCACGAAGGCCTGCCTGCTGACCGTTATCATGCTGACTGTGCTGCCTGCCCACGCTCAATCGCCGCGCTTCAAACCGCTCACCGAAGCCGATATGACCGAAGCACAACGCAAGGCCGCGCGCGAATTGGCCAGCGGCCCGCGCGGGCGCCTGAATCCCGACGGCCCCAACGCCTTGCTGCTGCGCAGCCCCGAACTGATGAGCCGCACGCAAAAGCTCGGCGAATATCTGCGCTACCAGAGTTCACTACCGCTGCGCTTGAACGAATTCGCCATACTCGTCACCGCGCGTCAATGGAACGCACAGATCGAATGGATCGCGCATCACCCGCTGGCGCTAAAGGCGGGGCTCGACCCATCGGTCGCTGCCGACCTCGCGCAAGGCAAGCGCCCCACCGCGATGAAGGACGATGAAGCGGCCGTTTACCAGTTCTGCAAGGAATTGCACGAAAACAAAAATGTCAGCGACGCCGCCTACAAAGCCGTCCTCGACCGTTATGGCGAACGCGGCGTGATGGATTTGCTTGGCCTCACCGGTTACTACACCATGCTGGCGATGGTGCTTAATGTGGCGCAGCAGAAGTTACCGGAAGGTGTGGTGGCGCCGCTGCCGGTGTTTAAGCAATAACCTCTTGGCGCAATGAAATTGCGCCCTGAATTACTTCGCCACCGGCCTGGAATACAACGGCAGCGCCGGCAGCGTAGGCATGCCACTCGGCGGCGAAGTGCGCGCGACATTCATCAACATGGCGATCATGGCGTAGTAGCCAACGACGCCGATAAGATCGACGACGCTTTCTTCGCCGAAGTGTTTGACAGCGCGCGCGTATGTGGGGTCAGACACGCCGCGGTTCTTCAGCAACTCATTGACGAAATCGTAAACAATGGCTTCGTCTTTTGTCATTTTCTCCGGGCGGCGGCATTCGGCGAGTGCGTCAATGGTGTCCGGGTGCAGGCCGCCTTTTATCGCGTGCGGCACGTGCACTGCCCATTCGAACTGACACGACCAATCACGCGCGGCCATCAGGCCGGCCATTTCCGCAAGGTGAAGCGGTAGCTTGACGCCCCAACGGATGTAAGCGCCCAGCGCCTGCGTTGGGCCGGTTAAACCTGGGCTGCGCATCATTGGCACGAACGGGCCGCGCACATCTTTTCGCGGGCCGGCGGATATTTCAGCTGCGACTTTTTTCTGTGCAGCGTTGAGTTTTCCCGGCGGAATACGCGGCAGGCGTTCGCGCAGGATGTCGACGCGCATCTGCTTTTTCTGCCTGACGGCGGGGGCGTGTTTGGCGGCGGCGCTAGATTGAGACATTGTTTTCCTTTAAAAACAAATACTTATTATAAACAGCCCATTGATGCAGTAGCAGAAATCGTCAACATCCTGCTCACGTCATTCCGGCGAAGGCCGGAATCCAGTACGTAAACCCATGCAAAGCACCTGGATT